>NZ_JBFTZR010000002.1:0-1081726 GCF_056406695.1 Priestia sp. P1_B12_1 | reverse complement strand
TCCAAATACATAACGAAATGCTTTTAACTTACCGCCTTCTACAACTTCAATAATTCCTACCCAAAACTGACCATCATGGTAAATCGTTAGTGACATAACGATTCCCTCCTCTAAACATACTATGAAATGATGGACATCCCGAGGAGGGGAAGGTTACTGACATTAATACATATCAATGCATCCGGACTACCAACCGAATTGTGTTTTTACATCTCACATACAAATTTTAACATGAAAATATTTATTATAACTACCTTCTTTTATTTTTCACCAAAATTCATTGCAAAAAATAAAAAGCTCGCCATAATAAATATTGGGATTACTGCAAAAGAGATTAAACTAAAATATTTCATCAACCCTTTTTCTTGTTTTCCAAAAGCTATTATTCCACATGAAAATCCTATCGAATAAAGGGTAATACATACATACCAAATGTTGGGGCTATGTATGGGTGTAAGGTATCGTCCAACACCAACAGCAATCCCAAGCAACGATAACCACAGTGAATATTGACTAAAACGTTGTTTCAATTTGGTCCTCTGCAAACTAGATATATGTTTATATGGCACCATTTAACTAGCAGCTACCATAATGTACTTAATCACCAGTAGAAAAAAGCTTGGGTGAATCACTCCAAACTCTTTTTTCTATAAACAAAGAAACCTATCACCGCTCCCAGTACAGCTATAACTACACTAAAACGAATTAGATGAATAATAAAATCAGTAAGGTTTAAATACGTTGTTTCTGTTACACCATCACCCATTGATTGGACTTCTTTATATGGAATCACAAAGAAACTTAATGATACTCCTAAAATAAGGCCGTAGAAAAAACCTTTTTCTATAAATTTCAACAAGACACTCTCCTCCTTTCAAACATGCTCATTTAATGAGTTATAGTATTCCCTATAACTATTAAAAGGCGTTTATTTATCTTCCATAAAAATTATTTTATTATGAATTTTATTACATTTAATTCATATATTAACATATTCGAGGATTAAAAGGGAGACTAACGTATAGTCTCCCTTTCTATAAAAGTTTAATAACTTTTACCATGTTATTTACTTCACCAAACTTTCAAATTAAATAAAAGCTCCAGAAAGTCACGAATCAAGGAAGCTTTTCACAGCAGTTAAAAAAGAGGATAAGTTTCCTGTATGCACCTCATGTCCAGCCCCTTCTATCGTTACTAATTTGCAATTTGGAATGCGCTTAGAAACTTCCTGTAATTTATCTTGAGGAATATGGCTGGATCCTCCTCCTATGATGAGAGTAGGTGCAATTATCTCTGTAAGACTTCCCCACCATTTAGGGTTGGGGTTGTTTAACTGGTGAAGAACTGAAGGTACAACCTCCCAGTCAAACGGTAAAGAACCAGGCGGTTTGGCAGGAATTTCGAACTTCTCTCCTGTAAAAGGTGGAGGAGTATCTTCAACAATCAGCCGATCTACCCTTTCTGGAAATGTTTCAGAAAAAAGATAGGACACCGTACCGCCCATAGAATGCCCAATTAACGTAAAGCGCTCCAAATTCATCGCATTTACAAACTGAAGCAAGTCATCACACATGAGTTCAAACGTGTACGCGTCAGTTCTCTCACTTCCACCGTGTCCTCGCTGATCTAAAGCTAGAAACCGATATTCCTTCCCTAATACAGCTGCTACTTCATCCCAAGACTCTGCACTCATTCCCAAAGCGTGAAGTGCAATAATAGCGGGTGCCGAAACTTTGCCCGCCTCTCGATATTGAAATGTTAAACCATTTAGTTCAATTTGATTTACTCCCATTTTCAAATTAGATCAACTCCTAACTCAGATTTCACCAATTAAAATCTAGATTATTAAGGTTCATCTATATATTAGCGAAGGAATGAAGATTTCCTTCATCTCTTATCTTATTAGGAAAGATATTAGATTATTTTATGTATCCTGTGTAATTCTTTAGTCAGCATAACGCACCTAGAGTTTTTTACTTTCGAGACCTATATAATTTAAACCAAAAGTACTGCAAGCCAATTGAATAAAAGATTGCAAAGGAAGAGACATGAATTTATCTTTATGCCAAAACATTTGTGTGTAAAGAGGTGTATCAACTTTAGTGCATGCTAATTCTTTTAATATACCTTTCTCAACTTCCGCTTTTACTACTACTTCCGGTAGTATGGCAATACCTAAATCTAACATTACACACTGTTTAATAGCTTCTACGCTTACAAATTCAAATTTAGTTGATGTGCAAATACCCGCCTCACGAAACAAGTTTTCCAATACTACCCGGTATGAACAACCCGACTCAGTATACAAAAGAGTCTCATTCTCAAGGTCTTCTAAGTAGATTTCCGCTTTATTAGCTAAAGGATGCTGAGGAGAAGCTATAATTTTTAGGTTTTCTGCAACAAGACATTGCGTATGTAGATTTGCATCGTAATGCTGAATAGGCTCCAATGTAAAGGCAATATCAAGAGTGCCATCTAGTAGCTGCGCTCTCGTTTGTTCTTGAGAGTAAATGGGCTTAAAGATCATTTTAACCTTTGGAAATTGATCCTTGAACTCTTTTAATATTGGAGGCAATCTATACGTGCACTGACTTTCAGAAGATCCAATTATAAGCGTACCTGCGGGCTCCTCCACTCCACTTACAGCGTTTTTTGCTTCCTTAGTCAATTGAATCAGTTTATCGGCGTACCTTTTGAATTCTCTACCTGCTTCTGTTAAAACCAAGCGCTTTCCGAGACGTTCAAATAAAGGCGTTTCAAGTTCATTTTCAAGAGCTTTTATTTGAGCAGTAACGCTTGATTGAGCAAAGTTCAAAATTTTAGCTGTATATGTAAAATTTAAATTTTCTGCAGCTGTTTTAAATGTAATCAGTTGTTTTATTTCGATTTTCCTCACCTCTTTATAATCGGATATTTCGATTGATTCAATCGTAATGTTCATCTGTAACGATTGCTAATTTCATTATAAAATATGGTAAATCAAACCACAACATACTAAATATAAAGAGATAAGGGGAAATCATAATGTCTATAAAAAAAGAGAATACAAAGGAATCAACCGTTCTAATGCCAAAAAATACAAGTGACAAAAACTTCAAATACTATTGGAATGAAATTATTCGAGCGCTTATCGTAACCAAATAAGTAGGGCTAATCAATTTTATTTTCGGGAAAAGTAAATCCACATACAAGCGTATAAATATAAAAACAATAGCTCGCTAACGCTGACGATATACAGGATTAGCGAGCTATTAATCTATTTAAACTTATAATCATGTTTATTGGCTTGAATCTAACCTAAACTTTGCAATATCCTTTTCATCTTGGGAGATAACGAGTGTACCCTTTAACGCATTAGCTTGTAGCTTTTTTAGTTCTTCTTCAGTTGGCAAAAGAGGTAATTCATTATTTTTTTCCTTTGCTCCTAAGGTGTAACTAAGAGTAAATTTACTTGTTCCTTTAGATGGAATTTCTCCTATACTCATACCAATACCTAACTTATTGTTATCCATATTATAAATATTTGAACCAATTGATTCCTTTACAGCTGATACTAACTCCTTATCTGGTTTTATGCGAATGTTTGTTTTAGCAGAATCAGAGAGAGCCATAATATTATTAGACGTATTTTCCATCGTAAATGTATAGCGTAACTCCATTGGAACGATACTTTTACTTTTATTCTTTTTATCAGGTACTATCATTTCCCCAACGATTTTTTTATCATCTGTTAACGTTACCTCTGTTTTTTGTAATTTTAAGTACTCAACATTGTTTACATATTCCGTTTTTGAACAAGCGGAGATGATAAACACCAAACACATAATAAACAAACCAAGATAGAACTTTTTCATATTTCTCCTCCAAACATTTTTCGTCCCCCACCAATAAACATATGTTATTATATTTTCTATATTTTGTATTTTATAATTGTCATATGAGCTATTATTAAACGTAAAAACACCAAGGTGCTTTATGTTTCCTTGGTGTCTTTTATTTGTTTTTGTATCTAGTAATTTTCTTCTACAAAACGTATCGCTTTGTTTAATTCTGAAGTTCTTAAAACGACTTCTTTATCATTAAAAATAATAAAGAAAGGGCTGCCTTCTACCTTTAAGTCTGGATATTGATTCTTTACTTCTTCCAACGAAGAAAAATATCGAACTTGTTTTAAACCCATTATTTCCTCTGGATGATCGATCTCTTCTCCTACTGCCAAAATAGAATATTCTTCTCCATCTGACAATAACTCTTTAGGTGGAGAATCCGCGTATTGTTTTTTCCAAATTAAACTTGAACATGCTGCACATAGAATAACCAAAGATAGAATAAAAGGTAAGTATAACCACTTTTTCATAACACAGCCCCTTCTGTATTCGAAATATATTTCAAAAGAAAAATGATGCAACATCTTTACCTACCATAATGGGTTTTACAGACACTTTAGCACCTTTATTGACGCGAGTACAAAAACCACGCAGGCATCTCGGTGTTTTCAATTAGCAGCACTTGTTTATGCTTAGGATCACCTTTAATAGCATAAATAAAATCCCCATTTTGTGTTTTACCAAAGGCTCTAAAATATTTCTTAGAGTCATACTTTGTTTGATCAGCCATCTCTGTGCACTCATATTTTCCATATGTATCACTTAAAAGCTTTGTGTTAAACATATTATCGTCTTTTGTTACATAAAACTTATCGTAAGAAAAGAACAAAAAATATATACTTAACGCCCCTATAATTGTTATACAACTAGCTAAGCCCCATCGAATTTTTTTATTCACTTTCGACCTCTTAAAATTTTTTTGTTTTACTATAATTAGGTTTTGATATATGTAATACGCTCACGTAGAACGTATTTTCTGAAAGATAAAGTAGTCAACTTAAATAATACTCATCTTTTTTGGGCTACCTTTTTCATTAACTGACTTTTATGATCTTTATTTTTAACTATAATATAATCCTCTGTTCCTTTTACTGAATAGATTTCTGAACCAACTGTAAAATAGTTTGATTGATTATTACCTTCGGGCATCGTAGTTGCTTTAGTTTTCTTTTCTATGGTTCCTATTTGGTCTCCTATTTCTTGTGTTTGATCTAATTTATCTTCTGTTCCGTTATATTCCTTGTTTTCAACTACAACAATGATAGCAGAAGAACTCTCTATATTTTCCCCTGTACTTTCTTGATTACATGCAGTTAGAACGGTTAAATAAACTACTGACAGAAAACTAAGTGTTCTCTTCATAATAGCCTCCAAAAATCATTTTCCTTACCCCTTGATTAAAATTGATATTAGGCGATATACCAAGTTCAGTGACGTATCATAATGTATTCGAAAACGAACAATCCTAAAAGTTCTATTAAAAAAACTTTCCGGCTTCCTCCACATAAAAATCCACATAACCGCAGCTTGAACAAACATAAGGTATTAATTCGCTGTAATGGTGATTGTTATTTAATACGCTGCTCGGTGTTTTATTTACACCTACTGTACCAGGTGATGATTGAATACGAGCTTTGATTAGAGTTGAATCACATTTAGAGCATTTTTTGCTTTGCATACACATCATCCCTCTCTATTCCATAACATTATTCCTATTTTCTATAGTACATGCTTACTAACTTTAAAATTAATAATTAGCCATATAACTTGAATAATCAAAGGGAAAATAAATGCAATTAGCAACACTATAAATGCGAACAATTTCAGCTCCGGTGTTTGGGTAACACCCGCTCCATCCACTTCTCTTGTCCAGATAACAGCTGTGCCTACAGCAAAAAGTATGATCCAAATTATATTAGCTATACACCAGGAAATCCATCGTCTTTTCACATCATCACTTCTTTCAATTTAAGCTGCATCTTTCTTTATTAATTCCCAGATAAGAGCAATGGTAGAAATAGCTCCACCTACCGCAAAGAGATAAGAAGAACACGGTATTGTTTCATGTATGAATAAACCTCTTATTCCATAAAAACATAGGATAATAGTGCTGATTAAACCAATCATAAGCCGAATATTTTTATTGATCGTTTTCTCCCCCTTTAGGCTTCTCTTTGCACCTGATCCTTTATCATAAGCCCAAATAAAGCGAAGAAGTTCAACACAACCAGCAATCCATAATAAAAGCCGATCCCTTCAAAAAGCAAAGAGAGAATAGGAAATATCATAGATTCAAAGCCAAATAACATAATAATAAGCCCAATTCCTTTAGCTAGCTGTTTTTCATCCTTAGGTGTAAATATCTTTCCATACCCAGCAATAAAATTAGTACTACCTTTTTTCCATACACGTTTCCCAATATAAATGATGAAGCAGCTTACTAAACATATAAATAATACGTTTAACATCAGATATTATCCCTTCTTTACACACTCCAATTTAACATATATAGTATATTTCACCATAAAAATTTACAAATATTATGTATTAAAGGTGGACTCATAAAATATAACACTATAAAATATATCCATACTAAGTATGGATATTTTAATTAATCAAGAACTCACTGAAGAATATAATAAAACTGAAAAAGTTGTGAAAAGCGCCTTTTAAAATGAAGAATACAGCGATAAGAAAGAACATTTTGACGTGCTTGAAGAATTCTTTATGACCTTAGAGTTAACAGAGGGATTATTAAAAAATATGCAAGGTGTTGTGCAGTACTCAAAAGTTTTTTCAGAGTAAGTACTAACTGATTAATTAGGTTTTATGTAAAGGCTGCCTGAGAAAAAATTTTATAGTATTTTCTATGGACAGCCTCTTTTTTATTTACCTGATATTATTAAAGCGGTGGGTTTTCCACACCTAAATGAACCCAATCTTCTTTTGGAGGCCCATAAACTCCAGGGGGTTTCAGTCCTGCTTGACGCATCAGAATGGTAATTTGACCTCGGTGATGAACAATATGCTTGATTAGTCCCATTAAGATTGTGGCATTTGATTGGGTTCTTCCGAACGCTTCTTGCGTATGTCCTAAAGATTCATCTGTCCATTGCTGTTCAATGATTTTAGCAGCGTGAGAACTTACATTTTTAAAGGTTATAGCGATTTCCTGTGCTGAAGATGGAACGCTTGCTGTACTTTCTATTCTATCTATGCTCAGTCCAAATTCAGTTAGATAATCTGGAATATTTGTTGTAAAATGCCAAGCGATTCTTCCTAACGTACGTCCTTCAGGGCAAACTTGTTGTTTCAACGAATCATCTGTTAAGCTATCCAAAACTTTTTGAGTTAGCATGGCTTCGCTGTTCCATTCTTTGATAAAATCTGAAATGGTGTTATACATGTAAAAGACCTCCCAATATAAATCTAACCTAAATTAACACTTAAATAATATCATAGAAAAAACCAATTGGCTTATTTACTAAAGAAAGGAGATTCTATGTTATTTAAAGCTACCGCTCAAAAAACTATCATGTTTGCTTTATTACTTTTGTATGCTTTATTATTCATTCAAGCAATTCAATATAAAGTACTTGCCTTCTTACTTCTTTTTGCTATCCTCTGTTCATTTCTTTCCCTTTTCCTCAGATATGAATTTCAGATAGACAAAGATGCTTTAACCTATAGAACATATATATTATGGTTTAAAGTATATGCAAAAACCGTTAAACCAATGGACATTAAAAGAATTGTATTTAAAAGGTTAAGTTGGAAAGCAAAATTGGCTGTAGTACAAGTAGAAAACGGCTGGAATATGCGAATAGCATTATTTAATCCACCAAATGTTTTTAGGGAATTAGAAAGATTTGCACATGAATATGATGTAGATATTCAAAAAACATCAGATTATAAAATTTTAGATAAAACGCCTTGAATGTCACTGCGTTTTGGATACATTAAACTACACGTAAGTTAAGCCTTATAATCAGCAGTTATTCATTTCTAATTAAGCAGCTTTTGGACCTCTTTACCGCTACCAAACATTAGTAAAGAGGTCTTTTCCTAAGTACCTCCAAGTTTAAACACTTTGTCCTCCTTCCTCACATCAACCTCAAGCCCTACATAAAAATAGGCTTCAAGACCATTTTGTTTAATATTATTTGGATATACAATTCGTATATAACACTTTTTAAGAGGTGATGATTCTGTATATATCAAAAAAGGTTGGCATTTTAAGCTGGTTTGCTACTTGCTTGTATTTTTTAGTTGAACCTTTCTTTATTTTGACTTCAACTGCTCCCTACAGTTTTTTAAATCACGCAATGAGTGATCTTGGCGTAACTTCTTGTGGAACCTACACCTATTCAATTGCACCTCATGACATTTGCTCTCCTAACCATTTCTGGATGAACGTATTGTTTATTATAAACGGATTAACACTTTCGATTGGTATTCTGTACATTTCACAAAAACTCAAGAAAACAAAAATAACCCAGCTAGCAACAGCTTTTATTCTTATATTAGCTTTAGGTAACGTTGTTTCAGGCTTTATACCGGCTGATATAAATTTATTTTGGCATTCAATATTCGCTCAACTTGGCATGATCACTGTTTTAGCTGGTCTATGGATATATGCATCCTCCTTAACCAGCGGCAAGTATTGGACTTATGGCTGTTTAGTCTCCTTACTAGTCATCCTCATACTCATTATGCTTGTATTTTTTGTTCCTATGCCTACCGGTCTGCTGCAAAGATTATTCTATTTAGTAATCTTTATATGGGGCACTATGCTTTCCTTTATGTTAAACAAATAATCTATCATCACAGGACTATGTTGAACTACTCCTCGTCATCTCAAAAAGCAAAAAGTCCATAGAGGCATCCCCTATGGACTTTTTTGCAATTTTTTAGATAAATTCTCTTAATAATTCTTTAGATTTCTTTCCGCTAAAACCAAAATAATTGCCAATAAGCTTGACGTATTCTGTGTAGGTAACTTTTCTATTTAAAGCAGTTTCCCACCATCTCTGTGGATTATAATAGCGACTTCCACTAGAACAATAGGTTAATTGTATTTGGGTATCCTTAAATTCTTTATTAAAGTTTTTTTCTACCCTTTTCATATGATAGTTGGAAGAAACAACGATAGCGGATTGAAAATGATAGTTCATCATTAGCCTTTTTGTGAATTTAGCGTTTTCCGTAGTACTTGTAGCGTGATTTTCTAATATAATTGAATCCTCAGGTATTCCTGAGTCCTTGGCTTGATGATAAAAATTATTTTCTTGACCATTCGAAAGGATTAAATGAGCCGCATAGCCTTTTTTATATAATTCAATTCCTTTCTCCAGTCGATCATTATCACCACTTAACACAATGATCACGTCAGATTTTACAGGCTTTTCGTTTACCACAAGCTCTTTCCCGGCAAACAGAAAAAAAATAATCCCTAATCCCAGCATAAATATACTAATTTTTATCTTTTTACCTTTAATTTTTTGCATATAGACCCTCATTTAAAAAGTTCACTTCATATCGTATCATAAAGCTCAATATTCATAAAAATAAAAAGGTGCTTTCAAAAAAACTTTGCATTCTGTAAACAATCACAGCTTTTATATAAAAGTTAACATTAAAAATTTCAAAGAACATTCTTTCTCAATATTTTCATGAATAACATGAATTTTATACAAATTTAAATATTTTTTAACTTATTTGTATTAATATTTCTCTTTTCACTTATTTTTCATTTTTTAATGATAAAATTACAAACGATATGAGAAGTAAGCAAAATAGCTTATTTATTAACCTAAAAAAACTGACCATTATGGTCAGTTTTTTAGTGTAAAAAGAGTTAGTTGCATCATAGTTTTCTAACCGAATTTAACCAAAGTAATTCAGTTTGTAGTTAAATTCTAAGTTTTTTATTAGACAAATATTTTTCCTTAATGTTAAAATGTTTCCCTGAGGAAAGATAAATTAGGATTCTAATATATAAACTGCTAACACATGTAGACATTTCAGTCTGTTCTAAGTCAAAATTTTATTTTCAAAGGGTTTCTTATGCTCGAAAAGTTTCCTTAGGGCAAATTTATAGTACTTAATAAAAAAAATAAGCTGAAGTCAAGAAAATGTCTTGTTCACTAAATTAGGGCTAATAAACGTTTTGATTATACAGGCTATCGTATGGTAGACCTTTTATATAAAAAATCACAGTTAAAACAGATTGGAGGTTTGTGATAGATTGTGAGAAGAAATCTATTTTATTGATATTTTTCTAACATACATTAGAGAACCTTATATTCAGTGATTGGAATAGAAATTTAATAAAGAAAAGGTGTTTTAAACATGGAACGCAAGAAGTCAGAAAGCTTTAATTATGGTCTTGCTTTTACACTGCTGCTGTTTTTTATTATTAGCTGTATAGCTATTTATAACGCGCAAAAAACAGGACAGTATTCTACAAACTTCGTAATTAAACAAGTTGAATGGTACGCAGTAGGTATTGGGATTATCTTCATCACCATGAGGCCCGATGAGGAACAGTGGGACCGATTCACATGGTTCTTTTATGGGCTAAATATTTTTATCCTTATTTTACTCATCGTTTCTCCCCAAAGTATTGCTCCTGTCAAAAATGGTGCAAAAAGCTGGTTCGTCCTTCCTGGTATTGGATCGATACAGCCGTCAGAGTTCACAAAAATCTCTTTAATCTTAGCATTTAGTAAAGCCATACGAAATCATAACGAAAAATTTCGCGTAAGAGATATAAGAAGCGACGTTTTACTCGTTGGAAAGCTAGGAGCTACGTTAGCGGTCCCTATTCTTCTTATTATGCAGCAGCCCGATTTAGGAACGGCACTCGTAATGATCTTTTTATTCTTTGTCATGATATTCGTTTCAGGAGTAAGTTTTAAGCTCATTCTTCCTACCTTTACTTCAATTATAGGAATCGCTTCAGGTATTTTATATATGGTTTTGAACCACCCAAAAATATTGGAAAAATATTTGCACGTTCAATCCTATCAGTTTGATCGTATCTATGCGTGGTTTGATCCAGAATCTTATGCAGGCAGCTTGTCTTACAACTATATGCAAGTGTTAAAAGCAATAGGTGCCGGATCCATTTCAGGAAGAGATAC
The DNA here is from genome assembly GCF_056406695.1 of Priestia sp. P1_B12_1. Classification (NCBI taxonomy): domain Bacteria; kingdom Bacillati; phylum Bacillota; class Bacilli; order Caryophanales; family Bacillaceae; genus Priestia; species Priestia sp. P1_B12_1. The sequence goes on along the minus strand of NZ_JBFTZR010000002.1, from coordinate 1,070,694 downwards.
ATCAAAATTTTCAGTATATGTTCCCGAAAAACATTCAGACTTTATTTTTAGTGCAATTGGAGAAAGTTACGGCTTCTTAGGAACTAGCCTTATCCTTTTCTTATTTATGGTGCTGATTTACCAAATTATTACCATCGCATTTCACACGAAAGATCAATTCTCTACATACATTTGTACCGGCGTTATTTCGATTGTTTTCTTTCATGTTTTAGAAAATGTGGGCATGTGTATAGGACTTCTTCCGATAACGGGAATACCACTGCCGTTTATTAGCTACGGGGGAAGTGCGTTAATGAGTACGATGTTTTTGATGGGACTAGTATTAAATATAAGCTTTCGATCAAAAGCCTATATGTTTGATCAGGATGTGAGGTAATACAATGATTAATAAAAAAATGGCTAAAGAGATAAATTTAGACCTAAAGATTCGTATAAAAGTATTGAAATATATGTGTATTTTTTTATTTTCTCTCTTGTACATAGCCGTTATTAGGTGGGTTTTTTAGGAGGAGTTTTTTATGTTCAAAAAAATTCTAAAATGTTACGATTACAAATTTATTGCTGCGTTAATTGTTCTAAGCCTGATCGGTTTAATTATGGTTTATAGTGCCAGCATGGTAACAGCAATTAGCCGTTATGGTGTATCTGGGGATTATTTTTATAAAAAACAAAAGCTTGCTCTTATAGCAGGCTTTATCCTTTTCACATTAGCAGCTATCGTACCATATAAAATTTATCAAGAAAAAGCAGTATTAAAATTTTTATTAGGTGTCGCTATTTCACTCCTTATTTTAGTTTTAGCTTTTGGACATACAGCGGGTAATGCACAAAGTTGGTTTAAAATAGGGCCTATTGCTATTCAGCCGTTAGAAATAACAAAATTAACGCTTATTATCTATTTAGCCGCTGTTTTTGCAAATAAACAAGAGTATATCAATGATTTAAAAAGGGCGATTCTTCCACCTATGGTGGTTGTGCTTTTTATTTGTTTCTTAATTATCTTGCAGCCTGACTATGGTGGAGCCTTGCTTATTTTAGGAACAGTTGCAGCTATTGTGTTATGTTCAGGGATTTCAAAGAAATCTATTTTAAAAATTAGTTTATTAGGGCTAATTGGAACACTTGTTATGTTAGCCGTTTTATTAGTAACCGGAAACATGGATCTTTTGTTTTCTCCGGGGCGTTTGGCTCGTTTTACCGGATTCTTGCATCCTTTTGAAAATCAACAAGGCGATGGATATCAACTTGTTAATTCTTATGTGGCTATAGGAAACGGAGGAATATTAGGTATGGGGTTAGGACAAGGCATTCAAAAAACGGGCTACTTGCCTGAATCACATACGGATTTTATTATGGCCATTATTGCAGAAGAGCTGGGATTTTGGGGTGTACTTCTTGTATTGGGGCTACTGTTTTTTATTATTTTTAAAGGATTAAAAACAGCTATTAAGTGTCGTGATCCTTTTGGAGCACTGTTAGCTATCGGTATTTCCGTTATGATTGCTGTTCAAGTATTTGTAAACCTTGGGGCTGTCACAGGTCTTCTTCCTATTACTGGTGTCACCTTTCCTTTTATAAGCTTTGGAGGTTCTTCGCTTACATTGTTAATGCTTGCTGCAGGAATACTTACCAATGTTTCCATGTTTAACACATACACTCAAACATTCAAAAGCCATTCAATGGAACAAGCTTATATAAGAAGTGTTTAACGCCTGAATGGCTAAATGGTGTATGTTAGCTAGCGTTATTGTTATTAACAAGCTGCTACAGGACACATACATCTAATTCTTTCAACCAAGCTCAACCTCTATATTAAGACCATTGTTCGCTGCTATAACAAAAAGTCCTGACTGTATATCAGGACTTTTCACTTTATTTACACAAATAATAATAAAGCTGCTTAGTTTCAATTGCTATATTTTTTTACTAGTAATCTATTAGAAAATAGATTTACTTCCTAAATAACGAGGTGCCCAGTAAGAGTTGCTTAACGATGCAATAGTTACACCAGTTGAACTGCCAGCATGAATAAACTGCCCGTTTCCAATATAAATTCCAGCATGTGAAGGACCTCCAGTAGTATCAAAGAACACAATATCTCCTACATTTGGAGTAGATGTACTTTTTCCTGACTGATACAAGGTAGCTACTGTTCGCGGTACAGTTACTCCGCCTCCATTTTTAAATACATAATAAATGAAACCGCTGCAATCGAAACCACTCGGTGATGTTCCTCCCCACACATATGGTACGCCTATGAATTTTTTAGAATAAGCAATTATATCACTAGCTGTCGCTTGCGTTGAACTATTGACAGTTGAAGAACCAGTGGAGCTGCTAGATGCGTTATTTAAAGCATTCAAAGTAGCCGGACCTACTATTCCATCCACGGCTAAACCATGATCCCGTTGGAAATTCATAACCGCAGTTTGAGTAACTGTACCAAAATAGCCTGTTGGGGTGGCATTAAAGTAACCTTTTTCCTTTAACAATTGCTGTACTTTTTCAACTTCATTGCTAGTCATTCCATATTTTAAAAGTGTACCGTTTGTAACCGTACTTGTTGAATTACCTATTAACGCTTGATATGTATTAGATCCTACAATTCCATCAGCGGTTAAACTATGAGAACGCTGAAAGCTTAAAACTGAATCTTTTGTAATTGAACCAAAATAGCCAGTCGAAGTAGCTGAAAATATCCCCTTCTGTCTTAAAACATCCTGTAATTCTTTTACGTCTGGATCTGTCATACCTTCTTTTAATAGCTTGTCTCCTAAAGCTGCCTGGCTTATTGTCGGTAACACAATCAATGACGAGCATAGAGCTAATGAAGAAATTATCTTTTTCACTAAGTATATCCCCCGATGTTATATTTTTCTTATTCTTGACTATAAAATTTTAGCAGGGAGAAAGAGAAAAGAAACAACCTATTTGTGAATTTTTTGTGACATTTTCAAAAATCACTTGATTTATTAGGAGGTAATTATTTGTTTTGTCATATAAAGTATAAATATACTTATAATGGTTAAATTTGTTGTTCTTTAACCTCATTTATCTTTTTACTTATATAACGCCAAATCTTGAATACAATAAAACACCTTTCTATAATGGTATACACCAAAAGGAAAGATAGGATGCCAGCGTGAAAAGATAGGAGGAATAATGTGGGCAAATTAGTATTTTTGAAGCGCCGATTTAAATACTTACTTCTTAAACTATTAAGATTAAAAGATCATTCACATAAAGTTGCGCTAGGTTTTAGTCTAGGTTCTGTTGTGAACTTTGTTCCTACCTTTGGATTGGGCCTTATAATATCCATAGGTTTAGCTAAATTATGTAAAGGAAACAGCATAGCAGGCCTTATTGGTGGAATGTTTTTTATGTGGGCCTTTCCGTTGATGTTTTACTTAAATACAGTAGTGGGAGGATATATATTTCCAATCGACCTTAATCAAACTTTGCTTCAGAATGCAGATGAAGATTTGGATAATCGACTAGAACTAGGAGCGAAAGTAGGAAAGAATTTTTTAACAGGAATGGTTCTTAATAGCTTCTTATTTGGAAGTATACTTTATATTGTTAGTTACTATATTATAAATCAGTACAGAGGCTTCCTCTTACACTACATCTATAAGAAATGGACAGTAAAAAAACACACTAAAAAAACGGATAATTAGCTCAATTTCAACATTTATCTTTAATTGTAAAGCGATATAGCTGAACATTTTTTAAAAAGGCATAGAGATAAATTAGCCTATAATTGATACCTATGGTTATCAATTATAGGCTATACGAGCTTTATTTCTGTTTTAAGATGAATATGGAGGAAATAAAGGACTGCTCTCATTCCTTTGTTGAAGATAATACAGTTTGTTTCACCCATTTTTTTCGATTTCTTTGGTCAATTATCCATTGATATAAACTTTGTATACCTAGTATCAGAGAAATTATGACACCGCTAGCTGCCAAGATTAATGCAAAATATTCTACAGGATTGTACGCAAGTATATTTCTCCATTTGATTCTTCCGATAAAATCATTTACTACAAGCCCCATTCCAAGCATTTGACCTACTACGGAATAAAGAGTCAAAATCAGCAATAGCAGGCTGTCTTTTTTCGCATTAACGTTTTCCTGGTATCTAAATAAACTCTCTAGAGATTGTTTAGCTTCCTTATATAACAACTCAATATTGAAATTTTTCCTAAGAAGATAAAAAATATCACGGCTCCGGGACTGAGATACTATTTCAAGCGAAAAATAATTGGCGGTAAACGAATTAATGGAATAAATTAATTTTTCCATTTCTTTTACGTCTTTTTCAATATTTAGCTCTGTATAGGTATTAGCTAATTTTAATAAAACGATCTTGTGAAACAGATTTAATACAAGCCCGTAGTAAAATTCTCCATAAAACTGATTAGCTAAATCAGGAGTTGTACGTTCATCTTGAATCGTTATACAAGTAAAAATATGTTCTTCTATCAGAAAATAAGTGCTAGGAGCCCAGCGCTGATAAGCATGTTTTTGTAAATAATCTTGAATGTAAGGAAGGTTATTAGCATGAACATATGGCTTCCCCTCTACAGTTAAGCCGCAGAGACTTCCCATTCGATAAACATCAACTACATCGATTTTTTCATTTTTCTCTAATGCCACTAAAGATTGGACATACATTCTTTCATCTTCAAAAAAAGAAAAGGTTTCAAAATAAGAATTTTCCTTTGAATCACCTTCAAAAAAGCGGGAGAGCCCCTCAAAGAGGTTGTTAAATACAAATTCCCCTGCTCCCTTGTATATCTTGCCATCGCATTCAATTTTTGTACTGCTATCTTTTTGTGTTCGTGGTTCTAATACGCGAAAGCGATCTGCGAATTCTAAAGAATGAGACAACGGCACAGAAGTAAAGGGTTTCAACTCAGTTCGAATGGTTAAAAACCCAAGTTCATAAGGACATGTCGTTAAATCCACAGAGTGTATTTGAAAAGGAATGCATTCTGTATCTGTAATTAACTTACCTCTTATATTTAAAGGTTTTGAATATCTATGAAGGCCTTTTTCTTTTTCTGAGTGTGGAAAGAGTATCTTATTAGTGAAAGACAAATAATACGCCTCCATATCACGATGTGAGACTTTAAAATCGCCGTAATATGCACATTCGTCTTCTAGTTGATTTAACTGAAATAGCTTAAATCCGCTCTTATTTAAAAAAAGGGAGATACTAGATTCAGTTCCTTGCTTTAAGGAAAAAGGGAAAACAAATTGAAAGAGAGCTCTGTCTATCTTTTTTTCTTGGATATCAATTTGCTGCATTTGTTCTAATGTACTCCTTTCAATTATATATATCATTTACCATTTTGCATCATAACAATCGATAGTAAACCTACTATATTTTTTCTTGATAAGAGTTCATTCAATTTAATAATTTAAAAACAGTAAAACAGCTCCACATAAAAATAAGTAGCCATACTGCGATAATAATTGAACCCGCAACCCAATTTTTAGGTCGTTCATTTTGAATGAGCTCTTCTGCTTTTATTGTGCAGTCCTCTATAACACTTGTAGGTAGCATTTTCAAAGCAAGCATAATTCCTAAAGGAACAATGATTATATCGTCAATATAGCCTAAAACCGGTATAAAATCAGGAATTAAATCGATTGGACTGAAGGCATATGCAACAACACAAGCAGTAAATAATTTGATATACCAAGATACTCGTTCATCTTTATAAGCTAAGTATAAGATGAATAGCTGTTTTTTTAACTTTTTCGCCCACAGCTTTAATTGATTAAGCATGTTTCCTATTCTCCTTTGCTATATATCTGGACGGTTTGATGTAATATAAAATTACTTTTATTCTCATTGATACCTACATATTTCTCTTATTAATAAATTTATAACTATAAAAATAACTGATTAATGCAATCATCTTGATTTACAGCTAGTTTAGGAATAGCTTGAATAGGAGCCCAATAGTATGAAAAGATTAATCCTGCATCTTCCCCTTTAGAATTAACCTTATATTCCCACCGTTCTGCAGTTTTTTCTTTAATTTCCAAATGAAAAACATGTCGTTTATGATACTGGCTTTTACCTTCATGATGATAAACATATGTTTTCAATTTTGTTACCGATAAAAACTCCATTAATCCAGATTCTTCTTTGATCTCCCTATATAAAGCTTCTTCAATTGTTTCTCCCTCTTCTACAGTACCTGCCGGAACTTGAACTCCTGCTTCTGGATAATCTTTGTGTTTGTAAACTAATAACTCTGTATGATGACCATTAAACCTAGTTATGTAAGCCATAACTTTTGTTATCATCGTTTTACCCTGCATCTTTGCTTCCTCCTATATATAGATACTAACCGTACAGATTTCTTCATCAGCAAACAAACTTCTTTAACTCCCAATAATAAATCAGGGATATTTTATTACATCTATTTTAATTGTAAATAATTAGTCTCAGTGTTGTCATAATAAGCTGCTTTTACGGAAGGTTAACTGGTATGGGAATTGGAACGGTTAGTTTTGCTATTCTGATAGGACCTATAATCATCATATCAGTAAGTGAAATAATAGGAAAAGGCAAGAATCAAATTGATTCTTGCCTTTTCTGGTTTTATTTTCTTTCAAGAGAAGGTTCTGATACATTTTCGTATTCTGTAATTTTACCAATGCGATATTCATGACGGCCCCCAACAAATTGGGTTGTTAACCAAGTCTTCACAATTTCGCGGGCTAAACCTGGCCCAATTACTCGTTCCCCCATAGCTAAAATGTTCGTGTCGTTGTGTTCACGCGTCATTTTAGCTGAAAAAACATCATGAACGAGTGCGCAACGAATTCCTTTTACTTTGTTAGCGGCAATACTCATGCCAATTCCCGTACCGCAGATTAAAATTCCAAAATCCGCTTCTCCATTTGCTACTCGTTGGGCAACTGGAATCGCATAGTCCGGATAATCGACTGAACTGCTGCATTCACAGCCTAGATCTTCATATATTATGGACATTTCATCTAATAGATTTATAATCTCTTTACGAATGTTTATCCCACCATGATCTGAAGCAATTATGACTTTCATAAGAATACTCTCCTTGTTTAGCTATAGTCTTAATTAAAATTCTAATGATTTTTGAAGTCTCTTTTTCCCAATACATTATTTCCTGGAACAATCCTCAGAACACTTCCCGTACCATGTTTTAACTCCTTCAGAGTTGTCTACATTTTCAATAACTTTCCCACATACTTGACAAACGATAGTTCCCTGCTTTACATTAACCTGCTTATTCATGTTTATTTCCTCCTTTTTATTAGAAAAATTCGTTTGTATTCAAATACATTTTTTTAGAGATCACTCATTGTATGTTAGAAAAGATATCCTTAAGCCAGAATGGTATCCAGTAAGCTGTATTTATCATCATTACTAGATAACTTCGAATGAACTTTTTCAATATCTACATTAATTAAGTCATTTTCTTTGATTCCTACAGCTCTGCCAGAATATCCTTTGAATAATAATTCTACTGCTGTGATTCCCATTTTACTTGCTAATATGCGATCAAATGCGGACGGCTGTCCTCCTCTTTGAATGAAACCCAATATACTTGTCCTTACGCTAATATCTAATCGATCCTCGACATATTTTTGCAGGTCTTGAATATCGTACATTTTTTCAGTAATCAGGATTAAGTTATCTTTTTTACCATTTTTAATTTTCTCATTAAGCTTGAAGCAGATCTCTTCAAAGCCCAATTTTCTCTCTGGGGTTGAAATAATTTCTCCAGCTCCTGCTAAAGCAGAGTATAGGGCCAAATCTCCGCAATATCTTCCCATAACTTCTACAATGGTAGTCTTTTCATGAGATAAATCTGTATCCTTAATTTTACCGAGGCATTCTAATATCGTATTTAATGTAGTATCAAATCCAATTGAATAATCTGTATAAGATAAATCATTATCAATCGTTGCGGGAATAGCAATGACATTTGCACCTAATTCATGTAATTTTTGAGCGCCTTTAAAAGATCCTTCACCGCCGATTACCACTAAATGATTAATTCCATAATCTTTTAATATACTTAAAGCTTTCATTCTGCCCGACTCTTTCATAAATTCTGCGCAGCGGGAGGTTTTTAAAAATGTCCCTCCTTTATCCGCAACATAATCTACATCTGTAGAGGTTAATCTATGAAGTTTACCTTCTATTAAACCTTGGTAACCACTCTCGATTCCCATTACCTCTATGTTATGATAGTCAGCTGTTTTTACTACTGCTCTAATAGCAGCATTCATTCCTGGAGCGTCTCCGCCACTTGTTAAAACTCCTAGCTTTATCATTGCTAAACACCTTCTCATTAATTTAGAAAGGTGACCGACACATGTTAAAGACCTTTTTGTCGGTCACTCTCAGTAGCACAATTTTTCTTTCAAACAAGAATTAACTAGTTTTTTCTAATCGATCGACTGTGTTTTTTTTAATAGCTCTTCCTGATTGTTTTAATAAAAAAGCTACGATAAAGGAAGCTACAAACATGCTAATACCTAGAAATGTCATACTAGCATTAAAAGATCCGGTCATATCTTTAATATATCCCACGATGTACGGTCCGAAGAAACCGCCTAGATTCCCAATACTATTAATAAGGGCAATGGCACCTGCAGCAGCAGCTTCCGTTAAGAAAGACGGTGGAATTGCCCAAAACGGAGAATATGCTCCGAACGCTCCGCAAAGGCTGATCGTTAAGAATACAAATGATAAAACAATGTTCATATTTGCAACGTAGCTACTAATAATCAATGCCACGCCACTTGTTACTAAGCAAGCAACGACGTGAAAGCGTCTTTCATTTTTCTTATCAGAGTGGTTACTAACCAACATCATGGTTACCATTGCACAAACATACATTAATCCTAAAATCCACCCCATAGCATGCGTACTAAGAGAAGTGGTTTTAGATAACCCTTCTGAAATTGTCGGTAAAAACATGACGATGCCATAGTAGCCAACCATCCAGAAAAAGTATCCTAAAGATAAGGTTAATACGTCACGGTCTTTTAAGGCCTGAGCGAATGTATAGTGTTTGGCTTCCTGCTTTTCTAACTTCTCTTTTGTTGTAACGTCGATTAACCATTTCTTCTCCTCGTTAGTCAACCATTTTACATCCTCCAGCTTATCGTCAAGATAGAAGAAGCATATCACACCTAAGATTAAAGCTGGAATCGCTTCCAAAATGAAAAGCCATTGCCATCCAGCCATGTTTAACCAGTCAATACCTAATAAATAAGTAGAAAGAGGAGATCCTATTGCATTAGCACCAGGGATTGCAATCATAAATCCAGCAATTGCTTTTGCATGATGTTTTGTTTGATAAAAACCACTTAGATAAAAGACCATACAAGGATAAAAGCTAGCTTCAGCAATTCCTAAAAGAAATCTTGCGGTATAAAACTGCCATGGTGTTTGGATAAAAGCCATTAAAATAGCAATTACTGCCCATGTAATCATGATTCTACTAATCCATCTTCTAGCTCCGACTTTCGTCATCATAGCACTTCCAGGTACTTCTAAAAGGAAATAGCCAAGGAAGAAAATTCCTGCCCCTAATCCAAAAACAGCATTAGAAAAACCTAAATCTTCATTCATTTGTAATGCAGCAAACCCAATATTTACTCGATCAAGTATCGATATGGTAAAACATAAAAATAGAAATGGAATGAGCCTTAACGTTACTTTTTTAGTAGTTGAACGTTCTAAGTTAATTGGATCCAAAATAATTCCTCCCTGGGTTACCATCCTTCTATTCTTCATACTCTTCGGTCTTTGACCTGAGAGTTTGCTCTAGGCTAATTGACAGAAAGAATTAAAAGTTTATATAAAAGATGATTGATCTATTTCTAAGTCTCAGTAAATCTAGTCCCTACTTCTGTAATCCCTTTCATATGGACATATAAAAAATGAAAGAGCGAAGTATCCCCCTGTATTATTTATCATTTAAAAAAGTAAGAACTATTAGAAAATATCATACACCAAAACCTTACTAGCGATATGAAAACACTATAAATCCACTTTCTACTTTCTATCCTAATAATCCAAAACATTTGTACTCCACAGTAACGGTAAAAAACGCTTATATTTTCGAACCCTTCTCTTAATCTCTCTAAAAAAATATCGAGCTGTAAAGACTAATGAATTTTAAGATTCACATTACCTCCGTTTTATAGATTTAGCTACTTGTATACTAAGTTACCTTATATAAACAGTGTACTTACATACCTATCAATTGTCAATATAATTATTATATTAAATATTTTCTGAACCTTATTAAAAATGAAAAGAAATACACAGTTTGTTTGGAAAGAAAACACTGAATCTTACTCATTTTATGCTATCTTTTCAACAGCAAAAAGACAGCTACACTTTAGCTGCCTTTTACCTCTATATTTGGTATTGTTCTAATAAAAAATTAGTTGGAATTAAGCTTTCCAATAACGATCATATAGATTTTGCATGTGAAAACTCATAATTCTCACAGCTTCTTCTTCGTTATGCTGTTCAATTGCATTAATAAGTAATTTATGCTCATTAAAATTAACTTCCCGGTAGTCAGGTCTAGTGACGGTTCGATCTCTTATAAACTTCCACATTTCCTGCTGTTTCATCGCATTGCTAATAGCTGCCATAATACTAATAAATAAATCATTATGAGAAGCCTTTGCTATACCATTATGTAGGGCTTCATCTGTTTCTGGTACGTACACCCCTGCGTTCGTTTCTTCCTCCATCTTATCAATAGTTGCACGCAGGTCCTTAATATCTTCTTCTGTAGCTCTCAAAGCTGCAAAACGTACAATAAGAGGCTCTATGTTCATTCTTGCTTCTACAATGTCTTCAGGGGAGGTAGAGTCCGTTAAAAGTGTTGATTGAGAATTTTCAGCTTCTGTTTGAAACTCTTTAACATATACACCTTCTCCTTGACGAGAATAGATAAAACCGTTCAATTCCAGGGCGCTAAGGGCTTGTCTAACAGGCACGCGGCTTACACCAAATTGTTCACACAGCTCCCTTTCAGCAGGGAGTTTATCTCCTACTTGAAACGCTCCAGATTGAATTTCAGAAAGAATTTGATTATAAATTTGAATATATAATTTATTATTAGAAACTGGATTAAAACTAATGGAAATCACTTCTCTCTATAATTATTAGCTCATTTTATTCATAATTAAGTAGACATAATTATTATATACTGTTCTATTTTTAGGGGCAACAAGCCTAGCATCTTCTAGTAAAAAAATCCTTATTTATGTAGTCAGTTTCTCATTTTACTAATGATTTTATCAATAAACAGCTATACAGGCATACCATCATGGCATGCCTGTATAACGAACCTGAATATTAATCCATATGTGAGCCACCGTTTATATCAATTTCTTCTCCTGTAATATAAGAAGCTTCTTTTGAAGCTAAAAAGGCAATTGTAGCCGCGATTTCTTTCACTTCACCCGGTCTCCCCATAGGAATACTATCAATCACAGACTTTGCATCTTCTTCAGGAAGTGACTTCCAAATTTCTGTATTAACGAGTCCAGGAGCTACACAGTTAACCGTAATGCCATCTAAGGCTACCTCGCGCGCTAAGTTCTTTGAAAAACCTAGTACTGCGGCCTTAGATGCCGAATAGTGAGGTCCCCCAAACACTCCTCCACCTCTTTTAGCCGAAACAGAAGACAAGCTTATAATTCGACCATACTTTTGATCTTTCATTGTTTCTAATACTGCTTGTGTACATAGAAATAACCCAAACATATTGACGTTAAACACTTTTGTAATGTCTTCAAGCGTCATATCTTGAACGGTAACCTTTTGAGAAATACCTGCATTATTAATTAAAATATCAATTCTGCCGAATTCTTCAAGTGTTTTTCTAACCATCGCCTCGCAAGAATCTTTACTTGTTACATTTAACTCTATTCCTAGGGCTTTGCCACCAGCTTCTTTTATTTCGTTGACTGTATCCTGCACACCATCAAAATTAATATCTGCTATAACAACAGCCGCTCCTTGCTCTGCAAGTGTCAGGGCGATTGTACGTCCAATCCCTTTTTTGGAACCGCTACCAGTAATAATTGCTACTCTCTCTTTTAAATCAAACATGTTATATTTCCCCCATCTTGTTAGCTTTATCTATTTAATATAGTTAGTCTTACATCAGTTCTTTAGCTGTTTTGATAATATTTTCTACAGTAATTCCATTTAACTCTAATAGTTTTTCATAAGGCGCAGATTGTCCAAATTGATCCTGTACACCAATTCTTCGAACTGTACCTTTTCCTTCTTCCGCAACTACTTCACATACGGCACTGCCAAGGCCATTTAGAATATTGTGATCTTCAACCGTAATGATTTTTCCAATATTTAAGCAGTCAACCACTGCTTCTCGATCTAAAGGCTTAATCGTATGCATGTCTAGTAATTTCACAGATATGCCTTGTTTCTCTAGTTCTTTCGTTGCTTCTAAAGCGAGTCGTACTGTATCGCCGTTGGCAATAATAGCGATGTCGCTTCCATCTTTAATTTTTTTCGCTTTTCCGATTGTAAACTCTTCATTTTCATCGTAAATCATTGGAACCGTATCACGAGTAAAACGAAGATATACAGGTCCGTACACTTTAGCAGCTTGTTCTACTAGCTTTCTAGTAGAATAATAGTCAGCTCCCATAATGACGGTCATATTTGGAACCGATCTTAATACACCCATATCTTCTATAGCCTGATGACTTCCGCCATCATTAGCTGGTGTTAAACCGCCGTGTGAACAAGCAATCTTTACATTTAAGTTAGGGTAGCAGACTTCTTGTCTAATTTGTTCAAGCATTCTTAACGAACCAAAAACCGCGTAAGTGCTTACAAAAGGAATTTTACCAGTCGTAGCAAGTCCAGCCGCTAACCCGGCTGCATTTTGCTCTGCAATTCCTACATTAATATGCTGGTCGGGTAATTGTTTGATAAAGTTTACTGTTTTACACGACTTTGCAATATCGACATCAATGACATAAATATTTTTATTTTCTTTCCCTAATTTTACGATTTCATCTCCAAAGGCTTCTCTCGTAGCTTTTTTTACTGTAAGATCTTTTTCTAGTATGCTCATTATCTTAACCCTCCTGCTACTTCTTCCATTGCTTGATGATATTGTTCTTCATTTGGAGCAACTCCGTGCCAATCAGCCACATCCTCCATGAACGAAACTCCTTTACCTTTTACCGTGTCACAGATGATACATTTTGGTCTTCCATTCTTCGCTACTTTTACTTCATCCAATGTTGCTACAATCTCTTCCATGGAGTGTCCATTAATTCGCTTTGTTTCAAAACCAAATGCATCAAATTTTTTCTCTAAATCTTGCAATGGCATAATTTCATCACAAAATCCATCGATTTGAAGTCTGTTATTATCTACAAATACAACTAAATTATCTAATTGGTACTTAACTGCTGTTTGAGCAGCTTCCCAAATTTGTCCTTCTTGACATTCTCCGTCTCCTACTAAAGAAAAAACTCTATAGTCTTTAAAATCTCGTTTACCTGCGATTGCCATACCTACGCCACACGAAAGTCCTTGTCCTAGTGAGCCTGTTGAAATATCAATACCTTTGCACTTTTTCATATCTGGATGCCCTTGAAACGGAGAACCGTATTCTCTTAACGTGTATATCGTTTCATAAGGAACGAATCCTCGTAAAGCTAAAGCGGAATACTGAATGGGACAAACGTGACCTTTAGAAAGGACGAATCTATCGCGATCTTCCCAGTTAGGGTTGTGCGGATCAACATTCATTTCTTTAAAGTAAAGCGCTGCCATAATATCAGCCGCAGAAAGTGAACCTCCTGGATGGCCAGATTGTGCTCCATAAATCATTGTAAGAGCTGTTTTTCTTAATTGAATGGCTTTTTCTTTTAATTCTTCAATACTAATTTCTTTCATTTTAGTCACCTCATTAATTTATGACTTGCTGTTTTCTAAATAATATATCTATTAACATATAATTTAGTATACTTAGGTAACTTGTATACTAAGTAGCTTTGTGACTTAAGTGTACATCTGAAATGCGAGTTCGTCAACAACAAGTTTGAATTATTAGAATTTTTTTATTTAAAGCAAGTCATTTTGTAAATTCGTATGTTGTTTTCTCTAAAGTTTTTAAGTGAAAAAAAGTACTGCTCCTATTTTAGAAGCAGTACTTTTTTTATTGATTGATTAGTAAATTGTGTATATAAACAAAAGCTTTATCAAAAAACAACTATGCTTTTGCACTAGAATTATTGCTGCTTATTACATCTTGGCTACTAGATTTAATGCTTCTAGCTACTAGTATGCCTACTATCCCCGATATCCCTAAAATAATGAAGATGTAGTTATAGCTTGTAACGAGCGCAATAAGCGTGGACGAAATAATACTTCCAAAATAGCGAAATGTCGAGTAAATGCCAGAAGCTGTACCAGACTGTTCTTTGCTTACGGAGTCCAGCGAGGCAACCTGCATGCTTGTTAAACCTATTCCGGTCGAAAAACCTCCAATAATTAAAGCTACGATAAGAAAAAGAATAGATCCAATGTTCTCTAAAGATAGAAAAAGGATATTAGAGACAATAATCATAGCAAAAGAAAACCCAATCACTTTTTTAGAACTAAACTTATTGTTTAATAATCCACCTATCCAGCCGCTTAAAGACATTGAAATCGAAAAAACTGATAAAACAAGCCCTGTTTGCGCTGTAGATAAATGAAATTGAGACTTCATTAACAGAGGCATAATTAATAAAATCACATACATAACAAAGTTGCTAAGCATAATAGATAAATTAGCGCTTGTAAAGGTGGAATGTTTAAATAAAGAAAAATCGATAATCGGGTTTTCTGCCGTATTTTCTCTTTTGATAAACAAGATTGTAGATAAAATAAATATTATTCCCATTATTAAAGCCTTGGTAAATTTCATACCGTGTGTCAACAAGATCAATAAAGAAATGCTAATTGCTAAATAAATAGAACCTTGAATATCTAAAGTACTTGTTTGCTTTTTAACATTAAATTTAGGAATCATAACTATTCCGCTGATTAAAGCTAAGAAAAGAAAAGGAACGTTGACCCAGAATATAGCTTCCAAATTGAAGTTTTCAAGCAGGACAGACCCTAATAAAGGTCCAATTGCAGCACCCAAACCCATCCCCATTCCAAATATACCCAGAACTTTAGGGAGCCGTTCTTTTGGCACCACATATCTAATGATTGCTATAGTGTTTGGAGTAAGTAAAGCTCCTCCTACTGCCTGCAGTGATCGAAAGATAATAAGGGAAATGAGATTAGTTGAAAATATACAGCCTAAAGATGCTATCAGAAAGAACACCACGCCCCATAAATAGATAGTTCTGTTTCCATATAGATCTCCTAGCTTTCCAGCGATAGGCTGAGTGACAGCCATTACAATTAAATAAATAGTTACTACCCAAGAAATACTTGCAAGTGGTTCATTAAAATGAGCCGATATGGTTGATAGAGCAACGGCAATCATTGTCGAATTTATTGGTACAAGAAATGTCCCAATTAGTAATGAAATAATCAAGATAAGCTCTTTATGTTTACCCAAACATTATTGCCTCCTTTTAATGGAGAGAAATTCCTTTTATAAACGTGTTTATACTGTTTTTTATCATATCTTGATAATCTGCATGTAAGGCTTTGTCTCCAAAATTTAGTTTATACATAAAATATCCCCAATACGCACTTAGGAAAATCTCCGCTTGTGTACAGCAATCTAATTCTTTGATATATCCTTTCCTTTGCATTTCTTCAAAGTATTCTTTTAGTATTTCTTTCGTATCATTAATTTTTTTCAAAATTTCTTCGTGCGCCTGTGAGAAAATTAAAGGATCTTTTAAAGCAATTGAAATCATGTCTCGGTTATTATCAAAGTCTTTTAGTAACAGGTAACCGAAATTCGTCAAATCTTTTTCAAGCTCCCATTCAATTGATTTATCAAAAATTTCAAGCGAAAAGCTTGTTGTTTTGACAATAGCTTGAATAATGCCTTCTTTATTGCCAAAGTGGCGAAAAACAGTTAATTCATTAACTCCAGCTTGTTCTGCAATTTCTCTAGTGGTAGTACCTTTGTAGCCTTTTTCTTTAAGCAGTTCTATTGTAGCTTTTGTTATCTTCTTTTTTGTTTCATCTTTTTTCATGTTAATCATCCTTTATGCTTCCTGAATGTAAGTATTTACTTTCCATTAGGCAGTATATAAAGGAAAAAGAGCTGTTGTCAAATGGAAGCGAAGAGAACTATTTATTCATTTAAAAGCGTGACAATTCCATTCGTACCATCCACCATAACTATATCGCCATCTTTTAGCTTATCCGTACTTATTTTCGTACCAACCACTGCAGGAATTTCATATTCACGTGCAATTATTGCCGAATGAGAAAGAATGCCTCCAGCGTCAGTAATAACAGCCCCCGCAGTCTGAAATAAAGTAGTCCAAAGTGGAGTAGTGGTTTTACATACTAAAACATCACCTTTTTCCAGCTTATAAAATTCCTTCGTATTTGAAATGACTTTTACTTTTCCGGTATAGGTTCCTGAAGAAGAGGCTAATCCTTTAATAGAATGTTCGCTGTTAGCGTCATTTTCCTCAATAGCTCCCATATATTTCTCAGCTTCTTTTAGGTGAGCTGGCTCAGGGACGCCGAAGTATCTAGGCAAATTAGGCATTTGTTCATGTTCTGCGTGTTCTTTTTTACGTTTCTCAACTAATTCTGTCACGTCTACTGGATTTTCTAAAAGAGACTTTACCTCATCAAGATATAAGAAGAAAATATCTTCTTTCATTAGAAAAACATGATGATGTACTAGTAAATCACCTAGCTTGAGTAGGAATAAACGAGCTTTTGCATCCAACATTGCATCGATATAAAAATGGTGGTCATCTCTTATAACAGATGCATCTAACGCCCACTGATAATATTTTTTAAACTCTTCTTTGTGTGTGCTATCCGCTATCTGTTCCAGAAATTCATTATAGTTCTGTTCACGTTTTTTGACCGTCTGTTTGAAATTCTCATCAAAGTTGTAACCGTCATTAACATACCCTTGAATAATCAATAATGCGTGAAGAGGATTCTCTAGCCAAGTTTCCCCTACAAAATCGTGACTTACGACGCTTCGATATCCATACTGTTTTAGAAAAGCATCTACTTCAGCCATAAAGCTTTTTGCTGCTTTATTTTCCTCTAATTTCTTTAATAAAGTTTCTGTACATTCTTCTTCAAAGATCTTAGTAAGTTCCGCATCGTCTTTAACTGTTAAAGCAAGTCTAGAAAGCTGCTGATCCGTTTCCAACGATTTGTTCATTTTCCCGGTCAATAGCTCATAAACATCATGGCCGGATTTTTTATTTGTAAGGTTTTTATAGTATTCTTCAACCTTAGTATTTAAAGACATTTGAGGCATAACAATGTCAAAATGCAAGTCATATGCCGTTTTATAAAAATCAGTTAAACTTTGAAGAATCTCTTTTCCTCTCTGAAGATTGAGATTTCCCTCAGTAAAGCTATCTAACTTGTTATAGTAAGGCAGGAATTGTTCTTTAATCATTTGATTCATTCGTTTTGTTAGGATTGGATAAATACTTTCCATCAATTCTTTATTTGCTTGGAATCTTTTATTAGAATCTCCTTTAAAAGACTCCGTTTTTGTATAGATATGACCTTTATAAAGTTTTAAATGAAGTCTATTAAACATAAACTTTAACTTTTTAAAACTAGCAGCTGTTCCTTCCGAAAATGCCGGAATAATAAATGAAGCGTACAAAGGACTAACAGCATGGGAAAAACTTGTGTCATTTAAAATCCAAAACTCTTCCATATCCTCGAAACTTAAAGATATATCTTTTTGGAAAGGAGTTAATTCTTTTGATTCTGTTAATGTGGTAATCGCTCTTGCCTGTAATAGATATACTTGATTGTCTTGAATACCAAACTCTATGTCTACGGGATGTTGGTAAAGAGCTTCTACTTCTTTTGTTATTTCGCCCAATTCAATGATTTTCTCGTCTGTTAAACAAAACCTTTGCTGTTCATCTTCCGTTGTTTCGATTTCTTCAACGCCTTCAGCAAGTGGAATTATTTTCACTTCCTTTAGCCCTTTCTCTTTCTCTATCTCAAAGGTTTGTTTATTAACCAGGTAAACATCAGGTGTTACTATGCCCGATACGATTGCTTCTCCTAGTCCATAGCTGGCATTAATCATCATTTCTTTTGTATTATGAGTAACAGGGTTTTGGCTGAATATGACTCCCGATACTTCGGACTCAATTAATCCTTGAACAACAACTGCCATTGAAATTTCATCAAAATCAGCATACATATTTTGAGTATATTGTTCGACTCTTTCAGTAAAAAATGAGGCCCAGCAAGCTTTTACTTTACTTAAAAAATCCTCAGGGCTTTTCACATTAAGATAGGTTTCATACTGGCCAGCAAACGATGCACCTTCTAAATCTTCAGCACTGGATGATGATCGAACAGCTACTGATGTATAAGAGCTTTTTAGATTTCGAAATGCCTCTATGAGATCCGATTCAATTTCAATAGGAATTTCCCCTTGCAAAATTCTCTCGTGGATATTATCCGTTTGACGATTAATCTCATTCCATTCGATATATCGCTTTAAAGCTTCTGTTTGAATAACAAAGCCATCCGGAATCGGTAAATTTTCTTTTTTCATTTTTATAAGGTTTAAAGCTTTTGCTCCAACTTTTTCGTTCGCCTCATCCACCTTTTGAAAACTTAAACTATACATTAAAAATATTCATCCTCCTACAAACTAGTTTTAAAATGTAAGTAACTACTTACTTTATATTTATTTTAATTCTTTTAAATTTTTATGGTCAATAAAAAGTGGTAAAACATTTAAAAAATGCATATTTAGTTGTGCTTTATTTTAATTTCACTTAAATACTATTCCTCTTTTTTATTACATTTTTTAACTTTTATTAGTCTTTTTTATTATAAAGTCTAAATAGTTAACCAATTAAACGGTTAATAAAAGAAATGCAAAAAAACCCACCTAAATTAAGGTGGAGGTTTCCTTTTTTATAGTTGGGTTAACCATTATCTCTGAGTGCTTACAAGCTTCCACTGGCTGAGTGTCAATTTTATCTTATATCCTCTAATATATAACTGAGCGCTATCAGATTTACGAATCATATGCGAAGCCATAATCAAAAATCTCCTTTCTCATAGAATTATTTTTAATGTAAAACTATTTTGGAAATCTTAACCTAAGCATAGCTCAGGATTGTAAACCATTTATTAATGACAAGAAAAGATTATGTAAACATTGGAGAGTTGTAGGGAACCACTCATTAGTTATGTTTTAACTTCAATAGATTGAGATTTCTATATGTATGAATTCATTGACGAAGCAGAAACTGCAATGAAGATTCAAAATCAAGTGGCTTCCAATACTGTAAGGTAAATCAAACGAATAGGCCTTTAAAGGCCTATCCGTTTACATAGCATATAAAAAATTTATTTTCTTAATAGAATTGAGACATTAACCATCTATAATGGTTATGTACGAAGATCCGTCTATTAGATTGACAAGCTACTATTTATGTTAGATACAATCCTTTTTAACTCCTTCAAATCATCTATTACCACATCAGCCTGCGCAAGCTCAGCTTCTTGAGCAAAATCAAAATTACACCCCACTGCCATTAAACCATTATCTCTTGCAGCATTGATATCAGATAGGCGGTCTCCTACTACTGCAGCATGTTTGATATCATATTTCTTTATAATTGTTTTGACTAACTCTCCTTTATTGAGGGTTTGGATTTGTTGGATACTAAATGTCTCTGTCACCCAATTATTCAAATCGTAATGGTCTACAATTGCTTCTAAATATTCTTTTAAACCGTTACTTGCTATGTAAATGAAACAGTTATTTTCTTTTAAATAGTTAAAGACCTCTTTTACATTGGGATATAAAGCACCTTTCCCTTTTCTTATATCCTCCAATAAGCTTTTTAAAAAATAGTCATCCGTATACTTTCTTATTTCATCTGATTGATTAGGTAATAAAGCTTCCCATACTTTTGGTAAAGGTACACCCATAATCTCACGATACTTATCAATAGGAGTGCCAGTATCCCATTGATTGAGTGCACGTAAATGGTTAAAGGTATCGTCAAGCGATAATTCTAAAATTTTATCTGTTTGAAACAGCGTTCCATCCATATCAAAAATCAGTGATTGCAACATTAAGTATCTCCCTCTTTCAACAGTACTGAATACGTATCTATATATAATACCATAAAAAGGAAAAATAGCAGTTGTTAAAAATCATAATGAATATTTTCAGCACAAAAAAGCACCTAATCATTTATAGGTGCTCTTTTTAACTTTACATCCTTTTTTTGAAATAATAAATGCAACGGTCGCTGCTATAATAGAACTTAAAAATGGATAATTAAAAGAAAAAATACTGACCGTTGAGCTACTCAAATGCCGTGAAGTCTCAGGTACATATGTAAGTGTAAGAAATAGCCCAGAAACAATTTGAAAAGCAAACAGTAACACTATAAAACTACCAATAAACACTGCATAATTTTTCAAAATGACTCCTCCAGTACTCTTAATTTATAAACCTCACATTATTTTAAAAATAGGGACACAACGATAAAGCCTATAATCAGTACAGTAATAAGTATACCTAGCCCCTTCCATCCTAAGCTGCCTGCTAAACCAGATAGGTTTCCAGCTTGATTTCTGTTAAATGCATCGTTCATATTCCCTGCGGGGTTTCTCTTTACCTCTTCGTGTTTTAATCTCTCTCTTCTTCTTTCAGGTATTTCTTTATCTTCGCTCATCGTCACACCACCATTTTCGAAATATTATAACATATTATGGTTAAAATATAAATTAATGGGTTTTTGTCAGATCCCTTTTCTTACACTAACTGTACACATTTCTTTTTTTAATAAGTATGAAACACCGCTTTGTAATGAAGAAGTATACAACGCTAGTTAATATAATTACTATTACAAACACCTGCATCAAAGAGATCCTCTTTATGTAAGGGGATCTCTTTAATAACCTTATACTAGATACATATTCTTTAGGTTTTTCATTTACATAATTATCAACAGTACCACCTCAAAAGAAATTCTTATTAGTAGGTCTTCTTTTGATGATCCTTTGTTTTCGATTTCTTATCTAAGATGAATTTTAAACGGCTACTAAAGATGAATAAACCGCAGATGACCATCAACCAGCGCGTAACCCCTTGATGTATAGGATCAAAAAGGTTTAATAAAACAATTCCTAGTCCTGATAACATAGCTAGATAATGTAAGACCAAGTATAATCCCCCATTTCGGTATTTTACATCTATACGGTATTATTAAAACAATGAGTAGCCCTATAAACAAAGGAGCGATTACATGAAATTTAATAAGTTAATACCAGAACTTTCCGTAAAAGATATTTATAAATCAAAAGAATTTTATTTAGAGATACTTGGATTTGAGCTTGCATATGAACGTCCAGAAGACCAATTTGCATTTATTTCACTAAACGGAGCACAAATGATGATTGAGCAATGTAATGGTCACTGGGAAACTGGTGAACTTGAATACCCATATGGGCGAGGGATTAATTTTCAAATTGAAGTAGAAAATATAGAGGTTATTTTACAAAACTTAAAGAAACATAATATTTCACTTTTTAGAGACGCTATGATAAATAACTATAGTGGCTTCACTCAAAAAGAATTTATAGTTCAAGATCCAGATGGCTACTTGCTAAGATTTTCTCAGGGTTATTCAATACAATAATAAAACTATTTTTAATTTACGCTCATGATTTTATCCCCCCATTCCAAGAGTGAAGAGGATCTCTTAAACAAAAGACGCCTCTTCATTTCTTAATTCATAGCTTCGCACCACACCATGGGCAAAATGAAATTCCAATGATGGATGAACCACCATCATGGATAATTAAACCGTATTCCTTATTTGTTTCATCAAATAAGATAAGATTATCTGGACAATCAAACGGATCACTATGAATATCACACGTAAAGTTCGCATGATAATTCATGTAATCGCAGCAATGCTTTTTCATTCGTTTTCTCCTTAACTATATGGTCACTATTACTTTTCTCGGTAAACTGAACAGTGTTCATCGGAAATACGATAATTTTCCTTACCGGTTGGGGCCGCTACCTCAACTATTTTATGTCCTAGCCGGTCCCATACCGCTACTGTATGCAAAGATACCCATTTCAGATCTCCTCTAGCAAGACGAAAAGAATAGTACCAGTTTTCAGTCCTTACTAATAAACTTCTATAAGAAAGTTCCTTTTTCTTTAAATTTTTGATTTCTAGAATAAAATCTAACATATTTTCTTCCTTAGGCACTTGAATAATTCGCGCTATAAATGTTCCATTAGGATTTTTTTTCGTTTTATAAACTTTTTTCCTTTCTATTTCTAACTCTGGCCGCCCCCTCATATTCCTTCCCCCTGTGTATTAACAAATAATCTCAGTGCTAAGTAGAAATCTATAATTGGTTCAGTAATTCTTCTAACTTTTCTTCAATATCAGCTTCTAAATGATTTTTTGACAAATCATACAAAGTGCCTGTCCCTTTAAAATACCCACCAAAGTAATACCACAACTGGATGTAATGAACGTATGCATCTTCTTCATCTGTAAATCCGTCAAAGTTTATTGCCACTTGGGAACGATATTCTTTTTCTAAACACTGCTCCGAACTTAGATTTGGCAGTTGGTCGCCATCAATATCCCGACACATCCATATTTTTAAGTTCTGCTTATCCTCACGTTCAAATTTATTTCTATATTTGTGTTGAAGACTTTTGCAGTATGCCTCTCCTACTTCTTCCAACTTTACTATATCTCTTTTTAAATTCTCATTTATTTCACTCTCAGGGACTAAAATATATTTGTCATCTGTTTCCTGATCCTGTTTATCCATAAATAGTTTTTTTAATTTATTAAACAAGCTTTTCCCACCTATCTAAAAAAATAATACAAGCATGTTAAATTCGACTAAAGAAATCTTATTTCCTTCTCTGAGCTCTAGTCGTCATAACTAATATGATATCAGCTACTTCCTTACAAGTAGATTCTTTTACTGGAGTGCTGATTTTCTGACATACTTGTAATTCAATATTTTTTACAGCGAACACATGTGTTAAAGTGTAAAGTAGTGAAGCGAAAGGAGTAAAAACAACATGGCTCAACGAATCGTCAATATGTTTTTATCTGTCTTAGCTGCTTATGGAACGTTAATTTTAACCAAAAACATGAGCATTGCAGATAATATCTTTGTGACACAGATTGTTCGTCTGATCATTTGTGTTGTAGCTGTTATCATTGTGACAGGAATTACTACATATATTTTCAGAAATAAACCTTCTAATAAATAAAAGGGCTGCTATTTAGATAGCTGCCCTTTTTATTTTCCTTAATTCCTATTTTATTTCATCCTATTAAGGTCATACATACTTTTATGCGTTTAAAGCACGCACAAATTCTTTTGCGAGGCTGATAGTAGACTGTGGATTTTGTCCTGTTAAAAGCTTTCCGTCTACTTCAATATGATCGCTCCAATTATCTTTTACAATAAACTCAGCGCCTAGCTCACGAAGCTTTGTTTCAAGAAGAAACGGCATGTATTTATCTAAGGTTGTATCTTTCTCTTCTGAATCAGTAAACGCTGTAATACGTTTACCCTTTACAATCGGCTCACCGTTTTTAAGCTTTCCGCCTACAAGAGCTGCCGGTCCATGGCATACTGCTGCAATCAGCTTGTCGTCTTCAGCAAATTCTGTTAACAAACGGTGTAAGTGCGTATCGTCTGGAAAGTCAAACATTGTTCCGTGCCCTCCAGGTACAAACATGCCTGCAAAGTCTTGTGAACTTACTTCAGCTAATGATTTTGTATTCTCTAAAAATTTTCCTGCTTCTTTGTCTTCGTCCGTCACATCATCTGTTAAGCTGTTAGGATCCACAGGTGATTTACCGCCTTTTGGACTTGCTACGACTACTTCATATCCTTCTTTCTTAAATTCTAAATATGCTTCAGAGAATTCTGTAAGCCAAATTCCAGCAAGTTCTCCGTTTTCCATTGTATGTCCATTTGTAACAACCATTAAAATTTTTGAATTTCCTGTCATGATTTACTCATTCCTTTTTCATTTATTATTTATTATTTATAATTTACATACATGTACCTTTAATAATTCATTTATCTCTTTGAATATGTTCCCCGGTATTATTTGATGAAAACATGGTAACTTTTTCTTAATAATAAAAAGAACAGGTAAAAACAATGGTTAAATTATACGAAGAAATAGACGCTTTTTTTATAGTTTGAAGACTATACAGAGCAGAATCCTTATCGTACTTTATTTATCTTTTAAAAAACTATAAAAGTGTTTTAACCATAATAAAGTCTATTTGTTCTTCGTCTCCCATGTAAAACGAGTGAGATCCGGTTTGAACAAATCCCTGTTTCTTATAAAAAGCAATCGCATTTTTATTTTTTTCCCATACGCCTAACCAAATTTTCTTTTTATTAAGTGTCGTTGCTATCTCTGCTGCTTTATTAAATAAATGTTTACCAAGCCCTTGTTTTTGAAAGCTGTTACCTATATAAATTCTTTCAATTTCAAGCGCTTCTTCCCCCATCTCTTCAGACTGAGCATCACCCGTATTAACCTTTAAATAACCTGCAATTTCATGATTAACATACATAAAAAAGAATTGCGAGGACGTATTTGATAGTTCTTTTTCTAGCTGTTCCACTGTAAATGCTTTTTCTAAATAAGCTTTCATGTTTTCAGGTGAATTTTGATCTTTAAATGTTTCATTAAATGTTTTGTAACTAATATCTTGAAGGTGATTTACATCTTCAAGAGTACACTTTTTTATATCCATCATCACTGACATACACCTCTCCTTTATATCCTCAATAATTTCTCTTGTTTCCTTTTTTGACAAACTCCCAGTCTGCTTCTATATTTTTTCTTACTCTTTGAACCAGCTTAAGAATGGTATCTGCTTCTTCCTGGGTAAAACCTTCTAATGCCACTTTATCCGAATAATCATTTTCTCTTTTTATAGACGGATATACGTTCTTCCCTTTTTCAGTTGGAAAAAGATTTTTATTTTTTTTATTGCGGGGATCGTCTTTCTTCTCAATAAAACCATTCATTTCAAGCTTTTTTATAGCCCGAGCCGCTGTTGTTCGATCTACTTTTATCATCTCAGCTAACTTTTCTTGAATGATTCCCGGATTTTCACATATTCGCACTAAATACAAATACTGCCCCTTAGTCAGGTCATACTCTTTAAATTCTATATTACTAATCGAATCCAATGCTCTTGCTATCATTCCAATTTCACGCAGAATTTCACTCATAAATATCTCCTTTGTATATATTTTTGTTGCAAATACAATAAAAATAATATAAGTTTAATGTACCTTAAAATAGTTGCATTTGCAACAAAAAATAGTGAATAAAGGAGCTGATTACAGTGAAGTATGTTGTTTATGTAGGAGGAATTTTGCTATTAACTCTAGGAATTTCTTTAACGATCCAATCCAGCCTAGGAGCTTCACCTTTTGATGCACTTTTAGTTGGACTATCCCTAAACGTAGGCCTTAGCGTTGGAAGCTGGGAAATTATACTTGCATGTGTATTAATTTGTGGTAATGCCCTTTTAAGCAAACAAAAGCCGGAAGTACTGGGACTGTTAACAGCATTCATAACGGGTCTTGGTATTGATGTATGGCTTTTTTTATTACAGAATTGGGCTCCCTTTGAAATGTGGTACAGCAAATTATGTTGTTTTGGAATTGGTTTAATCATTATAGGTGTAGGAACCTCAGCCTATTTACATACAAATTTTGCACCCATTCCAATTGACCGCTTAACATTAATCATACAAAAACTAGCTAAAACAAACTTATTACTTTCAAGAACATTGATTTACCTCACATTCTTACTAGCTGCGATGCTTTTAAACGGACCCATTGGTGTTGGGTCGCTATTAACCGTGTTTTTAGGCGGCGTGCTGCTTAATTTTTTTATGCCCATTACAAAAAAAGCAGTAGATTGCATATTACCAAAATCTCATACCTCACAAAATCATATTCAAGACAACAAGCGTTCCATATAGCTACATTTTTATTACTCAACTATCATAATAGATTGGCACCATAGTACTAGATATAATAAGAGCAATGAGGAGGAAACATTTAATGAAGGAAAGGAGTTATTATTAATCCATGATTGTATTGTATGAAGATAAGTATAAAGAAGCAGTTATTCAACTAATATTGCATGTACAAAATGTAGAAGCTGGTGTAGGTATTAGTGTTGAAGAACAGCCGGATATTTTAGACATTAAGTCAAACTATCTCCATACCGGCGGTAACTTTTGGGTAGCTTTGAATGATAAGCAAGAAGTAATAGGATGTATTGGGTTGCAAAAGAAAACCAATGAAATAGGCATATTAAAGAAATTTTTTGTCTACAAGCACTATAGAGGAAAAGAGTTTGGAATAGGAAAAAATCTTTATGCTTCTTTACTTTTCTTTGTGCAGAAGCACGGGCTTTCTAAAATTATTTTAGATACTCCATCTCAAGCTACTCGATCACATAATTTCTATAAAAAAGCTGGGTTTAAACAAGTGACCAAAAAGGATCTGACAGTTCAATATGATTATCCAGATCGAAATTCTCTTCTTTTTGAGCTAGATTTATCTAGCAAACAATTACATAATTAAACTAGAGAAAGCAGGTCTCCAGCTAGAGATCGGCTTTCTCTGGTTGATTAACTATTTATTTTGCTTTAGCTTTAATAATAAAACGATGTTGTTTTACGTCAAAGAAACCTTTAGACTGTATAATTCCATGTATGTTATACAACCCTTCGATATGTGTTTCTATATCAAAATTAGGAACTTGCCAAGGAATTGCCTTTAAATAAAAGACCAGCGCTCCAATATCATAAAATCTCTGTACAGGAAACTCTTCTTTGAAAGAAATGATGTTAAAAGAACTTTGTTTAAGCTCTTCTATTGCTTTCTTTAAATTCCAATTACAAAACTCTTTATTTATTGGAACCCCTATAGATTCATTGATTCGTGAACAGTCTAACCCTCCCACTTGTTGCGTGAAAAACGTGCCTTCCTTTGACAAAATCCTGCTTACTTCTGAAGCACAAAAAGATTCATGCTGGTTCAAAATCAAATCAAATGTATCATCTTTAAACGGTAAATTTTTGTCTTCAGTTCGTTCAACAACTTTGACACCAAGCGGTTCTAAACGTTTTTTAGCGATTGGAATGTTAGGTTTGTATCCTTCTGTAGCGTACATAACGCGAGGAAAAGGCTGTAACAAAGATAAAAATTCTCCTCCTCCTGTTCCCATATCTAAAGCGGCATTAGAGTTTTGAATAAGACGAATAGCTTCACTTCCGTATGACCACGAAAGCACGTCGCTATCCATACGACCAGTACGAGTAATAATAGAAAAATCCCAGCCAGTAAAATCAACATTATTTGTATTGTTTACAGCATTAAAAAAATATTTGTCCGTTATCATATTGAACTCCTCCTTTTTATAGCTAGCATTAATCATCTATCCTAAACTAGTAAAAGGCGGACCACGGACATATAGACAGCGTTGTTATGTTTCATGTGCTAACGTATTCACACTAACCGCTCCTTTATTAAAATTACGTATGCTTCATTTGTTTGTCCATTCATATGTAATATCCGGGAGTTTCTCTTCGTTTTCACATCCTCTTTTTATAATACTGAAGCCGTGTTTCTCGTAAAACCTCTGGGCATTTTTATTTCGTTCAAATGTACGTAATATTAATTTCCCATTTGATTCTGTCTTGGCTCTTTCGAGTAAAAGCTGTCCGATTCCTCTTCCTTGATAATCTACATGAACGTACAGTTGGCTAATTTCGTCAGCATGATAAGCAATCATTCCTACTATTTGTTCATACATTAACGCTAATTCAATTTTATAGTGTGCTGACAATATATGATTTAAAAAATAGACATGACGGTCAAAACTATGCATTTCCTTTTGTTCAATTGCTTTTTCTTTACTATCTCTCCACATTTTTACCGTTTGCTCAGCAAATTGAGAATGATAGTGAACAATATCAACATTAAAACGGGTCATACATTTTCCTCTTATCTGTCATTGTGCTATATTCTTAATAACGATGTCTAGATATTCTCTTCATGTGGTTGAAGCCTGTCAAAATCTTGTTTTAATAACGAATACATATACAAATCATCAAATTTTCCACACGTAAATTCATTACTTCTTTATCGGATAGGTATTTTAAAATACTGCCTGCGTCTTCTGTTTCAAATTCCCTTAGGATAAGCCTTTTTGTTTTAATTACGGGAAAATAATTTGACACCTGTACCTTCCCTCCTCTTATTCATTCACTAAACGGAGCTTTTCTCACAGCTTTATCTAATTTAAATAAACGTTAATAAGAAATTTCTTTTATTATTACTGAATTCCTTTTTAATTCTAAATATTTGTCGAGAAATGAACAGAAAAAGCACGCATAACTTCATTTTTAAATCAGCACTGTCATTTCTTTTATCTTTGTTAGTTCTAAAAATTAAAGGAATGAAAGCTAGTAATGAAGAATTCTTTTCTAACTAGTCTAACTGAGAAAATAAGGAGAAAAAGATGAAGCTGTATGGCGATTTTGAAAAAGAAGATTGGCTAAATGTATTAAAGCTACCAGAAAAAGAGCTGCCTAATGCATTTATTATTCATGGTGAGTGGGAATTTCAAGATAATATAAATTTATGGAAAGAGATCTTATCCACTGATGTTCATATGCCTAAATGGAACACGATAATAGGTAAGTTAAATAAAAGAAACATAGGATTTGCGAATGTGTACGGCAGTCCGATGGCGTCAAACATCGTACATCAATTTGCCGGCAGCGGAACCGACTTATTTATTCAAACGGGATATTTTGGAGGCTTATCTTCTACTATACAATATGGAGATATCTTAATCGTATCTGCAGCAAAAATGCAAGATGGCGTATCACACTGGTATTTACCAGAAAAAACGCTTGTAGAAGCTGACCAAGAGTTAGTCGAAGCCGCCTGTAGATATTGTGAACAAAAAGGCTACAGCTATATAAAAGGACACGTGGTCAGTATGGGTGCCATGCTGATCGAGACACTTGACATGGTAAAGGAATGGTCGCTTGCAGGTTTTCTCGGTGTGGATATGGAGACAGCTACCACTTTGGCCATTGCTCATAAATTCAACAAGCGGGCTGTCGGCTTATTAAATTTATCAGACCACCTTCTTCACGGCGATACTCTTTATTCGTATACAAAGGACAGAGAGTTAATAGAAAGTGCAACTGATAAAGCAATTCGCGATGTAGCTCTTTATTTAAGCAGTACATACTAGAATAGAACAAACAAAACAAGATAACTGTGCAGTTATCTTGTTTTGTTTGTTTCGCAGTTTTTAACACCTGTATAGTTTGTGTATGAACAGGATTCTTTGTTATCAGCATTTAAATTTTTATTTGTTTATTGTTTAAACCAGCTTCCAACGTATCGTACAGCGCAAGTTTATAATTAATTCGTTCTAGATGCAGGTAGGTTTGCGACATGTCTGCTTCCACTTTCTTTTTATGCTGAAGCATCATGTTTCTACGTTCGCTGATGGTACTTTCTCCTTTTTTATATGACTCTACTACATACTGTTTAATCTCGACAAGCGGCATTCCTGTTGCACGTAAGGCTAAAATAAACTTGACCCACTCGATATTCTGGTCATTGTATAGACGGTGATCATGTTCATTTCGTTCCACAAACGGTAAAATGCCTTCCTTTTCGTAGTATCGCAGAGTGGGCGCAGACAGCCCCGTTTTTTCTTGCATGTCTCTCATTGTATAAGACATTAAGAAGCATTCAGCACTTTCTGCTCCTTTTTTCCCTTTTCTTTAATTAGTAAGACACCTAACAACCCCATTATTGAAAACAAGATGGGAATCATAAAAGCATAATGATAACCAACATGCAGCGAACGCTCGGGGAATAAATCCAAGACATTCCCGAAAATACTAGGTAATAATACGGCGCTTAAAAAGCCTCCCATATTGGCAAAACCTGATACAACTCCTACTTCTTTTACTGAGAAGGATTGACGTACTACGGCAAATGTCAAAGCGCTTGCGCCGTTTCCAAAGCCGATGATAAAAAGCAAAATAACGACTAGCATGAATGAAGGTTTCACGCCGGAAAGTAATAACCCAGTCCAGCTAAGCACCACAATAAGATGAATAAGTGAATAAATTTTTTTAATGGAATTTAACCTGCTTGATATCCAGCTGATTAAAGGTCCGCCAATCATAGCGCCAAACAGACCATACATAATAAGCTGACTTGCATCAGCGCGAGATAAATGGAACACATTCATTCCATAAGGAACTCCCCAAGAACCAATAAAGCCGATATATGTACCAACTACACCAAAATGACAAAGAAATGTTGCCCAGGCTTGGCGAGTTGTCATCACTCTCCTTAGGATCGCCCATACACTTTCCGGAGTCTTAACAGAAGATTTATTTGCTTTAGCATCATCTTGAAATAATCGTTTAGGTTTTACCACCAAAACGACATAAAGCAGGTAGGATACCGCCATTAAAACTAGACCTATGCTAAGAAAAGGAACTCTCCAGCCTGAAAATGAAATCCACATAGACAAAGGCACGGTAGCTGATAATGAACCTACACTTCCTACCAGCCCAATTAAACCTAATAGCTTTACAAACTCATTTCCCTTAAACCACTGACTTAAAATTAACACTAAATTGACAAAAATCATGGAGTCTCCCGTACCGACTAGTAAACGAGAGAAAATTAACACATATTCGTTAGGGGCCGTGCTGTAGATAAGACTTCCTATTCCCGTTAAAAGCGACCCTATAATCAAAAATCGATTGGGACCGTATCGGTCAGAAAGTAAACCAATAGGAATCTGAAGACCTGCATATGCTAAAAACTGTATACTAGTCATTAATCCTATAACAGACGCTGAAACGTGAAAATCTTTCATTAACTGTTCTGTAATAAGTCCAGGGGCTGTTCGTTGACTGACAATCAAATAATACGCTAATAAAGCGGTTCCAAAAACAACCCATCTGTAGCTACTTTCCTGTTTGTTCATTTTGACAGATCCTCTCATGTATAATTTTTCTGCGTAGAAATGCTGGTGGAAAATATTTAAGAGATGAAGATATTGATAGAATGAAGGTCTGTTTGATAAATAAGTTGCTATTGCGGACAGCTCTTCTTTTTATCCTTGTTTTTCCTTTCTATTATAATTTTAAGTTTTTAAAGGTGATTTTTCAATGAGGGATGTAATCTTGTAATAGACCTTTTTCAATTTCTTTTCAATATTAGATATCCAAGTTAGAGTCGTTCTCGGCATTTTTCGGGTGTAAAAAACCTTAATAATGACCCATAAATAACCTATATTACACATAGAGCTTTTAAAAAAAGCCTTCTTTCACTATTTTGCTGGTGTTCAATAAGTTGGTATAAAACTTGCATATTCATTTATGAACACTTATTAAAGGAGGAGAACTTTATGAAAAAAGCTGAACGTAAGAAAAGTATTAAAAAGCAAGTCATTACTTGTGCTGTTCTCGCGGCATCTCTTTTACTTCCAATCTCCACTTCCGCTGCTTCTGCACCTTATACGCTTTATCAAGTCGGAAGTACTGCAGATAAAGCTACTAGTACAAGCTTCGGACAAGTCTATATGGGCGGAAGCACCGATGTAGATGAAGCATTCAAATGGATGATCCAAAAGGCAAACGGCGGAGATTTCTTGGTTATAAGAGCGACGGGTACTGACGCCTATAATTCATATATCTATGACCTTGCCAAAAGCATAGGTAAGCCCCTTAACTCTGTTAGCACAATTGTTGTTGATGATTTAATAAGAGCAGGTTCAGACTCTTCTTTAATTGACAAAATTAACAAAGCAGAAGGCATCTTTTTTGCTGGAGGCAATCAAGCTGATTACGTAGATTTCTTAAAAGGATCGCCAGCTCTTACAGCCTTAAATAATCGTATTAATCAAGGCATTCCTTTTGGAGGAACGAGCGCCGGCACCATGATTCAAGGTGATCACGTTTATGACTCTATCTCAGCAGGCTCTACAACTTTAGATTCGAAAACAGCGCTAAACAATCCCTATAGTTCTCTTATTTCTTTTACAGATTATTTGATTCAAACCCCGCATAATAATAACATTCAAACAGACACTCATTTTGAACAACGAGATAGAATGGGACGCTTTTTAACATTTCTTGCACGTAATATTCAAGACGGAGAAGAAACTGGAACAAGCGCCAAAGGAATTGCTGTTAATGAACAGTCAGCGCTTCTGGTAGAAAAAGATGGTTCAGCTAAAGTAGTAACACAGCCAGGCTCTACAAACGCAGCTGTTTATCTAGCTAAAACGAATAAGGCGCCTACTACTTGTATAAGCGGTCAGCCGCTGACGTTTAATAATATTTCTATCTATAAACTATTTAATGGTAGCACTTTTAATCTTTCCACTTGGACGGGTTCTGGAGGGTTAGCTTATACTTTAAACGTAAATGGCGGTGTTATTACTTCCTCTACAGGAAAAGTATACGGAGGAAATCAGCCGTAAACGCCAAGTCTATGACGACACTATTTTATAGAAAAGGGAAACTTGATTAGTGAAGTTTCCCTTTCTTCCGTATATTAAGGATTGACTAAGTGCTGTTTTGTTTTTAAATGATATAGATAATGCAGTCCTTTTTCTGTTATTTTCGTTCCTGCTCTGCCTCTGCGTTTTATAATATACTCTTTTTCTTCTAGTACATCCAAACGATTTCTCACCTGCTGTTCTGTAAGAGTAAAGCCTTTTAAATGCTGTGTAATCCACTTTCTGCTTGCTGCTTTTCCTGTATCATTACACTGCTTTATCGTTTCTAACAGAGCGTGATTTTCTTGAAGTTCGATCAAGTCAACCGATTCATTTTCAATTTCATGTAAAGTATGCTCCTCCTTTTGACTACTAAGCCTATACTCTACGTCTTTTGCTTTCACTTCGTTTTCATCACAGACAGTAAGCAAATACTCGATGACTCCTTTTAATTCTCTTATATTTCCTAGCCATTCATATTCGATAAGCAGCTTCATCGCTTCTGGATGGATATGCGTCCACGTTTTTGATTTAGAAATAAAATGATGAATCAGTAAAGGAATATCGGTTCTTCTATACCTTAAAGGAGGAATCGTTAAAGATAATACGTGTAAACGATAGTACAAATCTTCTCGAAACAACCCTTCTTTCATTTTATGTAGTAAATTGTTGTGAGTAGCTGCTATTATTCTTACATTGATCGGAATAACTCTTGTCCCTCCTACCCGTCTAATTTCTTTTTCTTGAAGCACTCTTAAAAGCTGAGTTTGTAAACGCGGACTGATATCACCAATTTCATCCAGGAAGATCGTACCTTTATCAGCGCTCTCAAACAGCCCTTTTTTGCCGCCTTTTTGGGCTCCTGTAAAACTGGCTTCTTCATACCCAAACAGCTCACTTTCTAGCAATGTATCGGTCATGGCACTGCAATTCACGGCAAGAAACGGTCCGTTTTTACGTGTAGAATGATTATGGATGGCCTGAGCAAACAGCTCTTTTCCTGTACCGGTTTCTCCTTGAATTAAAATAGGGTACTCAGTAACCGCCATTTTCCGGGAAATTTCCATCGTTTTAAGCAAAGCTGGGTGTTCTCCGATAATATCTTGATAATTATACTTAGCAGAAAAGCCGTTTTTTCTAAGTTCCGACTGCGCTTTTCCTTCTATTTCAACAGCTTGATTCACACTTTTAAACGTTGCTACCGTAGTATTGCTTTCCTGAATCATAGACTTATAGATAACCATTTCGTATCCGTTTACGTTAAAGTACTGACTTTTCTCGTCGGACGATGTAATAAACTCCACAAGGCCTTCGTTAGAAATGACATGTTGAATTTCACGATCTACAACATCAGAAGAAGATAGCTGAAACAATGATTCTAACCTTTTATTAAATAACGTAATTCTTTTATTGAAATCCACGGCCAGGATCCCATCTTCTACTACATTTACAACACTCTTTACATGGAGGTGAAGTTCTTTCATTTGCCCTTCTGCTTCTATTAGCTTTTTTTGCAGCTCAATAATATTTCGCAAATAGCGATCCCAAATAATTGAATGATTAGACTGATGAAAACCAAATGATTTTATAAGTTCAAAAATGGTCGCCATATCAAAAAGCCTAACGCCTATATCAATTACATGTTTTACATATGGCGGACATAAGTGAATCTCACCTGGAGAAACAGCAACTTCCACACCTTCGTAATAGGTCTTTTGCTTTTTAAAAGGAATAAACTGAACATGATTAATACCTACTTGATAGAGAGATTCTATTAATTTAAGGGTTTCTTTATCGTCATCGTTTACAATTAATACTTTTGTATGGGCAGGGATTTGCAGCAATTCATTTATATGTTTATGGTGAATTGTTCTATTTCCTACAATTTCATGTGCATGCTGAACGTCTAATCTGTCCTTCATTTCGTGCTTTATACTCTCTGATGAGTAGAGTACAACATCGCCATCAATTTCACCCGGTAATTCTTCGTCAATCGCAAAGCATTCAATAAAAATGTAATCGTCTAGCAGCTCTTTTAATTGATTGTGCAAAATGATTCTAGTTTGCTTGCTTCCTGTTATTAAAACTAATTTCTTTTTCATCGTATGAACACCTTTCTACGGGCCTTTAAATTTGCTTGCCTTCAGAGATTAGTCTTGGGATACTGTACCTATCATTTTATACGTTGCCCTCCATTTCATCTAGCGGACGTTTGTCCCTATTGTAAATAAAAACAAGTA
Organism: Priestia sp. P1_B12_1; assembly: GCF_056406695.1. Classification (NCBI taxonomy): domain Bacteria; kingdom Bacillati; phylum Bacillota; class Bacilli; order Caryophanales; family Bacillaceae; genus Priestia; species Priestia sp. P1_B12_1. The sequence goes on along the minus strand of NZ_JBFTZR010000002.1, from coordinate 1,035,596 downwards.
GAAAAAAGTGCCTCCGCTTTAATAGGTGGAGGCACAATATGCTAAAGTGCTAGATGCATTGAATTACTGTCTGTTCTCTTTTTATTTAATAGCTACTTTTATTGGTTTGATATCTAAGGCTACCTTTACAATGGAATAATCGTCTTTTTGACCGTCTGTATAAGCCCAATACCCATTGCTTTCGGGGCTTTTTCGGAAGGTAAGCTCAAATCCTTTGTTTTGGTTAAACGCATAGCTCTTTATTTCTTTGCTCTGAGCGTTATCAATAAGATCGTAAGCTAAAAACTTTCTTAATACACCGTGTGGAGAGAAAAGACCTGTATTTGGTCCAACCTTTTCACTGTAGTATTCATTTTTTCTAGTAGACGTTTTAGCTGGGTTTATGACGATTTCTTTTGTTGTGATATTTACTTTATCGCCTGGAGTAATACAAGAGATAACAATATTTTTGTAATCACTCGGAAATTTGTCATTTGTCTGTACCTTCGCTAAGTCAACTAGCGTAATACCGCCTCTTCCCACAACTTCTATTTGTTTTTCTTTATTATTTACCACCATAGCAGTATCTTCATCAATTCCGTATGAAAGCTGATTTTTATTTCCTTTTTCATATGCTGTTGCAATAAGACGTCCGAGTCTTGCTTTGTTGTCAAAATGCTGATCTACAAGACCGTATTGAAAGAAGCCAAGGCCTTTTTCCAAATAAGCAGGCCCTTGTTCTTGCTGAGTCATATCATCATATGTGTCTGTAAACCCGTACGAAAGAGCTCCGTAGCTATCTCCGCCTGCGAGCATAGTATTACTCATAATTGCCGCGCCGGCGCTCGTACCGCCAAGTACTGCCCCGTTTTTATACGTATGCCATATAGCTTGTAAAACTTTTGAGTCCGAGCCATTTTCATTACGCAAGGAGCCCGTAATCAAGGTTTGATCTCCTCCTACAAACCAAATGCCCGTTAGCCCTTTAACTTTTTGCGCTAGTTTATCACTGTTTATATTTGTTTTCCAGGTCGACTCATTTTCAGAAGTTCCTTTAAAGTCATGGTTCGAAATAGGTAAAATCTCTATATTTTCTGCTTTCACTCCGTATTTAATTAAATCACTTTTAAACTGATTAGAAGAGTCGAACTTAGTACTCGCTGCAGGCACAATTCCTATTTTGGCTTGTTTTCCTCCTGCAAGATTAATAAACTTGTTATACACGCTTGAATTGCTGCTGCCAAGCGCTCCGCCTGCAATTAAAAGATTACCTTTGATCGAATCGTATGCAGGACTTTCAGATGAAGAAAAAGTAGATTTTTTATACGTTAAACTAGTTTTTTTATCCGGCTGGAATTTGAAGGTTTTGGGCGTAATATCCATTTTGACATTTACAATGGAATAGTCATCTTTTTGTCCGTCAGTATATCTCCAGTAGCCGTTTGTATCATTCTCCTTTTGAAAAGCAATTTCGTAACCAGACCCTCTACTGTCATAAACATAGCTGCTAGCAGATTTCATCGATTCATTGTCAACAAGAGAATAGGATAAATAAGCCTTTAATCTTCCATAGGGTGTAAAAACACCCGTAGCAGGCAGCGCGCTAAAGGAATTATATTCAAATCCTTTCGTTTCTACTTTCTCTTTTGGAAATTCAAATGATTTTAAATGATAGTCAATTTGATCTCCAGGAGATAAGTAACTAACTTTTATGTTCGCTAAGCCTGAACGCGCTTTTTGCTTAGATGTATAGCTCGAAGCTGATTTTAGCTTAGCTTCGCTCATATCCAAGACGGCTACTCCGCTTCGTCCAACAACTTCAATCTTTTGATCTTTATTGTTAACGACCATAGCCGTATCTTCGTCCACACCGTATGCAAAGTTTTTTTCTTTGTCACGTTCAGAAATATATGCAGCTACTGCAAGTCGCCCAAGTCGTGCTCGTTCATCCATGTGCTGATCAATTATGCCGTGTTGGAAAAACCCCAGCCCTTTTTGAATTGACAGGGGCTCGTACTCTTTTTGACTGCGTTTGTTTTTGCTTACATGTTTATTTTCCTTGTTTTCTAAACTGTCTTTTAACGCTCCTAGACTGTCTCCTCCTGTAATCATGACGTCACTCATAATTGCAGCTCCTGCACTTGTGCCTCCGATTACTGCTCCTTTACGATATATATCCCAAATAGCTTTTAACGCTTCAGAATCACTTCCATTATTTTGACGAAGAGAATCCACAATTTTGGTTTGATCTCCTCCAACAAACCAAACTGCCGTTAGTCCTTTAATCGTACGGGATAACTCCTTATCATTTACTTGATTCTTCCAGGTTGATTCGTCCTTTTGTGTATCAGAAAAATCGTGATTTGAAACGGGAAGTATTTGAATAGAATCTGAGTTTGCTCCGTATTTCACGAGGTCTTCCTTAAACTTTTCAGAAGACTGCAGCGTTGTGCTAGCAGCTGGAATAATCCCTACTTTTGCTTTTTCTTTTCCTCCAGCAAGCGAGAGGAATTTTTCATATATGTCGTCATTGGATGTTCCTACACCTCCGCCTGCAATAACAAGGCTGCCTTTAATGTCTCCAGTATTTTCTTGTGCTTTTGCAAGCAGCGGTGTACTCAAAGAAGAAAGTAATGTAAAGCTGATAAGACATGAAACAAGTTTCTTTTTCATTTGAAAGATCCTTTCCACGCAAATTTTAATACCTTTTTCTAATTAGCTCGTATCCTTCCGCGATACTTTCGTTAAATGATGTTTAAAACCTGTTATTCAAACGTTCCTTTCACAACAGGGACACCGTCTTTTACCATTACTTTACCTTGAGCAAAAACTGTTTTAATTGTTAGTGTCTCTTTGTCTAAAAGGACTAAATCTGCATCTTTTCCAGGTTGAATATGCCCTTTATTGTCCAGTTTTAATACTTTGGCAGGATTAGACGTAATGACTTGAAGAGCTGTTTCTAACGGCACTGATTCTTCTAATACTGCATCTCGTACTTCTTGAAATAAAGAAGACACTTTTCCAACTTGAAGCCCTTTATAGTCTCCGTTATCATCAAAAAACGGCAGGCTCGCTTGTCCATCGGATGAGAACGTAATGCTCGAGATTGGAACTTCTTCTTCAAGCATGATACGTAACCCTTTGCTGCACTTAACTTCGCCTTCTTCTAAAAAATATGGAATGGTGCTAGTTGTAAAATCTACATAGCCACCTCGTTTTGCAAATTGAATTCCTTCTTTAAAAAGTTCTTCATTTCGATTAATATGTGTAGGATGAAACTGACGAATTGGCAGATCTGTTTTATCTGCGATTTGATTTAATAAAGATAATTTCCGTTCCCCGTCTCCTACATGAACTTCTAATATTCCGGCTTTCCCTGATAAAATCCCTCCATTGCGGGCAGCAGAAGCCGCCTTTACCAGTTCTTCAAATGTCGGTTCAGAGGAACGGTGGTCAGAAATGGCAATTTCACCTACTCCGATAATTTTATCAATTAAAATAAGATCTTCTTCGATGCTGGTAGTTAACGTTTTTACTGGTATTTGATAAGAACCTGTGTGAATAAAGCAGCTAATTCCTTCTTCTTCTAATCCTCTTGCTTTAGCAAGAAGACTTTCCATTCTTCTTGTTGTACCGTCTGTTCCAAGTACACCTACAATAGTTGTAACACCGGCAGTCGTTGCATCGGTTAACATTAGTTCAGGCGTGCGTGTTTTATATCCGCCTTCTCCTCCTCCGCCAATAATATGAACATGTGAGTCAATAAAGCCTGGAGCTATAACATCATTAGCAGCGTCTACAACATGAATAGGAATGGACGTATTTACATGATCAATACAATCCTCTATAAGGATGATTTTGCTGTTTGCAAGCAATACGTCTTTTTTTCCTAAATACTCTGGTGCATATACTTCTGCGTTTTTGATTAAGGTTAACAACTTCTATTCCTCCTACTAGTAAGCTCAACTTACGAATAACATTTTTCTATATAATTTTAATGCTTAAAATGGTCCGTAATTGATAAAATAAGCAATCACAACGGCAATTAAACCAATCACATATTGAATAAGGACTAACGGCAACACCCATTTGGCCCACTTTGTCCATGAAATTCCCGCAATCGCTAAACCAGCCATTAATGTTCCAGCTGTCGGGAAGATAATATTTCCAATGCCGTCTGCAAAAGAAAAAGATAATACTGCTGTTTGCCTTGTAATATCAAGTAAATCTGCAAGAGGCGTCATGATTGGCATCGTCAGCATCGCATGACCTGTTCCAGATGCTAAAATAAGATGAATCAGCGCTTGGAAGTTATAGATTCCGATGACGCTTAAATATCCCGGAATATGCTGAATAGCTCCAGATACTTGATGAAGCATAGGGTCTACAATATGTCCTTCATTTAAAACAACAAGAACAGCACGAGAAGCTCCGATAACAAGCGCTCCTCCAACTAGTGCTGCTGCCCCGTTTGTAAACGACTTAACCGTATTTTCAACAGAGAGCCTTCCAATAATCCCAATTACAACTGTCAAAATGACAAATAAAGAGGCAATTTCAGTAATGTACCATTTGTACTTAATAACGCCAAAAGCAAGAATTACATAGTTAACAAGAAATGCTGCCATAATCCATTTATGCTTTCTAGTTAACTTGGCATCCGAGTTTAAAAGTTTATTTGCGCTGGTTATGCTGTATTTTCCGTACGTCCCAATAGAAGGACTTTTTTTCACTTTCATCGCATATCGGTAGACAAACCAAACTGAAACAGCGTAAACAACTACAAACAAGATGAGTCGAAAGCCCATTCCAGAAAACATAGGAAGCTCTGCTACTCCTTGTGCAACACCCACTGTAAATGGATTCATAACTGCCGTAGTAAAACCAGCCGATGCGCCAATTAAAACAATAGCAGTCCCTGTTAATGCATCGAATCCAAGAGCAAGTGCCAGGGGAATTAAAAGAGGAATATAGGCTAGCGTTTCTTCCGCCATCCCCATTAAAGAACCGCCTACTGCAAAAAATAGCATCATAACAGGAATTAATAATTTTTCTCGGGTAGCAAGTTTTTTAGCCATCGTTGTAATTAATACATCTACTGTCCCTGTAGCGCTTAGTACACCAAAGAAACCACCGATAATTAATACAAAAAAGATAATGTCGGCTCCTTCTACCATTCCTGTATGTATCGCTTTGACCATATCAAAGAATCCAACAGGTGTAGAATCAATCCATTTAAACGATTGAGGATCTACCGTTGTTCTCCCGTCTACTTCTACACGCGCATATTCTCCAGCTGGCAAGATATACGTTAAAATGGTAGCAATCACAAGAAAGCCTAACAATAAAGCAAAAACGTTTATTTTCCTCTCTTTTTTTCGTACATGATTTAATGAACTCATTTCCTTTTGCGGTTCACTCATCCTTCTTCTCCCCTTCATTGTGAAATAATAACTTTAAACAGACATCTCGTTCTTTAAAAGCAGTTTCCTTATCTGCGACTACATATTGCTCCTTTCTTTTGTATTCCTCATATACAGTACAAGCAATTTTCGTGCCAACGTAGAACCGTTTAATTTTCTGAATTATGATATAATTAAATCGTGTTTTAGGTGTTAATTGGGTGTTTTTAAAAAATCAACAGCGCCAATTAAGATGTTGGTTGATAGAAAATCTGAAGCACGAAGCATTAGCTAGTTCTTTTTTTAAAAAGCTGCAAAAAGAAAGATAAAAGAATTTAATCTATAAACATAAAAAAATACTATTTTATTATTGTCTTTTCTTTAAGTAGATTAATACTATAAACCTTCAATCTATTTATAAAAGCATTGCGCATAATGAAAGGGTGTTCAAAACAATGACTGTTTATCGTTTCGGGGTATTGGCCGGTGATGGCATCGGGCCGGAGATTGTCGATGCCGCAGTTAAGGTAGTTAAAACTGCTTCTTGCAAAGCAGGAGTAAAAATGGAATGGATTTATCTGCCTATGGGATGGGAAGGAATTAAACAATATAACGATCCTCTTCCAGAAGTAACGATAGATGCTTTAAAACATACGCATGGATGGATACTTGGCCCGCATGATTCTGCGGCTTACCCTCTTGAACACAAAGAAAAGCGTAATCCTAGCGGAGAGCTTCGTCACAGTTTAGATCTTTACGCAAATATTCGCCCTGCTAAAACAATGCAAGGTATTAAAAGCGTCGTGAAAAAAGCTGATTTAGTGATCGTCCGAGAAAATACAGAAGGATTTTATGCCGATCGTAATATGTATTCTGGACACGGGGAATGGCAGATTACAAAAGACGTTGTGGTGACATCGGGGGTATTTACGCGAAAAGCTGTAGAAAGAATTGCACATGAAGCTTTTGCATTGGCCATGCAGCGTCATAAAAAAGTAACAATCGTACATAAAGCAAATGTTTTAAAATTAAGTACCGGACTATTTCTAAACGTTTGTCGAGAAATAGCTGAGCAATATCCTGAAGTAAAAGTGGACGACTACCATATCGATGCCATGGCTGCTCATCTCGTACGTCGTGCAGCCGATTTCGATGTCATTGTGACAGAAAACATGTACGGTGATATTCTTTCAGATTTAGCCGGCGAGCTTGTAGGAAGCTTAGGATTAGCCGCTTCTCTTAATGCAAATGAACATATCGCTATGGCACAAGCAGCTCATGGTTCTGCGCCAGATATCGCAGGTTTGAACATAGCAAACCCAACCGGTATTATTTCTTCAGCAGCCATGCTACTGAAATGGCTGGCTGAAAAACATGCGGATCACAAACTTACAGAAGTGGCTGCTACAGTAGAACACGCACTTTATCAAACGCTCCAAGCTGAAGTAAAAACGAAAGATTTAGGCGGACATGCCTCTACGTCGGAGTTTACAGAAGCTATTTTAGAAAAAATAAAATCCATGTAAAATTAACAGCAATTTATCCATTCTATAGAGGTGATCATAATGAAAAAAAGAAAGATTATTATGGACTGTGATCCAGGTCATGATGATGCTATTGCTATCATTTTGGCTGCCGCACGACCGGAATTAGATATTTTAGCGATTACAACTGTTTCAGGAAACGCAGAAATTGAAAAAACGACGATGAATGCTTTGAAAGTGTGTGATTTAGTATCGTTACATAACGTGATGGTTTCAAAAGGAGCAAGCGAACCAATGATGCGCAGACGTGAAAACGCGCCTAGTATACACGGGGATTCAGGATTAGACGGCCCTGAGTTCCCAGCTCTCTCTCGCAGCTGGAGCGAAGAACACGGAGTAGATACTATTATACGAATGGTCAAAGAGTCAGAAGATCCCGTTACGCTTTTGCCTACCGGTCCTTTAACGAACATTGCTTTAGCTTTAATAAAAGCTCCAGAAATGAAAGAAAACATTGAAGAGATTATCCTTATGGGCGGTGGAACCTTCGGGAACTGGACGCCAACGGCTGAGTTTAATATTTGGGCAGATCCAGAAGCGGCTAAAAAAGTGTTTGATAGCGGCATTCCACTCGTAGTAATGGGGTTAGATATTACGCATCAAGCCGTTGCAACAGATAATGTTATTAACCAAGTGATGAACATTGATAATAACGTAGCAAAAAAGGTGGGTGAATTATTAGCATTTTTTAAATCTACCTATAAGGAAACGTTTGGTTTTGATGGCCCTCCTGTTCACGATGTATTAACCGTTGCTTATTGCATAGCTCCAGAACTATTTACCCTAAAGGAAGTTAATATCGTAGTAGAAACACGCGGAGAATATACCGCTGGAACAACTTCAGTTGATTTGCTTGGAGTTACAGGAAGGAAAGCAAATGCGAAGTTTGGTTTAACCCTTGATGTCGATGGATTTTGGGATCTGATGCTTGAAGCTCTTAAAACGTATTCCGCTTCGTAAAATTCATCTAGAAGATAAATTTTATAGAGGCAGCACCAGAACGTCGAGTTCGCAACTTGCTGGTGCTGTCTTACGTTTATTCATACTATCTAGCTGTTTTTTTCGCTTTTTGATTGAGCATTACCGTAATGATTGAAGCAACAATAACACCTGTAATTAAACAGTTTGATATATCTTTATAAATTACTCCCATTACTGTCCCGCCTATAACGCCTACACTAATGAGTGAAATTCGTTCCCATTGATTCATAATTTATCCCTCCATCTTTTTTAATAAAACATTTAATTTATGAAGAGCAAACTGCAGGTCTAATTGCTCTTCATCATTTAACTTCGCAAGATTTGTATGAAAGTTACTATAAACCCCTCTCCATTTTTCCTCTTGAATACTTTTTCCTTTAGACGTTAATGAGACTAAAACTGCACGCTTATCTCGCGGATCAGGCATTTTGATTAAATATCCTTCATTTTCTAATTCACTGATAACATTCGTTAACTGTTGTTTGGCAATATTTAATCCATTACTAATTTCCTTAATATTCAAATCTCTTTTTTTCATATACATAAATTCAACTACGTGATTTTGTAAATGTGTTAATTTCACTTCATTTTTGTTTAAATTCTTGAAGTTTTTAAATAAAACCGGTATTAAAGCGATATATTCCTTAGCCAGCTTTTCCTTCATGAGATATCCACCTTCTTTAGTAAATATATTATTACTAAATTTGAATAAAAACAATAAAAATCGTTTATTTTAGTAAAAATATATTTACTAAAACCCATACATACTTCTAAAGTTATTTTATCCCAATCTCAACAATCGTTTATGAAGCTTATAAAAAGAGCCATAAAAAAAGTAAGGAAGCACACTTCCTTACTTTCTGTTTGCAACGCCCGTTAAAAAATTCAAAAACACGTGTACGCCTGCTTTCACGGTAATTTCTCCTACATCACGCAGCGGATCTAGACATACAATGTCCATTGCTTGAACAAGGGGATGACTCCCCGCGGTGTATACTGCTTCAAATAACTCATCTGTCCTCATTCCGCCTGTCGTTCCTGCTGGAACTCCCGGTGCGTAAGCGATATCCAACACATCCATATCAACTGTTAAATAGATCATATCTACCTCTTTGCTCAGCTGTTTTAATGCTTCTTTCACGGTATGATTTATTCCTGCTTTTCTTGCTTGCAGTAACGTTACATAATGAACGCCTTTGCTATCTGCATATTCCTTTAACGATTTGGAATTATAAAACCCGTGAAGTCCGATATTCCATACATGAGCTGCATCAATCGTGTTGCTTTCGATTAAATTTCGTATAGGGGTTCCGTTAGAAGGACCGTTATCTTCTAAGCTGCGTAAGTCAAAGTGCGTATCAAACTGTAAAATCCCTATTTTCTGTTCGGGATATGACTCTTTCCACCCTTTTACTAACATAGCTGTAATAGAATGATCTCCTCCAAGCATAATAGGCAGCGCGTGCGGATGACATTTCCGCATAGACGTCATCGCTTCTTTTATATACTGATGAGACTTCCCTATATCCGTTACGTGCTGTTTGACGTCTCCTAAATCCAACACTGACAAGGAAGTCAAATCCGTATCATACTCAATATGATACGGGTTAAAGGATTTCCAGAGCTTCCTCATGGCCATTGGCGTCTCACTGGCTCCAGAAGCGCTAATGGAAGATCTTGAAAGAGGCACGCCCAAGACCGTAATATCTATCGATGTAAAGTCGACGTTGCTCCCATCTTCAACTGTCTGAATCCAATCACTTACTTTGGGATCAGAAGTACTTTGACGCTGCCAGCAAAAAGGCGGTCGATCAAGCTGTGGGTACGGATAGTTCATGTAAAACACCGCCTTCAACCACAACTTTTCCATCTTTTAATACCGTGTCTACAAGATTTACGGCATAGTTATACTGCAGCGTTTGGTAATTGGGAGCGTCAAATAGCACTAAATCGGCTTTTTTACCTACTTCAATACTGCCGATTTGATCCCCTTTGCAAATGGCATGAGCCGCGTTGATCGTACAAGCGGTTAAAACTTCTGCTGGCGTCATCTTCATCGTTAAACAAGCTAAATTCATAATAAACGGCAGCGATTCCGTAGGAGAAGACCCTGGGTTTCGATCTGTAGACAAAGCAACAGGCACTCCTGCTTCGATCATTTTCCTAGCACGCGCCGGCTCTTCCATTAAAAAGAATGCAGTACCCGGCAATAGAACGGCTATAACTCCCCTTTCAGCCATTTGCTTAATTCCTTGATCCGATGCTTTTAACAAATGATCCGCGGACACAGCTCCCACTTTAGCCGCTAATTCTGCCCCGCCAAAAGACACAATTTCATCGGCGTGGATTTTAGATTTTAGTCCGTATGCTTTTCCAGCTTGTAAAATACGATCTGACTGTTCAACTGTAAACACGCCTTCTTCACAAAATACATCACAAAACTCCGCTAGCTCTTCTTTTGCAACGATTGGTATCATTTCTTCGATAACGAAACGAACAAACTCATCTTCATTTCCTTTGTACTCAACTGGCACCGCATGAGCTCCCATAAAGGTTGAAACAACATCTACCGGATGCTGTTCATTCAGTTTCTTCGCAACTTTTAATTGTTTGATTTCATCTTTAAGATTTAAACCGTACCCGCTTTTGGCTTCGACAGTTGTAACTCCGTACTGCAGAAATTTATTTAAACGTTTTGTAGATTGCTTGATTAGCTCCTCTTCCGTTGCTTGTCGTGTACTAACGGTTGTTTGTAAAATTCCTCCTCCCGCTTTTAAAATATCAATATACTTTGCCCCGTTTAAGCGCATTTCTAATTCTTTTTCACGACTGCCGCCAAACACAAGGTGAGTGTGGGGATCAATCAACCCAGGCGTTACGATTTTTTCTTCGGCATCAATTATATTAATAGGTTCATCAATATGCTCAAGGTATTCCTGCGCTTTGACGTCAGGCCCAGCAAATACAATTCTTCCATTTTTCACGAGTACGCTGCCATTTTCAATGATTCCTAGATCTGACATTTCCTCCGATCGTCTAGGCTGACTTCCTCCTTTAACCGTAATGACTTGTGCAGCGCATTTGATATACGTAATAGTCATACGTATCCCTCCTTTTTTATTCATTTAACGCAGGAATTTGTATTCCTTTTTCTTTTGCAGTTTGAATGGCCTTATCATAGCCGGCGTCTACATGACGAACTACACCCATGCCTGGGTCTGTTGTTAAAACACGTTCTAGACGTTTGGCGGCTTCTTCCGTCCCGTCTGCTACTACAACCATTCCAGCGTGAAGAGAATACCCCATACCTACTCCTCCTCCGTGGTGAACAGATACCCAGCTTGCGCCTGCTGCCGTATTTACTAATGCATTCAAAATCGGCCAGTCTGCTACTGCATCACTGCCGTCTTTCATCGCTTCAGTTTCACGGTTTGGCGACGCCACAGAACCGGCATCTAGATGATCTCTGCCAATAACGATAGGCGCTGACAGTTCTCCGGACGCCACCATATCATTAATAATTTTTCCAAAGCGCGCTCTTTCTCCGTAGCCTAGCCAACAAATACGCGCAGGCAATCCTTGAAACTCAATTTTTTCTCTCGCCATTTTAATCCAGTTGCAAAGATGCGTATTATCCGAAAACTCACGTAAAATGACTTCATCTGTTTTATAAATATCCTCTGGGTTTCCTGACAAAGCGACCCATCGAAACGGTCCTTTTCCTTCACAGAACTGCGGACGGATATACGCTGGGACAAATCCCGGGAAATCAAATGCATTCGTGATGCCTTCATCAAGCGCCACTTGGCGAATATTATTGCCATAGTCAAAAGCAACCGCGCCTTTTCTTTGCATCTCTAACATGGCTTGAACGTGGATAGCCATACTTGCTTTTGATTGTTTTATATATTCATTTGGATTTGTATTCCGCAATCTTTCTCCTTCTGCTAAGCTGACTCCAATCGGCAAATATCCGTTAAGTGGATCATGTGCCGATGTTTGATCCGTCACAATATCTGGGATAAATCCTCGCTCTATCATTTCAGGAAGAATCTCGGCTGCATTTCCAACTAATCCAATGGAAAGCGCTTTGCCCAATTTTTTTGCATCTTCAGCTAACGTGATTGCATCAGCTACACTTTCGACTACCGTATCGCAATATTTTGTTTCGATACGTTTTTCAATACGCGTGCGATCAACATCAATTCCAATTACAACGCCGCCTGCCATCGTAACAGCTAGTGACTGTGCACCTCCCATTCCTCCTAATCCAGCTGTTACCGTAATCGTTCCTTTCAAAGTTCCGTTAAAATGCTGGTTGGCACACTCAGCAAATGTTTCATACGTTCCTTGAACAATGCCTTGGCTTCCGATATAAATCCAGCTTCCTGCAGTCATTTGTCCGTACATCATTAACCCTTTTTTATCAAGCTCATGGAACGTCTCCCAATTTGCAAAAGCAGGAACAAGATTCGAATTCGCTAATAAAACACGCGGTGCATCACTGTGGGTTTTAAAAACCGCAACAGGCTTACCGGACTGTATGAGAAGCGTTTCATCATCTTCTAACTCTTTTAACGCTGCGACAATACGCTCGAACGCCTCCCAGTTACGGGCTGCTTTTCCGATTCCTCCGTATACGACTAACTTTTCCGGATGCTCCGCTACTTCAGAATCTAAATTGTTGAGAAGCATGCGAAGAGCAGCTTCTTGTACCCAGCCTTTTGTCGTTAGTTCCGTCCCACGAGGTGCTTTCATCCCACTTTGTTTTGTCTCCATTTTGTTTTCCTCCTCTATAAAAATGAAAAACTGTTAAACGAACATTTTTATTACAGCGCTAGTTCATAATTAGTATCTTGCACAAAGGTTTTGAAATCAGCTGCTAACACTTCAATATCACGTGAGAAAATTCGATCTTTAGTAATGGTTGGTACGGTTTTTCTAATTCTGGAATAAATTTTTCTTGTTTCCGAAGCCAGTTTATCCACCCCTTGAATATCGGCTGCTTGAGCCGCACAAATTGCTTCAATCGATAGAACCCTTCGTGTATTTTGGATAATTTGATAAGCATGACGTGCAGCAGTCGTTCCCATGCTGACATGATCTTCTTGATTCGCTGAAGATGGGATAGAATCGACACTTGATGGATGCGCTAATACTTTATTTTCGGAAACTAATGAAGCAGCAGCGTATTGAGTAATCATGAGCCCGGATTCTAAACCAGGATCTGCACTTAAAAATGCCGGCAGCCCGCTAAGCTGAGGGTTTACTATTCGTTCAATGCGCCGTTCAGAAATATTCCCAAGCTCCGCCATTGCAATTCCTAGAAAATCCATAGCAAACGCAATGGGCTGCCCGTGAAAGTTCCCTCCAGAAATTACTTTGCCGCTGTCGGCAAAGATGAGCGGGTTATCGGTTGCTGAATTAATTTCAATTAACAGCTTTTCTTTTACATAATTTAAAACTTGATAAATAGCACCATGAACTTGAGGAATGCAGCGCAGTGAATAAGCATCTTGCACTCTTATTTGACCTTGAGAAGTAGTTAATTGACTGCCTTCTAAATATGAAAGAATTCGGGCAGCTACCTGCTGTTGTTCCGGATAAGGTCTTACTCCATGAGACTCGGGCATGAATGCATCTAAAATGCCTTGCAGGCCTTCTAACGTCAGTGCTGCAATCCCGTCAGCAAGATCTGCTAGCTTTTGAGCTTCAAGGTACGAAACTACTCCTACAGCTGTCATTGCCTGAGTGCCGTTGATTAAAGCTAGCCCTTCTTTTGCTTGTAATTGGATAGGCTCAAGCCCCGCTAGCTTTAAAGCTTCTTCTCCTTGCATTCGCTGACCATTATATACAGCTTCTCCTTCTCCAACTAACAGCAGCGCTAGATGTGATAATGGAGCTAAGTCACCGCTAGCTCCAAGTGAACCTTGACTTGGGATAACTGGCACTACATTTTGGTTTAAGCAATCGATAAGCAGCTGCAAGGTTTCCAGTCGTATGCCTGAATACCCTTTAGCCAATGCATTTGCTCGTAAAAGCAGCATCACTCTGCTTACCTCTAAAGAAAATGGTTCTCCTAGTCCGCAGGCATGACTCCGAATCAAGTTAATCTGCAGATCAGCTAAGTCCATTTTTGAAATAACCGTATCGCTAAACTTTCCGAATCCAGTATTTACTCCGTAAATTACGTTGTTGTTCGTAATACTCTCTTCAACTAACGTTCTGCTTTTTTGGATATGTTCAACTGCGTGATCGCTAATTTTTACGGAGTATCCTTGGTAAATAACTTTGTAGATTTGGTCGAACGTCAGTGAATTTCCGTCGATTTGAATAAACATCATACCCGCTCCCTTGTTAAACTGTAGACTACTTTTTTTTGAACACAAAAAGGGGCTATATCAAAGAGGAAACAAGCTCCTTTTGATATAGCCCCCTATAAACTAACCTACCTACACTATGGGCTTTTATTAATAATTGGCATTTCAACTTATACATACAAACAATCGCTAAATGACTAAATCACTATACACTTTAAGCTGTACAACTTAAAGCAACTAGGGTACCTACACTAAGTATTACGCTGAATTAATCATTTGTCAATTGTTATTTAAGAAAATTTTAAATAATCTGAAATAAACTTATTATTTCTTATAACAGCGATGATTCACGGCTGCACAATTTTATTTTTCAAACGTTATCGGACGTTCATGTCACTTGGGTGCGGACCTTTGCGGCGATTGCTGTTTAACCCATTAATCTCTGCCATATCATCGGCAGTGAGTTCAAAATCAAACACGTTAAAGTTTTCTTCTATTCTAGACGGTGTAACTGATTTAGGGATGACAATTGTGTTGTTTTGTAAGTGCCAGCGCAATACAACTTGAGCCGGAGTTTTGCTATGTACTTCAGCAATTTTTTGAATGACCTCGTCTTGTAACACTTCTCCTCCTTGATCAAGAGGGCTCCATGCTTCCACAAAAATATTATGTTTGGCGCAAAACTCTTTTAATTCATTTTGAGCTAGATACGGATGGCACTCAATTTGGTTTAAAACCGGTGTTACATCACATTCGTTTAACAAGCGCTCTAAATGCTCAATTTCAAAGTTGCAGACGCCAATTGCTTTTACTTTTCCATCGTGATAAAGCTTTTCTAATGCTTTATACGTCTCCACATACTCATCATATTGAGGCGTAGGCCAGTGAATTAAATATAAATCGACATAATCAAGTCCTAATCGTTCTAAGCTTTCATCAAATGCACGTAATGCATTTTCATAGCCTTGGTCGCTGTTCCAAACTTTTGTTGTAATAAACAGCTGTTCTCGAGGAACAGAAGATTCTTTAATAGCCTGGCCTACTCCTTCTTCATTTTTATAAATCATGGCTGTGTCAATAGAGGTGTACCCAACTTCAATTGCTTTTGACACTGCAGCTGCTGCCTGGTTATCTTCTACTTGCCATACGCCAAATCCAAGCTGAGGCATTTTTAAACCATTGTTTAATGTAACAGTATTCATTTTACACGTCTCCTTTTTTGTTAAAAAATTCAAAGTTTTAATGATGGTGCCAGCCGATCAGCATAGCAACCTGTCCCATTATAATGCCGACTGGGATTCCTATAATCATGGCTCCAAATCGAAATTTAAAAGACCATGCGCGCGGCACAAGGGAAAACAAATAAATCATACTCATCGTTGCCATACATGTACTGCTAAAAAAACTGACGACAGTGTGTAAATTTGGCATTACTTCTCCTCATTTCACTAGAACGTTTGCGCCTTTTCAATTTCATCATTTATCTTTCGTTCTAATGCCTATGTTTTCGCAGCCGACATAGTTACATTCGTCAAATGGTTCCGTAATCCTGCTTTAATCAGTTAAAAATACTTTACCTACGTAACTTTTTTAATTAAAACGAATATGTGCTTTTAACTTCAAAGTTGTGTATAATTTCTGTATATTAAAATAATAAGATTTTTCACTGTAAAGAACAACTGCACGTTTTCTATAAGGCAATCATACATATTTGCAAGAAAGGAATGGATATAAAAAATGTCGATTGGAAAAGTAAAAGCATATTTTAAACAATATGGTATGGAGAATCGAATTATCGAAATGGATGAGTCCAGTGCTACTGTAGAACTAGCAGCGCAAGCTTTAAAATGCGAGCCGAAACGGATCGCAAAAAGTCTTTCTTTTAACGCCGAAGGAACTGTTCTATTGATTGTGGCAGCAGGAGATGCGAAAATTGATAACCGAAAATACAAAGAAGAGTTCGGAACCAAAGCAAAAATGCTTGGAGCAAGTGAAGTAGAAACGCTGATTGGTCATGCTGTAGGCGGAGTATGCCCTTTTGCCGTTAATGAAGGTGTTCACGTGTACCTAGATGAATCTCTGAAACGTTTTGTCACCATTTTCCCTGCCTGTGGAAGTGGAAATAGTGCAATCGAATTAACAATACCTGAACTAGAAGAATTTTCGAAATGCTTAAAATGGGTTGATGTATGCAAAGGATGGAATGAATAATTTAGGTAAATTACGGTACAGCTATACATAAAATAAATAAATCAGCACGCCCACAAGCTGAAACAGTTTTTTGTTTCAGCTCATTGGTGTATCTAAACGAATTTATGAAACAGCTTAACCCAACCTAGGTAAGAAACCCCTAAGAGAAATACAAAAAGAAATAGTAAAGGAATGTTCCTAGGGATAAAAAGCCAGCCGTCTAACGTATTCCACAGAAATTCACTTTTATTTGCTTTTCTCATCATTTTCACCTCAAGCAGATTTACTATTTTGTCTTCAAAAATTCTTTTACATAGTTATATACAGTATCTTCAACTTATGACCTTTTTTCAAGAAAAACGTGCACGGAAAATTGATTGAATGTGAATCTTTTGAATTCATCCTCGCTATGTACTCATTCGTCATCTTAGTTTCATCTGTAAAAAAGAAGAAGCCTACATTTTTAGATGCAGGCTTCTTCTCGTTGATTCAGTCTTTCCTTTGTTTGCCTAGTCAGGCCCTTTCCTTACGTATATCGGTTCATAACCAAAGTGCCTTGTGTCAGATACGAATATCTGCTTTCAATTTGCGGTAATACATTTGCTGAAGTCGCTGTTAAGCCTTTCAAAACTAATCAGTCCCTTCATACGCTAAGTATTTAACCTTTCACAACAACCATTTGCATGATAGCTGCTGTACTATATGTGTACCCCGTATTTATATAGTAAAACCTTAAAAAACAATTTTTTATTATATAATTTTTCTAGACTTCAAAGCAAAGAAAATTTAGATAGTATAGATGAAAGACACCCCTCACCTATTAGCGCTTCTACTGCTCGTACTCAAGCGTTCAAAGAAAAGCACCCGCAGTGAAATTCATCAAATTTATTTAATGTACGATTTCATCAATTTTTTGAAATGCATCTTCAAGTGAAGTATATCCATTTGTTTCTCCTTCGTTACCTTGAACGGTCCATTCTTGATTTTCTACTGCTAGTTTCCCGTCTTTATCTTTTAGATAAGGTCTGTTAAGCATAAACACATGATCATTCTTTTTTACTGTGTAGCCAAGATAATAGTGATTACCTTCTCCTTCTTCTTCATATACGGAGACGCCTTGAAGGTTATATTTGTTTAAAATGTCATCCATATGATGCGTCAGTTCACTTATAGCCGTTTCTCTTTTTACATATTCCACATTTTATACCCCTTTTCATTTTGATCTATGTTTAGCATTCCCTTGAGCATATTCAATTACACTATCTTTCAAACGTTATCTGAACAAAGCAAATCAATATGATCATCATTCATTGCATAATAAATCAAAAAAGCCACCTCACTATAACACAATAAAAAAACATTGCTAAGTGAAGTAGCTTTTTATTAATTAATGGAATCTATAAAAATAAGAAGACGTGCGAAACTTGATTATAGTTCAGTTAAAATAATCGGTTCGCCGTTTGTTACCACAATTGTATGCTCACATTGTGCTACAAGACTATTATCTGGGGTAACAAATGTCCAGCCGTCGTCTCCGCGTTCAATGATGTGATCAGCTTTCATAGAGATAAATGGCTCGACAGCAATAACAAGGCCTTTTTTCAAAAGGGCTTTATCCATTGGATCATAATAGTTTAAAATATGGTTAGGAGCGTCATGCAAGCTGCGGCCCACACCGTGACCGGTTAAGTTTTCAATAACAGCATATCCGTTTTGATGTGCAAAATTAGAGACAGCGCGACCAATTTGGTTTTGTTTTGAACCAGCTTTTACTTTTTTCATGGCTGCCCAAAATGCATCTACTGCAGCCTGGCACAGCTTTTCTTTTTCTTCGTCTTGCCCAATAACAAATGAAATACCCGTATCTGAATAATAGCCGTCAAGTACGGCAGATACATCCACATTGACTAAATCGCCATCTTTTAATACTCGATCTCCCGGAATACCGTGAGCCACTTCTTCGTTTACACTAATGCACGTTACACCTGGGAAATTATATTCTTTTTCAGGTGCAGAAATAGCACCGTGTTCATCCAATATTTTTTTACCGATCATATCAAGCTCTTTTGTTGTCATGCCTGCTTTTGCTTGGTTTTTCATCTCTTCGCGCGCAAGTGCAACGATGCGTCCAATTTTGCGTAAACTTTCTAAATCTTGTTCGTTACCAATAATCATAAAAAACACTTTCCTTCCTCGAAATATATATCCTATCCGATTTTATCATATTTTTATGAGGATTTTTCAAAAGACCTTTTAAGAACTAAAATGTACAATTAATTAGACTAGTAAGATATTTATCATATGTCAAAATCCTCTTCACTAACCTATGGAATTCAAAAAAGCATGCTACTTTACCGCAGCATGCTTTTTTATGGTATATAAAAGCTCCCTCAAACAAGCAGAAGCTTTCACAATTCCTTAATCCACTGTTTCAAACTTCACATCATTAAACAAACTAGTAGAATTCCACACGTTCAACCCTGCATAGCCTTCTGAAAAGGTATGGTCCACTGCATCAATCACAAGCTTATCATTGAGATAAACTTGAATGTGTTCTCCTTCAGCCGTTACTTTCAAGCGATAATCCGTATTTGTCTTTAAATCCAGCTTTCCCCCATCATTGTAAATAATGAGGTCCTTTCCTATTCCGTCTCTAAACGCAATGAGTTTTACTTGATTATTAAGCACATCTACATTCGCAGCGTAAGCGTTATTTGCCTGTTCATCCGAACGGAATACTAACGCTCCTGCTCCTGTAGAAGTTGAAACAGGATCGTCTAACACCTTTATCTTTGCCCCATATATAAAATTCTTTGCATTTTCTGATGATAAGGTAAAGGAATCTTCTTTGCTTCGTCCTTGTTTTCCGTTAATCGTATCGGCCCATAGTCCGCTAATGCTTTTCCACCCTGATAAGTTTGTTTCAACAGGACTTTTATTCCAAATAGATTTTAATGGATACATCTTCAAGGAATTCAATTTCACAGCTCCTCCTTTGCTATAAAGCCTTATTTTATTACTTGAAAGCGTCGGAAAGAGCTGATCTGTTATTACTTCTGTGCCGTCATTACCAAATACTTCTACAGATGACTGGTCTACAAACATATGAAGCTTAACCTTTCCGTCTTTTGGAAGCATGGAAGCAGAGTGTTTGCCTTTCACATCTTCACCAAAATCAAAACTTCCAGAGTTTGTTCGGTCAACAAATAATCGCTGCTTGTTTACGTTATAGCTGACTTTTGCATTTTCACTGCCTTCTTTTTGAATTTGAAAACCAAATTCTTGTGCATCTGTATTAGAAACATCAAATTCTGCCATAATTTCATATTTGTTTTCCTGTATGCCTGAAAGAAGATTTTTATTTTCAACGACCATCAGATTCTTTAACACCTTTTTTTCTTGCTTATTGCGAATTGAATCAATTGAAACAGGTATTTGTTTTAAACGAAGCCCTTTTGCTGTGTTGGTGAGTTCTATTTTTCTTGGAATTGACATAGAACTTCTCCAAGTAGTAGTTGGGGTATTGTTGGCATATTGCCAGTTGCTCATCCAGCCTAGCCAATACTTTTCTCCGTTATCTCCTTCAACTCCGCTCCAATCTACAGCAGCATAAAAGTCGGCACCATAATCTGTCCAAAGCACTTCCTCTGGCGGGTTTTCATTTTTAAATGTTTTTCCATCAAAATCACCAACAAAGTACTGCATACCTGAACCTCCAGCTGCCGCTCCATCATTGATGCTGACTTGCAGCACCCATTTTTTCTTTGTGCTGTCTCCATCAACCGGCAGTTCGAGTAAAGTAGGACACTCCCAAATCCCTCCGTTGCTTCCATGAGTTGATTCCACCCATTCTCCTGACACAGTATTCCAATCTGAAAGCTCTCCGCTTTCCCTTTGTTTAACTTCCTCCGGTTCTTTTGCTACACTGTCTATTTTCTCCGGCATTTTTTCTGTATTAAATACATTAATATCATCTAGATTAATGTGCCCCCATCCGCCTACAGCTTGATCAACGGCTTTAACGTACAATACTTCTCCTATATACTTAGAAGCATCCCATACGTAGCGCTGATACTTTTCATCTGCAAACTTTGTATTCGCTTGACGAATCAATTCTTTATCGTCAGAGGCCCTGACTAAGGAGACATAGCGGTTTGTGGGGTCGTTTCCGCCTCCCATTAACAAATTGATTTCACCTGATCCGCTCAATTTAAAATAAGATGAATGTAATTCTCCAGTAGCATTATCGCCATCTTGCTTATCGGAAAATCCCCATAAATGATACTTTCCTTTTTGTTCAAAAAGACCGCTCCAATTTGCGGTGGCATCCGTTACATGATCGTTTGTGAATGCATTTCCTTTTATCGTTTTCCAGCCGGTGAGATCGCCTGTTTCAAAACTTTTATTTTTAATCTCCTTTTCATCTGTATCAATAAACTTGGTCATGTTAACATCTTGAAACTGGACTGAGGATTGATGAACATGTAATCCAAACAATCCTTTTGAAAAAGTTTCATCTTTTGCAGTAAGGGTGAAGTTATCGTCTATATACAAATCAAGTTTATTTCCCGAGGCAGTTACTTTTACTTGATGTGATTTGCTCGCATCAATTTTTGCGTTGATTTCGGCAAGGACAGTTGAAATGCCATTTTGAAGCTTTACTAGTTTGATTGTATCTTTAGAAGCGTCCACGCTAGCTATATATCCGTTTTTGGCTTCCGCGTCTGCCCGAAAGAGTAGTGCACCTGAACCAGGATTTTCATCTAAAAATGTCATATTTGACTTAAAAATGAACTGATCTCCCTGTTCTTTACTCATGATATATCCATCGCTGTCAGATTTACCGGTTTTTCCATCAGCAGTATCATTCCACGTTCCCGTAACAGGTTTCCAGTTAGATAGATTGGTTATAAAATTAGATTGATTCGTAAATTTAACATGCCGAAAGACAGCTGTGGAATTCCATGCTGTTAATCCAAACTGACCATTTTCAAAAGATGCATCACTGCCTTCTAGAACCTGTTTTCCATTTAACAGTACCTTAAAGTAGTGACTGTTTGTTTCTACTTTTACATGATATGCTTGTGATGTATCGAGCCTCATCGACTTTGAAACAACGGTCGTTACGTTTCCTTTCTCCACTTTGTTAAGTGTTAAGAGGTTCTTTTCTGCATCTAAATTGACGGTATATGCGTTTGTTGCGTCTTTATTAGAACGAAAAACAAGACCGCCTGCGCCTGCGCGTCCATTCTTTTCTACAAGCGTAATTTCTCCCTCCAGAGTAAAGGATTGACCTTTTTGTTCGGATAAAGTATATGAGTAGGCACCATTTTGACCGTTTGCTTGGATGCCTCCATCAGGTCCAAACTCACTTGCGTATTTCCAACTTTTCAAGTCAGGTGATGTATAAAACATAATTTTATCTTTAGCAGCTAAAGACATCACCCACTGCTTGGTTTGCTCGTGCCAAAACACTTTTGGGTCGCGCCAGTCAGGAACTGGGGGATTGGGCATAACAGGATTTCCTTCATATTTGGTCCACGTTCTTCCGCTGTCCTTGCTGTATGCTAGACTTTGCACTTGTCCTTTTCTGCCCGAGTGTGTAAAGATAGCTACCATTGCTTCTTTTCCAAACCCTGCGGTATTATTCCAATCGATAACGGCACTTCCTGAAAAAATCTCTCCGTTCTCGTCTGGAGAAAGAGCAATCGGCAGGTGTTTCCATTTCACTAAATCTGTACTAACTGCATGCCCCCAGTGCATAGGTCCCCAAGTGGTACCATAAGGATAATACTGATAAAAAAGGTGATACTCTCCGTTATAATAGACCATTCCATTTGGATCGTTCATCCAGTTCGCTTCTGGAGAAAAATGAAATTGATTCCGGTATTTTTCTTGATAATACCCTGTATTATCAGCTAATACAGGGTATGCAGAAAACAAGCTTATGGAACAAGCGACTCCAATCATCAATAACTTTTTAACGATTCTTTTCATCTTCCTTTCCTCCTTTATTTGCATACTGGCTATGTAAAACATTTTCACCAGCAGATGCTAGAAGAATAGATGACTCCTCTTATTTATCAGCCTAAAAAGCCTATCCAATAACCCCCTATACCAATTAAGAAAATACCGAAAATAATAAGCAGCGGATTTGTGCCTTTTCGAAGCATCCATGCTACTAATAGAGTTAGAGCTAAAGGAAGCAGCCCCGGCAGAATACTATCAAGTACGTCTTGCACGGTTTTTACCACAACTTTACCAGAATCATCTTTGATCCTAGAAACAACCACTGGTATATTAATAGTGGTCCATTTCGAAACTAACGCTCCCATTACGAAGAGTCCCAAAATGGATGCACCTTCCGTCAGTTTTTGAATTCGATTGCCTACTAAATCTTTTAAAATTTCTGTTCCTTTTAAGTAGCCATATTTTAATCCATAATATTTTGTACTTAATCGAATTGCATTAATTAAGATGAAAAACAGCAGTGGGCCGGCAATATTCCCGCCTAACGCAAGCGATGCGCCTAGGGCTGCGAGAACTGGTCGAAGCGTTCCCCAGAAAATAGGGTCTCCTACACCAGCAAGCGGGCCCATTAATCCAATTTTCATTCCGCTGATAGCTTTTTCATCAAAATCTTTTTTGTTTGCCATTTCTTCTTCCATTGCTGCCGTGACGCCGAATATAGGTGCAGAAATCCATGGGTGTGTGTTGAACCATTCTAAATGACGCTTTAATGCTGCATTTCGCTGAGCTCCCGGTCCATATAAGCGTTTGATTGCTGGAATCATGACATAGCAATAGCCCATTGCTTGAACACGTTCAAAGTTAAATGAACCGAGTAAAAAATTCGAGCGAATGAACATGCTAAAGATATCTTTTTTCGTTAATCTTTTTTCATTTTCCATCTCTATCCCTCCCTTAAGTTCGCCGGTTAGGCATCTAAATCATCATCATCATATACTTGTTCGCTCCCTGTAGCTGCGGGAACGCCTGCCGGCTGCATTTGATTTCGCTGCTGCATTACTTGTTGATAAAGAAGTGCTAAACAAAGACCCAGCGCTCCAAATCCTACCAGGTTAAACCCTGTAAATGCCGCCAATAAGAACCCGATATAGAAAAAGGGCTTTAAATGAGGAATGTTCATCATATTGATAACCATGGCATATCCTACGACCACGATAATGCCTCCCCCAATTTGCAGGCCTTTTGTAATAACTTCCGGAATATTTCCGAGGAAAGTTTGCACGGCGCTTACGCTGATTAATGTAACAATTAAAGTTGGAATCATAACGCGGAGAGCCTGAAAACCCATAGCAGTAATATGCATAATTTCAATTCCTTTAAAGTTTCCTTCTTCCGCGTACTTATCAGCCCGATGAATTAAAAATACTGTGATGGTACGAACAAAAATGGTGAGTACTTGCCCTGCAGCTGCTAAAGCTATGGCTACCGCAATGCCTTCACCAATCCCCTGACCAGCTGTGATAACTAAAATAGTTGAAATAACAGAAGCAATAGCCGTATCAGGTGCCATCGCCAATCCAACATTCATCCATCCAAGAGCCATTAATTCCAGTGTTCCACCTAAAATAATGCCGGTTTTTAAATCTCCAAGCACCAAGCCTACTAACGTACAGGCAATGAGAGGACGATGGGATTGCCCTTCGTCCAACACGCTTGCGATACCAGTTACTGCTGCAATGACTAATAATAAAATAATTTGTATGGAAGACATAAACTCATCTCCTTATTTGATTTTTGTTTCGTTTCTCAGTAGTTGAATAAAATTTTCACTAGAATCTGAAGGTAATTGGCGCAGCTCAAGCTTTACGCCTAGTTCCTGCAGTTTCTCAAAAGCATCGATATCTTTTTCGGTAACGCTTACAGATTTAGTGATTTGTTTTCGGTCATTAGCAAAACGCATGCCCCCTACGTTTACTGTCTCAATAGGTACGCCCGCTTGAACAAGAGCGACAATGTCTGCGGGGTTTTCAAACAGCAGCATGGCTGTTGTATCCTGATAACGAGGGCTGTGAAATGCTTTTGTCATTTTAGAAATCGACACAGCGCTTGCCTTTACATTCGAAGGAGCCACAGAAAGAATAAGCGTTTTTCGCATTTCATCCGCTGCCACCTCATCTGAAACAATGATAATTCGATCTGCTGCATTTGTTTTGATCCATCTTGTTAATACCTGCCCGTGAATAAAGCGGTCATCAATTCTTGCTAAAACGATTTTCATAATAATCCATCCTCTCCGATTTGGTTTGCTTGCTGGATTTTCTCCAAATGTTCACTGCACACTTGAAAACTTTCTTCATTCACCTGCTTTAATCTTCCTAGCATCTCTTTTAATGTAACGTGTTCCCTCATGGCTAACACTTCTAATAGCATAGGCAAGTTAACTCCGGATACCATATCCGCTGTTTTATTTTTAAGGATATATGGAGTAGCCGCATTGTAGGGTGTACCTCCGAAAATATCGACTAAAAAAAGCACTTCATTTTCTAAGGGCATCTCCTCTAGTGCCTGCTTATATTTTTCTTCAAGGGTTTGGATACCCTCTCCTTTTAGAAAAGGTACGGCTACTACGTGATTCTCTTCACCAAATATCATTTTGGAAGACCCCTCTAACGCTGGCGCGAAATCACCATGTCCACTAATAATGACTGAAATCATGTACACTTGCTCCTCTCTTTTACGTTCTACACTGATTTATTGCAAGTATCGTGCCAACAAAGAGTATTAAGCGCTTTCATTTATTTTTCAATACCTTTTTCTGCGTTGTTGATACAGGTTCCTTAAAATAAACAAACCTGTATCAAAACGTCATGCGTTTTAATACAGGTTTTTCTGTTATTTAAAAAATGGGATAAAAAAAGAAACTAGTGGCACATAAATCAAACTAGTTTCTCAGAATTATAATATGATTTTTACATTTCATCCGCAAAAATGGTGGCAATAAATAATTTTTCATCTCTTGTTAAGGTAAGTTTCAGCTTTTTTTCGACGGCTTGTAATGTTTTTTCCGTTTTTTGATAAATGTTTTCTAACTGGTGAGTGATTTCTTCATCCTCGGGAAAAGTAAGAGGTTCATTTTTTATCATTCTTTCTAAAGCAAAGGCTGTATGCATCACAATTCGAATCATAACAGTGTTGCTTAATTCCATTTCTAACTCATCTTGTACATGACTTAACCATTCTAACAGAATTTCACTTATGAGGTACGGATTAATAAATAGAAGGTACTTTCGCAAGTTTTCTTCGCAAAGTTCACGCACCACAATATTCGCTTCGGTTTTCTCATCATCATAGCTTATCGTTTCTTTTGTAATTGCCTGTTGAAGTATTCGCTCTCCCTGCCCTTCAATGAGGACTTCTAATGATACATGAGGCGCATCAATCCTTGGATTTTTAGTGCCTGCCGTTGCAACAATTTCATATTCTTTTTGAATTTCTCGAATGTTTGCTGCTAATTTAATAGAAGAAACGGTTAAAATTTTAATAGGTTCTTGAGATACTTTGCGTGAAATAATCGTTAAGATTTTTTCTAATTGTTTTGCTGTACCGCTTCCTGTTGTACAAATAGAAACAAGTGCTTTCTTCTTTCCAAACACGTGCTGCTGTTTATCTATAAATTCCATAAAGTCTTTTTGCACCGAATCAAATATGGCATATAAATTTAAATCTAAATAATTTACTTTTCTAACGGTGTCTAACACCATAGACGTCGTCACATTGCTGATGGTTTTAATCTTAGTCCCTGTTTTTTGTTCCAACTTGCTTTCTAACATGGCAAGCGAACCCATGTCCACAAGCATTAATACGCCTTCTCCTTCATCTACTTTCTTAATTCCTTGGATTAACCTGTCTACAATTTCAACTGGAGATACCGTCAAAGGCACATCAATAGCTATAATAGGAGTGCTTCCTAAAAGCTCCGTAGCAACTTCAACCATAGAAGTTGCCGTGCTGTTTCCATGGGCAGCAACTACAATTCCTACTCGTTTATTTTCTTCTAACGTTCGAATTGATTGAATAACCATTGTGAGATAAATAACTTCTATTTCTGGCACGCTGATGTTAAACCACTTTTCAATTCGATTTTTAAAAAGCAGTGCTACCGCATATTCTTTTGGATATGTTTCGCGAATTTCATCTATCTCCTTTGTATTTAATACGTCTACTTGTTTTTTTCGCTTTAAAAAGGATTCCATATGCATACTTAAAAAATGAATAAACCTGCGATCAAATTTACAGTTCAATTCTTTTTCAGCCAACTGTTTTAATTCTTTTGTAAGCTGAATCACATCGTCTTCCACAAACTTCATTAAATTAGAGCTCTGGCCATTTTTTTGATTAAAAAAGCTTCGAACATTCAAATGAATGTCGGTAAGAATATACTGATTGATGTCTTCTTGAGATAAACCTTCTTTTGTTAAAACATCTACTTTTTCTTCTATTAACTGATATAAATTAAATGATACGTCTTCCTCCATTTTTATTTCTTGGCTCTCCATAGCCGGGGAGATAATCGTTTTAAGGTTTACATATTCAGAAATTTTTTTGCTGCGCTCCATATTTTTACTATTTGAAATCCAATCTCGTTTAATATCGTCAGGCAGATCTCGCACTGTAAGTTCCACCATATGTTTACTGTCAAGGTTATTTAAAAATCCGTGTGCGCAAACGAGCTGCACATTAGACTTTAACTGCCCTACATTCCCGAATTTTTCAGTGTGGATTAAAGCATTTAATACATCAATGTGGACACTTAGCTTTTTATTAATTCGTTTAGCCTCTTGTTCTAAAAGAAATGTGGTGAGGCGAATTTTTTCTTTTAAAGACCTCTCTTCTAATGAGGGAATATGGATAGTCATCGGAATTCTTCTTAAGAAAGTTTGCAGCAAGGCTGAACCGGGATTTTCAGTTGTAGCACAAATAATTAATACCTTAGACGTTCGCTTATGATCTGTTTCCCCTAGACAGTTATACGTACCTTGATCAATGAGATAGAAAAGCATTTCTTGGCCTTCCGGAGGAAGCCGGTGTACTTCATCCATAAAGAGAATACCTTCATTTGCTTGTTCTACTAAACCTACTTTACTTTCAGTTGCTCCGGTGAAACTCCCTTGCTTATGACCAAATAACTGAGAAAGAAGTAATTGAGGATTATGGTAATAATCAGCGCAGTTAAAGGTAATGAACGGGGCATCTGTTTTTAGCCTCTCTGAATATAAGGCAAATTGATAGATTCGTTTTGCAAAAAGAGATTTTCCCGATCCCGTGGGACCTAATAGCAGCATATGCAATCCATTAGGCGGGTAAAGAACAGCAGCTTTTGCTTGAGAAATCGATTTTTTCAAACTTCCGGTAGCTCCAATCATTAATTCAAAAGGATTAGCAGGAAGAGCTTCTTCTTTTCCCCCATTAGATAGCTGCTCTAGCTTTTCTACTTCCATCTTATTCGTATCCCACTTTTGACGACAAATGATTTCAACAATCTCTAGCGGAACGTAGCGAACGGGGAACATTTTAATTTTGATTACTTTTTGCATGCGGACAAGTTTGTTAAGTTCAAGACTTACATTAGATCTCTCTAAATCTAACTGTTCAGCAATTTCAATCGCTGAGCTTCCTTGTTTATGTAAAAGTTCCACTTCTGTAAACTCTTGAAAATTACTCAACAGCTGATTGTATACCTTATCAATTCGTTTCATTAGAAGCACCTTCTTTATTTTCAGTTAACGATTGGAATTTTCTCTTTCAAAGAAATGATCATTCCCTACTACTACAAGCTATTTCATCTACAAGTACCCTCATGTCATACTAATCTATGAAAACGCTTCAAACCATTATATGTAAATATATTAAGTTAGTCAAACCTGCATGTCAACCGGTTTCATTCTTAAAGTTATAGTCTGTCTGAATGTTTCATTTTCTTTAAATAACTATCAATGTGTACACTGCTTTTTTATTTAATCAGCACTGCGGTTACAGCACATTTTTGATTAAATAATAAAACGAAAGAAAACAGCAGCAGTTACCGCCATTTTCTTTCGTTTTTAAAAATTATTTGTCCGTACTTAATTGCCCTTGTGGTAAAATACTGTTTTTCACAACAGCTGTTTTTGATCCTTTAATATTTAATAAGAAGCTAGGAGCAAAAGTAGAATGTTCCTCTGAATAGAAGCCTCTGTTTGTCATGTAACTTGTAATTACGACATTGTCTCCTTTCACTTGTGGAACTGCAAAATGTGAATACGTAAACGTTTTGTCATTAGGATCGAGGTCCATATGTAAAACAAGTCCTGTATCATTTAGCGGCTTGTATTTTCCTGTCAGCGTATTTGATACGTATCCTAGCATATATACGTCATCTTGGCCGATACCATCAATCGTCATTTTAGATCCGCGAGAATCTGTAAATAAGTACCATTTTCCATCTTTTTTAAATACATTTGCGCGTTCAATTTCATCTGTCACCGTGTTTGAAGTAATCAGTGGATCCATTACTTTTTTCAAGGTATAATCGTTATTTAGTTCAACAATACCTAATGCACCGTTTGCTAAAGAGGCTTTCTTTTTATTAGAGCTCTGCAGTAATTTCTCTTTTTCTGATTGGAAAAATGGATTATTTCCACCGTAGTAAGCTCGATTGTAAAGGGAATCTTCACCTTGATAACCATCTTCAGTTCCTGTGTTTGCTTCAAATACAAGGTATTTATGCCCTTTATCCTCTACATAGTGAGGATCTCTCAACGTATGATTATCTCCTGAACCATATGCGCCTTCGTCAATAAACTGCTGAATATTTTGATACTTTTTACCATCACCATCAAAAATGGATTTATGATCTTCAACACCTTCAATTTCTAACGTATCTCCACTCGGCTGGGATACATTTACTTGAGCCGTTGTTAAGGTTTGTTTTCCATAGTTTGTACCTGAAAAGTTAGTATAGAATAAGCGTATTTTTCCGTCTGATGTTAAAGTAGCAGATCCTGACCATTCTTGTGTTTGCATTTTCAAATGAGGATCATTCGGTACGAATTTGTCACTGTCTTTGAACACTCTTCCTGCATTTTTCCAACTGTCAATCGAATCTTCACCGATTTTTTGATAAAACACATAAATAGATGTATCATCAGCATCTTTCGGATCACCTGCTAGTGCAAATACAACTTGGTAACCATGATAGTTGGCTACTGTTCCGTCAGCATTTTGCAGAGGCCAGCTGTCCCATACGTCTAAATCAATTAAATTGCCCGATTTATCGTACCCTTTTGCAGAAGCAATATTTTTGATTGTTGATTTATCAAAAGCTGGAACTTTAAACTGTTCGCTTTTTTGCTGCTGAGGAATTTTCAGCATGTTATCACGCGTAATATGGGAAACTCCATAATTATTGTTGGTATCTTTATGATTGCTTTCAGCAGCCCATGTTTGAGATCCAGCACCTACTAACAGAGCTGTAGCAAAAGATAAAGCTGTAGTTTGCTTTGCGATTTTCTTAATATTCATCTGTTTTTCTCCCTTTTGTATAATACCTTTTCTTGTGTCACTCACAAGTAATTCATTTTCTATGTATCGAGAAGTCATATCAATCTGGCGAAATAACAGAACCGGTTCCATTACCTTTCCAAGATTACTTGCATAATATTGAAAAGTCAAATAGGTAAAATGGAGTGATTATCTCATTTTTCTCCTCTTATATTTTTCATTTGGTTATAAAGTCTTAAACCTTCAATTTTTTGATTAAATAGGCAAATCCATCGTCATATTTAACCTGCTATTTTTTTATAAACTCTTCTACAGCTATTAAAGTAGACCATTTTCAAAAAAATATCGTTAATGTATTTTTTGTGAAATAGTGGAATAATTTATTATATAGTAGTTCCTATTGGCAATAATGAGAGACCAAAGAATCAGATAATCACTTTTTATTTTGATTCTTTTATCCTGTTAAATTTTATGTAGATTTTTGCAAGAAATCGCTATCATTTTAATGGATCAATAATACATTTTTCAGAAAATCAAAAAGAGCTCTTTATAAAGAGCTCTTTTTGATTTCGTTTATCCTGTTTTTAAATACCAGTTCTTATTTAGGCAGATCAAGTTCCACAGTAAGTTTGATAA
This sequence comes from Priestia sp. P1_B12_1, assembly GCF_056406695.1. Classification (NCBI taxonomy): domain Bacteria; kingdom Bacillati; phylum Bacillota; class Bacilli; order Caryophanales; family Bacillaceae; genus Priestia; species Priestia sp. P1_B12_1. Next base: position 1,005,035 of record NZ_JBFTZR010000002.1, on the reverse strand, counting down.
GGCTGATTAGACGGAGCAGACGGTGTACAATACTCTGGCTGACCCGGAGATTCATATGGGCTAGAAAGCACTTCAAGAAGGGTTTCCATGACGCTGTAGTCTTCTTTTTGTGCTGCGTCTAACGCTTCTTCCACTCGGTGATTTCGAGGAATGACAGCCGGATTATTATTTTTCATAAGCTCTTGTGACTCCGCTTTAGATTGTTGTTGTCTACCTAGTCTTTGCTGCCATAGCTCATGCCACTGTGCAAACTCTTTGCTTTCAAACAAGTCACTATTTTCTAGCTTCTCGAAAGTTAATGCACGAAACGTATTTGTATAGTCAGCTTTATAGGTTTTCATTATTGTAAGAAGGTCTTGGAATAATGCTTCATCTTCTTTTTCTTCGTTAAAAAGCCCAAGTTTAGCCTGCATACCAGCGAGCCAGTTTTCCCGATAGAATTTTGGAAATTCCGTCACGGCGCTTTGCGCTATTTCAACTGCTTTTTCTATATCTTGATCCAATAGCGGTAATAAAGCCTCAGCAAACCTAGCAAGATTCCACCCTGTAATGCCTGGTTGATTTTGATAAGCGTAGCGCCCTTGTACATCAATTGAACTAAATACAGTTTCTGGATCATAGGTATCCATAAATGCACATGGTCCATAATCAATTGTTTCTCCGCTAATTGTCATATTATCCGTATTCATGACGCCATGAATAAAACCAACAAGCTGCCATTTAGAAACTAGCTTAGCGTGACGCTTAATCACTTCTTGAAGCAATGATAAATATTTTTTTTCATTCTTTTCTATATGGGAAAAGTGACGTTCTAATGCATAGTCAGCTAAAGCTTGAAGGTTTTCTACCGTTCCCCATTTTGCAGCGAACTGAAATGTGCCAAAACGAAGGTGACTGGAAGCTACACGCGTCAGAATCGCCCCGGGCAGTTCTTTTTCACGAAAAATGGATTCGCCTGTTGTTACGACTGCTAGGCTCCGAGTAGTTGGAATACCAAGAGCATGCATGGCTTCACTAATAATATACTCACGCAGCATAGGTCCTAGAGCTGCCCGTCCATCTCCTCCGCGGGAATACGGAGTTCGGCCTGAGCCTTTAAGCTGAAGGTCTACTTTCTCACCCGAAGGCGTAACTTGCTCCCCTATCAGCATAGCCCGACCGTCTCCTAGCATGTTAAAGTGGCCAAATTGATGCCCCCCATAAGCTTGTGCAAGTGGGAAAGCACCTTTTGGGACACTGTTTCCAGCCAAAATGCTAACTCCTTCTGGGCTTTGCAGCTGTTCCTTTTGTAACCCTAGAGATGGGGCTAAAGAGTCGTTAAATTTAACTATTTTAGGTGAACTCACTGGATTAGGATCAAGAGGCGTAAAAAAGATGTTTGGTAACTCCGCATAGCTATTACGTAAATTCCATCCTGTTTCTTTTTGATTAGTCATCGTATCTCCTTTTCTTTTTGTGTCTTAAAACATAATTTTTTCTTTACTGATCGTTGTTTTATAAGCGCAGTAGCCTTGCTCTATCCTACTTTCTTCTGGGAATCTTAGAGCAGGACAGTTTCTCTTTCATTCATTATCTCTTTTACTATTATATCGTATTTGCTCGTACTTTTAATCTAAAGTGCCTTATCCATTTATATACCTCCACTTTGTTGACGAACTATTAAATGCTCAAAAAAGAAGAAGTATTAATATACTTCTTCCTCTGTATTTTACCCCCAAATATCTTTTAAATTCCAATACGTTAACTCTTTTACGATTACGTTTCCTCCTTCAGTAAATAACTCAATTCCGAGCCTGCTTTCTTTTGGATAAATACGGCTCGTCATGGTCGCTTGTCCTTCGTTTGCAAATACTTCAATGGAAGAACGGTCCACAAATATTCGTAAAGCTAGTGTCTCACCTGCTTGTAACGCTGCTTTCCTCACTCCATCTTCTTTTCCCGAGTGAGTACAGTCAAGCAATAGCTTTTGCTCATTAAGGTTGTAACACATCAGCGTTTCTTCGTTGTTTATTCCACGAATTTTTATTCCTACCGATGAAGCTTGGCAGTCCGATAAATCAAATACAGCTTGTATCTCTAGCAAGTCTTCATTTACTTCTACTACATAGCTGTTAGAAAGAGCTTTATTGGTTAGCATATTATACTGAGTTTTCCGAAGTGATGTAAGCTCTTGGACGGGGTTCATCAACACTTTATCCCCTCTTAAAGTTAGTTCTCTCGGAAGCGTTAGCGCACCGCACCATCCATCCTCTTTCGTTGGCATATTAGCTTCCCACATGTCCATCCAGCCAATTGCAATTCGCCGCCCTTTATCATCTAAAAGTGTTTGAACAGCGTAAAAATCGTGGCCGTAATCTAATTCAGTAAATGACCCGTGATGAAATGTATTGGTTTCATAATTATATTCTCCAACTAAATATCCCGTTTGGAAAAGGTTGTGATAGGAATCACCTTTTGCTTCTATCCCTTGAGGAGAAATCATTAAAACGTGCTTTCCGTCTAACTCAAAGAAGTCTGGACACTCCCACATATATCCTAGATCTCCATCGCTTTTAGCAAGAACACCAACATATTCCCATTTTCGTAAATTTGAAGACCGGTATAAGATAACACGTCCCTCTTTTTTCTTTGTTGAGTTTCCTAGAATCATATACCAGAAATCTTCGTACTTCCATACTTTGGGGTCTCGAAAATGATGAGAACTATCTGCTGGCGGCTCAGCAATAACTGGGTTGGCCTCTGCTTTTTCAAAGGTAATGCCGTCTTTACTAACAGCTATATTTTGGTTTTGAAAAAAAGTATCCAGCTCTTTGTCTATATAATTATGTCCTGTATAAATTAACGTAAGCTCTCCTTCGTTATCCACGGCACTTCCAGAAAAACATCCATCTTTATCAAATGGATCTCCAGGAGCTAAAGCAATCGGCAAGTGCTGCCAATGAACAAGATCTTTGCTTTTGACATGCCCCCAATGCATCGGCCCCCAATTCTCGTCATAAGGATGATGTTGATAAAAAACATGATATTCTCCTTTATACTGAACCAACCCATTCGGGTCATTAATCCAGTTCGCTGGCGCCATAATGTGATACCCTAACCGATATTGATGATTCACCTTTTTCTCTGCTTCATTTAATGAATGTTGAGCTTGCTCGATTTTATTTATCGTTAACATCATCATATCCCCCTATATAATCTGCGTGTTTTCTTGTACATCTTTTCTTATAAATCTATGTTTTTTAGAGTTTAGTAATGTAAACATCGAAATAACGTTAAATACCAAAACCATACCTCCCATAATTAAATAGGTACGGGAAAAACCTACGCCATCATATAATCCTCCCGCTATAGGTGAAAGAACTGAAGCACCTATTTGTGAAGCAAATTGGAATCCAACCAAATAAAGTATAGAAGATAGGCGCGTGTCAAAGTTAGCTGCCAAATATTTAAAGATGGCAATGAGCATAATAGGAAGTTCTAATGCATGAATAAGTTTCATCGACGATATTCCGATTGGACCAACAACAAGCCCTGACCCAATAATACGAAATCCCATTAGAAACCCTGCTAAAATTAAACTGTTTTTTGCACCGATCTTATTTACAATAAACGGTGCTGCGAACATCATTCCAGCTTCTAAAAATACTTGAAACGAATTTAAGTAGCCAAATACTTGGTTACCTATCGATTCAGTAGGAAACAAAGATGCATAATAGATAGGAAATTGCTGATCGTATACCCCATATACGCATGTAACGCCAACAACATAAATCATAAAAAACCAAAATTCCTTCAATAAGAATAAACTGCCTACATCTCTCAGCGTGACGGATTCAGCCTTTTCCATTTCATAGCTGCTCATTTCTACCTTTACAGAAAAAATAATAGCCACTAAGATAATCGCTGAAACAGATGCCACCCAAAAATTAATGTGAGGATTAATATTAAATAATTGTCCTGCAAAAAACGTAGCTGCAGCCCAGCCTAATGAACCCCACATTCTAGATTTTCCGTACTCAAATTTATATTTTCGGCTGACTTTCTCTATGTAGGTTTCAATCGCTCCGATGCCCGCCAAAAACGCCACTCCTAAATATAGTCCTCCAATAATAGCTCCTATCAACACATTGTATTGAAGTAAAGGTCCATAAACAAAAATATAAAATGGTCCTACAAACACTAAAAGACAGCTAATAAAAAATAAAATGTGTTTCTTTAAACCTATCCTGTCAGATATATATCCGTACAAAGGCTGCATACACAAAGCAAAGATAGCGTTCACAGAAAAGATTAAGCCTGTTGCTGATCCGTTCAACTTAATCTCTTGCCCTAACCAGATAGAAAATAAAGAGTAGCTCGACGACCACGTAAAAAAGAAGAAGAAAAAATATGCACTCAGCTTCCAATATAAACTTTTTGAACTTTTCATTTTAGTTACCCCTTTAGCTTAAGATATAAAATCTTTTATCTAACAAAATGAAAGCACTTTCAAATTTGATTTTATGTCAACCGGTTTCACATTTTATATTAAAAAAAGATTGTATTAGGCGGAAAAGTGGGCTTTGTGGTATGTTTAAATTGTTTAATAAACCGTTTACAATCCTTATATAGATTTTTATCGCTCAAAAGAAAACGAACAATTAGAAAACTATTTGCTTGATTGCAATTTATTTTAAGCCTTTTACATGTCTGATATATACTATAAAAGCAATGTTTTGGAGAAATTAGGAGGAAACTAGATGAAAGCCAAGATTAGTGATGTAGCAAAAATTGCAGGTGTTTCACCGACTACCGTTTCTCGTGTATTAAATAACCGTGGTTACATAAGCAAAGAAACACGAGAAAATGTTTATAAAGCAATGAAAGAAATTAATTATTTCCCAAACGATATTGCACGTTCATTATTTAATAAGCGAACAAATTTAATCGGTATGATCGTCCCGCAAACGAGCAACCCTTTTTTCGGAGAGTTAGCCTTTCACATTGAAAGTATATGTGCTTCCCTTAACTACAAAGTACTTCTTTGTAACAGTCTTAATCGAATTGATAAAGAAAAAAAATATGTAGAGATGCTCATCAGAAATCAGGTAGATGGTGTTATTGCCGTTACTTATAACAGAGGTATTTTTGATTCAGAAAGTCAAAGTCTTCCTGTGGTAGCAGTGGATCATTATTTATCAACAGATATTCCTACCGTATCTTCTGATAACTATGCTGGAGGAAAACAAGCCACGGAATTGCTCATTTCAAAAGGTTGTAAGCATATTGTTCATATTAACGGCCCCCTTAAACTTGAAACTCCAGCTAACTTAAGAAGGAAAGCTTATGAAAACGTGATGAAAAAGGACGGAAAACAGCCTATCACGTATGAAATTTCAAATACCTTTGACCGCAACATTCAGCGAGAAACTATTTCTAAGGTTTTTGAAGAACATCCGGAAGTAGATGGTATTTTTGCAAGTGATGACTTACTTGCAGCTTTAGTAGTTGCGGAAGCACAAAAAAGAGGAAAAAATATCCCAAGAGATTTAAAAATCGTGGGCTATGACGGAACGGAGACCAGTCAGACTTTGTTACCTGGTCTAACTACAGTTCAACAACCCATCGAATCGATTGCTCAAACAGCCATTGATATTTTACTAAAAGAAATTGAAGGAGAATTCAGCAATATACCTCATGAAATCTGCCTTCCCGTTAAGCTTCTAGAAGGACAAACAACGTAAAGATACGTTTTTTATAAAATAAATATCAGTTTGTTGTATATTCTCCTTCTTTTATTCACACCTTAACGTTACAGAAAGGAGTTGAATACAATGGCAAACAACAAAAGCAGCAATAATAATGAATTATTAGTATACGGAGCTGAACAAGCAATCGATCAAATGAAATATGAAATCGCTAGCGAGTTCGGAGTAAATTTAGGAGCTGACACTACTGCACGTGCAAACGGATCAGTAGGCGGCGAAATCACAAAACGTCTTGTACAATTAGCTGAGCAACAACTTGGCGGCGGACGTTTCTAAGACAATTTCATACACACCATGACTTAAGGAAGAATGGAGATCCATTCTTCCTTTTCATATATTTACTTTCCATCTTTATATAAAAATTATTATTCTTCCTCCTCTTTACTGACTGATTTTGTTTTTCCTTTCTTTAGTACAGCGCTGATTCCTAAACAACAGACAGCTGCTATCCATCCGGAGATGAGAAAATAAACGGAAGTATTTGCAAAGAGTGTGCCTATTAAAATAAACAGCCCTCCGAGAATAATAAAAAAGACGTGACCCTCACTATTTCTTTTCACCTTCATCACCTCTCCCTACCTATATAAACGAATGTTCAGATACAAAAGAAACTTCTTGATAACCAAGAAGTTTTCTTCGTGTGTTCTTTTTTAATAAAAAGTAAAGGTGTTTTCTTTTTATTTATTCAACGAAACCCCTCAATATTCTTCTCAACTACATGCTATTCAATAATTTCTGCGGTTTTATACTCTTTCATAAATACATCAATAACATCTCCTGCTTCTTCGTTCTCCTCCTCCATTTGAACGAGTATTTCGTTTTGTGCATTTACCGAAAGGATTCTGACATCCGACATTCGGTTTATATCCAGCTGCAGTTCCAAATCTCGGGCAACTTCATCAGCTTTTAGTGAATCTTTAATAATATATCTGTGGCTTCTCATAACAATCGCTCCCTTTACGTTATATGAACGAATATAGTTTATCCAAACTATCAGCGTACAATGACATTTTTCTTGTATCTTTCATTTAAACAAAACAAAAAAACGGCTTTTCTCAGCCGTTTTTTTGTTTTGCTTTTCACTTATGAAAATGCATAGTTATTTCTTTATTTGACCGTTCTCTGTATCAGGTATCATACGCTTATTTATTCCGAATGCGTAGAAACTAACGACAACAAGAGCAAGGAAAATAATTCCTACGATAAGTGAAATACGCGTTTCATCATTAAACCACATGCCTACAAGCACCATTAGTAGAAAGGCAATAGTTACATAATTCGTTACAGGTGCAAAAGGCATTTTGAAAGGATGACTATCCATTTCAGCACCTTTAGCTTTACGGAAACGAATTTGACTGATAAGAATGATGAACCAAGGAATCATTCCCGGAAGCACGCTCGCACTGTATACATAAACAAATACATTAGGTGGAGCGATGTAGTTTAAAACAACACCAATTACCAATCCAATCATAACAGCGAGTGTGCTATAAATTGGAACGCCGTTACGAGAAATTTTTGTGAAGAATTTAGGTGCTTGGCCGTTTACGCCAAGTGTATAAAGCATGCGTCCTGCACTAAAAATTCCACTGTTACAGCCTGACATCGCTGCTGTAATAACAACAAAGTTAATGATACCTGCAGCTGCCGTAACACCAACTTTAGCAAATGTAGATACAAATGGACTTCCTAAAGAATCTAATTCATTCCACGGATATACCGTCACGATAACGAAAATAGCTCCAATATAAAAAATTAAAATGCGCCAGATGATGCTTTGAATTGCGTTTCTTAACGTTTTTTTAGGGTCCTTTGCTTCACCAGCTGTAATACCAATTAGCTCGACTCCTTGATAAGCTGCAATAACAAGAGATAGTGCAAAGAAAAAACCTGACCATCCGCCTGCAAAGAAGCCGCCGTGTGCCCAAAGGTTTGATAATCCAATGGCGTCTCCCCCGTTTCCAAATCCGAAGAAAATCAACCCGAGCCCTGCAATAATCATCAAAATAATCGTTACAATCTTAATCATCGCAAACCAAAATTCAAACTCTCCAAATGATTTTACTGAAACTAAGTTTGCTGTGCCTAAGATCAACATGGCGATAATACCTGGTACCCAAGCAGGTAGATGTGGGAACCAGTAATGCATATATGCTCCTACCGCTATAATTTCAGACATCCCTACGATTACAAATTGAAACCAGTTGCTCCACGCAGCCATATAACCTGCTAATGGATGAATATATTTGTGGCCAAATGTAGCGAATGAACCTGTGCTTGGTTCCATGTACAGCATCTCGCCCATGGCACGCATAATAAAGAAAATAAACATTCCGCAGATTGCGTAAGCAAGCAATACCGATGGACCTGTCCATTGGATGGTGCTTGCTGATCCCATAAATAATCCAACGCCAATTGTTCCGCCTAGCGCGATCATTTGAATGTGACGGGATTCTAAACCTCTTTTTAGCTCTTTGTCTGCCATTCCATTTCCTCCTCCTAAACTTGTTATAGCTCTGTTAGGAAAGATACTTTTTGTGTCTGATGGAACAGCTATCGCTTTTAAAACCTTCCATTTTTATCTAGTACCTTTACAACTAAACTATTTTTTCTATTTTTAGCTATTCGACTGTATAATTACTTATTTTATAATAATAAATTTCCCTCAGAAATACAATTGTTTTTTTCAGAAAAACACTTAACAAAACCTTTCACCTTTATTAAATCAATCATCTCAGTGAAATATTTTTTTATTTAAGTATAATTTAAATTTTATGAATATTAAAAATAAATATAGACGTAGAATACTGGAACACTCTATTTCTTAAGGATAACGAAATGAAACCGCTACTTGATCGAACAAATTCCTTTCTTCTCCCTTTACGTTTTCACTTTCTCTACTTAGGGAAAGTATCAATAGAAAATAGAGATGAGGAGGGATTTTTCATGTGGCAAGCTGCGATGTGGGGCGGAATTTCAGGATCAGCTGTCCTTCTTGGTGCTTTGGCAGCAGTTTTTTTGCCTATCGGCAAAAAGATAATTGGTTATATTATGGCTTTTGGGACGGGTGTATTAATTGGAGCATCTACCTATGAGCTGCTTGGAGACTCCGTTCATAGCGGCGGGTTAAAAGCTACTTCTCTTGGGTTCCTTGCAGGTGCTATTGTTTTTACTTTTTTAGACTATCTAATTTCACGCCAAGGAGCGAATAAAAGAAAGAGGTCTACAAAACAAATGGCCGCGAATGGTTCTGGAATTGCTATATTTATAGGAACCGTAATGGACGCAATACCAGAGTCCATTATGATTGGGGCTAGCTTAATTGAAAATGCAACCGTTAGCTGGCTTCTTGTTATCGCTATTTTTATAAGTAATATTCCTGAAGGACTGTCCAGCACGACCGGTCTAGTGAAAAGCGGATTCTCTAAAAAGAAAATTTTTTTACTATGGGCAGCTGTTTTGTTCATTTCAGCTTTTAGCTCATGGACAGGCTTTGTTTTTTTAGATCATGCATCTGAGACACTTATGGCTGCTATTGCTGCTTTTGCCGGCGGTGGCATTATTGCTATGGTAGGTTCTACAATGATGCCAGAGGCCTATGAAGAAGGAGGGTCTATTACAGGATTGATTGCTGCACTTGGATTACTTGTTTCATTGATACTGGATCATTTTTCTTAATCGTCTTCATACTACTTCTATCGTTTCCAAGTAGAAAACAGAAAGCCTTCTACTTGGAGACATTTATTTCAATCACATTATTATGAATGTGTCTTCTTAATAAGTAAAATCGTAGTTTTCTTTTATTTCCCGAGTAAAAGCTTTCCAATCCGTAGCTTCAAATTCTGCATTGCGTGCTTTTAACTCCTTTTCCATTCCTTGAATCTCTTGAACAGCTTCTATAGTTCTTTCACTTCCTGGCCCTACTCTCCAAATTAATTCTTTGTATTCTTGTATTTTCCGTCGCAGCGAAGCGGTATCTATTTCTACATATTTTGACATGTTTCTAAGCTCCTTTTTCTTATTTCTCTTAACCATATCATATTTTATATAAAATTTTTTAAGATTAATTTCAACTTAATAAATACTACTATACAGGGCTTCGTGGTCTGATAATTTTGAGAAAAATCTAATTTTTAGAAAAAATATAAAATAACCAGTTTAATCCTTTTTTGACCGGGAAGACAGACTATGAATTCAAATTTATTAGGAGGGATGCAAGATGGCAACTAATAAAAAGAATGAAAAAATGAGTCGTGAAGAAGCAGGAAGAAAAGGTGGAAAAGCTACTTCCAAAAATCATGACAAAGAGTTTTACCAAGAAATTGGTGAAAAAGGCGGAGAAGCTACTTCCAAAAATCAAGGTAAAGAATTTTACGAGGAAATTGGAAAAAAAGGCGGCAGATCCAGCAGCCAGCGTAATAATTAACTAGTATTTGAAGTATATAAACAACTCGAAGAAGAAAAGTTCCTTATAGTACAAGTCACAGGAACTTTTCTTCTTCTAACTAATCTTCTCCATCTCTTTATGGTAATGGGCTAACGATTGATCTTTTATGAATGAGAATAGTTCTGAATTAATAAAAGGAATCAATTTCTCTCCTATCTCCCAAGCATTACATTCAATTCGATACAAAAGACCTATATCGTCTGTTTGATCAAACTTTGCACTCAAAGATAAAAGTTCTTCATCTAGCGCATGACCTAATTCGTGAGCTAAAATAATCCATTGATAAGATTCTAAACACTCATTTGAACCAAACAAGTGCTGACACTGTATGTTAATATCTTTTTCATATAAAAAAATAGAATGTGTGCTAGGAACGTACTTTCCGCCTACACACCGCGTTCCAGGAAACTCATCTTCAATAACTAGCTTTATTGTTGGATCTACTCCATGAACAAAATCATGTAAATTCATAAAATCCCCCACTTCTTTTCTCCAAACTTTAATTTTTCTCAAAAAATACATGTACAGGTTTACCATTATACATACGTTTATCTAAAATAACGTATGTATGTTTTTTTTTCAATATGTACAGGGCTATGCATACAAAAAAAGCAAGCATAGCTGCTTGCTTTTTTTGTATTAAAGCGGTGCTTCAACTTTTATATTGCCCGCTTATCCTTACAGTTTTATATGTAGAATTTTATTAACGATATCGACTCGAATATTCCAGAATGCTGCGCAGCATTTGACGTGTACTCTGTGATTCATTTGTGCGTTCTTTATATTCAAGAGGACGACTAGGAGTTGACTTATTTTCTTCTTTATATTGAGAACTTTTGTTTTCTGACACGTTTTTTCACTTCCCTATCTCTATTTTATCAAGAGCAGCTCAAAGCTGCTCTTTTGGTTGTCATTCTTTTATTTGTTGTGACGGCTTACTTTTGATTTTTGAAGCTCATCTGTATGAATATCGTTTGATAAAATACTTTTATTCACATTATCGACAGCAGCTGCACTGCTGCTGACTCCTTGGTTTTTGCTTTTATTTTGTTTACTCATTCCATCCACCTCCATGTGTAACGTCTATATTTTATGGAATTATAAAAAGAAAATAAGAGGTAGTATTAGGAAAATGACTTTCTTTTCTTTTTACTTGCACCCCTCTTATTAAATAAAAATAAAATCTCCATATTTAACAGAATGCACCAGAAATAAATGTTCATACTAAGAGTAGAAATTCTGCATATTCATTTTGAAAATATAGGAGGAAATAAGTGTGAGTACAAATAGAAACACACTATCCATTTTTGCTTTAGGCGGCATTAATGAAATAGGAAAAAACATGTATGCCGTTCAATATGATGATGACATCATTGTAATTGACTGCGGCTCTAAATTCCCTGACGAAAGTTTATTAGGAATTGATTTGATTATACCTGATATTACATACTTGCAAGAGAATCGAGAAAAAGTTCGAGCACTGGTTGTTACGCATGGTCATGAAGATCATATTGGAGGCATTCCTTATCTTTTAAAACAGTTGAATCTTCCAATTTATGCAACAAGCCTTACCCTTGGATTAATTGACATTAAACTCCAGGAACATCAATTATCTGCTGAGACGGAGCTTATTGAAATCAACGAAGAGTCGGAAATTATATTAGGCAATATTCCGCTTACTTTTTTTAAAACGAATCACAGCATTCCAGATTGTCTCGGCATTGTCTTTCATACCCCTGAAGGAGCTGTGGTGCATACCGGGGATTTTAAGTTTGATTTAACTCCTGTTAACGACCAATATCCAGATCTTCATAAAATGGCGAAAATCGGCAGTGAAGGTGTACTCGCTTTAATATCAGAAAGCACAAATGCTGAACGCCCTGGATTTACGCCTTCAGAAAAGCTAGTTGGCAAACATGTAGAAGAAGCTTTTCGTAAAGCAAAGCGAAAAGTGATTATTTCTACTTTCGCCTCCAATGTTAACCGCGTACAGCAAATTGTAGATGCAGCGATTAAAACGAACAGAAAACTTGCGCTGCTAGGAAGAAGTATGGTTAACGTTGTATCAGTTGCGTTAGAGAAAGGTTATTTAACCATTCCTGAAGGGATGCTAATTGAACCTTATGAAGTACATTCACTTGCGCCTGAACAAGTCGCTATCCTCTGCACTGGAAGCCAAGGCGAGCCGATGGCCGCTCTATCTAGATTAGCCAGCGGAAATCACCGACAAGTAGAGATTCTTCCTGAAGACACGGTCATTTTATCAGCAGGACCTATTCCTGGCAATGAACGTAATATCTCTCGTATTGTCGACAGCCTTTTCACACTGGGGGCTCATGTGATTTACGGTTCAGGAAGCGCAACAGGTATGCACGTATCAGGACACGGCTATCAAGAAGAGCTAAAATTAATGGCTACATTGATGAAGCCAAAGTATTTTATCCCGATTCACGGTGAGTTTCGAATGCTTCATCACCACAGCTTATTAGCAGAATCCGTCGGGGTGGAAAAAGAGAACATTTTTATTATAAATAACGGTGATATTGTTGATATCAAGGGCGGAGCAGCTGTTCAAACAAGAAAAATCCCTGCAGGTAATGTATATGTAGATGGGTTTGGCATTGGAGATGTTGGCAACGCGATTTTACGTGACCGCAAACAGCTTTCAGAAGATGGTATGCTGGTTATTGTTATTACTCTGAATAAAGCGGAAGGGAAAATTGTGTCTGGTCCAGATACCATTTCACGAGGCTTTGTTTATACCAGAGATTCAGAGCAGTTATTAAAAGATGTTAACCGACAAGTGACTAAAATTGTAAATCAATTACAAAAAGCTCATGTTCATCAATGGAGCATTATGAAAAAAGAAATCAAGACAACGCTTGGCCAATTTCTATATAACCAAACCAAAAGAAGACCTATGATCCTTCCTGTCATTATTGAAGTATGATTACTCCACTAAAAAACTGCCTTAGTCCCCACTAAGGCAGTTTTACTTTATAAATCCGAAGCTTAACCTAAAGTTAGAAGTTGCCCTTTATAGTTTATGAATAGGCACTCCCTTTATATGTATGGTTAAAAGTGTTAGGTGTATTTCTTCTTTTTTATCCCATTCTATAAGAGAGATATTTCACCGTAAATATCTTGTGAAAGTATCCTATCCTTGAGGTGATTATGATGAATGATAAAAATCAAGTAGATCAGCATTCAGAACTATTCCGCCACAACTGGACGAGACCGAAGCGTTCAAAGTCCCAAGTAAATGGACATACAGAGATGTCTCAAACGAACATCATCTTGCGAAGTAATGCAAAAGCTCATCGTTGGTAAGGATGATACACTTCAACAAAAAAAGACGCGAACGCGTCTTTTTTTGTTATTGGCCGTCTGCCCCGCTTTGAGTTATCTTGCGAATATGACCATCTTCATAATTATTTTCTCGTAGCGCTTTCGCTTTGTCATCTACTACTTGTTTTTGATCTACTTGTGAAGAAGGAGTCTGCTTGTTTTTTGGCATGTTCATAACCACCTTTTATTTTTGTAATTGTACAACGTGCATAGTGTCCCTCATAAAGATTAAATATATGTTAGCTAGCGGCTTCTTCTTCTTTCCACTTATGGCGCAGTTTTAAAATAACAAGGCTTATAACAATTAGAAAGCCTAAGCTTGCAAAGAAACCTGGCCTGCTTGCAGATTCTAACAGCGTACCGCTTACTGCTAGCAGGATTAATAAGAGGCCAACAGCTTGTTTTACTTTATCCCAAACGGTTTGTTTGATTAAGCGATGAAAAGAAATTAAAATAAAGAACCAGTTATAAATCAGCATCAGTCCCGCTGCTGTTGTAATGTACTCATAAATTTTCCCGGGCAATAGCAAGGAAAGAACAATAGAAACAATTAATCCTGCCGTTGTTAAAAGCAAGGCCGGTAAAGGAAACTGCAGCTTTTTCTTTTTTTGCTTTGAAAACAATGCAGGAGCATCTCCATCTTCTGAAAGAGTGACAATCATCGTTGTTACAGAAAAGAAAGAAGCCGACATTGTTGAAAATCCAGCGATAATCATTGCTCCATTAAAAACATGAGGAAAAAATGGAAGATGGTATGTTTCTAAAGCCGTTATAAATGGACTTTGATTTCCATGAAAATCATGAAATGGCACAATTAAAATAGCTAAACTCAGTGAAGCGATATAAATAATTCCAAGGAGAATAAGCATACTTCTACCTGCTTTCGGTGCGTCTTCTTTTTTTTCTAAACGAACCGTCATGATCCCCATGACTTCGATTCCGCCGAAAGCATAAAAGGCATAAAGCAAAGCGCCCCATAAACCTAAAAACCCGTGGGGAAATACTTCACTTATCGTTCGTGGCATCCCTTGTTTGGCACCTTCGTCTAAAAATCCAAATAAAGCGAGACTAGCTAATACAATAAACATTAAAATGGCAGCCACTTTTGTGACAGCAAATACATTTTCCATTCGTTCAAAGCCTTTTGTTCCTATTAATACAACAGCAATGCCTAAAACAGCATAAATAGAGGCAAAGACCCACAGTGGAATACCGTCAAACCAAAAACGTGTAAAAAGAGATAAAGCCGTGAGCTGACTCCCCATGATCAGCATCTCTGAACTCCAGTATACCCATCCGCTGCTAAAGCCTGCCCATCTTCCATAAGCCTTTTTAGCATAGGAGCGAAACGAACCTTTTTGAGGATCTTGAGCACTCATTTTAGCAAGAGCGTCAAATACAATAAATGTACATACTGCTGCTAGTAAAAAAGCAATTAATACAGAGGGACCCGTGGCTTTTATTGCAATACTTGATCCTAAAAAATAGCCTGTACCGATGATGCACCCTACTCCGATTAAAGACAGCTGCCACCATTTTAATTTCCCTTCAACTTGACTTCCGCAGCCTATTTTCTTTTTCATACTATCACTCCTTACACCTCGATGTAGTGTGTGATAGTTTGAAAAATTTATGCGCAAAAAGAGGCAGCTTTTTACTATTTTTCAGCAGATAGAAAACGCTTTAAATTCAGTTCTGCTTTCTCCCCTTTTAAATAATGAATTGCTGCACAGCTTGCCAGCCGAAATATATACCAAATCCTATTAGAGAGAGGCCGGATATAACGGAAACTGCAGTCAAAAACGTCGCTGCTAAATACCTGCGAAAAGTGCTTGCTAAAGCTGCCATAGCAATATCCCAGCATAAAATCCCTGTAAAAATAGCACAGCTGTATAAAATAAGCTGTTCTGTTTCGTATGTATTAGCTGTTTTGGCTAAAACAGAGCCATAAATACCGAGCCAAAAAAGAATAGTAAGGGGGTTTGTTAATGAAATTAAAAAACCTGAAAAAAAACATTTTACGACCGAATCTCCTTTTGCATTCCGATGCTGTGTAATTTTCCCTGCGCTCATCAATCCTTCAATACCGGTATAAATTAATACGAAGCATCCAAACGAAAAAAGAAACGTTTTCATAAAATCGCTGCTTAAAAAATGAACGGACCCAAAATAAACTACAAGCATATAAAGAGCGTCAACCGATGTTGCCCCTATCCCTAAGAACCAAGCATGTAAAAAACCATTTTTAATTCCTTTATCAAGCTGAGCGGCGTTGATAGGACCGATTGGTGCGGCTAACGATAGCCCTAATAACATATAACTGAAAAAAGCTCCCACATGCATCCCTCCCTGCTTCTGAGGTTTTATAAATTGAACTATGATAAATGTATGCAGCCTGCTTAGCTTGTACTACGTAATTTTTATTTTATTTCTAAATCCTTTTGTATAGCTGCGAAAAACCAGCGCATGTTAACTGTAAATACTATACAGAAGGATGAGAAGCATGAATTCATACACTCATATTAAAGAAGCATTACAATTAGCTGAACAGGCAGTTTATCAAGGACAGATGAATTTGAATGGAGCTAATTTTCAAAATGCTCAAATGCATTTGACTATCGTTCAGCAGCAAATTAATGAACAAAAAGAAGCGGCGTCTAGTGATAAAGAATTAAAACGAATGGAAGAGCACTTAAGACATTTACGAGAAGCGCAGCAGGCTATTCAACAAAATTTTTAATAAGGGTAATAACAACCTTTTTTCACTTTTATACGAAAAATTAAAAAAGCTCTACGAACTCACTGAGTTCGTAAAGCTTTTGATCTTCACCTGCAGCTTTTAAGAGCTGCGTAAAGAGTAAACTTTTTTCTTTAGCCTTATACATACTTTCCATAATCCGGACGAGCAATCTCATCAAAATTCTTCGTAAGCTTCAATAAATTAGTTGAAAGCCATTCTCCGGAAACTGGTTTTCCATGTCCGGTCACCGCCACAGACGGATGCAGTGACTGAAGCACTTCAACTGATCTTTTAGCAGATGCCCAGTCCGTAGTTAAATAACGAGGAGGACCGCTAATTTCCAATTCTTGCTCTAGTACATCCAGTAAATATTCTTGCTTAGTGGTAACAAAAGCATCCCCAGCGATAAGCGCAAGATCCTGCTTTCTAAAAAGAGAAATATGTCCTGGAGAATGACCAGGGGTGTGAATCCATTCCCATTCCGGCATATGAGGTACAGAGCCGTCGGCTGGTAAAGCTTGCACATGAGAACCTAAATCAATGGCTTCCGTTGGAAATAGCGGAGAAAGCTTTGCTACAAGCCCGCCTTCGACTGTGCCGTCTGGTGTGGGATAATTTTTTTTACCCGTCACATATGGAAGTTCAAGCGGATGTGCATATACCGGTATTTTCCACTTCTCCACTAATTCAATAATAGATCCAATATGATCAAAATGTGCATGTGTAAGAATAATTGCTTTTGGTTTTTTTTCTTTTCCAAACCTTTCCTCTGCCTCATTAATAATCATAGAAGCCGAGTTAGGCATGCCTGCATCAATAAGGACAAAGCGATCGTTCTTGGCTGGATTCCCTATAAAACATACGTTAACAATCTGTGTAGTATAGCTGTAGATATCCGGCGCCACTTCGACTCCTTTTCCACTGGCTATAGAGCTCATGGGAATGAAACTTTCCGTTGATGAACTTCCGTGCATCTCTCTATTCAATTTATAATTCCCTCCTTTAACGTGTCACTTCATATATGTGCTACACGTTTATGCTATCCACCTTTGCTTTCGTTATTCTTTTTTTAACTAGCTCTCTTTTATGTATCCATAAAAAAAGAAAGGAGAAGAACTCCTTTCTTTTTTTTACATCAATTATACTTTTGCCGGAACTTTAACGCCCATGATCGCTTTTGGCTCTAGATATTCTTCGATACCAAATGCTCCCCATTCGCGTCCAATACCAGATTGCTTAAATCCACCGAATGGTGCAGCTCTGTCTTGCTTGGCATCGTTAACAATGATTTGACCAGCTCTAATATTTTTAGCAACATAGTCAAGTGTTTCTTGGTCTTTTCCGACCGCATAGCCTGCAAGTCCATAAATTGTATCATTTGCAATTTCAAGAGCTTGCTCTAGATCATCATACGTAATAATAGTTGTTACAGGTCCAAAGATTTCTTCTTGTGCAATAACCATATCATTTGAAACGTCAGTAAAGACTGTCGGTTTAACAAAGTATCCTGTCTCTAAGCCGTCTGGTTTGCCCGTTCCGCCAGTAAGAAGTGTTGCACCTTCGTCCATTCCTTTTTTAATATAATCCTGTACGCGATCCCACTGTTTTTCCGCTACGAGCGGTCCAGTTACGTTGTCTTTATTTAATGGATCACCAACTGGGAATGATGGTAAAACCTTCTTCACTGCTTCTTCAAATTTTTCTTTCATAGAGGCAGGAATGATAATGCGCGTTGCTGCCGTACATACTTGCCCTGTATTCATTGCAATGTGTGAAACTGCTATTTTAGCCGCTTCTTCTACATCCGCATCCTCTAATACAACTAGCGGTGATTTCCCGCCTAGCTCAAGCGCTACTTTTTTGATTGTTTTAGCCGCGTTTTGCATAATTTTCTCGCCTACAGCACCTGATCCTGTAAATGATACAAAATCAATGTCCGGGTGAGAACTAATACCGTCACCGATTGTGCTTCCCGTTCCGTTTACAAGGTTAAAGGCACCTTTTGGTACACCAGCTTCATCAATGATTTCTGCTAATATCATCGCTGCATACGGTGTAAGTTCTGATGGTTTTAATACCATTGGACTTCCTGCTGCGATAGCTCCTGCAATTTTAGTAGACGTCTGATTCGTTGGGAAGTTCCATGGTGTAATAAGTCCGCTTACTCCAATAGACTCTTTCACGACCTTGTAGCTTCCATGATCTTTTTCAAATGTGTAATCTTCAAGTGCATTAGCTGCTTCTTTAAAGTGGCTAAGTCCCATTTCATAGTGAACTTCTTCTGAAATCTTTAAAGGAGCGCCAAGCTCTTCAGTCATAACTTCAATAAGCTCCTGTTTACGCTTTTCATATCCTTTTGCAATATTGCGAAGCATTTTAATTCGCTCTTCTTTTGTTGTTCTTGAAAATGTGGGAAGAGCTGCTTTAGCTGCTGCCACGGCTTTATCTAGATCTTCTTTTGTGCCTAAGCTAATTTTACCAATTGATTTTTCAGTAGCAGGATTGATCACATCTGACGTTTCGTTTCCTGTTGATTCAATCCATTCTCCATTAATAAAGTGTTTTAAATTTGTACGCATTGATTTGATCTCTCCTTTTAGTTTGTTAATTGTTGAACTATCTCATCTAGTTTTTATCTACCCGCCTGTCTGCTTCTCAAACACCGCTTCTATTATTTTTTGTTTCTTTCACTGTCTTACCCCTTTTCCAATCGGCTTTTCCCAGCTGCAATTATTTTTCCTCATCGCTTACCCTTCTGCGTGATCTCACTAAATGAAATCTGCATTCACCATAACCACAAAAAAATCCGAACGAGTTTGATTCTCCATCAAGAATCTCGGTTCCTCGTTCGGATCTTCCTTCAACTAAAACACTTTTATTCCCCTTCTTTTTGTATTAACGTACTTCTTGTAAACGATGTACCGCTCTGCTTTCAATTAACAGTTCTGTTTGCTGTCTGTATTGTTGATAGTGAGGTGTTTCAATGTGAGCTTCAACATCTTCTTGGCTTTTCCATTTCTCATAAAAAACAAATGTGCCTGCTTTGTCTGTATCCTGGTGGAGAGTGTATTGAATACATCCTTTTTCTTCTCTTGATGGTTTAATAACTTTTACTAACTCTGATCGAAGCTCTTCTTCTTTTCCTGGCTTGGCTTGCAAAATGGCGTTAATAATAATTTCTGACATCGTTTTTCCTCATTTCTTTAAAAATATTCTCCATAAAAAGCTTCCCTCTTTTTGAATTTATTACACTGACCATCATATTTTTTGTATGATGATTGATTTCTCTAGTTCAAGCCGGCAAAACATACATTTTATCCACATCGATCTTTCTTGATGCTGTTCATAAAAAAGCCTGTAGGCTTATAGCCTACAGGCTTTTTTACATCTTATTTCAATAAGTGTTTCACGACTGCTTTAGCTACACTGATTGTTGACTGAGGATTTTGACCTGTTATTAGGTTGCCATCTGCTTGTACATTATCTGTCCAGTTTGGAGCAGTTACTACATTTGCACCAAGTTCACGCAGACGTGTTTCCAAAAGAAACGGCATGAAGCGGTCCAATGTTGTTTCACGTTCTTCATCATCTGTAAACGCAGCGACATCTTTTCCTTCGACCAACGGCTTTTCATCTGATAATGTAACACCTACTAAGCCTGCGGGTCCGTGGCATACAGCGGCTACTACTTTGTCTCCTTCGTATAGTTCACGAATTAAAGCGTGGAGCGTTTGATTATCTGGCAGATCAAACATTGTGCCGTGACCGCCTGGTAAGAAAATAGCATCGAATTTAGCACTGTCTGTAATTGTATCAAGTTTTAGGGTATTCTCTAGATGCTTAGCTGTATTTAAGATTTCTTGAGAAGTCTCTCCTTCAAGGCTGCGAGCATCCACCGGCGCTTTTCCTCCTAGAGGACTTGCTACAGTAATCGTAAATCCAGCTTTTTCGAACTCTACGTACGCTTCACCAAATTCTGAAAGCCAAAGGCCTGTTGGATGATTTTCTTTCATTTTGTCAGCCGTTGTTACGACCATTAATATATGTTTAGACATAGTAACGTCCTCCTGTAAATAAAGATAGTATTTTCTGTTTCCGCTTTACACACCCTATTGTAAGAGAGGAATTACTATAATACAAATTAGAAAATATCTGCTTATCCATAAATATTTTTATAGATAATGTGTCTTTGTTAATAAAGCATCTGCAAAAAAACAAACGTATTTCTGAATTTATTTTTTATACACTCAAAAAAACCGCCCTTTTGAATAAGCGCGGTTTTTTCCAGAAAAGCATAGAATCTATCTTTTATTTTAAAGAGCAGATTGAGCGTTCATTTGTTTCACTTTCTTTTCTCCCGTTCTTTTAAGACTTACCATAAAAACAAACGAAATACAGTACAACCCCGCCAAGTACGTCATCGCTACTGTCATATCATAGCTTTGCAAAATATAGCCGACAAGAATGGGTGATAACCCTCCGAGCGCTCGCCCAAAGTTAAAAATGGTGTTCGTTGCAGTGCTGCGCACTTCTACTGAATAGTGGCTGCTGATCAATGCTCCGTATCCCGCGAACATTCCGTTTGAGAAAAATCCGACCACAGCTCCTCCTATAAGCAGCCCTGCACCTCCTTCGGCATACGAGTATAAAAATACCGCACAAGCTGAAGCAAGAAGAAAGATTCCAAAAGTACGTTTCGATCCAAAACGGTCCATAAATTGACCAAATGTTAGCATGCCTATAATCATTCCCACGGCTGTACTGATTGTCCAAAGAGCTGAACTTGAAACAGAGAGGCCTTGTGATTGCTGAAGCATAGATGGAAGCCATATCATCAGTCCGTTATAGCCTGCAATTTGGACTGTAGCCATCACTGCCAGCGAAATAGTCGTCATCGCCGTCCTAGGCGTAGCGAATAATTGACGAAGCTTACCATTATTTTTAACAACCGCTGTTTTCTCTTTTTGAGCTTTTAGCCACTCAGGAGATTCGTTTAAATTTTTTCGTACGATAAAAGCAAAAATGACGGGTATAATTCCGACAAAGAATAAGGCTCTCCATCCGAAAATCGGTAGGATCAGAGAACTTAAAAGCGCCGCAAGAATAACTCCAAATTGTGCGCCAACACTAACATAAGATGAAGCTCTTCCCTGCTTATGTTTCGGCCACGCTTCTGCAACAAGAGCCATACCGATTCCGTACTCTCCTCCAGCCCCAATTCCAGCAATAAATCGTGAAGCATACACTTGTTCAACATTTGCTGCAAAACCTGTTAATGCCGTTCCGATTGCAAATAAAAGAACCGTGTAGGTAAAAACCCGCACTCTTCCAAATTTATCTGCTAAAATTCCGAAGATTACGCCGCCTATGAGCATTCCTATATTTGTAATAGAAGAAATAAGTCCACCTGTTGCTAAATCAATGTGAAATTCAGCAATAATCATTGACATAGCAAACGAGATAAACATAATGTCCATCCCTTCTAACGTCAAACCTGCTACTGATGCTACAACTGTCTTGTTACGATAATTCATGTTGTTCCACCCTCCAGTGTATTCTTTCCGTATCAACGCTCTTTCTTTTTTGAAGGAATGGATAAATAACATATCTCCATTCTCTTTTGAAGCCTCTCTGGACTTCGTTTAAAAGAGGTAAGTAACACATAAAAGCCCTTTTGTCGCAGAGGGCAAAAGGGCACAGATAGGCATAGAAGCAGTAAATGAGTGATCCGTCCTTTTCGGCCTCTCTGGACCGTCTTAAAGGCAGTTATTATATTAATTATTATGTTAACACGCCGCACAGAACCTTTCAATAAGAAAAATATCTTCTTTAAAGCAGCTATGTACATCTCTCACTTTTTATATTCGTACTATTTCGTTCATTATTTTTTAAATGTGGTTAAAACCAAAGCCTAATGTATCATGTTCAAAGCCTTTTTTAGGCGCACCTATCGTTCCATACACACAAACGCTAATCCATTCGTCGCTTGATCCTGAAAACTCAATTTTTCCGCGCACGATTGAAAATGTGAGTCCTACCGTCCGTAAAATATCACCCAGCTGCAGCGTTCCTCGACTAACTCCTTGAATGGCTTCAAGTATAGCATGATAAAGAGCGTGAACTTCCCGGTACGACTGGGCATTAATAATTTTGTTTGTCTTGGCGCTCGTTTCAATTGCCGCCACGACTTTAGACAGTTCCATTGCTCCGACTTTTCCTACTGTGTAGCTATATCCTCTCTCATTGATTTCCTTTTCAATACCTTCAGCTAGTTCCGTATTATGTAAAAGAACGAGTAAAGATGTTAATCTTCCCATTGAAAAATCATTAACTTGTTGAAATTTATTGTTCAACTGTCATTCCCTCCCTTCTATCCCCTTATTATTTTAACAGACGAATACCTAAAAGGGTGCTGATTATTCAACGAACGAGCGCTCACTTAAAGGGGCAGAAGATCTATGTGTACTGTCCACCACTGTTACGAAGTAGAACTTGCATAAACAAGCAATCTGCCTTTTAGTAAGCGCTTACTTTATTTTCGAGGAAGAAATCATTTTTCTCTACTTACGTTAAGACAAGCTGTGATTCAACTTTTAACTTTCCCAGCATCTCTCTCGTCATTTTTTCTAGGTTATATTCTGTTTTAAACCCCCACTCTTCTATTGCACAGCTGGAATCTATATGGTTAGGCCAGCTTTCCGCAATTGCTTGTCGAACAGGATCTACTTGATAATTCAGCACAAATTCCGGAATCGTTTTTCTGATTTCAGTCGCCATTTGTTCTGGATCAAAGCTCATGGCAGAAACGTTAAATGAATTTCGGTGCTTCAGCTTAGAACCGTCAGCTTCCATTAGTTGGATAACAGCATTTAATGCATCAGGCATATACATCATATCCATATATGTTCCTTTGTCAATGTAAGAGGTATATCGCTTATGCTTAACGGCTTCATAATAAATTTCAACAGCGTAGTCCGTTGTTCCTCCACCTGGAGGCGTTACGTATGAAATTAAGCCTGGAAAACGCAGCCCTCGTGTATCTACTCCGAATTTATGGTGGTAGTAATCGCAAAGTAATTCACCCGCTACTTTATTAACACCATACATCGTGGTAGGACGTTGAATTGTATCCTGCGGCGTCCAGTCTTTTGGAGTCGTTGGACCAAATGCACCAATTGAACTTGGAGTGAAAAATTGACACTGAAGCTCGCGTGCTGCTTCGAGCGCGTTTACTAATCCGCCCATATTTAGATTCCAAGCTAGAAGCGGTTTTTGCTCGGCTGTCGCTGATAACAGCGCAGCCAAGTGAATAATCGTATCAACTTTATGCTTTTTAGCGATCGTAAATAACGCAGTCTGATCCGTTACATCTAAAATCTCGAATGGACCTGAAGTCACGACATCGCTCGTCGTTTTGCGAATATCGGTGGCAATAATATTTTCTGAACCATATATCTCTCTCATTTTCGCCGTTAACTCAGAACCGATTTGCCCTAAAGAACCCGTTATTAATACTTTTTTCATGTCAATATCCTCCTCGTGTACTGCCTAGATTCAACGTTTAGATTAATTTCATTTCCTTGCCTACTTTTTTGTAGATACGAAGTGCTTCATCTAACATTTCTTTCGTATGAGCAGCCGTCGGCATATTGCGAACGCGTCCTGTCCCTCTTGGAACGGTTGGGAAAACAATTGATTTAGCGTATACCCCTTCTTCTATTAACCTCTTACTAAAAATCTGGGTTTGGTTTTCATCTCCTATGATGCACGGAGTGATAGGTGTTTCACTTTCTCCAATGTTAAAGCCTAGTTCTTTTAATCCTTGCTTTAAATACCGACTGTTTTCCCACATTTGCTGCTGCAGCTCTGTACTTGTGCTTAGGATTTCAATTGCTTTCATACAGGCAGCAGCCGTGCCTGGTGTAATAGCAGTCGAAAACAAAAACGGACGGCTTCTTACTTTTAACCAGTCGATTAAGTCTTTTTTTCCGGCTACGTACCCACCTACAGCTCCAATCGCTTTTGATAATGTTCCAATCTGGAAGTCTACTTTTTCAGATAAGCCAAAATGTTTAACTGTGCCCATGCCGTTCCCTAATACGCCCGACCCGTGAGCGTCATCTACGTATGTGATTAAGTCAAATTCCTCTGCGATTTCTACAATTTCCGGAAGCTTAGCAATGTCTCCATCCATTGAGAACACACCATCGGTAATCACCATTATTTTATTATATAAATCGGATTTTTGTGCTTCGCCTGCTTTTGCACGAAGATCTTCCATATCCGAATGCTTAAAAGGAATAATTTTTGCTTTTGATAGCCGGCATCCGTCAATAATTGAAGCGTGATTCAGCTCATCTGATAAAATCGCATCATGTCTATCCATAACCGCGGAGATGGCTGCCATATTACAGTTAAACCCAGACTGATAAGCTATAGCTGCTTCTGTATGCTTAAACTCGGCTAGCTTTTCCTCTAGCTTAATATGAATATCTAGAGTTCCATTAATCGTTCGGACAGCTCCAGCCCCCACTCCGTATTTTTCAGTGGCTTCGTTGCACGCATTAATAAGCCTCTCGTCTGTAGCAAGCCCCAAATAATTGTTGGATGATAAATTAATTAATTGCTTTCCCTCAATTTGAATCACAGGTCCATTGGGCCCCTCTACCGGATTAATGACATTGTATAATCCTTTATCTTTTAAATCTTCTAAATTATTATTCAAGAATTCTTTTAAACGTCTGCTTGTCATCTTCCATACCCCCTCATTGTTGTTCAACACGTCTTATAAACTTCTCTTTTCCCCATTAAAAGATTCATCTAAGCACTTACAGTATATGAGTTAAAAATCAAGTGTATTCCTGAGAAAGACAAATGTTTCTCTTGAAAGCGCTTAAAATTCAATGCTTATAGAATTCATAATAATCAACAACTAGGTAAATGTCCATACTAAAAAAACAAAAAATAAAAAATTTTCTGCATTGATAAAAATCCTTCTTATTATGAATGAGTTTGCGGGAACGTTATCAGACAATATCTTTTTTCTTTCTTTCTTTGATATTTTTTAAAAGAAGAGACTGATATATAACGAAATCAATCCAATTAACAGCTAAAAGCAGCTAGATATGCGAAAGCTACATTCACCATACCTATAAAAAAATCCGAACGAGTTTGATTCCTAATCAAACTCGTTCGGATTGTCCTTCAACTAAAATACTTGTGTTTCAGCCTCTTTCGTTACTTTTGTACAGATATATTTTTTATTTTTTCATGTCTTGTTTTTACTAGGAAGCATGAAACAGCAAAGCTTAGTAATGCAGCTAAAAATGTTCCACTGTAAATAATGTGAACACCTGATGCAAGAATTTCATGCAGCTTTGACAGTTCTTCTGCTGGTACTCCGCCTGTCTCAAACGAAGCATTTAAATTTTCTTGCCCTAATTTCTTTGCTTGTGAAAGTGTCACTAAGTTAAAGATTGTACCAAACACCGCAGAACCTAGCGTTTGACTAAATGTATTTGTAAATGTATTAAGAGCCACCGCTACTCCTCTTTTGCTAGCCGGGACCGCTGATTGAATAACCAGCATAAAAATAGGCGTAATAATACCCATTCCTAACCCAAGGACCCCAACGGCTACATAAATTAAAAATACGGGTGAGTGGGTGGAAACTAAAAACAGCATAAAACAAGCCGTACTTACAATGGCCGTGCCCAACGTAAGGATGGAGTGCGTTTTAAGGCGCCCTACTAAATTCCCTGAAAGCAGTGAACCAATCGTCCAGCATACTGGCATAGGCATTAATACAAAACCAGCAGCGGTTGCACTTTTCCCCAGCACTCCTTGACTCCAAATTGGAAGGTAGACCGTAATACTAATAACTACTGATCCGACAAGAAGTGTTAATAAGTTTATAACAGATACACTTCGAATGGAAAACAGTTCAAGCGGGATAAGAGGTTCGGGCGATTTCTTTTCTATATAAATAAAGCCAATGAATGTCAGAACAGCTAGAACAAATAACCCTATAATGGTCGGATCTCCCCAGTTTTGATGCTGACTTCCGGTTAAAAGGGCATATAAAAACGCAATTGTTCCCACTGAAAACGTCACCGCTCCAATATAATCGATATAGCGTTTTTCTTTTACCACTTCTTCTTTATAGTTTACTAAAAGAACAAAAAAAGCCATTAGTCCAAACGGTATATTCAAAAAGAAAATATAGCGCCAAGACAGCGTATCCACTAAGAATCCCCCAAGAAGAGGTCCGAGAACTCCCGCAACTCCCCAAACTGCGCTAATCCATCCTTGCGCTTTGGCTCTTTCTTTTGCTTCTTCATACAAGTCGCCAATAATAATCATTGTAAGCGGCATAACGACCCCGGCGCCCAGCCCTTGGATAGCTCTATAGACAATTAATTGCTGCATCGAAAAGCTAAGTCCGCAAAGTATCGATCCGATTAAGAAAATAATGATTCCAACAAGCATCACTTTTTTGCGGCCGAATAGATCCGCTAACTTTCCGTATATAGGTGTAGATACAGCAGTTGTCAGCATATAAATGGCATATACCCAGCTAACTAGCTCAATGCCCGACAAATCACTTGTAATTCTTGGAACAGCCGTACTGACAATGGTTCCTTCCATTGCAGCTAAAACAGTGACAAGCAGCAGCGCTGTCATGATTCGTTTTCTCATCTTTCTCTCTCCTTGCAACTGCGGGCATAGCATGGTTTTTCTTCCAAAACATAAAAGCGGTTTCAATATACGTATACCCTTTTAGCCTTTATATGTATGTGATGCCCCGCATATAGTTGCTGCCATATGCAGCCAAATAATTATTTTACTATAAATTTTTTCAAAGCGATAGATAATTTCAAAAATATGACTTTCCTCACATTGATAGAAACATGCGTACATGATGTTTTATTTCCTTTTCAAATTACAAAAAAGCACCCCGTAACACCTGGTACGGGATGCTTTTTACGTATTTTGTATGATTAACTTAGTCGGGGATCTTTTAATAAACGTTCCATTTCTTCCATATGATTTGTTTCATCTGCAATCATATCTTCAAGCTTTACAACAAGCTCTGTTAACCCTAACTCTTCCGCTTGTTTTTTACGCTCTTCGTAGCGCTGGATAGTTTCTTTTTCAGCCTTGCTCGCTTCTTTAAGCATTTCCGTCACGTTTGAAACGTGCTTCACCTCAGCCGGCTTTGTTGTTGGCTCACCGCCAAGGTTTTTGATTTTTTCCGATAAATAAAGGGCGTGTCCTTGCTCGTCAGGAATTTCTCCTTCAAAGAAAGGTTTTAAAATTTGATATTCTAGGCCGGTTACTGTAGACGCATAGTAAGTGTACTGAATAACCGCCGAATATTCACCCGCTAAATCGGTATTAAGTCCCTCTATTAGTTGTCTCATTTTCTCTTCCATTTGAATAAACACCCTTTCATTTGCTGTTAGTAGACATGTACCCTTTCTGCCTAGTCCTAAACCACAATAAGGCGATATTCTGCTCCTTCTTTTTAAAAGTAGGGAAATTACTGAATGGAACGAAAATGTTTGATTTCTATATTTTTAAAGAGAGACGTTCCTCCTTGAGAGAAAAGCGTAATTCCTTGGTCGTTGTGACGCGGAAACACCTCGCTAGAATGCACGGTTTTTCCATTATCAACAAAGACTTCAATGCTTGTTTTATCTACTAATATCTTCAAATGAACATTTTTCTTGCCTGCATCAAAGTAATCACGGCTTTCCGCATACTTTTTGCTTTGATCAGGCTGATTGCTATAGCTTCTGTTCACATATGAGACGTTATCTTTTGCAAAAATACCCACATCAATGTGCCGCTTTTGATCGGCGGACTCTCGAAGTCGTAAGCCTACATTTTCTGCATCTGACCATGAAATATCTGTATCAAGCTGATAAGCTTCACCTTTTATCTTTAACTTTAACTTTTTCTCTCCATTCACTTCTACTTGTCCAAGAGAGTTTGTTGAATCAGTTAGCTGATTTAATTCTTCGACAGGCTTTGATAACAGGCTGTACTGATTGTCGTCTTGTTTTGAAAGCGTAATTTCACGGGTTACTGAATCAAAGCCGTTAAACCCTTCTTTCATCGTTGGCGTCTTATCTGGATAATCCCAGTTGTTCATCCATGCAAAAGCGTAGCGTTTTTTTAAGGAACCTTTATTTTTACCGTCTTCAAACGTGACTGCTCCGTACCAATCGAAGCCATAATCGAGCCATTGCGGCTCGTCCATATCGGGAGTGAATGTTGTTCCATCGTAATTTCCTGTCCAATAAGCATAAGTGTTTGGCTTTCCGCTTTCTTTTCCATTTGCACTTGTCCCGAGAACCCACTTAACTGTCCCGTCATCTGCCTTCATTTGAAAAAGGTCTGGACATTCGGTAATGCCAATATCTTTAGTTACAAATCCTCCCGTATATGTCCAATCCTTTAGATTAGAAGATTCATAAAATCCGATTTTTTCACCTTCTGACATGACGAGAACCCACTTGTCATGTTCATTATCCCATATGACTTTGGGATCTCTAAAATCTTTGGTGCCTGGATTAGGCATGATAGGATTTTTGCTATATGATTTAAAGGTTTTTCCTCTATCGGTACTATACCATAAATACTGTTCTTGCTTTTGTCCATCGGCAGAAGGCTGAGTCATAATCGCTACAATTGCGCCTTTACCAAAGCCTGCTGTGTTCTCTTTATCTTCTACAACCGATCCGGACCATATATCGCCATTTTTATTTGTATACTTTGGAATAGCTACTCCTTCATCTTTCCAATGAACCAAATCTTTAGACGTTGCATGTCGCCATTCCGTCCCGTTCCCTTTAGGATAATCATGATTGTATAAGTAATAGTAATGATATTTCCCGTCAAAATAAATGGGCTTTTGAGGATCATTTTTCCATTTATCAGGCGTGCTGAAGTGATACACTGGGCGATAAGTGGATTCACTTTTATTCTCTTTTTCTTTTCCTTGGTCTTTTGTATCCTCTTTTTGGGATACGGCTGCTATAATGAGTCCGGCTATTACAACTAAAAGAACGGCAAGCGCTATCCATTTATAAGCACCTTTTTTCTTCAAACAAACCCCACCTTTCTCTTTTTTGTCTACATCGAATAAAACAAAAGAAAATGGTGATTACAATCACCATTTTCTTTTGTTGCTATTGCAAAGCGCTCAGTCTTCATCTACTGTTAACTGACCTTGCTCAAGAACACTATCTTTTACAACAGATGTTTTTGAACCGTCAATGTTCACTAAGAAGCTTGGTGCAAATGTAGAGTGGTTGTCTTCATAAAAGCCTCTATTTGTCATGTAGCTTGTAATAACGACATTATCCCCTTTTGTTTGCGGTACAGCAAAGTGAGAATACGTAAATGTTTTATCATTAGGATCTAAATCCATATGAAGAACTAATCCTGTATCATTTAAAGGCTTATATTTTCCTGTTAACGTATTTGAAACATAGCCTAGCATATACACATCATCTTGTCCGATTCCATCAATCGTCATTTTAGATCCGCGAGAATCGGTGAACAAATACCATTTTCCATCTTTTTTGAAGATGTTTGCACGTTCAATTTCGTCTGTAACTGTGTTTGATGTAATAAGCGGCTTCATTACTTTTTTAAGCGTATAGTCGTCATTTAACTCAATAATGCCTAAAGCCCCGTTTGCTAAAGAAGCTTTTTCTTTATTAGATCCTTCAAGAAGCTTTTTCTTTTCAGATTGGAAGAAAGGATTGTTTCCTCCATAGTATGCTCTGTTATATAAAGAGTCTTCGCCTTGGTAGCCATCTTCTGTTCCAGTGTTCGCTTCGAAAACAAGGTACTTATGTCCGTTGTCTTCTATGTAGTGAGGATCTCTTAGCGTATGGTTATCTCCTGTGTCATACCCGCCTTCATCAATAAACTGCTGAACCGTTTGATAAATCTTTCCGTCGCCATCAAAGATTGACTTGTAATCTTCTACTCCGTCAACTTTTAACGTAGTATCGTCTGGCTGAGACATGTTCACTTGAGCTGTCGTTAACGTTTGTTTTCCGTATTGTTTACCTGAATAATCCGTATAGAATAAACGAACTTTACCATCTTTTGTTAACGTGGCAGAACCAGACCATTCTTGTGTTTGATTTTTAAGATGCGGGTCATTCGGAACGAATTTATCGCTGTCTTCAAACACTCTTCCAGCGTTTTTCCAGCTGTCAATTGATTTGTCTCCAGCTTTTTTATAGAAAAGATAAACAGACGTGTCATTCGAATCTTTTGGGTCACCTGCTAGGGCAAACACAATTTGATATCCATGATAAGTCGCCACTGTTCCATCAGCATTTTGTAATGGCCAGCTGTCCCATACATCTAAGTCAATTGTATTTCCTGATGCATCTTTTCCTTTAGCAGAAGCAATGTTTTTAATAGTTGATTCATTAAAAGCAGGAACTTTAAACTGATCACTGTTTTGCTGCTGTGGAATTTTCACCATATTATCGCGAGTAATATGCGAAATGCCGTAGCTATTATTAAAGTCTTTACTGTCATTTCCTTTAGCAAATGTTTGATATCCTCCACCTACTAGTAGGGCTGCAGCCAATGTAGCAGCAGTTGTATGCTTAGCAACTCGTTTCATTTTCATATGTTTTCTCCTTTTGTGTTAGTAAAGAATATAAATTTATTAATTCAATTAGCTATCAAAAATCCGAAAACAGAACCGGTTCCGTTCAACCAAAAGATTACTTGGATAAATGACGAAAGTCAAACATGCCAAATGTAGCTATTTCTCATTTTTATCTTTTTCATTGAGCTGTAACTAGGACCAAAGTTTACGTGTAAGAGCCCTTTTTATGTAACCGTTTTTCCAACAAAAGTGTACGGCTTTTTTTACATTTCAAACCACGATTTCCAGACGTTTCGTTTTATACTTCTACATGATTAAACACTTTATCTTTCCAGCATTGAAAACGCTATTCCGTTTTTTATACTTTCCGACCATTCTGTTTTCATTAATCTCTTGAAAAATCAGTACCTTTTTTTTATTAGCCGGACATGAAAACGTTCTATTCTTTTTCCTTTCTGAAGATTAGGCTGATAATAATAAAGGTCTAAAGTATGTTTTTAGAAAAAAATATTCCTTCTTTTTACCTACTCATTTTTATCTTTTTTAATGCATTGTACGCCCTCTCTTTTTACAAAAGAGAGGGCGTACAATGCATTTTTTAACTATTAAGAGTCTAAGCCAGTTGCTTTTCCTTCACGGCTGGAATCAGCTGCTCCAAATAAACGGCCGTTTTCTTTATCGATTTGAATCCCTTGAACATTTCCGATTGGGAATGGCTCATCTCCAAAATTAAATCCCATGGCTTCTAGCTCTCCTTTGGCATTCATATCCACTCCGGCTTCCCAACCGATAAGTGATCCTGTACTATTAAAAATTCTTGGTTCTTCAATCGCTTCTTTTATATCCATTCCATAGTCTAAGACATTCATAAGTGTTTGAAACACAGACCCTACAATCGTTGGTCCGCCTGGAGATCCTAGAGTGAGTACAGGTTCGCTATCTTTAAAAACGATGGTTGGACTTTTACAGCTAACCGGACGCTTTCCTGCATCTGCTTGATTTAATCCTCCAGGAATAGCATCAAAATCAGTAAGCTCGTTGTTGAGTAAAAATCCATGGTCTTTAACCATAATTCCTGTACCAAAAGGATGTTCCACAGTTGATGTACAAGCGACAATATTACCCCAGCGGTCAACTACGGTGAAGTGAGTTGTTTCACTAAGCTCACGTTCAGGTTCATAAGGCTGACGCACAACGTTCACTTTTTGGCCTTTCTCATAATTCCACGGGTTGCCAAAATCAACTTTCTCATTTTTATGTTTCCAATTAATTAATTTTTGACGTTCCTTTATATATTCGTCATTTAAAAGCCCTTTTAGTGGAATGTCACTGTAGGCTGGATCTCCAGAGAATGCAATTTTATCTGAAAATGCAATGCGCATAGCCTCTGCAAACAAATAATACTTTTCCCAAGATTTCACGTCGTATTGAGACACATCAAAGTCCTCTAATAGCTTTAAGATTTGCAGCACGGTGGTTCCTCCTGCACTAGGCATGTTGGAAGAAGCAATTCGGTATCCTTTATAATCTCCCCACACGGGCTCATCGATCTTAATCTGGTATTCTTTCAAATCCGACAGTTCCATAAAACCGCCGTGCTCTTTGATCGTTGAAATAATGGCTTCTGCAATTTCACCTTCATAAAAAGCCTCAATACCTTTTTCTTGAAGAATACGAAATGTTTTAGCAAGATCTTTTTTATTAATCATATCTCCTTCTTGCATAGGCTTGCCGTTTGGAGAATATAGCTGCTTAGCATGTTCTCCTAGTCGGTAAGCGTATGTTTTTAAAATATCTCCAAGAACCCAGTTTGTTTCCACACCTGCTTCTGCTGCTTTGGCAGCCGGTTCAATCAATTCAGCAAGGGGTTTTGTTCCATACTCTTTACGAGCTGCTTCCATCGCCTTTAAAATTCCTGGAATTCCAATTGCCGTTGCATGAGTAGAACGCTTTCTAAACGGAATAACTTCTTTATTTTCATCAAGAAACATTTCAGGATAAGCTGCTTTAGGAGCCTGAGAATGCCCGTCAAAAATTTTAGTTGTTTTGCTTTCATTGTGATACACCATAAAAAAGCCGCTGCCTCCAATACCGGTCATCATCGGTTCTCCGACGTTGAGCCCAAACTGAACGGCAATTGCTGCATCAATTGCGTTGCCTCCAGCTCTTAGCACTTGTTCTCCGGCGTCTGTTGCAATTGGATGAGCACTGGCTACCATTCCTGTTTTTCCAACCGCTGTTTCTCTTCTATATGAACTCTTTCCTGAACGAGATAAGCTTTTTCCATTAATCATCTTTTACGACCTCCTAGTTACTTACTTTATCTGGGATATTGTTAAAATACCCTATTGCTTTTGAGATAAAACTGTTTAAATATGTATTGATTACCTTAGTAATTACGTTCATAGACCGATATCCCTAGAGTTATTTTTAAGCTCTCAAAAGCCATAAAATAAAAAACACCAGCCTTTTTATTCAGAGGAAAGGACTGGTGTTTTTTTGTTTCTTTTATTATATATTTTACACTTGTAATGAAGCAGCTTCATTACTTACGTTCAGCAAGTCATAAAGCTCTTGAAGTCTTCCTATTTCGTAGGTTGACACCCACTTTGTATCGTTCTTTTTTGCCTGAGGATTAAACCAGCACGTATCAATACCGGCTAGCTGCCCGCCTTGAATATCTGCACTCAAAGAATCTCCGACAATTAATGTTTTATGTACGGACAGCTCTTCTATATGTGAAAAAACATAATCAAAATATTCCTTCATAGGTTTTTGAAAACCTGTATCTTCTGAAACAAATACTTCTTTAAAATAAGGATATAGGCCTGAGTCTTGAAGGCGCTTATACTGTGTAGCCGAGACTCCGTTTGTAACAACGTACAAATCATAGTACCTGCTCAGTTTTTTAATTACCTCAATTGCTCCGTCAATTAGCTGATGGCCATTATTCAAATACGTTCGGTACTCTGCTTCAAGTAGCTTTCCGTCTTTTTCTATTCCATATTCTTTACATAGAGTAGAAAAGCGGGTATTTACAACTTGCTCACGGCTTATTTTATTCTCTTCAAAAGCTGTCCATAACCCCTGGTTAATTAAACTATAACGTTTTTTGCTTTCCTCAGTCAGCGGAATATCGTGGTTAGCAAAAAGAAGCTGTAAAGCCTGCTCTTCGGCTGCGTTAAAATCTAAAAGCGTATTATCAATGTCAAATAGCAGCGTTCGGTATGTTTTCATTCTTCTCTCTCCCCTTCAACTAATCTATTACTTTTTCTACTCGTATATATTGTCGTTTGCTAGACAGCTCAGTTTTTCCTTATCTTTGAGAATAATGGAGCCTTTCTTTTTTTCAATAACTCCTTGCGCTACAAATTTTTGAAGAACACGATTTAAATGCCGGTAAGTCGTTCCGATTAAATTAGCTATATCTTTTAAGCTTTCTGTTTTTTGATTCATAACCAAATGCGATTCTTCACAAAAAATAGAGAGCAAGTAACTAGCCAGCCGCACTTCCACTGGGTACATTAAATTAAAGCTTAGCGAGTTCGATTTTGCGCAAAACTTTTTTGTGAGCATTTCCAGTAAAAACGTCAGCAGCTGTGGATCATTGCTCGCATGCTGTTTTAATCGTTTGTATGGTATGCCGATAACAACTAAAGGTGAAACGGCTTCAACCGTATTCATAATATCAACATCTTGTACATACTCAATATCGCCTATTACTTCAAGGGGCTGTTTAAAGGAAAGAACAAGCGTCTTGCCTTCGGGCGATATGGTATAAACTTTAACCTTGCCTTTCACCAATATGTACAAACAATGAGACGCATCTCCTTGAGAACAAACGCGTTCTCCTGCTTCTACTTCATACAGTGACAAATGCGGTATTAAGTCTTTCTTGAAAACTGACTCTAATTTATAAGTATTTATATACTCCAGCAGCTGTTTCTGACTTGTAATTTCCCTCATGTTTTCCTCTCCATCATAACGGTTTCTTTTTATTAAACAATAACACTCCCTAAAATAAAAAGGACATATGTCCCAAATGAAATTTTATTCTTTACGTTGTGCGCATGAACTACTTTCAAGAAAAATATATAAACCAAAAAGACTCCAGCTCATTGGCTTAGAGTCTTTTTGGTTAAACGCTCTTTTTATTTCTACCGTATCCAACGTAAATAAAGACGCCAATCAGCATCCAGCCGATTGAATACATCCACGTTTTCATTGATAAGTTGAACATGAGAAAGATACAGCAAAGAATAGCAATAATCGGAATAAATGGTACAAAAGGTACTTTGAAACCGCGTTTTAAATTAGGCTGACTTTTTCGCAGAGCCAAAATCGAAAATGAAACGGCAGCAAACGTGACAATCGCCAGCATATTCGCTAAATCTGCCAGCTGTTTTAAATCAACAAAACCAGCTACGATCGCGCCTAACGCCCCGACAAGCCATGTGGATATGACAGGTTCACTGTTTTTTCGGTTTACTTTCGCAAAAAGAGACGGCAATAATCCATCATGGCTCATTGACATCAGTATGCGAGGCACGACAAACAAATAAGCAAATACGACGGCCATAATACCAATAACCGCTCCTATAGATACAATGAGCGCTGCCCATTCTTGTCCTACGCTATTGAGCGCATATGACAACGCATCGCCTACGTTTAGCTCTTTATAAGAAACCATTCCTGTTAATACTAATGCAATTACTACGTAAATGACTGCACAAACACTCAGTGCAATCAAAATACCTAGCGGCAAGTTTCTTTGCGGATTTTTCACTTCTTCTGCCGAAGTAGAAATGGCATCAAATCCGTTATAAGCAAAAAAGACGGAAGCTGCGCCTGCAAAGATTCCTTTCACACCAAAAGGGGTAAATGGATGCCAGTTATTTGTATGAATAAAAAAGACGCCCACGGCTACAAATAAAAGAACAATACCTATCTTGATTAAAACCATTAAGTTATTTATTTTTTTACTTTCTTTTACCCCTCTTGTTAATAAAAACGACATGCACAGCACAATAAATACTGCAGGAAGATTGATAATACCTCCATTGCTTGGTATGGCCGTGAACGATTCAGGAAGTCTAATACCAAATTCAGTAAGCACATTATTCACATAAGATGACCATCCGCCCGCTACAGAAGCTAAAGATACCGTATAGCATCCTACGATGGACCACCCTATCAAATGCGCTACAAATTTTCCTAGTGAAACATATATGTATGTATATGCGCCTCCCGAACTTGGAACAGCTGAACCAAATTCTGCATAACACAGCGCAACAAGAATACAGGCTACTGCAGAAATAACAAAGGAAATGGAAACCGAGGGCCCTGCATCCCTGGCGGCAACTAGCCCTGCTATAACCAGAACTCCTGTCCCAATAGTTGCTCCTACTCCCATCAAAATAACATCAACTAACCCTAGTGTCTTAGTTGATTCTTTTGCTGCATTTTCCTCTAACAGCTTGTTAACATCTTTTTTTGCAAACAGATTACTCATGATGACTAACCTCTCTTCATCTCATTACGAATGACTACTTTTCAGTGGTAGATCTTTCTATATATGTAACAGTGAATTATTTTACTACATTTAATTTTCTGTGTAAAATAATTTAGTTTTTGAACTTTTTAATGATTAAAATAAATTTACTAGTGATGTTTTTTATAACACCATTATGATGTACCCGAACAGACTAAAAATATGTGTTAACAACTTTCTCAAATTTGGCTTCATTCACGATTGCTTTTGTACTATACTAAAGAAAAACTTCATAGGAGCAACGTAAAAGATGAACTTATTTTATTTTCTAAAGGGGTTAGTGATCGGTTTTTCCGTTGCTGCTCCCGTCGGTCCCATTGGTATTTTATGTATCAATCGCACGTTATCTAAAGGGCGATTACACGGATTTGTATCCGGGCTGGGAGCAGCTACAGCAGATGCTCTTTATGGATGCATCGCTGCGTTTGGCCTAACGTTCATTACAACCTTTTTACTAACCCAAAAGATTTGGCTTCAGCTGATTGGGGGATTATTTTTATGTTATTTAGGTGTACAAACTTTTCGTTCTCGACCTGCGGAGCACGCTGCCGCTGCTAAAGGAGAAGGTTTACTTCGTTCTTATACATCCGTTCTTTTTTTAACAGTTACGAATCCAATGACGATCTTATTTTTTATTGGCGTATTTTCTGGTGTAGGCATTAGTAAATCAGCATTTGATGCTGCTTCTGCTTTGACAATGGTTGCAGGCGTATTTTTAGGATCGGCCTGCTGGTGGCTTTCGCTCAGTTTTGCTATTAGTCTTGCCCGTTCGAAGTTTACGAATAACAGCTTAATTTGGGTAAATCGTATTTCGGGAGCGGTTGTACTGACTTTCGGGATATTTGCGTTATACAAATCGCTATAAAAAGTCATTTGTCTCCTTTTCTGGGGACGAATGACTTTTTTAATAGAAAAGAATAATCTTAAAAAATACCCTAAACGCTCTGTTTTCTGTATAATAGATAAATAGAAAAACAGAAAAAGTATAAAAAATGCTTGAAAACTACATACTCAATCATTAGTCTTCAAACATAATAAGGGGAAATAAAGCATGACCATTCTTCTAGTAGATGACAATCAAGTCAATCTATTTGTGATTGAAAAAATTTTAAAAGGCGCTGGCTACGATAACTGTGTGTCTCTTACGTCTGCCCATGCCCTTTTTG
This sequence comes from Priestia sp. P1_B12_1, assembly GCF_056406695.1. Classification (NCBI taxonomy): domain Bacteria; kingdom Bacillati; phylum Bacillota; class Bacilli; order Caryophanales; family Bacillaceae; genus Priestia; species Priestia sp. P1_B12_1. The sequence continues at coordinate 967,389 of NZ_JBFTZR010000002.1, read as the reverse complement.
ACTATCTTAACCTGGACGATGAGAACTCAAAAACGAATTCGGTCGATTTGATTTTACTTGACATTATGATGCCCGAAATTGATGGAATCGAAGCCTGCAGGCGAATTCAACAGGTAGAACGCTTAAAACATATTCCAATTATCTTTGTCACAGCCCTAGAAGACAGCAGCAAATTAGTAGAAGCTCTAGACGCCGGCGGAACAGATTATGTAACAAAGCCGATTAATAAAGTGGAACTGCTGGCTCGTATGCGGGTAGCTTTACGCCTTAAAGCAGAAATTGACTGGCACACGGAACATGAAAAGAAAATTCAAAATGAGTTGGATTTAGCTACGCACGTACAGCAAAACTTACTCAGTCCCCCTTTACGAGAGAAAGATATTCAAATGGAAGTTTCATATTATCCTTCTTTTAAATTAGCGGGTGATATGTACTATTGGCACAAAATTGATGAGCACCGGTACGGGATTATCCTTTTTGATATGATGGGGCACGGCATCTCTGCCTCGCTTGTTTGTATGTTTATTTCGTCTGTGCTCAGAGAAGCTATCAAGTCTCTCGTAGACCCTGAGCAGGTTATTACAGAGTTGAATCGCTACATGGAATTATTGCACAGCGAAAAAGATGAAATTCCATACTATTTCACTGCTATTTATTTAGTTATTGATACGGAAGCTAAAACGGTAGAATACGTGAATGCCGGGCATCCAGAAGGTTATATGTTAGTAGATGAACATACGCTTGTTCCTCTTCAGCGCGGCAGCTGCCCCGTAGGGTTTTTTGAAGAAATGGACGTTCAGAAATCTGTTGTCAGCTTTGAGAACGATGTGCAAATTTTGCTATTTACTGACGGAGCTCTCGAATCAATGGGTCCTTGCGAAATTGAATCCGCTCTTCGTCTGCAGAAATTGACCGAACAAAAGTGGACCAATCCAAAAACATTCATGAATGAAATTTTTTCAGAAGAACAAAAGTTAAATCAGCCTGATGATATGTGTGTACTCATGATTCAAGCGCAAGCACAGTAAGAAAAGGACCTCACCATGAGGTCCTTTTTTTATTGCTTTTGATAGATTCGTTCGTTACCTGCAAACTCTATATAAGAAGCGGACCCTTCAGAAAAGCGAAGCGTTTCTTTATCACCAAGTCCAAGAAATCCTTTTGTACACAGGCTTTCTGAAAATAAATTATACACTTGATTTTGCAGCTGAGCTGTAAAATAAATAAGGACGTTTCGGCAAATGATGACGTGAAATTCATTAAATGACTGATCCGTGACTAAATTATGCTGAGCAAAGATAATATTTTTCAGCAGCGACGGATGAAAATATGCATAGTGATGATCCGTCTGATAATATTCTGAGAAGGCGTTCTTTCCACCGGCTTGAATATAATTTTTTGTATATGACTTCATTTTACGTAAAGAAAAGGCACCTTGTTTTGCTTTTTCTAATACATCTTCGTTCATATCGGTTGCGTAAATGACCGTTTTATCCATTAACCCTTCTTCTTCTAAAAGAATCGCCATAGAAAATACCTCTTCGCCCGTTGCACAGCCAGCATGCCAAATGCGAATTTCCGGATAATCCTTTAATACCGGAATCACTTTTGTGCGAAATGCTTTAAAAAAGCTTGGATCGCGAAACATCTCTGTTACATTTATCGAAAAATCATTTAAAAGCTGATTCATAAATTCTTCTTCGTGAATCGCTTTTTCTAGCAATCGAGACACAGTTGGAATACGTTCAATTTTCATTCGATTATAGACTCGGCGACAGATAGAAGATTTAGCGTACTGTCTGAAATCGAATCCTGTTAATCGATAAATAGCCGTCAGCAGTAAATCAATCTCCAAATCTGTTTTTTTATTCATAACTAAGTCTTCACTTAAATCTAGGTGCTTCATATCCATTTATGTTTCATACCCCGCTTAATTTACTAGCCATACACGCATAACGGAGAACAGCTGATTTAAATCTAAAGGTTTGCTGATATAATCTGATGCTCCAGCTTCCAAGCATTTTTCACGATCATTTTTCATCGCTTTAGCGGTTAATGCAATAATAGGCAAATCAACAAGCTTTAGCTCTCCTCTAATTTTCTGCATCGCTTCATATCCGTCCATTTGCGGCATCATAATATCCATTAAAATGAGATCAAATGGTTCACTATTCTTCATCATTTCAAGACACTCTATTCCGTTATGAGCTGTCATAATGGTCATACCTTGTTTAGCTAGCGCAGTTTTTAAGGCGAAGATGTTGCGCTGGTCATCATCTACGATGAGCACTCGCTTATCCTGAAATACATTTTCATCATCTTGTAATGAAGGTTCAACTGGTTGTACAGGATGATCAATTTCAGTTATTTCTGCTTCAGGTTTAGCTTCTTCTACAGCTTCTTCTACAGATACTGCTACTTCTTCATATGCAAAATTTACTTTTTCATAGTCAACAAGACCGTTAGAGAGACTAGGAAGATAGAGTGTAAACGTACTTCCTTTTCCTACTTCACTGCTTAGGGAAATCCAGCCGCCCAATAATTTTGCAAACTCACTGCAAATAGATAAGCCAAGTCCCGTTCCTCCGTACTTGCGAACCGTAGCTCCATCGGCCTGCTGAAACGCTTCAAAGATAAGCTGATGCTTTTCTTTTGGTATACCAATCCCTGTATCAGCTACAGCTATTTCTAGCCAGCAATCCGTATCGACTGTACGCATAGCTGTTGTAAGACGATGGTCAGCTACTTGTTGAATAGATACTGTGACAGATCCCGATTCCGTAAATTTAAATGCATTTGATAAAAGATTTTTCACAATTTGCTGGAATCTCTTTTCATCCGTGTGAATGATGTCCGGTACATCTTGTGCTTTATTAATTTTTAATTTTACTTCTTTCTGTTCAGCAACGTGGCTGAAATTACGTTCAATTTGATCTGGAAGCTCACTCATATTCATCTCAGCAAGCAAGACATCTAGTTTTCCAGACTCTACTTTTGATAAATCCAAGATATCGTTGATTAATGCCAACAAGTCTTTTCCTGAAGAATGGATAATACGAGCATATTCTTCTTCATCTTCAGATAGCGTTTTAGCCGCGTTTTCCTCAAGCATTTCAGACAAAATAAGAATGCTGTTAAGCGGTGTTCGAAGCTCGTGCGACATATTAGCAAGGAATTCAGATTTGTATTGAGAATTCAATTCCAGCTGATGAGCTTTTTCTTCTAAATCTTCTTTTGCAGCCTCTAATTCAAACGATTTTTCTTCTGCATCTTTTGTTCTTTCTTCTAGCTGTTCATTAATCATACGCAGCTCTTCAGACTGCATTTGCAGTTCCTCTGATTGTGTTTGAAGTTCTTCAGACTGAGCCTGGAGCTCTTCTGTCATCGCCTGAGATTCTTTTAATAGACGGGCAATTTCCATCCGTCTGATTACACCATTGATAGTGAGACCAAACGTTTCAATCACTTGACTAATAAGTTCTTGCTCTAAAACTGTAAATTCGTGCAGCGATGCCAGCTCGATAACTGCAATTACCTCATCTTCAAATAAGACGGGCACAATAAAAATACTCTTAGGTTTTACATCTCCTAATCCTGAAGCAATGAGCTGGTACGTGTCAGGTACATCGTTTATGACAAGGGTTCTTTTTTCTAAAGCAGCTTGTCCAATGAGCCCTTGGCCTATCAAAAAGCTCTCTCTTCCCGCATCGCCTTTTCTATCTGCAAAAGCAGCTTGTTTGACGAATAGATCTCCTTTATCATTTTCCTCTCGAACATAAAATGCTCCGAAAGAAGCTCCTGTCATTTCTGAAACCGTAAAGAGAAATTTTTCCGCAAGCTTGTCTACAGATGCTATGCCTTGGTACATCGTTACAGCATGAGCAATGTTCGTTTGAAGCCAGTTTCGCTCTTCAATATTTTCTAACAACGCGTTCGTGGCTATCCCTAAATCTTTAATTTCATCATTAGATCGAACTTTAATTCTTCCTTTTAACTCGCCTTTTGAAGCCGTAATTCGTTTGATTGTTTGCGTAACTTCTTTAATCGTATTCACAATGGAATTGGACAAAACAATAGCGATAGCAAGTGAAATAAGCGTAACAAATAACAGCAAACCGTAAAGTCCAATTTTTATTTTTTGATTTTTCTCGTCTAACTCTGTTGCTCTTGTTTCAGTCGATTTTTTCTCTACATTTCTAAAAGAAGTAAACTGGCTGCGTATATCATCCATATACTGGCGCCCAGGATCTTTCTCAAAAAACTGCTGAAGCTCTTTTGTATTATTTTCTTTTTTTAATGCAATGGTCGGTTCACCAGCAGCTTCAATCCAGTCTTGAATGCTTCCTTTAATCTTCTCCAGTTTCTCCTGCTGATTTGGATTATTATTTAGAAGCTGATACAGCGCATTATAATCTTTTTCCCAACTTGATGCTGCGCTGTTATAAGGTTCTAAGTAACTCGCTTCTCCTGTAATAATATAGCCCCTTTGTCCGGTTTCCATATCGAGCAGGTGTTTTTCAATTCGATTGGTCAAATCATGCACTTCAATATCATGATCAATGATAAAATTTCGTTCTTTTTGCAAAGATGAAATTTGACTGTTTAAAACAATAAATGCAATGAATAAACAGACAATAACAATTAAATATCCAATAATAATTTTGGATTTGATGCCAAACCTCATTTTCTTTTCCATAATGTTCCTACTTTCATTCTAGATATTCTTCTAGAAGCATTCGAAAAACATGTTTATTTTTGCTGCTGGACAATTTCACTTTCAGTACACACTCTCCACTCCATCTTCCTTTGCTTGATAAGGCTCTCTCTTTTTCCTATCAAGTCAACATTCCTATTATACACTCTATTTTTGTACAGAAGAATATTTATTGTACAAGAGGGAAAGATTAATTTTCCAGTTTGCAAATACCTATTTTCAAGCTGTCTATAAAAATAGGCCCATGCTGTTAAAAGCATGAGCCTATCTTACAATATTTTTGTACACAATAAGGTAATGAAAAGTAATTTATGCTTTGGGGAATCACATAAATTATGACAACATAGGTATAAATAAATACTTACATGCGAAACGTAAAGCATTCATTATTTAAATTGTACTTGGATAATAGAAAGCAATGCCACTTTTTTTAATTTAAATATATTTTTTTAATTTACATATCAGGTTAAAAAACTTTCATTTATTGAGATTTTACCGAACTTAATCCGTTAGAAAAAATGCAGATAAAAAGTTCCCCCCCAAAAAAACCGTCTCTAAGTCAATAGCTTCACTTATGAGACAGCCTTTTGTTTTCCATCTATTATTTTACCCAGCTTTCCGTCACTTTTTTATTTTTAGAAATCCAGTTTTTCACACCTTTTGTTTCGTCTTTTGCACTGTTAATTTCTGATTCTAAAGATGCTAGTTGATCGGCACTAATAGAAAAATCTTTCAGCCACTTTGCTGCTTCTGGATAATCTTCTTTAAATCCCTTTTTGCTAATCGACTGTATTTTTTCAGGTCCAGTTGGATTCATCGTATTTTTGGGGTCTTTTAAGTATCTGAGATTATACTTTTCAAAAGCCCAGTGGGGGCGCCATAACGTAACAACAATGGGTTCTTTATTAGCAATGGCTTTATCTAACTCCGATAACATGGCGGCTGTGCTGCTTTCTACTAAATTCCAGTCTGTTAACCCATAGCTTGGCATCGCATGATCTTTAGTAAGGCCGTTTATTCCAGATCCTGGTTCAATACTAATAATCTTTCCGTTAAACTCATCTTTCTTATTTTTTAAATCAGCTAGTGACTGGGCGTCTACGTAATCGGGAACGGCCAATCCGCTATCTGCTTCATCATACCAAGTACCGAGCACGTCAACTTGTTTTCCAAATCTTTTCATATAAGCACTATGGGTGGTCGGCATCCATACATCCAAAAATAAATCAATGTTTCCTTGAGCAACTCCTGAGAAAAGCGGAGCTACGTCGCTTTGAACTGCTTTAACTTTATAACCTTTTCCCTCTAATAATTCCTTCCATAGAAACGTAACAGCTACGGCTTCGTCCCATGGTATGTATCCAATTGTAATTTCTTTTTTAGTCGTCGTGTCGCTTGCTGTATTGCTATTGCCACATGCGGAGACAAGCAGCATAATGACGATTGTTAGCATAATAAAAGAAAATTTCTTTGATTGTTTCATATACTCCCACCTTTATTCATTTTATTTACTTGATTGAATGCCTTTTCTTTTTTGAGTAGAAAGGTGCGTCAGACGATCTAAAATAACGGCAATAATGACAACCGCAATCCCACCGATAAATCCTAAGCCTACATCCAACATACTGATGCTTCTTAATACCTCAGCACCCAAGCCACCTGCACCGACCATTGAAGAAATAACAACCATCGAAAGAGATAGCATAATAACCTGGTTTACACCCGACATAATCATAGGCAAAGCGAGCGGCAGCTGGACTTTAATTAATTTTTGCCATTCCGTCGCTCCAAAAGCTTCTGCTGCTTCTAAAGTGGTTTGGGGAACTTGCTGAAGTCCAAGCAGCGTCAGACGAACCGCAGGCGGCATTGCGAAAATAAAAGTAGCAATAAGAGCTGTAACATTCCCTAATCCAAATAAAAGTACGGACGGAATTAAGTAAACAAAAGCAGGCATTGTTTGCATAATATCAAGAATGGGCTTTATCACTGCTCCAACTTTGTTAAAGCGGTGTGATAATATGCCTAAAGGAACGCCAAATAGAAGTGAAATAATAGTAGAAGCTAAAACGAGAGATAAGGTCAGCATCGATGCTTCCCATAAATTCAAGCTAATAATAAGAAGTAAACCAAAACACGTAAATACAGCTATCTTCCAATCTGTTAACCATAGCGCTAATAGAACAAAAACAACGACCGTTACTAGTGAAGGAGAAGCCGTCAATGCCCATTCGAGACTGCTTATTAAGCTGGTCATTATCTGGTTGATTCCAGTAAATACACCTGAAAAACTATCAATCATGTAATCAACAAATGAATTTGCCCATTTATCTAAAGGGATGCGAGGAATCGTCGCGGAATTTACCATCATATTTATCGGACCTCCATTTGATATGACTTAACTTCTTGTTGCTCGGTCACTGAAGTACGTTCAGTGAGATTTGCAATAAGAGTGCTTGGGGAAATCATACCTTGTAGGCGATGATAGTTATCAACAATGACTACAGGCGAATGACTGTCTGTAAATAGAGGAATCATTTCTTGTAAAGACATATCAGGATTAACACAATGCGGCTGTGTCATTTCTTTTCCTTTTAAATCATGCTTATGAGCTTCTATCAGCTCCATCACCGTATAAATGCTCATTAAGCCCAATAAGCGATCAGCGCTATCAAGAACAAAAATAGTAGATAAATGATTGGTTCTCATTCTTCTTAATACGACTTGCGGTGACTCATACTCATAGGCAGCCGTTTCTACCGGAATCACCGCGTCTTTAGCAAGGCGAATTTTGCCGTAATTAACGTCTTGAACAAGCAGCTTTACATAATCAGTTGCCGGTTGACTTAAAATATCTTCAGCGGTTCCAAGCTGTACAATTTCCCCGTCTTTCATCACGGCAGCCCGGTGGCCTAAAGTTAATGCTTCATCCAAATCATGCGTCACAAAAATAACTGTTTTTTGTACTTCTCCCTGAATATCAAGAAATAGCTTTTGCATATCTCTTCGAATAAGAGGATCTAAAGCTGAAAAAGGCTCATCCATCAGCAAAATCTCCTGTTCAGAAGCAAGAGCTCTTGCTAGTCCAACCCGCTGCTGCATACCTCCTGATAATTCATAAATTCTTTTATAAGCTTGTCCATTTAAGCCCACCATTTCAAGAGCCTTTTTCCCTCGCTTTTCTCTTTCGTTTGCTGCTACACCTTGTATCTCTAGACCAAACGTAATGTTGTCAATCACAGTGCGGTTTGGAAGGAGGCCCACATTTTGAAAGACCATCCCAATTTTATTTCTCCGGACTTCCTGAAGCTGTCTTTTTGGCATATGAGAAATATCTGTGTTTTCTAGATATACCGTCCCTTCTGTCGGTTCTACAAGCCCGTTCAAGCATCGAAGTAAAGTAGATTTCCCGCTTCCTGATAATCCAATTAACACAAAGGTTTCTCCCTTTTTCACTTCGAAATGAGCATTGTAAATAGCAACGGTTGTCTTAGTAGCTTGTTCGACTTCATATTTACTTTGTCCAGCTTCTCGGAGCTTAAGAGCCTGTTCTTTTTGGCGACCAAATACTTTTGAAACATCGGTAACGCGGATAATGGGTTCTGTTAGTTTAGAGCTTGTACTCAATTTATTTCCCCCTTATTTTAAAGTAGATTGTTAGAGGTGGTCTGACACCTCAAGGTAACGTGTCAGACCACTTCTACTTACTATTCGACCTTCATACCGATTGCTTCCAATACATAATTGTAAAAATGAGAAACGTGCTGTTCGATAGGTACTAAAATACCTCCTTCTTTATAAGATTTTGAGCTCATATTTTCTTGACACCACTCACACGCTTCAAAGTCTTGTAAATTCACGCGGTGAAATAATTCCACAGCATCTTTTGGGTCAAAATCAGGCTTAGCCATTTCCTCCGGGTCGAATAACCATTCACAAATCACTTTAGACTTTTCTGCACTAATTGGAATAATACGATGAATAATAACGTGATCCGGTGTTAAATTGATAAATACAAGCGGCAGAACGGTAATGCCAAAATACGTGCGGTCATCTTCAGGAAGCAATCCTTTTAACATAGGGCGGCTTCCTTTCCCACTGATTGAAAAAGCTTCTAATTCATCCCCAAACTTAGCTCCGCCTCCCACGGAACTTTGAGTGCCGACTCCCGAACGAAATTCAGGTAGCGTTGCCGTAAGTTCAGGGTGAATAGAGGAACAGTGATAACACTCTTGAAAGTTTTCTACAATAAGCTTCCAGTTTGCCTCAACTTCATATTCTTCACGGTGAGCAGATTTCAAGTTTTGAATTTCATATCTAGTAAACGTATAAAGTTCTCCAAAACGATCAAAAATTTGTGCGTCTAGCTGGTATTCAACAGACATAGGATTGTCAGATAAATTAACCCAAACCATGCCGTGCCACACTTCAATGTGAACGGATGTTAGTCCATAATTTTCATTATGCACGAGTTCCTCTCGACAGTGGCTTGTGTTAGGAACACCTACTAAATCACCATCTAAGCTATAGCTCCACGAATGATATGGACAGCGAATGACACCTGCTTTACCGGATGCCTGGCTGCACAGCTTAGCTCCTCGATGCCGACATACGTTCAAGAATCCACGCAGCACGTGATCTTTTCCTCTAATAATTAAAATATTTTCGTCTTCAACTCTCGTCGTAATATATTGTCCTGGCTCTGCTATTTCGTATTCAAATGCAACTAAACTCCATGATTTAGAAAATATATGATCTTTTTCTAACTTAAAAATGTCCGAAGATGTATACAGCTCTCCTTTCAACGTGGGCTCAAGTCTCCCATTATCATTCACTAAACCATGTTCCATAACCATCTACTATTCCTCCTTCGCTTCTTTAGAAACATTTAAATAGAACCATTCGCAAGAGCTGACGACGATTTATACTATTTTATTCGCCGCAAATCGCTGCGGAGTAAACAAATCAATTGGGTGATTGGTTTTTCCCTCTATCACTAAATCTGCTAAAATCTCTCCTACTACGCTTGCAAACTTAAAACCATGTCCAGAAAATCCAGCTGCAATCGCTACTTGAGGATATTCAGGATGCAGTGAAATGACAAAATGCTCATCTAGTGTATTGGTATACATGCACGTTTTCCCTTGTAAAAATCGACCGTTAAGCTGTGGAATACCTTGAGATAGATAGTGCCGCATCATGTTCACTTCGTCTTCATATATATTTCGATCAATCGTTTCCGGCGTACACGCTGTTCCTTTTCGAAAAAACGCCACTTTTGCTCCTTCAGCCTTTAATCCAAAAGAAGGGAAACCATACAACTGTACATAATCATCTGCTTCCCAAATATAAATCGGCTGTTTTCCCACTGAAAAAATATCTATTCCTTGTGTTGGTTCAAAAAACATTTGCACATGACGCTCTACTTGTAAGCTAACACCTAAATCCCGTAATAAATCGGGTGCCCAAGCGCCTGCAGAAATAATGATTTTTCCAGCTTCATATATTCCATTAGCTGTTACAACGCGCACGCCTTCACCAGAAGGGTGAGCTTCCCACGACATCACTTCTTCAAAAAAATGAAGCTCAGCTCCGTACTTTTCTGCTTGAAGAAGGTGAGTATATACGCTCGCTTCCGGCCTGACGAATCCAGCTCTTTCTTCATATAGAGCAACCGTAGCAGGTGAAGGTGTAAACGCCGGAAACCGTTTGTAAATATCCTTTGCTTCTAGAATCTCATACGCAAGATTCCACTGTTTAGAGCTTTCGATGCTTCCAGAAACCGTCAAGCTATCAGGAGGTCCCATCATAAGTCCACCGGTAACCGTAAGAATTTCTTGACCGCTTTCTCTTTCAATTTCATTCCATAATTCATAAGCGCGAAGCAATAATGGAACGTAAGCGGGGTCTTCAAAATACGACTGTCGGATGATTCTAGAACCGCCGTGACTCGATCCTAGGTCATGAGCGGGACCGTATTGTTCTAACCCCAATACCCGCTGACCTTTTTTGGCGAGCTGATAAGCAGCCGTACTCCCCATAGCTCCTAATCCGATAATAATGACATCATAATGTGTTGACATCTGCATTCCTCCTGTCTTTGGATTGATCAATTAAACTACTGCCGGGGAGTGTGTCATCATTGTTGCTTTATAACGCTGACCAAAGTATTCGACTTCTAAAACCATTTCTTCATGTACAGCTCGAGATAATAAAGTGTGTACAATTCCTTTTCCTAAGCTGTATGAATAGCCGGCACTTGTCACAAATCCGAGGGCTGTTTCTCCATAAAAGACCGGTTCATATCCCATTACTATCGCTGAAGGATCATCTAATATGAGCGTCGCTAATACTGTTTCAGAATCTTTTCGCTGACGATCAAGCAATGCCTCTTTTCCAATAAAAAATGGTTTTGTTAAATCAACCATTTTATGAAGGTTAACTTCATATGGATGATGCTCGCTCCAAAAGTCTTTCCCGCTTTTTAACGAAAAAGATTCAATTCGAAGATTTTCAAGAGCACGGTCTCCCGCGGCAATCAGCTGATAAGGCTGTCCTTGTTCAATTAATAAATCCCATAAATTCAGGCCTTGATCAGAAGTCGTAATCAACTCCCAGCTCTCCATTCCCCCGTAGGAATCACGCAGAGCAAGAACTAAAATATTTTCGATAAACATCGTTTTCGCTTGTCCTTCAATCCAAGTGCTGCTAAGGTCTGAGCGTTGAACCACGGACTTCATTACTCCTGTAGCTTTAGGACCAATTAATGCTATACTGCATGTCCCTGACGTTACATCTTGAAAAACAACTTGACCGTTTTGAGGCACGTGTTTTTGAATCCAGCTTGCTTCTACAGCTCCCGTACAAACAATCAAGAAAGTGGATATATTTTTGCGAATAACCGTTATTTGATCTTTTATGCCGCCTCGCTCATGCAACATACACGTACGTATGCTTTGCCCTACTGTAATGTCTATATTTCCTGTCGTTAGCTTCTGTAAAAACTGGAGAGCTCCTTCCCCTTTAATTTCCAACCTTTTCTTTGCTGCCGTTGTATCGTAAATCGCTGCGTACTGACGAGTATGCAACTGTTCAGCCTCGATAATCGGTGACCAATATTCAGCGGACCACCCCTTTCTTATTACCATCTTCTTTTCATACGTGGATATAAGCGGATAGTTAGCTTCATACCACTGCGGCTGCTCCCACCCTGCTTTTTCGTTAAAATACGCTTTTAGTTCTTGCTGACGCATATAAAATGGACTTACGCGCATGTTTCGCGATACTTTTCGCTGCATAAATGGATGATGAATGCTATAAACCTCTTCATACTCTTCAATAGACCGCTGTTTGTAATAAACAGGGCTGCATGCATACGTATCGAAACGATTAATATCGCATAGCTCCAAATCCACAGTCGGTGCACCATTCATCATCCATTCAGCCATTTGCCTAGCGACACCTGCAGAGTGCGTTACCCATATGGCTTCGGCTACCCAAAATCCCCCTACTGCTTGTGATTCGCCAAGTAGCGGCATCCCATCAGGTGTGAAAGAAAAAATGCCGTTTATTCCTTTTTTTATCCCCCCTTGTTTTAATACCGGAATTAATTCCATTGAATCTTCCCACGGTTTTTCAAAATCTTTTGGTGTAAAAGGTTTAACAGAAGGCATTTCTTTTGTTTCTCCGTATTTTGTAATGTCACTGAGTTCGATTGGAAACGGTTCATGCTGATATGATCCAATCCCAAGCCCTTTGTCTACCTGACGAAAATAAATTGCATTATCCTGATCTCGAATAAGAGGAGTCGCCGCTTCTTCCGTTTCTCCGTTTAATTCAAGTAAATCATTTGTAAACACATATTGATGAGCCATTGGCTGAAGAGGAATCGTTACACCGACCATTTCTCCGATACGAGGTCCCCAAAATCCGGCACAGCACACGATTACATCTGCTTCAAATTTTCCAGCGCTCGTGTACACTGCTTTTACTTGACCATTTGTCACTTCAATATTCGTCACTTCTGTATGACCGTAAAATTCTACTCCGCACTCCTTAGAAAAACGAGTCATTTTATCAACGGCATGCAAAGGTTTGGCAATACCGTCTGACGGAACATAGAGACCTCCGCAAATACGCTCAGGACAAATCAGCGAATTTTTTTCTGCGCATTCTTGCGGTGAAAGAAGAAAAGCTTCGATTCCCCATGAGCTAGCAACACCAGCCTTTCTCTTTAGGTCTTCTAATCGCTCGGATGTACGGGCAACTTCTAAACTGCCGACAGGATAAAACGAGCGCTGTTCATCTGTACTCAACTCTTTAAAGGTCTCGACTGTTTGAGAAGCTAGTGTTGTAAGGATTTTTGAAAAGCTAAGCTGAAATACAAGCCCCGGAGCGTGAGAAGTAGATCCTCCCGTTTCAAACAAAGGGCCTTGCTCAATCACTGTTATGTTTCTTTGCCCCATTTTGCTTAAATAGTAGGCAATGCTGCACCCGACAATTCCAGCTCCTATCACTACTATCCTCTTATGTTCCATCACTTTATATCTCCCTCCTTTTTTGGTTTAAAGATGTTAAATATTGTCGATAGTTAATTATATTTTTAATATTCATAATTTTCAAAGTATTTTGTTAAAAAGTGTGACATAGATTTTTTTGCACTTTCTTTCGCTAATGTTCGGATAACGCTTTCTTAACTTTAAAATCCCAGAAAAACCATCGTCTTTTTCTTTCGAATAACGAATTTTAAAGAAACTATCTATCTATCAAAATGACTCTTATCAATGAATGGTTATACTAAAAATGACGGAAATAAGATAGCTAAAATAACTTAGCTATCTTATTTTTCAACCATTTACCGATTAATTAATTTTGAAGGTCTAAATACTTTTGCTTATTTTTAGACCAAAGTTGCTTGTTTGACTACTTTTTTCATTTCTTCTGCAACGTTTCTTTTGTCTTTTTCACTTGTAATCCCCCCGCCTACAATCACAAGATCCGGCTGTGACTGCACAACTTCAGGAAGTGTATTCAGTTTAATGCCCCCTGCCACCGCTGTTTTTGCATTTTTCACAACTCGTTTAATCGTTTGAAGCTGCTCGAACGGGGTTTCTCCTTCAGCTTGAAGATCATACCCTGTGTGTACACAAATATAGTCAACACCGAGTGCATCGACTTCTTTTGCACGTTGTTCAAGGTTTTTTACATTAATCATATCAACAAGAATTTGTGTTCCTTGTTTTTTGGCCTCTTCTACAGCGCCTTTTATAGTCGAATCATCAGTAGCGCCAAGAATGGTAATAATACTAGCCCCCGCTTCAGAAGCTTTCATTACTTCATAAGCACCTGCATCCATAATTTTCAAATCAGCTAATACCTTTAAAGACGGAAAGGCTTCCTTGATTTCTTTGACTGCTTTTAGCCCTTCGTTAATCACAACTGGAGTTCCAATTTCTACAATATCGATATACTCTTGAACCTCCTGCACTACTTCTTTTGCCTCTGAAATATTTACAAGATCCAATGCTAATTGAAGTTCCATACTGACTTCACTCCTTCATTAAATAGGGTTGTCTAGCATGAATTCATTGTAAAACCGTTACTTTCAAAAAAAAAGTAGGCACTTTTAAAACATATAGTCACTAAAAATATACTATGGACGCTTCAATGCAGCGTATCATTTTTATTTATAGAAAATTCTGAATAATAGGGACAGTTTTATCCTTTTCAACAAAAGATTTTAACCCATATGGCTGGAATTGTTCATTTCAGGCTCTATAACGGTTTCCATATAATTTTTTCCCCACTCATCCATGCTCTTAAGGATAGGCATCAAGCTTCTCCCGTGTTCAGTCAAGGAATATTCAACTTTTGGAGGGACAACCGGATAGACTTTTCGGTGAACGATTTGATCTTCTTCTAATTCTCGCAGCTGACTTACTAACATTCGCTGAGTAATTCCCGGCATCATGGACTTTAACTCCCCAAATCGTTTCGTCCCTTCTTTTCCTAGGTGCCACATAATCAACATTTTCCACTTTCCACCAATGATCGTTAACGTTAATTCCTTTTCACAGTTAAACGTTTTGCTAAAGAGTCTGCTCAATCCTTTTTCCTCCCTTTTTATGCGTAATAGTATAGTTTTAGACACTATATGAAAATAAAGTGTCTACTTATAAAGGAAAATTGTACCTGCTATACTGTAATCTGTAAAGGTGATAAAAGACTATATTCACTACACTAGACCGTTAAAATAAAGGAGGAGATCAATTGGGCAGTGTAGCTCGTTCACGTGATAATTGTCTCAAGTCTCATTCACCACAAGCGTCAGAAGTGGATTCCATGACCTTTATCTTATTTGGAGCAACAGGAGATTTAGCTAAAAGAAAAATTTTTCCTGCGTTATATAATTTATTTTTAGATAAAAAGCTTCCTTCTTCCTTTTCTATTGTTGGTACGGATAGAAGCAACTGGTCTGATGATGCCTTTCAAATATATGTAGAAGAATCAGTAAAGACTTTTTCAAGGCGCTTTAGACAAGGTGAATCCAGGATAAGAGAATTTCTTAAGACAGTTCGCTATCATAAAATGGATGTTACCAATAGTGATGGATATGAACAGTTGCTGCATGCTATTCAAGAAGGCGAAGCAGAATTAAATATTCCTGAAAATCGTCTTTTCTATTTATCAGTGGCTCCTGAATTTGTAGACGTTATTGCTTCAAATATAAATAGCGGCGGATTGGGATCTACAAAAGGCTGGAAACGTCTTATTATCGAAAAACCTTTCGGACACGATTTACAATCTGCTCAAGTGTTAAATCAAAAGCTTACTGAAACGTTCAATGAAGAAGAGATTTATCGTATCGACCACTATCTGGGAAAACCCATGATTCAAAATTTGGAGGCTCTAGCATCTGCAAACCCTATTTTACAAGCACTATGGAACCATCACTACGTTGCAAATGTTCAAATTACAGCTAGTGAAACAGTTGGTGTAGAAGAAAGAGCGCCTTACTATGATGAGTCTGGTGCAATTAGGGATATGTTCCAAAACCATATGCTTCAAATGCTGATGATGACTGCCATGCAGCTGCCAAAGACACTTAACATCGCAAGGACTCGCCAACAAAAGATAAAAATTATGAAAAGCCTTCGCCCTCTACAAAAAGAGTTTATCCATTCGAACGTCATAAGAGGTCAATACGAAGCGGGAAAAATCCAAAATCGTTCCGTTATAGGATATAAAGATGAGCGCGGCATCAATGCTGCTTCCGTTAATGACACATTTATAGCAGTGCGGGTATGGATTGATCATGAGCTTTGGAAAGGAGTACCTTTCTATCTTCGCACAGGAAAACGAATGAGTAAAAAATGCACGCGTATCGTCATTGAATTTAAACATCCTTTAAAGGATGTTTATACAGATGAAGAAGTTATTCCCAACCTTTTGGTTGTCGAAATAAGCCCAAATGAAGGTATATCACTGCAATTAAACAGCAAAAACCCTTTGAATGACAATAAAATCGAACCTATTTTTATCAATTTCTCAACAAATCAAAAAGAAGTACCCGAAGCTTATGAACTGCTGTTAGTTGATGCTTTACAGGGAGACTCCACATTTTTTGCTCATTGGGAAGAAGTTGAATTATCTTGGAAATGGGTGCAACCTATTTTAGAAGTTTTTAATGATGAACGCTTTCCTCTTCATTTTTATACTGCGGGTACGATGGGACCAGCAGCTTCAAATCATTTGTTAGAAGACGACGGGTTTAAGTGGTGGTGATTACTTTTAACCTCGTTAAAAAGAGGCTGGGGTAAAAGTATTTTATTTGAAGAAAGATCCGAACGATGAAGCGAGATTCTTGCTGGAGAATCGACCTCGTTCGGATTTTTTCATTGTGGTCGTAAACGCAGGTTTACTGTATGTAGTTGCTTCTAGTTGTTGATTGGAGGGCAAGACGAAGACTCCTGCGGGAAAGCGGAACAGGTGAGACCCCGCAGGAGCGTATGCGACGAGGAGGCTTACCGGCCTCCCGCGGAAAGCGAAGTCTTGCACGGAAATCAACTGCGGTGTAACAAGCAGTCGATACTAGCTCATGTATTCAATTTGTGCGTCTTTAGATTGGGTTAATGTAGTTATATCTTAATCTCGTTTATCAATGTTTCAAATACCTTCAATTGGCTAAATCTATGTCACTTAAAAAATTAAGCCTTCGTATCTTCTTTATTTAATATCAGCCATTTGATTTTTCGATCTCGCTCTTTTCTTTCTTGTTCATCAACCAAATCATATTTCTTCAGCAAGTGAAACATCTCGTTTAATGTTGTTTGCGAAGGATTTCGTACGAGAAACTCATGAAATAACGAGCGAATATCTTCTGGCAGCCATTGTGACTGCGAGTTAAACTTCTGTTGGACATCTTCTGCCGAGTGGTCTAAATTACATTTACCCATCCCTTTTCCTCCCTTTTTATGTAACTGTTTTGCATTTTTAGTCTTCTTTGCGTTTAAACGTACTTGGCATAACAACTGCCACAACTTCTCCGGTCGCAACAATGATGTCGCTTGCGTATACTTCTGTTTTAACTCTCCATTTCTTCGGGTGAATTTCTTCAACCGTTCCTATTGCTTTTAGTACTTCACCCTGCGGCGTTGGTTTTTTAAAATCTACGTGGAGAGAACCGGTAACAAATCGCGGCGGCTCTGCTGAATCTCCTATTTCGTAGCCATTTTTACGATATAGAGCAAGAGATGCAGAGCCTGTTCCATGGCAGTCAATCAGTGATGCAAGAAGTCCGCCATAAACAAATCCTGGTATGGCTGTATGTTCAGGCTTAGGTGTATAAAGGGTAATGGTTTTTTCTTCTAACCACCCTGTCCGAAAATGATAGCCGTCTTGATTTAATCGGCCGCAGCCGTAACACCATGCAAAATCATCCGGATACTCGTCTTGAATCGCTTTTACTACTTTTTCCATGGTTCACCACTCCTTTTTCCGGAATATTTTAACACATTTTCTCCTACAATCGTTAGAACTAAACGGACTATTTTCAAGCTTAAATAACTAAAAATCATAATAGAAGAAAAGCCTCACTTAAAAAATAATCGATTAACTAGGGTTTTATTTATAAATGATGGTGACGAGAAAGCATCTTTCTAATTGAAAGGTGCTTTTTTATTTCTTATAAAAATATAAAAAAGAGGAGAGTTTTTATGAAGAACATTTTCATGAAATCAATGACCGTTCTTACCTTATTAATGGTCGCATTATGTGGAGTAAATCAGGTGAAAACAGAAGCAGCAAGCAAGCCTACGAATCAAGATTTGATATTATTAACAAGTACTACAACAAGCTTGCCTATTTTCACAATGGCTATATTGAAATGTTTGATCCAGTAGCAACGGGAAAAACATGGGATAAAACACCTGTTGGCTTCTTTAAAGTGGTAAACAAAATTAAAAACCGTCCTTACTATACAGGACATATTCCTGGGGGCGATCCTCGCAACCCATTAGGAAAAAGGTGGTTAGGATTAAATGCAAACGGTACGTATGGTGATACATACGGTATTCACGGCAATAACAATGAAAGTAGCATTGGAAAATATGTGAGTCAAGGGTGCGTAAGAATGCATAATGCAGACATCGAAAAGCTTTATGATAAAGTCCAAGTAGGCACACCGGTTGCTATCACTTATTCCTATAAGAGCTTTGTAGAGTTGACGAGCGTGTACGGTTACGAGTTCAAAGGGTATCATTTAAAAGAAAATTAATCTAAAAGCAGTATTAACAATTTTTCTATGATGCAGGCATTAACCATGAATTAAGAAGCTAACTTTTTATACTCTACTGACATCTTGCAAATTAACCGAGCGTTTGAAAAATTAACTGTAAAGAGCTTAAAGCGTTACGCTGCTTATGCTGTTGGAGGACTTGCTTTGACAGCCGTTGTTATACTGGCCTTTACAATGGAGACAGGAACAAGTTCCAATTCAGTTACAGGTTCTGAAAAAGCTGTGGTAGTTGAAAATGTAACTCTCGAACAAAATAAGTAAACAATATGGGCGGCCTTTCTCGTTAGAGAAAGGCCACTTTTTTTGTAAGGCTGATTTTTACTTGTTCTTAAGACTCAGTCCATCCTCAAAAGCATTTCCTCTTTGGCCATTTCATCTAACCAAAATGAGACTGTGAGAGTTTTCTTTACCAATTTATTTAGTCTGTACCAGGTCCGTGATTAAATTTAGTACCTTTTCCAATAGCATAGAATTGACCGCCAGCAACATAGTGTATTGTACGCAATTCATCAGGAGCATCATCAAAAATCCAATGTCCGTTGTTGAATACTCGATCATCACTCCAAGCACCAACAATTTCACCCATGAAAAGATCATGTTCTTGTTCATTTTCAGAATTTGGAAGAACCTTGCATACTAGCCAGCCAGCGGAACCTTCAACTAGTGGTAAATCAAACTCTTCTTGGTAAAATAGTGAGATCTTATCAAGTTTATTGTCTATTTCTTTAGAGCTGTGCTCACCAACATACAAGACAGTTTCCATTTGTTTAACAGTTGGAACATGTACTACAAAATAACCACTCTTTTCAACGAGTTCACGTGTGAAAGCTTGTTTGCCGATAAACGCCATCACTTTATTATTTCCCACCAGACCGACCCAAGCGGCTGCCATTACATTTTCTATCCCATTGTGTTTAGCAGAAATCATGGTTGTTGGACCTACTTGTAATAAACGGTATGCTTTCTTTAAATCAACAGGCTTAATTGCCATTATTCATTCTCCTTTTGTTTTATATTTTGGTATTTCTAGAAATATAGATTTAAGTTCATACATTAACCGAGCTTTTGAAAAATTAGCTGTAAAGAGCTGATTTTTGCACGTAGACAAAGGGACCTTTACAATTTCTTCAGAAATGTTTTATAAAGGTGACACAACATGAATTTAACGCGCTTATAATAATGATAGATGATTTGCTTTAGCCTTTTTATCTAAAGTACTAGTAATGGATATACTCAGAATTTAGATGAGGATACCTATCAAGCAATTTAGCCATAATCCAGACAAGAAAAATCATACCTCTTAGTTCTATATTTCCTTAAGTATAGAAATATAGAACTAAGAGAAATTACTCCATTACATATGGAGCATACTTTCCAATTAACTCACGGTCTAGGCTGTAGTATATATATGTGCCTTCTTTATAAGTACTCAGAAGTCCGCAATCAGTTAATTGTTTTAAATGATGGGATAAAGTTGATCCAGCAATTGATTCAAGTTTTGTCCCAATATCCGAACAACATAAATTTGCTTCATTAGCAAGCAAACGAGCAATCTTTAATCGGGTCGGTTCACCGAGTGCTTTATATATTTTTGTCGCCTGCTGTAACTTCGAGTTATCCTCCATTGTTAGTACCCCTTTTTCTGAATGAATTAGATACCCCATATGAGTACAAGCTAAAATTATAGTTGCAAGTATACTATAGAGATCTCATTTTCCTGATGGATCATTATATAGTATTGCTAAAGCCAAATGCACTTTAAAAATAAAATCCTCAAAACAGTACTATAAGCACAAATGAAAATAATTTATTACAATCGCTAATCCTAATTATCTTCGGTTAATTTCTTGAAGTTTAATTCTCTTTCATGATACATTGGATTCTAATACAAATGAAATGCATATTAATTATATAGGAGATAACAAAATTGATATGAACAAATCACAAATTGAACTTATTGTCCGGATATCAGAAACAGGAAGTTTTACAAAAGCCGGTGAAGAGCTACATATGACACAACCTGCGGTAAGTCGTACCGTTGCAACAATTGAATCGGAATTAGGAACGAAGTTAATTAAAAGAGATAAGAAGAATGGAATATCTTTTACAGATGTAGGAGAGAGAATATTAATTACTTTTAGAACAATCCTGAGTGAATTACAAAAAGTAGATGAATTAATTGTGGCTGAACAGGGGTTAGAAATTGGAAAGGTACACATTGGCGCTTACCGAACTGCTTGTACTAGGTTTATTCCTAAGATCATACGTGCAATGGAAAGTCAGTATCCTGGTATAGAAATCAAGCTTTCGGAAGGTAGTGTAGATCAAGTAAAAGAGTGGTTACGTTCCAGATGCATTGATGTAGGAATTATCATTCCTCCTGATAAAGATTTTGATACCTTACCTTTAATTAAAGATCAACTGATTGTACTTATGCACTCAAGCCATCCTTTATCTCAGAAAGAAACAATAAGTATTCCTGACCTACAAGGTGAAGATATACTAATTGGAAAATGCGGTTATGAGGTACAGATTCATGCTCTATTCAACGAGTATAACTTGACTCCTAAAGTACGGTTTGAGATGGATTATATAGAGACAGGATTAAGTATGATACAAGAAGGGTTAGGAATTACCATTACAACAAAACAAAATATTTGGTGGTTGCCAGACCAAGTTGTTGTTCGTGAGTTAAAACCAGATACGTATAGAGATATCAATATAGCAGTGCTAGATATGAAAGATATATCCAAAGCGACAGATGCTTTTATCCAAACAGCTCGTACCCTTTTTGCTCAAGAAGATGCTTAAATAGTACTTAAATAAACATGTGTTGCTATTTAGTGCATATAAAAAAGACAGCTGTTTGATTCAAAAAGTGGC
Source organism: Priestia sp. P1_B12_1 (assembly GCF_056406695.1). Taxonomy (NCBI): domain Bacteria; kingdom Bacillati; phylum Bacillota; class Bacilli; order Caryophanales; family Bacillaceae; genus Priestia; species Priestia sp. P1_B12_1. The sequence continues at coordinate 946,000 of NZ_JBFTZR010000002.1, read as the reverse complement.
TGTCTTTTTTATTTCTACTATTTATGAATGGTAGTGGCTAGGAAGAGTATTTATTGAATGCTTATAAAAAAAGGTTTCTCTTTATAAGGAATATTCAGTAACACGGCTTATTGTATACCGTTATATACCTTGTTTAACAATGTCTTTAGTTGAGTATTTTCTTCATTACTTAATTGACGCGTGATGAAGAGGTGAGCGTCTTCAACTAAAGGTGAAAGAATTTTCTTTAACTCTTCCCCCTTTTCTGTAAGAAATAGATAGTGTAAGCGACGATCTCGTTTACTGTATATTCTTTTTAAGAGTCCTTTTTCCTCCATCGCATAAATCATTTCTACAATAGTTGTTTGTTTCTTATCAATTGCTTCTGCTAGTTCTGTTTGGGTGATCCCTTTTTGAGAATCTAGAACACTCATGATGCTCCATCGTACTGGAGTCATGCCATAAGGTTTGAGCTTTTTCTTGAAATAATTCATTGCTCTTACATCTGTTCGATGAATAAGATGGCCTGTTAAATCATGTAAATCCATAACGTCACCTCAGAAATGTGAAAAATATGTCTTAAGCTAATAATCGAGTAATATAAGTCTTTATTAGTAGGCGGTATCCATGTGTGATTCTATATAATCGCTACTATTTATCTGACCAAATGTATTCATGTGGCTAAACCTTCTCCTGCACACAGTAATATCATTCTATACTTTGAAAGTTGTTTAGCTTTTTTAAAAGCTAAAATAAAAACCACGATTTACTTCGTGGTTTTTATTTCACAGGTAAGCCCTCTGTTTTACCTTTAGCTGGTTTGGTGATTTTCCACCCTAATAAGATGGCAATGAATCCTATAATTATAAGAAGATATAATGTCGGAACGAAACTTCCTAGATAATCATGCAGAAATCCAATTATAAATGGGCCGACTGCACCAATCATATATCCAATTGCTTGAGTCATTGCTGACCAAGTACTTGCTTCTAGAGGGGAAGATGCCATATCTAATGGTAACAACAAAGTTAGCGACACAAGACCACCGGCACCAACTCCTAAACATATACTTGAAACAATAGGTGTTACGTTTGTAAAACATAAAAGGGATAAACCAATTATTATACTTAAGGTAAAGGTTGTAATCCAAAACCTTCTGCTCGGTAGCACTTTTAAAAGACTAGGTAATAAAAGAGTAGCTGGTAGCTGTGAAATCATAGCAATTGTACCTACAAGACCACCAAATGCTGGTGTCCACCCTTTTTCCTCTACAATGGCTGGTAGCCATGCTGCAAAACAGTAAAATAGAAGAGTTACAATCCCTACAAAAGAAGTTAATAGCCAGGCTTTTTTGTTTTTTAATGGTAAAGAAGCCTTCGTCTTTTGTAAAAAATCACTTACAGGAATACGGGATTGTTTTATTACCATAAGCCAAAGTGGAATAGCGAGTAGAGCAAGAATACTCCAAAATGCTAATCCATTTTTCCATGAATTATTGAACCAGTGTTGAAGTGGTGTTGTTAGCCCAATAGAAATAGATGCACCCACTACCATTGAAGTAGAGTATATGCCTATCATCGATGCTGCCTTGTCTGGAAAATGACTTTTAATAAAACCAGAAAGCAAAGGGCTTACAACACCAATTCCTGCACCAATTAATAAAGCCGTTATTAACAGGTAAATTGAAGAATTTGTAAAGGCCCTTAGAAATGTTGCAATACCTATGCAAGTTATAGCGAAAGTAATCATCTTCTCTGGTTGATAGCGATTTGCTAAACGACCAGCAAATAACGAACAAAAACCAAAACATAACAAAGGAATGGAAGTGAGCAAACTAGCTAAAGTAGAACTCATACCTAGATCCTTCGTTATTCCATGTAATACTGGGCTAACTGAAGTTAGACCTGGCCTAAGGTTAAATGCAGCTAGTATAAGTGCAAATAGAAACAATTTATTACGATTGACCATACTAATTACCTCCAGTTAATTTCTTGAAACTTAATCCTCTTCTATGGTACATTAGGCTTTTTTATAAATGAAATGCATATTTTTTATAACGCATATAACAAAAATGTTATGAGGTTGGGAATGGAAAACAAACATGGAATACAGCAAACTCTATTAGAAAAAATAGAGTGAATAAAACTAATGTGAAAGTGAAATAAGTATACCTTTATCATTTTAGATGAATAAAGTAGAGAAACATATAATACTTAAAGACATCTGAACAAGTAGGTTTATCTTGTGAAAAACGACCAATACAATATTGGTCGTTTTTATATTCATTATAAGTACAATACTTCATGTATATAGTTAACGCACTTTATTAAAAATAGTGTTAACTATTACATACCTTGTAGAAAAACTTCTTATTTGTCGTCATATTAAGTAAATAGTACAACTTTAATTTTAATAACAAACTTTATATGTTTACTTCTTTAAATGATATAAAATTTATAATTAATTAGATTGATGATTAATTTGTTTAAATAATACTAAACATAAATTATTATGGAATTTATATTTAATTATTGTATTTTCAATAACATACTTAAAGGTAAGAAGATATAATAGAGAGTTATACGAAGTAGAGATATTCGCTTTTTAACACAATGAATGTCTAGACGAAACACAAATAGGCGACTTGTTCCTTCCATTGAGAAAGATCAAGTCACCTACACTTTTTTTCTTCCATAATTCGTAATCCTTTCAACATTTAAAATTTATTGACTTACATGTTCCTTTTCTAACTCATTTACTGCATTCTCCTGGCACTCATTGATAAATAAATAGGTAAGGTACGAATGTAAGTCAAAACGTTCTTCTTTAATAAATGTAGAGAAACCCTGTTGTTTGCTCAATCGTTTTACCCCCTTTGTTCATGCTCTTATTCTTAATTATTGCCTAACTAGCAATCTTTTATACATATAAATTAACAACTGATGTTTATATGATAAGCACTTTCCATTCTGTACTGGCTCCGCCTACGCCACATACGTTGATAGCCACGCGTGCTATACAACCTAAATATAGTATATATGATAGCGTTTACAAATTGTAGTTAAAAGACGGAATATTATGATTAATTAAGTGTTCTAGAGAAATTATGAAAAGATTTTATAAATAGCTAAGAAACCTTTTTGTTTCATGAAGGTTTTTTAGCTATTTTAAATGTGGAAAACGGAATAAATATATTACAGTATGTTAATTATGGATTAAAGATGTAAAATACATTTTCCCAATCCTATAACAATTCCATAGGAGAACATATATGGACAATTATAAAAATGATAATACGGCAAGACGCTATATAGCCCACGTTAGTATATTTGGAACCACTCAAATTCACTTAAGAAATCCTTACATCATAGCTTGGTGGTCAGCAGCTTTTCCCGGTTTTGGACATTTACTTTTATCCAAATATCTTAGAGGCTTTGTTTTATTTATTTGGGAGGTTGTTATTAACCTTCAGTCTAATATAAACGTGGCTATGATTCATTCCTTTCAAGGAGACATAGACATGGCCAAAGAGTCACTAAACACTAGATGGCTTCTCATTTATATTCCGGTTTATATCTTTGCCATATGGGATAGTTATCGAACGACAGTTGATTTAAATAAAATATATGTCTTAGCTGAAAGAGAAAATCACACCTTTAATTCCTTTAGTATAGGATCTATGGAGATTAACTACTTGGATAAAAGAAATCCTCTTATGTCTATCGTATGGTCTTTATTTATGCCAGGTTTAGGTCAGCTTTATATTCATCGAATAATCGTTGCTTTTTTTATCGTTACTTGGACGGTTGTTTTCTTTTACTATTCTCATCTTCTTGAAGCTATTTCTCTTCTCTTTTTAGGCGAAATCCGAAAGGCTACTAACGTATTAAATGCAGAATGGTTACTGTTTTTCCCTTCCCTTTATGGCTTCGCCACTTATGATGCTTATATCAATACCGTTGAAAATAATAAGCTTGCTGAAAAAGAACAGAAAACCTTTTTAGAGAAGAACTATCAACACCCAGATTTTTATATTGAAAAGGAAAAAAGGTAACAAGAGGGCCTGGTCTACAGGTCTCTTTTAATTTTATGTGAATGAAAGAATCGTAATTGGAGCATACTAACCAAGATGCCAAAAGGTGTCATTGGATAAAGTCACGTAAGAGCTAAAACCGCCTTAGAGAGAAGGGGGTTTTTGCTTTTTAACTTTAATAATGTATATTTCTTTAGTTACCATAAAACGTATTATCAGTATTCAAACCTTTTTAAATAAGAGTATTTTATCTTATCCATTTTTCACGTGTGCTTCTTAGATAATTTCCTAAATATTCTCCAATAGATCCAATAAAAAATATAAGTATACATTGAACTAAAAGGCTTGAAGGAGAGACTAATTGAAAAATAAGGGCACTTAAACCTCCCCATAAAATAAATAACAATAAATTCTTTGCTGTAACCCCCATAATGTACTTCTTTTAAAAGTTTTTTTAATTTATTAAACCACATAATTTATTTACTTGATATAACAGGAATTGTAAGGAATCTTTTGTGGTTTTAAGCTTAAGATATATATCCTTAGTTAACATAATCACTCTTCCTGTACACAGAATAAATAGAACCACTTGTGCCACGTGGGGTTTGTTGAGTTCTATATTTACGGAACATACAGCTTTTTATACAACCTTAATTTAACAAGGTTTCCCTTAGGGACGGAATTTAGAGAAGTATTTTAAAAGTGAACTTTCTGCACTTTTATTATTTTTTGAAAATTCAATAAAATACCACTGTATTCTAGATACATAATTCACGTATAATGAGAAAGCGAGAAGAAAGAAGGGATTGTATGTTAAAAAGTAAAATGAATCAGTTGTTTGCAGAACAAAAGAGTGTTCATATACTGTATTCTTATGACCAGCAAGAAACGTATATACAACAAGCTGTAAGTTATATTCAAGAGGGGATTCTTGCTGGAGATTGCATTCTTCTTATTGAAAATGACCGTTTTTATCCTTTTATTCATAACCATTTAAAAGCACTCTTAACAACAGATCAAATGAAAAAAATCCATCGTATAAACAACTTTGATTTCTATTATTCAAGTGGTAGTTATCATCCTCCTGCTATTCTTGCTTACTTTGAGAAGAGTGTACAGCTCTATCTAGAAAATAAACTTTCTTTTAGATCATGGGCACATGTAGAATGGAGTACGATGGAAGATCCCTTACATCTCATTGAAGATTTTGAAAGAATCGTGGATGATGCAGTAAATAAACTCTCCTTTCCGTTAATTTGTGCATACAAAGCAGAGAGGATGCCGGAGTATCTCCAAACTATTTTGATGGAAACACACCCTTATGTTCTTATGGAAGGTGATTTAATTACCTCTGAACAATATCGGCCCCTAACAGATGTAGAATAAAAATAAAAGCGCTTACGTAATTATACGAAGCGCTTTTTTATCGGTAAGGAAACGACTAGTTCCCTTTGTTTTTTTATATCTCTTCTGTTTAGCCGTCATAGCCTAAATGTTGATTCTAACTAGTCTTATTCATTTTAAAGATTTTCTATTTAAAGGATAAAAATTACTTTTTTACGGTGAATACATGATAAAATGGACTAGATGGTTCCATCTATAAAGCCATTACTTATTCGTAGCCAAGAAGAGCCCTTTCAGTCCTTAACTAATTAAGGGCTTTTCTTGTTTTCCATATGTAATTTCCTTATGTTAGATTGATCTTAATGCCACTAGAAGATGCTGACGGTCTTGACCTTACTTCTTTTGTTTGTTTTGAAAAACTCTTGTATTTCTACATCAATACATGAATGCTTGTCACTTATATGACCGAGAGTGTTTCGAGGACATTGCTGCTGGGCGTGAACAGCAAAGTTTTCTATTTCCCATCAATAGTAAAACCAAAATTGGCTTTACTATTGATGAAAAGGTTTATTGATAACAGTATTGACTTGTAAACATTTGAATATAAAATAAAAGGGACAATTGATTCGTTACTTTTTTTAAATAATGAGGATTTCTAACTAAACAATAAGTTAACCTAATAAGAACAAGCAGATTATCTAAAAAGGACTTAAGATGCAAGGTATCTATTCTATAAACTTAACTAATAAACGCACCTAAATAAGCTAATTTAGGCGTTATTGATTTTACTCGAGAAAAATACATTAAGTTAATTCATGAGTTGTTATGGATGGAAAAATCAGAAAAAAGAATAGGAGAATGGCGCATGGAGATACTTTCAGCTATTTTAGTTGGAATTGTAGCATTAGAACATTTATTCATTATGATTCTTGAAATGTTTTTTATTCGTTCGAAGGTAGCAAAACGAGCATTCCAGTTACCTAAGCACTTGGAAGGAGATCGGAATGTAGCTATTATGTTTGCAAATCAAGGATTATACAATGGATTTTTAGCCGCAGGACTCGTTTGGGGGCTCATACTTGGATTTAATTCAATTGGTTATATGATTCAGTTGTTTTTTATCATTTGTGTGGTGGTAGCAGCTATTTACGGTGGTTTTACATCTAACAAGTCAATTATTATAAAACAGGGACTTCCGGCTATTTTAGCACTGATTACGCTTTTGTTTGTCATATAGAATTCAAGTTTTTTTAAAAAGGGACTTCCTTCTCCAATGCCATTAGAACGAGGTACCCTTTTCTCATTTAACTACTAAAGAAACTCCCACTCTTTCTTTTCCTCTTATAATGATGATGTCCATAACTTCCGTGATGACCACCCCTTTTCCTTACAATCAAATTGTAACATGCCTTTAAAATGGAACTTAAATGTTTCTATAAATACCTAGTTTCCATAAAACGGATTCTAGGAACATGAAAGAAGGCTTGTCTATAAGAATTTCTTTTCAATATTCACAATTACTCCAAACCATAAAAATCTTTTAAATTTATCCATGTTTCATACCAAAATGTCTTAGAACGCAATGGCTGAATTAATTTTATTTCTTCTTCGTCTTTTAACAAATATACTGAATTACCTTCCACTGATAAAGTATCGCCAAATTTAAACACGATTTCTGAAAAATATTCCTTATATTCTTTTTCTCTCTCGTTGGAATGCTGAGCTTTTTTGATTGAAAACCTTTTGTTAAACATCTACATCTTTCCTTTTAAACTATTTTCCTTTATTATCTCATGCATTCAATACATAGATATAGTTAACATAACACCAATTATGAGCACGTTTACTAAAAATACATTTATTTCTTTTTATGGTAAAATAAAAATGATAATGTATAGGGGGATTCATATTGATTAAAAATTTACCTTTGCTAATTTTCATTTTAATAATTGGAGTTAGTACTTCTACAATGAGTACTAATGAGCATTTGCCTATATTTCTTGAATGGACTTTACCAATAATAAGTATTATTTTTAATGCTACTGCAGTTGTAGGGCTATGCTTACACGTATTTGTATATAAACCTATGAAGAAAGCAGAAGATAACCTGAATGAAGTTATTAAATAAAAGAACTTTGTAAGCCATGAAACGGAGGAATAAAGAAAGTTGAACGATATGTTACATACAAAAAAACTATTTAAAGACATGATGATATGGGAATGTGTATTATTTATACCTTCACTTTTACTCATGTCATACTTACCTTTAAATAATTTACTAGACATGTTTATTAACGTTATTATCCTTATCTTAAGTGTAATAGGAATATTTGCTATACGTACGTACATAAAAAATCAAAGAACAAATTGTACCGATAAGTAAAAAGAGCACCTTTGAACAGGTGCTCTTTTTTAAATTCAGTTGCCATAATATTGTTTCTAGGAATAAAAGAGCGTAAAGTCTATTAAAAACTTTACGCTCTTTTAACTCATATTTTATCGACTAGAGAAACTAAGTTTAAAATAGGCTCTGCTTCTTTCTCTCCTTGATATGGTTCAAAATTTATTTCACCAAGTTTTACACCTACATCATATTCACCAATTAAACTATCAAGCATAATAAATGCTGCACCAATAAACTGATCATTTTCTTCAGTGTATCCTTTAATGTAAATAACAATATCTAAACAATTCATTTCTTTATCTTCTCTATACGTAAAAAAGATATCTTTTGTATTTAAAACAATATCTTCAAAATAAATTTCCTGTTCGCTATTCTGTCTTTGTCTAAACGCTACAATATTAAATTTCTCAAGGCAAGGAGCTTCCTCTACAAGCTTTATAACAGCAGGGAACGCTGAAACCATTCCTTCTGCACTGATAATAAATTCTCTTTTTCCTTGGTCCATTTCTACACTAAATTCAAAAGTTAAATCTTTATGATACTTTGATAATTGTAAGCCCAATTTGTTAAATAAAAGATCATAGTTATTTTCATCTAATTGAAAATAATCTTCGCTATTCTTTTCAAACCAAGACCAGAATTCTTTTTCAGTAATTTTTTTCTTAAATAAATTCTTTAGCATAAAGCCTCCATAGATTCTAGATACATTTTTAATTAAATTCTCTTTATTAAATTATATATCAAAAGTCTCCCAAGCACATATGTATATTCCATACATAAGCAGTTATCATAATCAATTTTGTCGGTAGAAATAAAAAAAACAGACCTTTAATTAAAGATCTGCTTCTTTTCTTTAGAAAAAACTAAATATGTTCCCACTAGAAGCATAATACCCAAACCAATAAAACCTAACCAATATACCCAAGGATAACTATACGAAACTGTCACAGCTCCCGTGTTGTCATTCACTGTTGTAGTTGTATAAGGAGTATAATTCATATTAATAGTTAAGTACGTTAATAAAGCTTGAGCAATAAGAAATATCCCTACTGCGCGTTTCATAACTTGCCTCCAGACTTATATATATATTTCTATGTTCACTTTAACATAAAGAGGCTTACTTATTAAGGTTAGTTAACGTAATCAACATTTATAGGAAATCTTAAAAAAAACAGTAAAAAAAGAGGGCTTTTAATTATAAATTAAAAGCCCTCTTTTTTAATAAGACGATACGTAATACCAATTTTTATGTACTTTTTCTATTTGTTTAAAGTCCCCATCAAAGTCGTTCTTTAAAGGTCTCTGATCATTTGGAGCATATACAAATCCCGAAAAATTGTCTAGCATTCCTCTGTATGTAAAGAACAGGATTGACTTTTTCTTACCTTTTGTTTCTAGTACAATATCTCCTCCACCTTTAGATAACTGATTATATTCCTTAGGTAAATGAATAAGTGATGAATTATAAGATACATTAGGTTTAAGTATTCCACTCTCTATTTTAACTGCAATCTCTTCCCTTTTATCCTGATGAATTTTGAAGTTCATATCAAGATTAACTTGATTGAAGGGAAAGAAAAACCATATTAAAATAGTTATAAGTTGGATAATAAAAGGTTGCCAATATTTATATTTAAAAAGATGAACCAGTGCCCACCCGGTCATAATGATAAAGGAGGCATATACACCCAGCCAAATAGGCAGCATTAAAAATTCCGTTATAAGATCAACTAAATCCCATTGGAAGAATGATATTAAAATAACTAATAAACTACTAACTAACGATAAAGACAACAATTGACGACGTTTCACACATGTTCCTCTTCCTGAAATAATTCTTTTTTTAACCTTAATTATATATCAAAATCTCTATAAAACGTATGTATACTTCATACATAATTAGTTAACATAACAGGTATTCTAGGAATCTAAAACTTCTTTTAGTACAACTTTAAATTTTGGTCTAAATACTAAATCCATAATCATTATAAAACGGTCAATTCCTTGATCTATAAATAATCGAATTGCTTTGCTTTCTTTATTATCATTCATGATCTCAATCTTTGTAACCGATTCGAGGCTGTAGTAAAAGATCTCATCATCTTCTAAATCCTTTACTGAAAGCGAGAAAAAATTATAGAATGGTGAGATTTTCACTTCAAACCTGTTCATTTCGCTCGTAAAGGTAAAAGTGGACTCATCGTACAAAAAGCTCTCATTTTGGTCCTTTTTAAGTGGAATACATTCAAATAATGAAATAAAGTCTAATTCTTCGGGACAATCTCGCATTTGTTTCCTCCTTGGTCGTAACTATTTATTTAAATAGATTCTTTTGCACAATATTAAACAACAAAAATTCCTCAATTATTTTCCCATATACTTTAATACTCTTCAATTACCTTATGTATATTCCATACAAAGTTAGTTAACGTAATCACAGTGATTAGTAGCATTTCTAAAATTAATGTTTAAAATGGTAGTTAGTTAAGTAATATTTAATTTTTATTTATAAACAAGAAGGGACACCATTTAAATGTTTGATATTCATATTATGGATTGGGCAAAGAAAAGACCTAAAAATCATTACAATAATATACACGGACTTAGGGTTTTCGAATTGATTTTTTGTAGGAAATTAGAGGATCTAGGATTACAATTAGACGAACTTAACAGTATTACTTTATATTGTCTAGCCGACCCCAATAAGGACATATCATACTCAGAAATGAAAGCTTTTAAGGAGGTTGAAATCCTTCTTCCAGATGATTATATGTTATTTATAGAATTAGAATCTGTTGAAGAAAAATATCAAGCATTTTGTAACATAGTTAGAAGCTATGTAGTACCTGTCTTAGAAAAATACTCTTCATTTTCTTTAGTAACTACACAGAATTATGTAGAAGAAGCTCTAGAAGAAATAGTTAGCCAAGGTTATGAAGCCAGTTTTCTAGTTGCAAAAACACCAAAGAAAAGCCCTGATCGCAAGCTCTTAGCAATGTTAAGGGGAGTACATAGATATTCTGGATTTCAATTATGGTGTGAAGTTTACAATGAAAGAGGCTTAAGAATAATTAATGAGCTACTGGTAGAAGAAGTTGGGAATGAAGTTGTATATGCTAGATTCTTAGGACAGTTGAAATGGGAAAGCAATCAATTGATTACTATTAAGTCTAAAACAAGCAGTTGGATGAAAGAAGTCCATATCCCTTTATAATATAATTTCTACTTGTATATGGTATCCACATCCTTAGTTACCATATACAAAACTCTATAAAGAAGTAAGAGACTCCCTTTATTGGAAGTCTCTTACTTCTTTATCCTTTTTCATCTTCTACGTAAAATTCCAATAAAACAGCAACAATTTCATTTTGATCATTTTGTTGAACAAAAACGGGGTAGTATCCATCACCTATACCAGACATTGAAACTGTACCACCTGCTACGATGCCAGCTTCGTCATCAGAAGAAGCGATAATGTCTGAGCACGCAACATAATATTTCATGCCTTCTTCATCCATTTCTATCTCATAAATATTTTTTACTTCATATGAAATAGCTCCATCTCTACCGAAAACGGATGCATCAAATATACCCGCCATAGCAGAATCAACGCCGATATTTTTACCTGTTTCTGTCCATTCTGAACCCAATTCAACATCACGGTGACAGGCTATTAATTTAGTTATCGTAAAATCTTCAGTGAAGAAGACAATCGATTCCCATTCTCCACTTTTAGCTGGCTCCAATACCCAAGATAATATGTCACTTTTGTCAAAAGCGTCCTCTACTGGATAACACGGATCTGAAACAATAAGTTGATTTCCTTTCACCTCGAAAGAACCTAATATTTTTTTATTCATATTTTTACCCCCATTTATCTAATAGTTTAATTCATCTAGTTCTCTAAATGAAGGTGCATAGGATATGCAAAACAAGTTCACATAATCAATCTAGGTAGAAGTACAAAAAGCCCGTAAAAGGGCTTTTATGGTTTATGTAGTTGTTATGTACCTTGTATCTCTGTTTTTAGGGTTAAACATTCCTTACAAAAATAAAAATAGATAATCATTTCTCCCAGGAAAAGGTCCACCACGGATACAAGATCTACTTCAAAATCATGAGTGATACTGGAAACATATTGCATGTCATGGTTACAGGTTGGACAGCTTATATCATTTGGCTTTTTAACGTATAGAGGCGCTCCCAACACTCTACATATATACTCCTGACCAAATAAGTCAAATGCATCATAGTAGGCATCTTCATTGACTGGTATATCTTCTTCTAACATATTGATAAGTTTGAATTTCGTATAAGGAAGAGGAACAGGTATTTTATCTTCTTCGTCTTGAATCCATTTTTCCTTATCATTTTGACTTAAAACAGTAACATTTTTTGTTGTAGGATTTAATTGAAATACTTGAGGATCCCATAAAGTAGAACAATTTAAGCACGATATTAAAGGTAATTCTTCTAGTTTAGAAGTTCGTAGTTCACTTAATCTATCATCCTTTAGATCAAAACATAAAATCTGATGTAAATCCTCGCCACATAACTGACATTTTGGTACATTCCATTCTTGTCCTCCAAAACGATGATTATAAACATCATTACCTTCAATGGCTCTAAAGCCTTTATGCCCCTTCCAATGCTGTCCATAAGGTTCATTTATCATTGTAAGCACCCCCTTTTTGTTCTTAAAGAGTATTTGACCAGCCTTCTTTATTTGAAAATGTCTCATAACTACATCCACTTTCATATTCGAATTCTTTGCCCATTTTTAAATGATAAGCTTCCGATGAAAGAGAAAGTAAAATTTCAAATTCAGTATCCTTGAGCATTTTTAAAGGATTAGATAAGACATCTTCAAAAACTTCCTTACCACGAGCCACTACTGCACATCGTGCATATAAGAAAAAATCAGGTGAAAAATGTTGATCTTGTGGAGAAAAACAATATTCTCCGATTTCTCTTGCATGCTCTTCTGTATCTAATAAGAAAAGCTTATAAGATAGAGTTTCTTCAAAATGTCTTATTTTCCATGCAGTGAAAGTAGCAAGTTCCTTAATAGCAGCATCTACAATCTCTTCTTCATCTTCTTTACTCCAGTCTAATAAAGAGATGATGTTCCAGAAAATTTGATCATCCATCATTTTCTTTGGTTTCATAATCTTGTTTCTACGAGCATAAGCGTCAGCTTCTTCTATCTTCTTTTGCATCTCAAGTTTAAACCCTTGAGGATCTGTTTCTTCTCGCCATTTATAGTAAACATCCATCGCGCATTCTTTTGACCACATCCCTCCATACACATTTGACTCTATACCTAATTCCTCTTGAGCTAAAGGAATGTTTCCAATATAGATTAACTCTTTAGGTAATCTTCCATCTACCCACTTGAATGTCGGTTCTTCTTTTTCATTAAGTAAAGACTTTGTAATTAAAATTTGACAAACATTCTGATCATCGATTGTAGGTATCTGTTCACCTATATAATTTGTAATACCAAGAAGATAAGAGCGTTCAATTATATTTATTACTTTAACTGCACCATACTTATTCATCGGCAACGGAGCAGCAAAAATATCGCCTACTTGCACTGACTTTTTTGAATTCAATATGTGTAATTCCTTTCAATCAAAAGTTTAGTTATAAGTAGAATAACAAGGAATGTTAAAAGAGCCTATCATATACAAGCTTGTTTAATGTAATGTATCGACAGGCAGGTTTTATTCCTCATCAAGAACGAAATTGCCTTTTTCATCACGAATATATGCAGTACCAGGTTCTGCATCAAGAAACGGCATTATATCTGGATCATAATTGCATATTGTATTTACCAGATAAACACCGTGTTTTTTAGAATTATTCATGTAACGATCATCTTCATCTCCGGAAAGAAATCTCCAACCACTATCTGCCTCGTTATATTCATAGGGTTCTTCTCTATACATATAACCAACCTTACAACCATCTACTGTAATCCTATCAGTTGCAATACATCCTTCATATGAATCAATAAGTTGTTTTATTTGGCTTGCATCTAAATAAAATTTCTTCTCTTTTTTTCTAAAATTAAACATATTTTATGCTCCTCAATTAATCTATTCAGCTTTATTTAAGATACTATAATTCGATTGAATATGTATATCCTATTTATATAAAACGTATTTTAGGTAGCAAAAGACGTTAGAACATTAGTCTAACGTCTTTTAGAAGTTAATTTATTTTAAAGAAGTCTTCAATCATTTGATCACTCTCATCAGGGCTTCGTAGTTCGACTATATTATCATTTTCATCGTACGTATAATGATTCTTAAATTGGAAGGGCATAGCTTCATACTGTTTTTCTACTTGCTCTAATACTTGATGAAAGCAGTTATAATTATATTCCTTAATTAGATAAGGTAATCCACTCGGTGAACGCAAATATTCATATTCTTTATAATTGTAAGGAGTGTGTTCAGGCCTCTTTATCAAGATTTTCATGAAATGATTCATAATTTTACTTATTTCATGTTCTTCAACGTATTTCACTAAACCACGTACAGCTATTAATTTCATTTCTAAATCTCGCTCTTTCTTATAGGCCTTTTGAAAAAACTCACTAAGCTGAGAGTTATAGATATCTCGTAAAACCAAGAGTAATTTATGACGTAGAGAAATGTCCTTTACGTTGAAATATAAATACTTTAAAGGTTCAAGATCAACGAGTTCTATCAATTTTGTCTCTAAATTAAAAATTAATTCTCTAAAGTCCATATTACCTTCATAAAAAGAACCAGTTTCGTAAGCACTAGATAAAGCTTTATTTATCAACCCCACCAAACTCCAAACACTTTATGATTAGGGTACAACTCTGGAGCAGTAGGGGGGGTACCAAACATATAACCTTCCTCAATTTCGTCAGGTTCTAAGATTTTAACCCATTCCTCTATTTCTTCGGGATTAGCGCTTGATAGGATATATACTCTTTCCGAAAATGGCCAATATTCCCCGTCTTCAACTTCCATAATTTCAACAAGTACGTCTTGTACACTTGGCTTACTTTTAATTTCTAGTAAAACAGAATAAAAAGTATCAACTCCTGGATGGTCCATAAGATTACAGCCAATAGAGCCTTCATCTTCATTACCTTCGAAAAACTCTTCTAGAGAAACTAAAGGTGCAGTTTGTGCATCAGGATAACCCTGTTCATATATCTTCTTTATCACATTATCTTTCATACAATATCCCTGCCTTTTAAGCACTTATAACTATGAATATCATATACAACTTAAGTGTACACAACAACTCTTATCGCTACTTAATTATGTGTGTTAAACCCACCAATTAGCAGAAGAATTCCACCATTCTTCTCCTTCTTTCAATGATTCTCTCACGTTCAATGAAATCACTTCTGTGTTATCCTTATTAAATTTAAACATTTCATCTATTTCTTTTCCTAACCTTTGTCTAGGGGCGGTATCAATATTATAGACCTTTACCTTGTTAGGTGTATAAAACGTTTCAGATACATCTATATGACCTCCTGGAGAACATTTAGAAACCTCTACGTAGAGAACTCCACCCCAAGCACTAAATTGAAACATTAACAAATCAACGCGATTCTCCAGTTTCCGATAAAAATGAGGAAAGGAACCTTTAAAACCACAATCTCTCAAAGTAGGAATAACATTTTTTCTTAAAGAATTAATCATATTATCTCTTTCAACAGACACTTTAGCACTCCTTACTCTTTTCTTTGTAATAGCCCTAATACAATTTATATACTATAGTCTTCTAGTTACCATAAAATGGCTTATTAGTACGAAGAACAACCTGACAATTAAAGTATACTTTAATTGTCAGGTTGTTCTTCAGGATTTATTTTATTAATGTCATATAAAAACAAAGTGAAATATATTCCGATATAAAGAATTAATAGAATAGCAGTCCTATAACCATTAGTTATAAAATCAAAAAAGTGAATCTTTCCTATGAGAAGGTCTATGAGCATAGGAATAAACATACATAACCATATGAAATCTCTATTTTTAACAATCTGGAAGATAATAATTATTGAAACAATGATTGTGCAAACTAAATAAATCAGGTATATCCCCCCTAATATTATTAAATTTAACACATTTATCCAATGGATTGTTGATTAACGTAATGTAAATTCTAGGAAACATAAATAAGAAAAGCAATTGGAATAAAAACCAATCGCCTCATTGCTGTTATTTAATTGCTTCAATGATTCTAAAATTACTCTTCATTCGTCTTATAGTAATCTCCTATTTTATCAATACGATTGGTCCATATTCCTCCTGAATAACCATTTGGAAGTCTTTTTAAATCTTGAATAGAATCAAAACCAGTTGAAAACTCGCTTCCATTTCCTCCTACGATAATTGTTCGAGTATTTACATCATCCATTCGATTTAAAAAACGACTTGGCCATCCCCATAGAAAAGGCCCAATCTTTTCTGGTATATGTAATTCTGTATTTTCACATGCCTTTGGTACGTACCCCGTCCAACCTGTTGCTATGTATGGGATAAGACAATCTTTCATAGTCGCTTTGGACATAACCTTTAGGTTGGGCATTTCCTTTTTTAATGAATCAATGGGTTCTTCTCCACCATAAACGGTTATATTTTTTAAACGCTTCTTGGAAAATTGTGATAAATACTTAGCTAATTGTTTTCCTTCCTTAGGATCATTACTTTTCACATGAATAAGAAATGCTTGGTGAGGAAAATGTTCCATTACTTCATTCAGAGAAGGCATGAGGTTGACTCCCTCACCACGAAAAGGGTACGTTTTCCCTCCATCAGCTGTATATCCGTATCCAATATCTAATTTTTTTAACTCAGCCATTGTATAATCCCTTGTAACGCCTTTTCCATTTGTTCGACAATCTACTGTCCAATCATGAAATACTGCAAATTGATTGTCTTTTGTAATGTGAACATCAAGTTCAACCATATCAGCCCCATCTTCAAAAGCAGCTTCCATAGACGGAATGGTGTTTTCTAAAAAATTATGTTCAGGGTTGTAAATCCTTTCGGCTGTACACGTATCATTTTGAATATCTTTCATCGTAAATGTTTGAGCGACGCCTCTATGAGCAAGCAGAAAAGGTTGACTCTCTCTTTCCTTAGCCAGTAAAGAACTATTATTTAAATAAATAAAAGCTATTACAATCAAAAAAACAATCCATGTAACTTTACGCTTAAACACTTTTTTTAAAAGCCTCATAATATCCTCCGGTTAGTCATCACATTTAATCTGTTGTCAATTCTGAATCATATAAGAAGTAATTATCATTTTCAATGGTTAAAAGATGATAACTTCATAATAATTCTAGGATCATTACACCTAAAGATAATTTGATGCACTAATTTACGAACTAGTTAACATAAAACATTCTATCGGTAGAAAGGCTATCTAAATATATATGTATTAGCCATCAATAATCTGTGATTCCTTAACATTTAAAATTTCAATACTGTTACAATAAAAGTCGATATCTTCATTTTCTACGTCTCTTACTTGAAACCTAATGTTTTCCCAACTTCTATCACTAATATCTATTATTTGTAGTATAGATAGCTGTATAGCTCCGCCATTGGCAAATAGTTCGAAATTTTCTACTCCATAAAAATTCATACTGACTTCATAAAAGTTATGATTCCCTTTAGGTTGTAAAAGAAAAATTACATGCAAATTAGTTTTGTTTTCTTCATCAAACAAAAAATTGTTGCTATATTCTATAAAATACCTTATTTCTGTGATGTATTTCATATCTAATAACGAAAATTCTGGTG
This sequence comes from Priestia sp. P1_B12_1, assembly GCF_056406695.1. Taxonomy (NCBI): domain Bacteria; kingdom Bacillati; phylum Bacillota; class Bacilli; order Caryophanales; family Bacillaceae; genus Priestia; species Priestia sp. P1_B12_1. The sequence continues at coordinate 928,428 of NZ_JBFTZR010000002.1, read as the reverse complement.
AAAGACTATTTAACAAATGAAAGTTCTTAATATTTAACACTTTAAGAGTCTCCTTTTCTCATTACCTTATAGTACTTCTTAAAGAATTTTATTATTGCTCTATTTGTCTTTATTATTTAAGTCGTGCCAATCCCAATATGAACTATACAGTTCATCATGTAAAAATTCTTCATCTTCATCGTCGTCTTGTTTTTCTTCTAACTTTAAACCAACCCATATATCTTCTTCGTTCTCTGATACAGGATCACTTACCCCATCTAGTAAACAAAAAGCACTATGAAAAGCACCCATAATATTATCTCTTACGATTTTTTCAATTGCACTAATACTTTCGTCAGTAAACTTTTGAGCATTTAAAGCACTTATTTCTTCTTCAGTTAAATCGAATTCCTCCCAGGATAATTGTTTATCTGGCTGTTTCAATTGTTCCCCTACTTCTGCATATTTCTTAATGATGCTATGTAGTTCTCTTAAAAATAACTGTTTAGAATCCATATTTAATTCTCCCATGTATGTTATAAGTTCTATTTATTATATCAGTTTCACTTTGATACTCAGTGTATAAATTATACAAATTCAGTTTACATAATACGGCTTCTAGGAGCTTATTCAAAGTGTTCAGGAGACCAAACAGCTATATCATCGCCTGGAACGGCAACTAAAAGCCACTCATTGTCGCTTCCTCCCCAATGATCACCTAGTTGCCAACATTCATAGTTCGTATCATGACCATTTACAAACAAAATGCTACCTGATTCAAATGAAATGATTAGATGGGGCGACCGATGACCTAAATGTACATCCACTATTTTTTGTCTCTTAACATCCCAAATATGTTTAAAGTGCTGTTCTTCAGTATGTGTGGGGACTTCTCTCTCCGAAGATGGATAGACAAGCGGGACCTCTTCATATACCGTCCACGCTGTTTCAATCGTTAAAATGAATGCATCATCTTCTTTTCGATCATACTGAGTAAAGATTAATGAAATGGCGGAAACCTCAGACGCAAACTTTATTCCATCCATTTGACTACCAACAAGTAAATGCCTTAACGCTTTCTCTGCGAATCTCCGATTCTCTATTTTCAAAGTCGTTTCTCCTTTAACGTTTTTTGTGCTTATTATCTCATGTATGGGTCGTACATTTATAGTTACCATAATGTATCTTATTGGTACCTATTAAATAAACGATTTAAGCTGTGTTTCTTTATCACATATTAAAGCTTCAAGGTTTAGAGACTTAATTGTATCCTCAATATTTGTATCTTTAGCTAAAAGCAATGTTATAAACGAATCATAGATCCCCATAAATGCAAAGTCCATATTTTCATCTGTGATAATTGACTCGTTAGGAGATAAGTTAGCTATTTCTAAAGATGACACATTATTGACTTTAAATGAACCGTTTGTGTCGTGAATAGGTTCAGAAAAATATAAAGTATTTGCCCCTTTTGAACAGAGGATCTCTACTAAACTATTTAGTATAAACAACGATGTACGATCTTCTTCTGGGTAATAAAAATCTGGATTAGACTTAACATAAGGAGCTAATTTTTTATATTCATCACTAGGCACACCAGTAAGGTGTTGCAACGCTTTGAATAGTTCCTTGTAGGATTTTAAATTACATTTGGCCATTACTTCTTTCCATAGTATTGGTTCTCCAAGTTTAAGCATTTCCTCATCACTAGGATATATATGCTGATAAGGATTTTCTCTCTTTGATTTATCCCAACCAAAGGGCATTTGAATAAAAGGGTGGAATAGAATAGCTGCAGAATTAAAGTTATTAGGTAATTGAGACAAAATAGGTACATCTCCATCGATCCATATATAATCTAACAAAACGAGACATCTCCTTTGAATATACTTAGTTACGTACATTTTATATACAGAGAACAGTAATTTCTAGTCAACATAAGCACTCTTTCCGGAACACATCACAAAAAAGAACCCTTATGAGAGTAAGGGTTCGAAAGAGGTCTCAATTATGAGTTATGCAGCTTTTTATACATCCTTGATTTATTAGGCTTTTCATTAGGAGGACCAACTAAATCGATGAATAAAAAGCGCACCTTTTATTCATATGCTTCAGACCCAAAAATAGCATTTGATACCATAATATGCTACACTAAGGGTCAGACTATTTTTACAAATTTCAACGTAGCAAAAGAGCAACCTCTCGTCCACTGCAGAGGTTGTTCTTTTATTTTGTTAACGCTCCATTATTTTTAAGTTTTTATTTATATTGTCTTGCTGAGAAGAATTGAACAATCGGAAAAATAACTAAGGACAGGCAAATAGCTGCAAACAAAGAGATATTACCGAAATCATTTCTTCTGACAAAAATAATACGATCTGCTACCCATAAAACAAAGAGAGATATTGTTAAGATATGATAACTTGTTTTAGCACTTATAGTAGCAACCTTCTTGCCCATTTCATCTTTTTGAACTTTTCTATCGAATCCCCAAGTAGCAAATTGAAATATGCTAGTTAAAACTACGACTATTCCTATAACACCAGTTACTCCTATACTATATCCATTCTTAAAATCTGTAATATACATAGTGATTAGAAAAAAAGCGAAGCTTAGCAAAACAACAATACCCAAAATATAATTTCTTTGTACATTTTTCATTACGAATTCCTCCCATTCTGATATAAAAATAATTCGTTCACACTTACTTCTAAGTTTTCTGCTAGTTGAAATGCTAAAGCTAAACTTGGGTCATATTTGTTATTCTCGATAGCATTGATTGTTTGCCTGGATACTTCACAAGCTTTAGCTAAATCCTCTTGAGACAACTTATTAAATTTCCTAAGTTCTTTGATACGATTATTCATACTTATCAACCTACCCCTTAAATGTAAAAAACTTTTTACATTTATAGTTTATGGTAATATTTTCTTTTTGTCAAATATCTTTTACAAAACATCTATTTTTTTCACATATAGCATATAAACTTAGTTAACATAATGTGCTTTATAGACAGTGAGAAAGAATTTATATTTTCGATTAAAAATGGAAAAGGGTTAGATTCCTCGCTAAGAGTCTAACCCTTTTTATTATCATAAATCGTATAATAATATTTATCTTTTGTATAAGTTTACTTTACCTTTATATAAGTTTGTTGTATTATTTGTTTGTAGTCAAAAAAGGAAGGTGATTACATTGAAAGAAAAAAATGGTGACTACGTTGAAAATAAAGTTTATGAGTACCGAGTTTTAAAAAGAATGTCTCAAAAAGAATTGGCAGACGCTGTAGGAGTATCCAAACAAACCATATATGTGATGGAGAAAAATAATTATTCTCCTTCCCTCGTTTTAGCTTTTCGAATAGCTAATTTCTTCGACGTAGACGTTAACGATATCTTTAATTATGTGGGAGGACGTGACTGAGATGATAACTGACAAAATAGAAGATGCTATTTTTATCCCTTTAAAAACCTGGACAGAACAATCAAATAGTAACTGGAATATGCTGATTGGTATTGGACTTTTATCGCTTATAATCGCAATAATCTTAGTATACGTATTTCAAAAAAAATTGGGAATGAGTGTGTCTGACGAAAGAACCAATCAAATAAATTTAAAAAGTGCCCTTATTATGTTGTGTGGAATTATTTTATGCGACCTCATTTTTCCAAAAGAGTATATGTGGCAAATTTTCTTCTTATTTAAATACTCCCTGGCATTCCTTGCTGCAGGTATATATCTTGCTGTTCGATATAAAAAGGATTTCTTAAGCTAAAGAATTTTGCACACTATATTCAGCATTAGTTAACATATTGTACGTTATAGAAATAAGTAAAAAGAAGAACCTGCTATACAATAATAGTAGGTTCTTCTTTTTATATTAGGCTTTTTTCAAAAAGTATATCTATTTACTATCTATAATCTTCTTATCTAAAAGCAATTAACTTGCAGTGCTTCTTAAAATCTTCTTTAATATTTTGTTTGAAATAAAGAAAACAAAATAAAAGAAAGCAATATTAAACAAGATACCTAATATATTAAAAGTTAGCCTTGGACCTTTATAATATCCCAACCATTGAGCAGGAAAACCGAAATAATGATATGGTCCTTCAATCCTAATACCAACGTTTGGAATAAAACCAAAAATTATAGTTGCCATAATACTAAGAATCCAAAATAATTTTAAACTAATCTTCTTTTTCATACACAATTTCATACACCCTTTACTTCTCACCTTTATATTCCTTAAATATTAAAATAGCCAGTATGCCAATTACAATGGTCATTGTAAAATAAAGCCACCGCCAATTTAAAAACAAACTATTTATTAAGTTTATTAGTATCGCGACTACCAACATGGAATTTAACCATTGTCTATATTTACTATCTTTATCAGGGTCGATCTTTCTAAAAAATAATCCCACACTTAGCCTCCTTTTTTCATTCCTCTATATGTAACTACCTAATTCACAATGTGAGGTGTTAGCAAATTATGGGCACATAAAAAGGAATGCAGCAAACCTAAAGTGTGATGCATTACTTTTTTTTATTCTCACTCTTTTCATAGTTATATAGCATTATCTTTATGATGATTAATATCAATAATGTACATAAGGTATAGTATCCTGGTCAAGTTTGTCCTTTCTAAACAAAATTGACAAAGGCACTAGACACTAGCAGCCCTGCTACAACCCAAGAGTAAGATCCTTTCAACTTTCTCATTTGAAATCCCCTCGCTACCTATATGTTTATTCCTTAATTATCCATCATAACATATGTTAGATAGTTATTCAGTTCCATTGGTTATATAATGTTATTTTATACCAATTTAATAAAAGGATAGGTTTTCTATAAGTCCGCAAAGGTATACCTTTACGAACTTTTCTTTTTCATGAGAAATCTATCATCTTTATCGTTCGCTTAAGTTATAAAAACAATTATGAACGTCTTCTGGAATCCATGCACTTTTACGAACGTTTTTAGTAATAAAAAAGGATTCATACCGGTTAATTGATATGAGTCCTTTTGAAACATAGTTATATACCAATAGGTATTTCTTATAATAAAATTAATCCACCTATTATAAGAACAGCACCAAGCATAATACGGAACCCAGAAGACGACACTGGATCAGTAACTATATCGGATGCTACTGCTAAAAAAACTAAAGTTTTTTTAGTCTTTCCTTTTGTGTTTTTATCTTTTACAATGATTAAAATTCCCGAGATTAATAGATACAAACCAACTAGTAAAACTAATATAGGTATAAAAATTATTTCCACCTGCTTTTATGTATTATAGTGTATTTATTTTCTATGCTTTTTATAACGTACATAGCTCTTTGTGTATGTATAAATAAACCATTAGAAAACATTCAATATTGCTCCAATAATAATTGCTATTAAAAAATATATCAGGAGACTAAATGACAGTAAATATTCCCTCGTTTCTCCGTTATATCTCCACTCCATAAAGATTCGGAAACTTAAATAACATAAACAGAAAATAATTAACATGCCCCACATAGGAACCTGTTCAAAAGCAATAAAGAGTATAATAAAAACTTTTTTCTACTCATTTATGCCACTTGTTCACATAATTTTTTCAGTGTCGAGGTCATCTTTAACATTTAATTTTATAGCAAGATACTTTGTAATAAGAGATGCTACTAACAATAATAGTAAGAGGTATAAAAATGTTTTTAGCAATAATATTCAACTCCTATTTAAAATACATTTAATAAAGTGCCAACTCCTATAGAAGCTAAATAAAAGAAGAAGAAAATAACGGCTAAAAGGTGTTCCCTCGTTTCTCTTGCAAATTTCCATTCCATAAATATATTAAATCCCTGATAAACAATACAAAAAGCAGCTAAAATAATCCACATAGGGACTTGATTATAATAGCTTAGGGAAAATAAAAATATTATGTATAGTACAACTTCTATTCTTGAGTGCCACCTGTTTACTTTTTTTCTGTAAATCTCTGGATCGGTTTCTAAGTGCATCTTTTTTCTTAAGTATTTTTCAACATAATGAGCGATATAAAACGCTACTATAATAAAAATCAAAAATTTGTACATAAATACCTCCTAATGTCCAATAATATCTTTTTTTCCATTTTAATTAAATTAATCCAATTATTGTAGAATTAATTATATGATTTAAGGCAGGTTTCATTGAGCAGTAAGAAGAGGCTTCACTTGTGAATAAAGATATAGTAGCAATTGAAAGTGATAAAACTGCGTTTTACAAAGATTTAAAATATATGTTACCTGGGAAGATGACGCAATAACAAAAATAACTGTGTGACGAAAAATATGGAAGGTTAAAGAGCCCTTGTATATCAAGAGCTCATATTTTTGTATGGTTCCTATAATCAAACTTATGGTAACTAAACTAGAAAATAAAAAGCCTGGATCTCCTTAGATACAGGCTTTTTCTCAACTCTGTTGTTTAAGTAGAAAAAAGTACTTACTTTAAATTAAAGGTTACTTCCTTATTTAGATATGGAGATGTAAAAGTTACTGTTTGTTCATTTCCCCATTGTGCATCATGAGCTCCTAAAACATTTAAATCGCTCATATCCGTATTTCGTGTCATGACATGAAGAGGTTCTTGATTTATTCGTTTTTTCACCAAAGGGAATTCCGTTTGTTTATAAAAATCATAGTAATGGTTAGTTTCTCCAAGACTCCAATTGGAATAACCAATAATAATTTTTTGGGTATTCTTAGGGGAACTTAGATCATAATAGTCAACTTTATTAGTATAAAAGAACGTGAACCACCCAACGATTGCTATAGGTACAATAAAAAACGGCCCAATTACTCCCCAAAAAACTTTAGACTCTTTTGTTTTGCTAACGGTTATAAGGACTATGTATAAATAGATAAAGTGTAGCACAAATATCAGAAAATATATCGAAACCTTTGAAGAGAAAACGTATAGGCTCTTTAGTGCTAAAAGATAAAAGAATAGATCTATAGAAAGAAGGATGATAGCTAACATTTTTAGTATACTCTTATTATTTTTATACTTCATTGACTACAAACCCTCCTTCTTTTAATTTAGAAATGTTAAATATTGCTGCTATTAATATCAAGTGAGTAGCTACGAGGTATATAATTTTTGACTTTTCCAGGTGAGTTAAATAGATCACTCTTACTGAATATCGTAAATCCAACCTCTTCCACATCCACAAATGTATCGACTTTATCTATATCGACATTTTTAAATTCTATAGGTTTATTCCATTGTCTCGAAGGAATTAAATCCTGCTCTACAATACCTTCTCCGTAGAAAATGAATATACTGAGCCCATTCTTAACTAATTCTTCTGCTAATCCACTAACATGGCTCAATTTTTTTCAGAATCAACTTTAATAATAGCACCATCTGATGAATGCTCATAAAAAGGAGTTTTATTTTTAATCAATGTTTCTTTTTCATGTCCAGAGAGCATTGAGTCTAAAACAAAAAAAACAGGTAAACCAAACATTTTTCGAACTAAAGAGATGATCAGATCATGATTAATGTCCCTAATCCCTACAGTAATAGATACAAATTTATCTTCTGGAAAGTCAAAACTATCAATTATACTTTGGTCTGAATATTGCACAAAATATTCTTTTTTCAACATTTATCCCCCTTTAGGGTTTAGTCTTTTTGAACTCTTACCATTACGTTATGTAGTAGTTACTTCTGTTAATGTAACAATAAATTCTATGCAAGTGATAGCAATGATTGGGAAAAATGTAGAGTTTTTATTTTAGGAGTATTTTCAATGGAGGATGAGCAGTTACCAAACCGAATCATTATATGTATTGACATGAAGGCGTTCTATGCGTCCGTTTCTTCTGTCATAAGAGGATTAAACCCGTTGAAAACAAAGCTTGCGGTAGTCGGAGATATCAAACGGTCGGGATCCGTTGTATTAGCTGCCACACCCTTATTAAAGAAAGAAGGGGTCAAAACAGGAAGTCACCTTTTCGACATTCCTAAAAGGAAAGATATCCATGTGGTGAATCCATCCATTGAGAGGTATATCAAGGCTTCGACCTATATTTCGAGCTTGGTGTTACAGTATGTGGCTCCTGAGGATTTTCATGCCTATAGTATTGATGAGTTGTTTATTGATGCGACAGCTTCGTTGCATCTATTCGCTCGTACACCAGAAGAATTAGCCCACAATATTATCGACGAAATTTATCATAAGACACGCCTGACAGCTACGGCAGGCATAGGCCCTAATCTCTTACTGGCGAAGGTAAGCTTAGACCATGAGGCTAAGAATAGCCCAACAGGAGTGGCTTATTGGCGATATGAGGATATTCCCTTTAAATTGTGGGCTATTCATCATCAATCGCACTCGTTATAGCGTTGACTCCTTCATTTCCGTTAAGCTTGTATGTACCAAAACCTATAGCAGGCAAGGTTACCCCGTCATTAAGGGTTATTTCAGGAATTACTTTACTCATTATTATCCACTCCTTTCGATCATGCCCTAAGGTTAGCACATATTATCCAATACTTGAATAAATTTGCATCACTCATTTTTACAAAGGAGTGATGCTTTCAAACATTCAAAAAAGTGATTACGGAGAAACCTTCGTTTTAAACTCGTTAACTTCGCACTTTTCTGTTTCTTTCTTGTTTTTAGTTAACGTAAAGAAAGCTACAAAACCTAAAAGCGCCGTACTAAATAAAATAGCAGCCATCGGAATCGCTGTTGTTTCGTTAATACCCACTAAAGGAGAAACAATGGATCCTAAAGTTAGTGGAAGCATGCCTAACACGGCACTCGCACTTCCTGCTCTATGTCCTTGATTTTTCATTGCCAATGTCACCGAGCCTGTGATCGTCATTCCTATAGAGATCATGTAAATAAAAATGGGAATAACAATCGTAGCCAGCGGCCCTTTAAGCATGGTCATGATAAGAAGTACGCTAGTAGCACTTACAGCCGTAATCACGGCAATGCGAAGCAGGCTTCTTTCATGAAGAATTCCGCTAAAGCGCCCAATAATAAAGCTTCCAGTCACAATGGCTAAGCCGTTAATGCCAAACAAAATGCTAAAAATTTGCGGAGAAACATGGTAGATCCCTTGATAGACAAATGGAGTGCCTGATACATAAGCAAAGCTACCTCCATGGACCAGTCCGACAATTAAGGCATACCCAATAAAAGAACGGTCTTGTAATAGACTGCCCATCGTGCGAATGGAATGACCAATTGAACTTGGCGTTCTATTTTCAATTGGCAAAGTTTCTTTTAAACGCATTGAAATTGTTAAGACAATTAAAAGGCCTATTAAACTTAAAAACAAGAAAATAGTATGCCAGCTTGCAAAAGGAAGAAGTAAAATAGCACCTCCGGCCATTGGTGCTATCATTGGTGCAAAGGCATTAATAACCATTAATAGAGCAAAAAACTTCGTAAGCTCTCTTCCACTAAAAACGTCTCTGACAATCGCGCGAGAAAGAACAACTCCTGCCGAAGCGGTAAACCCTTGTAAAAAGCGTGCGATGACTAAAGCTGTAATAGTAGGAGCCAAAGCACAGAGCAAGGACGATATCATAAATAAAGAGATGGAAATGAGTAAAGGTCGTTTTCGTCCCTTCGCATCACTGATTGGACCGATCACGATTTGACCAATGGCAAGGCCTAGTAAACATGATGTTAAACTAAGCTGTACAAGTGAAGCTCGCGCATCTAAATGATCAGCAATAGCAGGGAAACTTGGCAAATACATATCGATATTAAGCGGACCTAATATCGCAAGCGTGCTGAGGAGAAACGCCAATCCTAGACGTTTTTTTCCAGTTGGATTATGAAGCATAATAGCAGAGCACCTTCCTTACCTAAATATTGTATTTTTACAGATAACCTTTAGTCTATTGAAAGGCATCTCTTCTGTCTAGGACATTTGTCTAAAGATGTAGGTAAAGTTCCACTCGCAAAAAAAGATCTATGAGTGATGACATGCAGTTGATATTCAAAAAACAACGCTTGAAATATCCTTAAGATACTTCAAGCGCTGTTTGAGCGTTTGTTATATACTATCTAATGCCTGCTGTAAATCTCTCATAATATCTTCCCATGCTTCCAGCCCAACTGATAAGCGAAGGAGTTCATTTGAGATTCCCATTTCTTTTCGAGCTTCTTCCGGCACGACTGCGTGCGTCATCGAGGCAGGATGCTGAATAAGTGTTTCAGCATCTCCAAGACTCACCGCAATGGAAATGAGCTTAAGCTGATTAACCACTTTTACGGTTTCTTCATAACCGCCTTCCACTTCAAAAGAGAGAAGCCCCCCTCCTTTTTTCATTTGCTTTTGCATGAGAGAATAAGCAGTGCTCTTTTTATCACCCGGATAATAAACGGCTTTCACCTTGGGGTGGAGACTTAATTGTTTTGCGATGTGTTCAGCATTTTCACAGTGACGATCCATCCGAACGGCCAGTGTTTTTAACCCGCGGAGTAACAGCCACGCATCAAACGGGGAAAGAATGCCTCCGATATCTTTTTGCGTCGTTTTGCGCAGTACGGAAATAACCTCTTTGTTCCCTACTACAATTCCTGCAACAACATCTCCGTGTCCACCAATAAATTTTGTTGCGCTATGAATGACTAAGTCGCATCCAAGCTTCAGCGGCTGCTGCAAATAAGGAGTTGAAAAGGTATTGTCTACTACCACAGGAATTCCTTTTTGTTTGGCGATAGAAGCAACTAACTCTAAATCTACTAAAGTCATAGTCGGATTAATCGGTGTTTCAATATAAATACATGCTGTATCTTTTCTGATAGCAGCAAGAATTTCTTCTTCAGTTTCCAAGTTGGAGAAAGAATGATGGATTTGATATTTTTCCTCAAGCATTTCTAAGAGACCAAACGTGCATCCATACACTCCTTTAGAACACAAAATATGATCGCCTGCTTTTGTAAGTCCAATCAATACAGCCGATACTGCAGCCATTCCCGATCCAAATGCCAAAGCTGCTTCTCCTTCTTCAAGCTGTGCCATACGCTCTTCTAAAATGGTGACCGTTGGATTCGATAACCGGGAATATACATAACCATCTTCTGCTCCGCTAAACCGGTTTGCACCTTGTTCTAGAGATGAGAATGTAAATGTAGACGTTTGATAAATAGGTGGAGCTAAGCTATCAAAATGATGTTTTGATTCATACCCTGCGTGAATGGCTTTTGTTTCAAACTGATATTTCTCTTTTTCATTCATACGGCTTCCCCCTTATGCACACAAGCACTATGTCATTTTTTAAATGTAAGCGTTTTCTTTTATTATATTTCTCTTTTCTTTTTTCGTTCCCTGCCTCCCTGCTTAGATAATTCCACCCTAGAAAAAGAAGCGACATGCACACTGCACCTCGCTTTACGTCATCATTTGTTTAATTAGTGCTGAATTGCGCTTTTTGAATACTTCATTATGAGAAGAAACCATAGCTGTCTTAGCCGCGGAGGGCTGAACAAATTGTTTTGCTTTGTTTACGGCATTAGCAGCGTCTTGAAAAGCACCTGTAATTAAATGGACTTTTCCTTCGTGCATGAGAATATCTCCCGCTGCATACACGCCTTCTACAGACGTTTCGCTTGCTGCGTTACCTGCAATATAGCAGTCATCAATGGTTTTAATATGTAATTCACTGTTTTTTAACAGCTCTGTATCTCTTTCATAACCGTGATTAATAATGACTTCGTCAATCGGTAAATAAGAAATTTCACCGGTTTGATGATTAGTCAGCTCAACTTTTTCAATAAATTCATGCGTCGCATCAGCCACTAATTTTGTAATAGATGTGTTAAGCAGACACCGAGCTGAACTATTTATTAATTGTCTCACTTGTGCTTCATGACCGTTTAGTTCACTGTTTCGATACGTAATATATACTTTTTTAGCAACGGACTCTAGCTCATTTGCCCAATCAATGGCTGAATTGCCTCCCCCGGAAACAATCACCGTTTTATTTTTAAAATGCTGCAAAGATTTAACCGTATAGTTTAAATTTGATATTTCAAATCGTTCTGCCCCTTCAATTTTGAGTTTTTGCGGATTTAAAATACCTCCTCCGACAGCAAGGATAATGGTTTTAGAGTAATGATGTTCACCTGAAGAACTCGTCAGCTGGAAAATACCATCTTCTAAGCGAGAAATCCATTCAATCTTCTCATTTAAAACAACAGTTGGATCAAACGTCAGCCCTTGTTCAACAAGCTGTTCAATTAGCTTCGCCCCAGAAATAGGCGTTTGCCCTCCTACATCCCAAATCATTTTTTCAGGATAAACGTGTAATTTTCCGCCTAATTTTGGCTGATATTCAATCAGCTTTGTTTTCATTTCTCTTAGTCCACTATAAAAGGCAGAATAAAGGCCAGCCGGTCCCCCGCCTATAATCGTCACGTCGAACAGTTCGTTATGTGTCATGAACACCCACTCCTTGCAATTAATTGTTATTGATTATCATTCTCATTTGAATATACATCTTCTTCACCGTTTTGACAATAAAAATAACTATTGACATCCCGAAACGTTCGAATTATAGTATGTAAAGTAAACGATACTGATAATCATTATCAAATATTTGTTGTATTAAACGTAAACGGAGGGTCAGATATGGTTCGCCTATATACAGAGAAATTACATATTAGTTATGGTGAACGTCCAATAGTAAAGAATTTAAGCGTTAACATTCCAGACAAAAAGATTACCACGATTATTGGTTCAAACGGATGCGGCAAATCAACGCTTTTAAAAGCCGTCACCCGCATTATTTCTCATCAATCCGGTTCCGTCATTTTAGATGGCGAAAATATTTCAACAGAACATACAAAAGCACTAGCTAAAAAAATGGCCATTCTCCCTCAAACCCCCGAAAGTGCCAGCGGCTTAACTGTTGGAGAACTTGTATCTTATGGGCGATTTCCCTATCAAAAAGGGTTTGGGCGTCTGTCGAAACAAGACTATCAAACGATTGACTGGGCGCTTGAAGTAACCGGAACAAAAGATTACAAATTTCGTCTCGTTGACTCTCTTTCAGGCGGTCAGCGTCAGCGAGTGTGGATTGCAATGGCTTTAGCTCAAGAAACAGATATTATATTCCTCGATGAGCCGACTACCTACTTAGATATGGCTCATCAGTTAGAAGTGCTTGAGCTGCTTCAAAAGCTAAACAAAGAGCAAGAACGTACCGTCGTAATGGTGCTTCACGATTTAAATCAAGCCGCTCGCTTTGCAGATTATATTATCGCTTTAAAAGATGGAGAAATTGTTAAAGCCGGAACGTGTGACGAAGTCATTACGCATGACGTTCTAAAAAAAGTGTTTCATATCGACGCTGAAATCGGACGAGACCCGAGAACCAATAAACCAATGTGCATCACGTATAACTTATTAAGAGGAGATAACTAAATGAAAAAATTACTGCTTCCATTCATGCTCATATTCGTACTACTTATTAGTGCCTGCAGCAGCGGTTCAACTGAAAGCAAAAACGATTCTAATAAAGGAAACAGCGGATCCAAGACAATCACATATCAATCGGAAGACGGTCCTGTAAAAGTTCCGGCTAACCCGAAACGTGTTGTAGTGTTAGGCTCCTACGCAGGTAACGTCATGTCATTAGGTGTCAATATTGTCGGAGTGGATTCATGGTCTAAAATGAATCCCCGCTTTGAAAAGAAATTAAAAGGCGTTGAAGAAGTATCAGATGAAAATTTAGAAAAAATCATTAAATTAAAGCCTGACCTAATTATTGGCTTATCTACTACAAAAAACGTTGATAAATTGAAAAAAATTGCTCCTACCGTTACGTATACATACGATAAAGTAGATTACCTTACTCAGCATGTAGAAATCGGCAAACTATTAAATAAAGAAAAAGAAGCACAGTCATGGGTAAACGATTTTAAAAAGCGTGCGGCAAAATCTGGTTCTGACATCAAAGCTAAAATTGGCGACGATACCACGGTTTCAGTTATTGAAAACTTTGACAAGCAGCTTTATGTGTTTGGCGATAACTGGGGACGCGGAACAGAAATTCTTTATCAAGAAATGAAATTAAAAATGCCGGAGAAAGTAAAAGACATGGCTTTGAAAGATGGTTACTATGCAATTTCACCAGAAGTTCTTCCTGAATATGCCGGAGATTATTTAATCTTCAGCAAAAACCAAGATGGAGATACATCATTTGAGAAAACAGATACGTACAAAAATATTCCTGCTGTAAAGAATAATCACGTATTTGAAGCAAATGCAAAAGAATTTTATTTTAATGATCCAATCACATTAGATTATCAACTAGATTTCTTTACTCAAAAATTTCTTGGCAAGTAATTCATTCAAGAGGAATTCTTTTTAGAATTCCTCTTGCTTTGTTTTACTACATTTATTCTTACATGAAAAGATGGGTGTTTTATGAAAATAGACAATCAGCGTTTCATTCCTTTTTTATATAAATTGATAGGTATGCTGCTCGTATTCATCATAACGTTTGGTTCTTCAATGGTTTTTGGCGCTGCTGATATATCGATAAAAGATGTGTGGCTAGCGCTTTCATCAAGCAGTGTAAACGAACAGATTTCGATTATCCGAGATATTCGTTTACCTCGTGAAATCGCCGCTGTTTTTGTTGGCGCTGCTTTATCAGTATCAGGGGCGATTATGCAAGGTATGACAAGAAATCCTCTTGCAGATCCAGGACTTTTAGGCTTAACTTCTGGCGCAAATGCAGCTTTAGCTGTAACCATTGCCTTTATCCCTTCTGTAAATTATTTAGGTATTACGATTGCTTGCTTTATCGGAGCTGCGGTTGGCGCAATTTTGGTATTTGGAATTGCTGCTATAAAAAGAGGCGGTTTTTCTCCGCTTCGAATTGTACTAGCCGGGGCTGCCGTTTCAGCGTTTCTTTATGCGATCGGAGAAGGCGTCGGTATTTATTTTAAAATTTCAAAAGATGTATCGATGTGGACTGCTGGCGGAATGGTAGGCACTTCTTGGGAACAGCTTCAAATCATTGTTCCTTTTATTGTCGGAGGTATATTCATTGCCCTTTTGCTTTCCCGGCAGCTTACTATTTTAAGCTTAAACGAAGAAGTCGCTGTGGGGTTAGGTCAGCAAACAACAAAGGTCAAAACCGTTTTATTTGTTGTCATGATTCTTCTTGCAGGTGCTTCTGTTGCGCTAGTCGGAAACATGGTGTTTATCGGCTTGATGATTCCTCATATTGTACGAGGAATTGTAGGAACCGACTATCGTTATATTATCCCTATGTCCGCTGTCACTGGCGCAGCGTTTATGCTGCTCGCTGATACGTTGGGCCGAACCGTAAGTGCGCCTTATGAAACACCGATAGCAGCAGTTGTATCCATGATTGGTTTACCTTTCTTTTTAGTCATTGTTCGTAAAGGAGGAAAAGCATTATCATGATCCACCCAGCGCTTATTAGAAAACAACGAATAATTATGATGCTGCTCACTGTTTTGATTCTTGGAACGATTGTAATAGGGATGGGGCTTGGGGATGCCTCCCTTCCTTATAATAAAGTATTTCCTACTCTGTTTGGCAAAGGGAATTTTGCAGATGAGTTTGTTCTTTTTTCAATTCGACTTCCGCGAATTATCATTACTCTTTTAGCAGGAATGGCTCTAGCTTTATCAGGCGCTATCTTACAAGGGGTTACGCGCAATGACTTAGCGGAACCTGGAATTATAGGAATTAATTCAGGAGCAGGCGTCGCAATTGCCGTATTCTTTTTATTTTTTCCAATTGAAGCTGGCTCTTTCTTGTATGCTCTTCCGTTAGTAGGGTTCATCGGTGCCTTGTTTACAGCTAGTCTTATCTACCTTTGTGCATATAGTAAAAGCCAAGGACTGCAGCCTGTAAAACTTATTTTAACAGGCGTAGGTTTTTCGATGGCTCTTTCTGGAATGATGGTGGTGATTATGTCATCAGCTGATCGTGCTAAAGTTGATTTTATTGCTAAATGGATTGCAGGAAACATTTGGGGGACAGACTGGCCTTTTATATGGGCACTTCTACCTTGGCTGCTTGTCTTGATTCCTTTTATATTGTACAAAGCAAATTCATTAAACATTTTTAACTTAAATGAAGCTGCAGCTATTGGAGTCGGTATCGCTATGGAGAAAGAGCGTATCACATTGCTTCTAGCCGCGGTTGCATTAGCGGCAGCCGCAGTTTCAGTTACAGGCGGCGTGGCCTTTATTGGGCTTCTTGCTCCTCATATTGCCAAAGGCTTAGTCGGACCGAGAAACCAGCTTTTTATTCCCGTTGCCATTTTACTTGGCGGCTGGCTCTTGCTGATTGCAGATACAATAGGACATAACATTGCCGATCCTAACGGTGTACCAGCAGGAATTATTGCCGCCGTAATCGGTGCTCCTTACTTTGTTTATTTACTTTTGAAAAAATAATAAACGAGGCTGAGAAATAACAACGTCAATCCAATCTAAAGACAAACCAATTGAATGTATGAGCTGAACCGCTCGTTACACCATAACAAAAATAACGAACCGCTAATCAAACATTTTGATTAGTGGTTCGTTTTTCACTTGGGCTAAAATACTTTTATCTCAGCTTTAGTTTTGCTTTTTTTGTCTTTCATCTGCAGCGTTCGCTCTAGCCTGAGCTTCTAAATCGTCTTGGTCTGCTAATTCACGAGAAAACTCTTCGTCTACTCCATCTGCTTTAGATGAAGGATAATCCGCTACCTTTTTTAATTGTTTTTTCAACTCTTTTTCATTCATTATAAACACTCCTTTATTTTAGGCTGTTACTAGTATGCGTTTGTCGTTTCTGCACTATGTGGAGAAAGAAGGAATTTTACCAATAAGACCGAAAGCATACGTAATAAGAAAAAGAAAGGACGTTTTATATGATCATCATTATTACGCTCTCTATTATCATTGTATTTGTTATTTTACTGCTATGCATAGTTACTACTTCGAAAGCTTACGATTATAAACATACGGTAGATCCGCTTACAAAAAAACAAGACGACAAAAAGTAGGTGCGCTCGTTTCACACCTACTTTTTGTATTACCCTTGCAGTGTTTTTAAATCGTGATCGTTCAATTGAAATGCTTGCTTAATTTTGTCTTCCAAGTTTTTTGTTACTCTTCGCTTCCCCACTTCAACCAGTGCAATTAAAGAAAAACTGCAGTTTACTGCTTGAGCGAAGTTTCGCTGATTCATATTGTAGTTTTTCCGAATGTTTTTTACCGTTTCTTTATTCATTTACACTCACTCCGCTTAACTCAATATACTTTTTTCTACTCAAGTTCAAGTCACATGTTCATCTAGCTGTCGACAGAGCGTGAGAAATTGCTGCTGTTCTTCTTCTTTATAGCAAGCAAACAGTTTTTCAACCCCTTGCTGCATGTCTTTTTCAGCAGCTTGAATCACTTGCTTCCCTTTGTTTGTAAGCTCGACCATAACTTTACGCCTATCTCTTTTTGAATGGTAGCGCTCCACAAGATTCAGTTCATACAAACGTGTAATCGATGCTGTAATAACGCTTGGGCTCGCCTTTATCTCGTCTGCCACTTTGGTGACAGGCATTGTATCTGCACGTTCAACAATCAGTAAAATATGATATTGAAAAGGGGTAATTCCGTAATGCTGTAAAAGGCTTTTTACATTTGTCATTACTTTTTTGTTTAAAGATATTGAAATTCTTTGAATTTCTTCACCAAATATCAATGGATCCATCCGCCTCACTGACCCTTTCTCTCCAACATTTTTATGATGAACTTTAGATTTCTATAGCTCCTTATGAATTTATACTTTTTGGAGCTGGAAGCATACGAATATCTTCCTCTTGAGCTTTTGATTTCTTTTCTTCGACTACTTTATCTTTACGTACATCACGAAGGAAGAAACTTAAAATTAAACCAATAACAGAAATTGCTGTTGCCCAGTAAAAGGCATCGTTAATACCTTGGATCGTACCTTGCTGCGTCATTTTTCCAGATAAAACCTTCAGCGCTTGCTGCTGAGCCTGATCTTGTGATAAATGCAAAGTAGCAGCTACTTTTTGTACAAATAAATGAAAGCTGTTCATAAAGAATGGATCAGACGTATTCATGGAACTGCTGATTTCATTTACATGATACGTTGTACGGTTCGTAAAAATGGTCGTCATTAAACTAATACCAATTGAACCACTTACTTGACGAAGCGTATTAGACATTGATGTTCCGTGACTGCTTAGTCGCTGCGGAAGCTGATTCAAACCCGCTGTCATAATCGGCATCATTAACAGTGACATACCGAACGAGCGAATAATATAAATCGCTAAAATATGATTAAACGGTGTATCCATCGTCAGCTTCGTAAATTCAAACGTTGAAATAGATGTAATGAGCATACCAACGATTGCTAGCGGACGAGGTCCCACCTTATCAAACAATGTACCTGAAATCGGCGACATAACCAGCATAACAAGTGCGCCAGGAAGCAAGAGCAGTCCTGAATCAAAAGCAGAATATCCGCGGATATTTTGCAAGTAAATTGGAAGCAAGAACATACCTGCGTACATACTGATTGTAATCGCAATACTAATAATATTTGATAGTGAAAAAATATTATATTTAAACACACGCATATCCAATAGCGGCTTTTCAGATTTAATTTGTTGAAGAACAAATATAATTAAAAGAACTGCTCCACCAATGATTGTAGAAAGAACAACTGAATCCGTCCAGCCGTCATTTCCAGCTTCACTGAATCCATAAAGCAATAATCCCATACCTGCAAGTGATGTCACAACAGAAGGCATGTGAACTTTTACATCCTTTGGAGGCTGAATGTCTTTTAATTGAAAGAAAGCAATAATTAATACAATGGCACCTAATGGCACCATGCCGTTAAAAAGGATGTGCCAATCATAGTTTTGAATAACCCATCCAGATAACGTTGGTCCAATAGCCGGTGCGAACATCATGGCTAAACCAAAAATCCCCATCCCTTTTCCTCTCATGTGAGGAGGGAAAATAAACACAATAATGGTCATAACAAGAGGCGATAAGACACCTCCGCCAATAGCTTGAATTAAACGGCCGGTAAGCATAATCGAAAACGTAGGTGCAATTCCGCAAATCAATGACCCTACTGTAAAACAAAACATTGCAAATAAGAACAAGCGACGCACACCAAATCGTTCAATTAAAAAAGCTGAAAGCGGAATTAACGCCCCGTTCACAAGCATATATCCTGTTAACAACCACTGAGCTGTATTTGCCGTTACGCCAAACTCAGTAATCAAATGCGGGATGGCTACGTTCAGTAACGTTTGGTTTAATATCGCAAGAAACAAACCAAGCATTAAAACAATCAATAGCGGAATATGCTTTTTGATGGATCCATCACTTGTGTTTTCTATACTGGCTGTCATCATATTTCCTCCTTTCTTGAACTGTTGTAGTAAGAATTAGTCTTTCGAAATTTTTACCTCGGCGTTCATACCTGGCAGTACATGCTCTGAATAATTAGAAATAGAAATTTTCACAGGAACCGTTTGAGACACTTTTGTGTAGTTTCCATCTGAGCTTGAGTTCGATGTTAAAGATGAAAGTGAATTGGTTGCATATCCAATTTCTTCGACTTTGCCGTCGATTTTTGCACTGCTGTCTCCGTCTACCGTTACATCTACATCGTCGCCTTCTTTAATATCCTTAAGCTGATCTTCTTTAATATTTGCTACGATAAATAGGTCTTTCATATCTACTTCCGTTGCAATTTGCTGTCCAGCTTGAACCATTTGATTTTCTTTTACGTTTGTTTGAATAATTTTTCCATCTGCTGGCACTTTAGCAGCTACAGACCCTTTTTCAGCTTGAATTTTAGCAATTTCAGCATCTTTTGATACATCATTTCCTTCTTCTACTGTCCAGCTTGCTACTTTACCTGCTGCAGGTGCAACTACATTGTATACATCTCCGGATACTTTAGCGTTATCCGTTGTAATATAGTTCGATTTTTGAACGTAATAATATCCTCCTCCAATTAATAAAGCTAAAATAACGATAATTCCAATAAAATTTGTTACCATTAAGCGACTTCTAGACATTCATTACTCCTCCTTAATACTTCACTAATAAAATTACTTTTTTATATAGCTTTTTCATAAAGATATTATCTCCATCTATTATGAGATATGTTTCTTTACAGTCATCTATTTGGTTAACCACCTAAATAACTTTATCATAAAGATATTTTTTCGTAAAGATATTAATTTAAAAATAATAATGGTGGTTAAAGATAATCATTGCCATCCTTTACAATTGTTTCATTTTATTTTAGAGTTAGTTTATATACGTCCGTAGTGTACAAGGAGATGGAAGCTAGCATGGATAACAATTTAGATTCAAAAATTGAACACCTTTATCAAATTAACACATCTTTTTTTCAATATATGCGGCATTTAGTCGAAGAAACATTAAAAACACAGCCTTATCACTTAACACCCACTAAATTTTATATCTTAAACTACATTGCCAGCGGCACAAAGTATATGGTAGCAGATATTTCAAATAAACTTCACTTAACCTCGGGCGCTACAACTAGCTTATTAAATCAATTGGAAGAAGAATCTCTCATTCAACGCGTGCGAGACGAAAAAGACCGGAGAGTCGTGTGGGTTTCACTGACCGATGAATCAAAGAAACTTGTTTTAATGATTACAGAGAAGCGAAATGGATTTTTAAAAGATATGCTAGCAGCTCTAACTGTAGAAGAACAAGAAGAATATTTTCGCTTATTAAATAAAATGGATGCCCTTTTAAGTGATAAATATGGATTTTCATATTAGATTATCCAAAAGAGATCCGCTTCAATCCGAAGCGGATCTCTTCGCTATTTTAGAAAGCAGAACTCATTAACGCACCTGCTTTGTCAGGAAAATCGATAAAAGGATTTCGGTTGCCTTGCAACTCAAAGATTGCTGCATTGCGATGTTTTTCATAAAGTGAAACAGTAAATTCTTCATGCCATTTTAGTAAAAGAGGAAGATCTACTCGCGAAGAGTCAATTTTATTATGATAGCGAATAAAAAAATAAAGCGTAGCCCGAGCCACAATTCCTTTGCCATATTCAGGTTCAAACTTACCTTTTTCTGCTTTGCCACATCCTTCTTTCACATCTGATTGCTTTACTTCCGGCGTATAATCCGGGAAGTCAATATAAGAAGAATTGCCTCTTCGACTGTTACAAGAAGGTTCACACGCAAATAAATGATGCAAATCACCTCTCATAGGCTCTTGTTTCCCAAACCAAGATTGCGGGACAACGTGCTCACAGTTCAGCAGTATATCATTGCTTGAAAAAGATGAGTTACTAAGCGCCTGAAGTTGATCAATATCTTGCTGTATAGTTTCTAACGGATCCATCCCTTTCCCTGAGTATAGACTTTTCAGCTCCCCATTCTCCTGTAGATCCACCCATGGATATACATATTTATGTGGCGAATAACTCAGCAAATGCTGATGCGTTTCCGTTAACAAAGTTTGCATGGCTTCTCTTTCAAAGAGCGTATCTTGATAATAAAGATTTTTATTTTCTTCATCCATCTTTTCATCATAATAACTTCGATTGTTTACGTATTCGTGATAAAGAGCTTTTGCCTGCTGCTTTTCCATCATTAACATATCTAAACTGCTTCTCATCCGATCACCTCTGAAGTCATTTGACGTTGAATTTCACGCAACAGCTTTTCAACAACGGTCAAGTGCACAAATCCGTTTCCTACTTCTCTTGGTGATTCATTTAATGGAAGCGTTCTTCTAATTAACTGTGCATAAAGCTCTGGTTCTGTAAGTGTCCTTCCAAACGTTTCATTTGAAAGAACTTTTATCAATGCTAAGGCCCCCGCTATGTGAGGTGTTGCCATAGAGGTTCCGCTCAGTGCGGCATACTTTCCGTTCAAGTAAGTTGATACAATCTTCTCTCCCGGAGCCACTACATCTACTTCGTTGTTTGAGTTGGAAAATGCCGAAGATCGTTTCTCTAAATCAACAGCTCCTACGCTAATCACTTCATTATATGACCCTGGGTACGCAAACTCATCTGTGGAGCCTTCTCCATCTCCTTCATTTCCCGCTGCGCAGACAACTAAAATATTCTGATCAACAGCATCTTGAATCGCTTCATGTACCTCAGGCACATCCGCCGGACCTCCAAGCGACATCGAAATGATATCTACTTTTTGCTTAATAGCGTAGGTAATACCTTCAATAATCCACTCATATTGACCTGAACCATTTTCATCAAGTACTTTCAGAATAAGTAAATTCACTTCGGGAGCCACTCCTACAACACCTGTACCATTATGAGCTGCTGCAATTGTGCCTGCTACGTGAGTACCGTGACCATTATAATCTTGAAAAATATCTGGATTTTGTTGATCATCGTGTGTGAAATTTCTTCCTCCAATAATTCGTTCCTGCAAATCTGGATGTGTAACATCACAGCCAGTATCCAAAACTGCTATGGTTATTCCCCGTCCCTTTGTTTGCTTCCATACTTGCTCTGCTCCAATTAGAGCGACTCCTTCTGGGACTTCATTAAATTGATTCCATTGTTCAACTACTTGAAATGGGATAATGCGCACTTTGCTCTTCATTCAGATTCCCCCTGCAGGATTAAATGGAAGCTAGTTCATGGTGGGATCACTTTTAATCGCTTATTTTTGGAGCTTACTCATCGAGGTTTGTTGCTTCTAAACTTATTATAACATAAAAATAGAACACATGTTTGTGTTTTTGTAAATTTTTTTTACAAATAAACAAAAAGCAGAAGCGAAATTTCCACCTCTGCTTTTTGTTTATTGTTGGTTTTTAGAGGAATCAGGAACGGCACATTGACCATCTGCACAAAAGGCATCATCTGCGCCTTCTGGAGAAAGACTCTTCAAAGCGGGAGTCGGATTTTCTTCTTCCCATACTTGTTGGAGAGCTCCTACAAATTTTTCGACTGGCTGTGCACCTGAAATCGCATATTTTTGATTAACAACAAAATATGGAACACCGCTAATACCATATTGCTGAGCCGTTGCTTCATCACTGCGGACTTCATTTGCGTATGCGTTTTTATCTGCGAGAATTTGACGTGCTTCTTCTCGGTCAAGACCTGCATCTTCTGCAACAGCAACCAGCGTCTCTTCTTCACCTAGATGTTTTGATTCAGTAAAGTATGCATATAAGAGTTTTTCTGTAATGGCTGCTTCTTTTCCTTGAGCCTTTGCAAATTTAGCTAAGCGGTGAGCATCAAATGTATTAGTTGGCTTCATATCGTCAAAATTAAAGGATAAGCCCACACTAGCTGCCTGCTGTCCGATTCCTTCATTTGCTTGCTTCGCTTGTTCAATCGTCATTCCATATTTAGCAGCAAGAGCTTCATTAATCGTTTTGCCAGTATTAACTGGGGCGTTTGGATCTAGCTCGAAGCTTTTAAATTCAACCTGCACATCATCTTTGTGTGCAAATTGCTGAAGCGCTTGCTCTAATCGGCGCTTTCCAATATAACAAAAAGGACAGACAAAATCTGACCAAACTTCTATTTTCATCGTGACACCTCTTCAATTCAAGATAATTCTTATCGTAGCATACCTTTGAAGAAATTCCATCATAACTTGCTCAAACAAAGCAAAAACACGGTGTTGATTTACATACTAAGTGTATTAAATCAACACCGTGTTTTTATCTCACTTATTTTAAATTCATTGCTTTTAGAAGAGCATCATGTAAATACGTATTTTCATATACTCCGGTAAATCTTTCTGAGCCGGCACCCATTGCATTTAAAGGAACGTCTGATGACGTATGCTCTTCAGTTGTCCAATCCGCAACGAACTGCTCTTTTGAATGAGCGATTGCAAATGGTCCGTCTTCTTTTGATGCTTCATTTTCACCGTTATCTTTATTGTCTACTTTTTCAAGTGCTAAACCTCCGGTTGCATGGTCAGCTGTTACTAATACGAGAGTGTCTGGGTGTGTTTTAGCATAAGCTTTAGCCATCTTCACCGTATCATCAAGCTGCTTACCTGCTTTAATCATGAGTTCAGCATTATTATTATGAGCCATTTCATCAATGGCTTCCTCTTCTACTACAAGAAAGAACCCTTTTTTATTTTGTGATAGCGTATTGATTGCTTTTTTTGTCATGTCTTTTAGAGATACTTGAGGATTGTACACATCACCTTGGCCTTCAGGAGCTTGTTGAAACATTTCTTCATTAGCAAACAGACCAAGCAGTTTTGTTCCTTTAGCATATTTTAATTCATTTTCGTTATTAACGTACGTATACCCAAGTTTTTGTGCTTTGTTTACTAAGTTCCCTTGCGTTCCTTTGCTTCCTTCAGTTTTATCTTCTGGCGGGGCATCTGAGTGTGCACCTTCATTTCCTTTTGGGTACCAATAATCTTCTCCGCCACCTAGAATCACATCTACTTTACTATTTTCAAGATACTGCTTCGCGATGTCACTTTGAGCACTTCGATCTTTAACATGTGCGCCAAAAGCAGCCGGAGTTGCGTCTGTTACTTGACTTGTTGTCACAAGCCCCGTCGTTTTCCCAGCTAATTTTGCTTTTTCTAAAACCGTTTGAACTGGCTTTCCTTTCATATTTACGCCAATAGCGCCATTATAGCTTTTAACTCCTGAAGCCATGGCTGTAGCAGCTGCAGCGGAATCCGTAACAAATGAATTTCCTGAAGATGTATGGACTCTTCCTACTGCCGGCATATCATCCATTGCTAACTTTCCATTTGCACCTACGGCGGCCAGTCGGATCGCATCACGATGATCGGTACCCATACCGTCTCCAACAAAAAGGATAACATTTTTAGCTTTTTGGTTATTTACGCCTTTAGCTGCTTTAGCATCTGTTGGTGAATTTGTTCCAAATGCCAGCGCTGCTACAGTTACCGCTGATAATACTGCCGCTCCAATTGCACGTTTTTTCATTGTTTACACCCTTTACTGTTTATTATTGACATAACTTAACTGTACACGCAGTCTGTTAAATCAACTTGAATAAAAGGTTAAAGGTGTGTAAAGATATATAAACTTCCATTTACAATGCATGAAAGAGGCTTTCCTTTTAGCTAATCAATACTTGGCGGAACTTCAAGCCAGCCTTTTTTGATCATAATTTCCGTTGCTTCGCTTGCATATTGAAACGCATCTTCTCCTATCAGCATCATTTTAGCGACAATATCTCTTCGAAAACTAAATGCTGCTCCAAACGCCTGACTTCCGATACTGAAGTTACTTAGTAAAATATCGCATGTCAGCATCAAACGATCCGAAAAAGCAGGCGTTTCAGAAGTCGTTATGCTTCCTGTTGAGGCAACAGAAGGTGAAATATCGTCTTGTATAATTATTTCTTCAAGTCGCGTAATAATTTTTTTACTGAGCTCTTTTCCTTTCAAAAAATGCTTTTTCACTTCGGCATCTTTCGCCGTTTGAGAAAAAGCCTTCATTAACTTCATCCCGACAATGTTTGTTTCGACTCCATGATAAATTTGCGCTAGCTCCATCGTATTTAATACTCTTTTGTCCGCAAATACATTTAAGCCGCTCAGATATTTTCTATCCGAAACAAACTCAACGGTGGTTGGCATCGGAATATAGGGTGGACGTGATAAAATTCCTTTTTTCAATAAGTACTGCGTACAGGAATCGTAGCACTCTTGCGTAATTTTTGTTAAATCTTGATAAAATTTCACCACATCTTCTCTGTAGGCCTTGCCTAAACTTAATGTATACATCCCCATACTAATTTCTTTGATGACACGAAGAAACATAATATCAAATCCATTAGTAAATAGTTTTGGAGCCTGTACGTTTACGTCTTGTGATGAAAGCCCTGTTGGCACTACCGCTCCCTCTTTTTCAAATATTGTTTTTATTTTTCGTATGTATATAATAAGCTGCTCACGCAAGTCCGTCATAATTGTTTTAGCATCTTCATCATCCGCATGTTCAATCATATAATCTAACAAGCAAATAATTAACGTTTTCTGCTGATATGTCATCCACAGCGTCCCAATTTCGCTTGAGGTAATACTAGGTTTGTCAGGCACTGTTACTTCCCTCCGCTTCTTCAACTTTGTTGAGTACGTCTACTTCTTTGAAAAGAGAGCATCCTCATTTTACATTTACTTATCATTATGCTATCCAACATTCTTTTTTTTATTTAACCCGCTGACCTATAGCTTTTGGGCAACAAAAAAGAGGCTAGGACAAAAGTATTTTAGACGAAATAAAAAACGAACCATTAATCAAGATGTTTGATTCGTGGTTCGTTTTGTTGGTTATGGTAAACGTAGGTTTAATGTGTGTAAGTCTTTCTAGCAGTTGATTCGAGGGAAAGAGAAGTCTCGCACGGAAATCAACGGCGGTTTCACGAGCGGTTCAGCTATGTATCCCATTTGTTCGCCTTTCAATTGGATTTATCTCGTTATGTCTCAACCTCTTTTTTACCTTACGCACGGAACGAATACATAACACCTGTCAATTTCTCGGATACGCTCCATAGTTTTTCCGCTACGTCCGGTTTAAATAAAACATCTCCCATCCTATCTTTTACAGGATATCCTTTTTTAGCATCTTTTCCATCCGGCCCGATATATGTACCGCCTTCTATTGATTCAGTGGCTGCATAAAGAGTAGGCAGCGCGCCCATTTCTGCAGATTGACTAAATAGCTTGACTAAAAATTTCAGCAAGCCGTTTGGCTCTTTACCTGAACCTCGTGATAATAGGTTAGTATTTGAAATACCCGGATGTACCGCAGCACTAATTGTCGTCGATCCAGCTGCTTCTAAGCGGTTTTGCAGTTCTTTAGCAAACAATAGGTTGGCAAGTTTACTTTGTCTATAGAACTTCATTGGACTGTAGCCTTTTTCCCCGTCTAGATTATCAAAATAGATCTCTCCAGAATTAGCAGCTATACTGCTTACCGTTACGACTCTTGAATGTGGAGTTGCCATTAGTAAAGGAAGCAGCAAACCCGTAAGCGCAAAATGCCCTAAATGATTACAGCCAAACTGCAGTTCAAATCCGTCTTTCGTTTTGCTGTGAGGCGGAACCATCACACCTGCATTATTAATAAGAAGATCCAAAGACGGGTATTGTTGAAGAAATTGATTGGCAAAATGCCGAATAGAGCTCAAGTCACTGAGATCTAATGACATAATAGTCACTTTAGCATTTCCGTTATCCGCTTTAATTCTTTTCTCAGCTTCTTTCCCTTTTTCCTCATTACGCACAGCAAGAATGATTTCTGCTCCTCGAGCTGCTAGAGCCCTTGCTGCTTCAAATCCAATGCCGCTGTTTCCTCCCGTTATAAGGGCTGTTTTTCCCGTTACATCAGGCATTCGTTCAGCTGTCCATTTTGTTATCATATAAGTTCTCCCTTTCAGCTATAGCTGTTTTTCTAAAATTCACGCGTCTAAATCACACTAAATTAACGTTTTTTTAAAATTAAAGTATGTATAAAGTATAATGTCTTCAAAACAAAAGGGACAAGCTTTTTCAAAGCTTGTCCCTTTTGTTTGTTTATGTGGTTCGCGGAGAATCGTAGCGTCCAAACCAGTCGTATCGGTTTGTGGAGACCCATTTGTATAGCGGACTAAACGCTTTGTTCATTAATGGTAAATGCAAAAGCACACCTATTGGAAATGTAAGAGGCAAAACAGCTAAAAGACGTCTGACCGTTTCAAATCCTGCTAGAACTTCTCCTTTTTTGGTCACCATATGAATTTGATCATATAAGTCTCTTCCCTCTTCTTTTAAGTAACTATACTCCGTTCGTTCAATGTATTGAACTGGAATCCACTGAATTTGGTTCGTCCAGTCCAGCGCTTTAATTATTTTTTTTACGTTATAACATAAAGGACATTGCGCATCAAAAAATACTTTGTGTTTCATTGTTTCCACCTTTCTTCTTTTGTTTCTTTTTCCTTAATTTATAAATACCCTTTTCTCCTTTTTAATAACCACTATTGGGAGGCACTTCTTGTGCATCCTGGCTTTAAAACAAACATTTTTTGTGGGGTTTCTTTTGTGAAGCCGCGAAAGAAGACAGGATTTTTTTATAAAATATCACTTTTTTGGTTTAAAGCGCTAAAAACATGTTAGAATAGATTTCATATTGATTTGAAGCACTAGGTGCACGCATTTAGTCACATACTAAAAAGGACTAAATAAATATAATGATAAAAGGTAAAGGTAATGTCTTCGTAAACTTATCATGGAAGTAGGTTTATAAATAACGAAGAAAAAAGGAGGAACGGGTGTTACTTTTATCCCTTTCATATAAGCTTTTTTACGTAAGGATGTGTAAACGATGAAAAATAAGTACATGCTGTCAGCTTCAGGTATGTATATTAACTACTTTCTACTTGGCATGGTAAATATCATGCTTGCATCAAATATGTCATTTTTGACAAAACAATTAAATACCGACGGCGCTGGAATCAGCTATATTATTTCTGCTATTGGAATTGGAAAATTGCTTTCGTATTCTCTATCAGGCATCTTGTCTGATAAATTCGGACGAAAGCCTTTGATTATTGTTTCATCTCTGACGATGGCTATTTTTTTAATCGGCATTCCATTATCGCCAAATTATCAAACAGCCTTTATCTTTGCCATTATTGCTGGTATTGCAAACTCTGCTATGGATGCTGGAACGTATCCTGCTTTGATTGAGGTCTTTCCTAAATCTTCAGGTTCAGCCAGTGTTCTTGTAAAAGCATTTATTTCAGCAGGAGCAGCGCTTCTTCCGTTTATGATTGCTTTTTTTGCAGATCGTGATTTATTTTATGGGTATGCTTTTTTTCTTCCTGCTCTTATTTATTTACTAAATATGATCTTTATGTTCAAACTGCCTTTTCCCAATCATAAACGCGAACAGAGTACAGTACAACAGCAAAATACAGCAGAGAATAAATTTATCTCTGCTCCTAAAATGAAACAAGAAGGAATTGCTCTTATTGTGATTGGATTTACTTCTACAGCGCTTTTTACGGTGGCTCAAATTTGGCTCCCTACTTATGGTCAACAAGTATTAGGTATGGCCGAAAGCACCTCGGTCCGCCTTTTAAGCTACTACAGCATCGGAGCGTTAATCTCTGTTTTAGTATTAGCTGTATTGTTAAGCAAAGTGCTTCGTCCTGTAACGGTTATTCTCGTTTACCCGATGATTACCCTTATAGCCGTACTTACGCTTCTGTTTGTTAAAGTACCTGCTATTGCAATTGCAGCTGCTTTTTTCATGGGATTTTCTACGGCTGGGGTCTTTCAATTAGCGATTACCGTTATGACCGAGCTTTTCTGGAACAAAAAAGGAACGGTTACGGGAATTGTAGCGACCGCTGCTGGATTAGCTGCAATTTTATTGCCTTTAGCAACAGGGCTCATGTCTAAAACGGGACATATTTCAATCATCTTTATTTTTGATGCGATGCTTTCAGTAGTAGGTATGGCGGCTGCCGCTTTTGTTAATTACCGCTACCGCAAAATTTTAAATAAAAATCGCAGCGAACAAATTCAAGAAACAGCATCATAAAAAAAGAAGCTGGGGCAAAAGTATTTTAGAAAAAGTAAAAAAACGAACCATTGATCAATGGTTCGTTTTTTTGTTGTGGTGAACGTATGTCTCACTCTCTTCTTAACTTCTCAACTCATTTCCTCAGCTGGTTTTTGCTTCATAAATAGAAACATCACACCTGAAACAACTGCAAAAACAGCTAAAATGTAAAAAGTAGAAGGCAAAGGAATCACGCTAACTAGTGACCCCATAGCTAAGCTGCTGACAACTGCTGAAGTTTGTATAGCGGTCATATACGCCGTCGTGGCTAGTCCAATTTGGCGCGGAGCCAGTGACTGAGCATATACCATTCCCACTCCCATCGTAGCGGACAGAATAAAGGCATAAAATACTTGAAGCGCAATTAACCCACTCAGTGGTAAATGAAGGCCCGTTAAAACAAAATAAAGCACTTGGAAAGCAATTCCAATAACAAAGAATCGTTTAACTCCGATCTTATCAGAAAAATAGCCCCCTAACGGCATAAATACTAGCTCAAAAACAGATGTAACGGTAAAGAGAATCCCTACAATCGAAACGGATTGTTTTAACGTATCCGTTATGTAGAGCGGCAAATACATAGAACGCCCGGAATCACCCGCAAAAATGAAAAGAGCTGCTACGAATACAGCTATTAACACAGAAGGTATACCGGCTGGCGCTTTTGAAGATGCATGAGCTGAAGTTTGGGGCATACTGTCTTCTTTAAGTGCAAAAAGAACCCACCCTAAAGTTGCTAGCGATAACAACCCTGATAATAAAAATAAAAGAGTATACCCTCCGTGGTCAATAATTAAAGCGCCAAGCATAGGTCCAAAAATATAGCCTTGTGAAAAAGCCATTCGCACGGTACCAGTAATCGTACCTGCCTGCGATTTGCTTTCTTGCTTTTTAACAATAAAATCATTCAGCAGGGCAAAGAAAAAAGAAAACGCATTAAACCCTCCTATAGCAAGTAAAATGAGTGCTATTGTATAAGAATGCGTAAACGCTAACGGCACTCTTGAAATGGTTCCAATCAGTAACGCCCAAATAATAAATGGCTTTCGTTTCCCCCATTTGTCTGATAACGAAGCTAAATAAAACGATACGATTAGACCAATAATGCTCATTGGCACAAATAAAAATCCTGCTTGAAAAGAAGTGGCATGCAATGTATTTGTTGCCCAAACCGTTAAATAAGGCATAAAGCCGCCAACAGATAATCCAATAATAAATAATGAAATAAAAATCGTTCGAAAATCCCGGTCTGTAAATACAATCTTTATGCCTGATACAAACGAATTTTCTGTTTTCGACATAAACTCATTTCAACCCTTTCTATCCAGCTGTCAAACGTTCAATTTCCGCAAAAAAATGCACCTTTCTTCAAGAAAAAGTAGAAGAAAGGTGTGTAAATGAAGGTTATTTTCCAATTTGTACAGCAATTTTTTCTTTTTGTTCTTCTTTGCTGATAAGTTCTTTGAATTTGGTCAAAAGAGGTACTTTTAATTCTTCATCTTTTAATGCAAAAGCAAGAGTCGTAAAAATAAAATCTAATTTTTCCCCTGCATCATAACGTTCACCCTCGAATTCGTAAGCATAAATAGAACGGTCTATATTCATACGCTGAATAGCATCCGTTAGCTGAATTTCCCCGCCTTTTCCAGCTTCCTGTGTTTCAAGATAATCAAAAATGTCAGGTGTAAATACATAGCGTCCAATAATTCCTAAATTAGACGGAGCTTCTTCGACTGATGGTTTTTCTACAAAACCATTCACTTCGTATAATCGGTTTTTATTTGCTTTTGGATCTATAATCCCGTAGCGGTGAACGGATTCTTCCTCGACGCGCTGTACGCCGATAACCGACGATTCCGTTTGGTTATACTGGTCAATCAGCTGTTTTAAACAAGGCTGGTATGGATCTGTTAAGTCATCTCCAAGTAAAACTGCAAACGGTTCGTTTCCAATAAACTGTCGAGCGCAGTTAATCGCGTGGCCAAGCCCCTTCATTTCTTTTTGACGCACGTAATGAATGTTCGCTAGTTCAGAGATTTGCTCCATTTCTTCTAATAGTTCAGTTTTTCCTTTTTGATGAAGCAAGTGTTCTAGTTGAATATTGTGATCAAAATGATTTTCAATTGCTTGTTTCCCGTTTCCTGTCACAATTAAAATATCTTCGATTCCTGATTTTAAGGCTTCTTCTACAATAAATTGAATTACGGGTTTATTTACAATTGGAAGCATTTCTTTTGGGATAGATTTTGTAACGGGTAAAAAACGAGTGCCCAACCCTGCTGCTGGTATAACTGCTTTTTTTATAGTCTTCATAATTATTTACTCCTCTCTGTTAGTTATCTAGCTGCCTTACATCTATTACGCTTTAACAGGCACCACATTGAAGATTTCTTTCACGCCTTGCTTGTATCCTCCCGCTGAGCGAAGTGATTCTCCAATTTGTTGTGCGTGCTGTTTATATGTGTGAGTAGTTAAAACGTCGTTAACTGTATTTTTGATTAGCTCAGCAGATACATTATTTTTATCTAATTTTACACCTGCTCCTAACTTCTGCACGCGATCGCCAACCATAAATTGATCCACTGCCATTGGAATAACGACAAGCGGCGTATCGTAGTATAAACCTTCACTGCTGCTGTTCATTCCGCCGTGAGTAATAAATAAATCCGCGCGTTTTAAAATTTCCAGCTGAGGCACATATTGTTTCACAACGAAGTTTTCTGGAATGTGTGCTAATTCTTCAGGTTCTGTATTTTTACCAATAGATAAAATAACTTTACCCTTAAAATCTTTTAATGCTTCTACACATAAGTTATAGATTTCTAGCTGCTGATTAAAAATAGTTCCCATAGAAACAAAAATAATTTTTTCATTTTCATTTTGTAAGTAAGAAGGATCTTCAATATCTAGTCGTTTAACAATTGAAGGACCAATAAACTTGTACTCACTCGTAAATTCAGCTACGTTTGGCTGAAAGAATTCTGACGTAAATACTAGCGTAATATCCCCTGGATTCGACATAATGTCAATGGAATCTTTTAACTCAGTATTATATTGGTTGTTGAACTTATTTAATGATTTTTCGAATTGAGGATAAAAGGAAGATTGGTCAGGTTCTGTTTGACCACTTGGCATCATACAAGTTGCTAACTCCTTATCTAACGCAAATGTCGTACAAAGAGAAACCTTCGGAAGCTGAAGAAGGTCGGCCACAGCGGAACCTGCTAAAAGGTGATAATCGTAAAGTACATAATCATATGTTTCGTGCTTTGTTTCACTCATGATTTTAGTAATAATATTCTCAGATTCATTTAAAAACAAATTCATTACTTCATAGCGATCATAAGACTCTTCTTGGGTCATTCGATTGCTCATATCAAGACTTGGACGAAAATCTTCATATTCACGAAATTCCGCGCCTGATTTTCGAATTTTTTCAGCATAGTCTTCAATACCGTAATAGACGACCTTTTCCCCTTGAGCCATCAATTCTTTTACAATTCCTAAAGAAGGATTCACATGCCCTTCACCTGGAAATCCTATTACTAATACATTTCCCATAACATTCATTCCTTTCACTTAGTTAATAATTAAATCACTTAATTGTTCATTTAGTAAATTCATTGTATAGAAACTGAATTTACTATAAATTATCTTTATCGTAAAGTCATTAAGCGTTTTCAACTAAAAAAAGGTTAAATAGGCTCATTTTGGAATATAGTTATAAATTAACTCAAGAAAAACAAATATTGTAAAATTTATCTCGTTTGTAAATAGATGTATGCGTTTCATTATGATTCAAATAAAAAAACACACCTCGCTAAATCAAGCAAGAGGTGTGTTTTTTATTTAAAAGTTGTATAACTCCCATATATCTGATGTTTCTGAACCAATATACCAAGCTGCCGCTCCGCCTAAATGATAGTCCTTAATCAAATTAACCCGGCGCTGCATAGATGCTTTGTCTTCGAGCCATATTTGATGCTTCGTACCATTTTCCGTGTATTCTACATAGTACTGTGAGGATTGGCTATCCCATTTTTTAGTTAACTTTTTAGAAGAGATAACAGCTTCTGCTTCTTTCATCGTTAAGTCTTTTGTGACAACTTTTTTGGTCGATAGGTCCGTTTTCCATTCTCGCGTATAAAAAGGAACTCCCAGCAGGATTTTGTGTGCAGGTACATCTTTCATAAGAAGTTGTGTACCTTCTTTCACCCAAGGCAGTGAAGCAACAGATCCTGGAACTTGACTTCCTCCCCAGTGTTCTTCATATCCCATCATAATGACATAGTCTGCCACTTGACCAATCTGTTTCCTATCAAAGCTTCCCGACCAAAAAGGATCATTATTTTCTCTTGTTACGTCTACTGAAATAGTCATACCATGAGGTTTTAACGCTGCTTTTAATTCTTTAATAAATAAAACAAAATCTTGTTTGTTTTTAATATTAATATTTTCAAAGTCAACATTGATCCCATCGCTGTTTGTTTTTACTAGCGAACTTTCTACTGACGATACAAGCTTTTGCCGCTTTGCTTTGTTGCTCAGCACATCACTTGTAAGTACATCATCAAAATTGTTACCAATAAGCGGCCAGACTTTTTTGCCGTTTTTATGAGCCGTTTGAACATATGATTCATTTATAGAAGATGAAACAACTTTGTCATTCGACGTTAGCGTAAACCAACGAGGTGAAACAACGTCTAAATTCTTTTGTTTCATCGATTCTGTGTAGCCTGCTGTTTTTTCATTAAAGCTCCAACCCATAACTACAGGCTGATGCTTCTTTTGCGCTAAATCAGATTTTTTGATCCAGCCCTTTTTCCCTTCCAAAAGCTGTACTTGTACATAGTAATCAGGAATAATAAGCATTTGTCCGGGCTTAATATTTGTTGAGGATAGCTGATTTAACTTTGTTAATTCATTCGCTTTTACACCGTACTTTACGGAGACTTTCCAAAGCGTATCTCCTGATACTACTTTATGTAACAAGCCTTTTGGCGGTATTTTCAGCGTTTGCCCTGGAATCAGCTCCGTCTTTTTTAGCTGATTTTGTTTTATTAGATCACTGACTGTTACACCGTATTGCTTAGCTAGTAGCCATAGTGTATTTCCCGGCACTACCGTATGAGTAGTAACCTGAGCTGCATCTCCAGCTTCAGATGAAATGACAGGAAATTCTTCTCCTTTTTTCACTGTCTGCATAACAGAAGAATGCAAGGAAGGAGAACGATATACGTTTACGTTGTCACCTTTGACAGTGCCCACTGAAGAAGCAGCGGCTCCTTTACTCATCGGGGCCAATCCTCCGCTGAAAAGACAGAGAACGATCAGGCTCATACATATTTTCTTCATTTTATAATTTCGCCTCCCCACTTTTTGACATCACCTGTCTAGTTTACTACTCCTATAAGATAGAATCCTAGAGGTACATTGTGGTAAAGAAACGTCTGGGTATACGTAAAATTCAAATAAAAAAGCTTACCGTCCGATGACGATAAGCTTTCGTTTCTTATGCATTTCCCACTAGATTTTGATCCTTAATATCCATATCAATTGTATTAGCGGTACTGGAACTGCTTGTAATATTCATAAAATTCCCCGTGTTCCCGCTGCCAGAACCGACTGTTGTAAAAGCTGTACTTTTTGGCTTAATAGCCAGACAATCACCAAACTCCACTGAAGATGAAACCAATACATTCGAGATATTTACGGCTCCTACTACCGATGGCATCTGCCTCTCCTCCTGTTCATTATCTATCTGCTATAGGATATGAGCAGAAAGCTAAAAAGTAGCTTTTTCATCTTTTTAATTTTATTAAGGATCGATTCGTTTATACCTTGATTCTGCAAACATATATACTCCGTATGCCATAAGTCCGATTGATACGATAGCCAGCAGTACAGACCCAAAAGGACGCTGTGCTACTTCAGCAAGGGCTCCATCTAACCCTTTCGTTTCGTCTGGATCCGCTTGAAGAGCCGTGCGAATAAGAAAGAAACCAATAATGCCAAAGACGATACTTCGAGCAATAATACCTGCTTTTCCAATATGTCCGCTCCATCGCCACTCTTCTTTTGACATTTCGTTTTTCTTTAGTTTTTTTAGGAATCGTCCTGAAAGAGCCCAATATACTTGTCCAATCCCAAAGATAATAACGCCGATACCTGTAAGCGCAATGATGGTTTGCCCAAAGGGATAAGATAACAGCTTGGCTGATACCGTTTGATAATGCTTACCTGACGTATGAACGTGAGCATGAAGCAAAATTTTTACCGAACTCACACAAAGGCTAATATAAAACGTGGCTACAACTAAATAGCCTAAACGAGTAAAAACGCCTTTTACCCCATGCCCGACGTGGTGAGGATCAAAAATAGCAGAAATGATTTGCCAAAACGCATATCCACTTAAACCTACTGCTAAAACAATTAAAATTAAAAAGCCAAACGGCTGCTTTGCAATTGTGTGTAGGGCTCCTTGAGAAGTAACTAAATCGCCTTTTAATCCGAAAGCCGTCTGAATCGCTAATATACCGATGATAAAATAGACCACACCTTGAGCCACATGACCAAACCGTGAAAAACGCACGACAAATGGCTTAGTACGTTCTTTTAAGCGATGTAACTTTCGACCAAACGTATCTTTTTTAACAAATGGAGATTCACCCATACGTTTCCTCCTGCTTTTTGAAAACAAACTTTATTTTATAAAACACCTGAAAATAAGCGTGCAAATGACTCTTTCGAACGTTCTACTAAGCTTCGC
The DNA here is from genome assembly GCF_056406695.1 of Priestia sp. P1_B12_1. Taxonomy (NCBI): domain Bacteria; kingdom Bacillati; phylum Bacillota; class Bacilli; order Caryophanales; family Bacillaceae; genus Priestia; species Priestia sp. P1_B12_1. The sequence goes on along the minus strand of NZ_JBFTZR010000002.1, from coordinate 892,052 downwards.
TTGTAAAATGCTACTGGTTTGATCAAATGACTGTCTTCAATATCTTCTTCGTAATTTTTGATGAGCGTTTGAATTGTCTCTCCTTCAATTAAAAATGCATTAACTTCAAAGTTCAGATGAAAACTTCTCATATCCATATTTGCAGTACCGACCGAAGCCATATCTCCGTCTATAATCACAATTTTTTGATGCAAAAACCCTTTTTTATACGAATATACTTCAATTCCACATCGAAGAAGTTCAGCAAAATATGACCTCGTTCCATATTGAGTCAGAAAGCCGTCATTAATTTCTGGTACCATAATTCGTACCTCTACGCCTTTTCTAGCTGCAATACGAAGGGCGGTTCTTATGGCTTCATTTGGAACAAAATAAGGGGTTGAAATCCAGATTGATTTCGTCGCGCTTGTAATCATAGTATAGTAATAATCACTCATATTTTCCTGCGTATCCGGCCCCGTCGCCACCACTTGCACAAAGCCTTCTCCTTCGACAGGATGAGGCTTTGTATATGCTTCATTGTTAATTAAGCATTCTCCAGAAACGTATTCCCAATCGAACATAAAGATCGAATGCAAGGTTTGAACAGATTCTCCTTTTAGCATCAGATGAGTATCTCTCCAAAAACCAATTTTTTTGTTTTTTCCTAGATACTCATCCCCAACATTCAATCCCCCTACAAAACCTACTTCCCCGTCAATTACGACTATTTTACGGTGGTTTCGAAAGTTAAATTTTTGGTTGAAAAATCCATACTTAATAGGTAAGAAAGGATGCACTTTAATATTCGCTTTTTTCATTCGTTTAATATCTGAACCCGATAGTGTAAAACTTCCCATTGTGTCGAATGTAAAGCGCACTTCTATACCTTCGCTTGCTTTTTTTATTAGAATATCAATGATTTCTTTTCCTAGAGAATCCGAGTGAAACATATAATATTCCATATGAATAAACTGTTTTGCTGATTGCAAATGCTTTTTGATTTCATTAAACGTTTCTTGCCCGTTCTTAAGGACGTAGGTTTTTGTATGAACATTCATCTTCGTCAAAGATACACATTGAAGATACTGAGCAAAGTAACGCTGATGAGATTGAAGCGGCGATAGATCAGGCGTCGTTTCTTTGTCTGCCATCTTTCTAAGCATCTCTCGGTTATGCATACGCTTTTTTTTGAACATATGCCCCTTTAAATAGAGCTGTCCTGAATACAAATAAAAGAAAAAGCCTGCAACAGGAAAGAAAAAGAGGACATACATCCAAACCAACGTACTTTCAGGCGTTCGATTTTCAAGCATAAGTGAATACATACAAATGAAAATGATGACACCATATAATCCAACTAAGGCATACTTCCAATGAACATCAATAGAGGTAAAAAAGAAAGCATAAATTGAAAGTAAAATAATAAATAAAAAAATAAAGTCCAACCGGCGTTTTTTCATAAAAGCTCTCCTAAAAACAAACTGTATTGTATCACTTGTCTATCTTTCATATGAGGTAGTATATGGAATACACAGAATTCTTATCATGCATGCTACATAAAATGTACATATATTTGCACAAAAAGCAGTTTAGCCGCTTAAGCAACTAAACTGAACTACCTCAGACAAGCATCATTCATATACCTATACCCTGGATGGTAAAACAAAAAACCTCCTTGCGGGGAGGTTTTTTCGCTGATTTTTCACACATGACGATGCCTTTTTATGAGTTGGTATAACCGGACTCTTTTTCTTTTTTAGGCCAAACGAAATTAGAAAGAGATAATAAGAAATCAATTCCTACAATAACTGTCCAAAATTCCACTACATTTTGCAGCACGTTGGTTTTTCCATTTGGTACTATATACATCATCGCCGCTAAAAGAGTTGCTCCAATGGCGTAAGCAACAAGATGCTGTATCCATGACTTAAAATAATGCTTTGCATATTCTTTTCCATAGCGTCTACGAGGTTTTTCTCCGTTTTTCATCACATAATATTGAAAGCGTTCGTCTGCCCATTGAATCATACTTTTTCCAAAAGCGATCGAAATTCCAATATACACGGCTGCAATAGCGTGAGCATACGTCGCTGTAGCACCTCCGTAAAGGTCTACGCTCGTCACAATCAGAAGAAAAAAATCAACAACAGGTGTTAGAGCTAAAATAAAAAAACTGAGCTTTTGTTTTTTAAACATATACCTTGTTGCTAATCCTAAAACGATGACTATCCAAAAAGCGATTTCACATGCAATAATCATCCAGGCTATTAAGTTCAAATAATCCCCTCTCTTCCTCTCGTTCAACGAATAAACAATTGGTTTTAAGTAAAAAATTTTTATGCATAAGTTTATTTTTATGTATATACATCCTGCTTCATAACCTTACGGCTTATTCCATCCTCAGCTGAGTTCTAAGATTCGTTGAACCGTATTTGCTAGACGGATCTTTTAAATTGATATCTATAATATTCCCAGCTCATTCCTACTCCGACTCCAATCGAATAAGCCAGTATATCGCTCCATAAGAAGCCATACCCCAGAATGAGCTCTCCTAGCGCAGTCTTTCTTATGTCATCAATCCACGGAGCGTGATACAGCTGTGTAAATTCAATAAAGTAACAAAACACTATAGCAAACATACCAATCATTTTTGTCTTCCATGCAGGAAACAAAAAACCCGCGCTGACAAAAATCATTAAGGCCCATAACGAATCTCCCGCATATATATTTACGATGTGAGGAAGATACGCGGTAAGTTTTCTTGATAAAAGGCCTGCTCCCATGATCACAAAAGCTAGAAGAAGATATACCCATCTATTTCTTTTATTCATTTCAAACTCCTTTTTTCTTCTTAAATACTCCGTAGCACTAAGCCTTCACTGTATAATTTTATCAGAACCGCAGACTGTTAAATACCGCTTTTTTTCATTTTTTACAGCTTCCCCCTACGTATATATGACAACTGTCATAGTTTCTATATGACACGTATGTCTTAAATAGTCAGAAAAATCTCTTTATACTGAGGGTAATATACGGTGATGAAAGGAATTTCATATGACTATACAAAAACAAAAGAATTTACGAAAACAAGTTGCACCTTTTGAAAAAGCAGTAATGAAAGACAGCATAAGACAATTGATTAATACTTTTTTACCTTTTTTCACACTGTGGTTTCTCGCTTATGAGAGCCTTTCAATTTCTTATTTTTTAGCATTTCCGCTAACTGTTATCGCAGCAGGATTTTTAGTAAGAATATTCATTATTTTTCATGACTGTTGTCACTACTCTTTCTTTAAAAGTAGACAACACAATAAAATTCTCGGAACCATTACCGGTGTCTTAACGATGTTCCCTTACAGTCAATGGGGACATAGCCATGCAATTCACCATGCAACAAGCAGCAACTTAGATAAAAGAGGTACGGGTGACATTTGGGTCTTAACCGTAACAGAATATAAAGAAGCTTCTATTTGGAAAAAAATTGCTTACCGTATCTATCGTAACCCGTTCATTATGTTCGGCGTGGGACCTATATATGTATTTTTGATTACAAACCGATTCAATCAAAAAAATGCGAAGAAACAAGAAAGAATGAATACGTATCTTACAAATGTATTGATCGTTGCATTAGCAGCAGCGACCTGCTGGTTGGTAGGTTGGCAGGCATTTTTATTAATTCAAGGACCGATTTTCTTCATTTCAGGTTCCATTGGAATTTGGCTGTTTTATGTACAGCATCAGTTTGAAGATTCCTATTTTGAAGAAGATGAGCACTGGGATTATGTAAAAGCAGCCGTTGAAGGAAGTTCATTTTACAAGCTTCCAAAACTATTGCAATGGCTAACAGGCAATATTGGGTTTCACCATGTACATCATTTAAGCCCAAGAGTGCCCAACTATAAGCTTGAAGCTGTTCATCAACACACACAGCCTCTTCAAAATGTACCAACCATTACACTCGCAACAAGTCTTCGCTCTCTTCGGTTCCGTCTATGGGATGAAGAAAACAAAATGTTTGTGAGCTTTAAAGAAATAAAAACACGCTCAGCTGCACCAAAAGCAAGCAGAATTTCATCTCAAACAAAAGCAGAACTTTAATAAAACAAAACAGTCAAGCTTTCAGAAGCTTGACTGTTTTATCTATCTCTCTAAACTTATTTCGTTCTACTTTGTGGTAAACTAATAGTGTATTTTAACAAGTAAACGAGGTTCTTTATGAAAAAATATACGTTTTTCCAAAAAATCACTGGGCTATCTCCGTACATATGGACGGTATTTGTCATTCTACCATTTTATTTTATTTTACAATCTTCATCCATGAATCACATTATTGTTGGTTCGTTACTCACCATCTTATTTTTTATTTTCTATCGTTTTGCGTTTGTTTCAACAGGCAAGTCCGTTTACGTATGGACAGCTTTGTTAATCGTTATTTCCTTAGCCCTGACAACTATTTTTAATTATATTTACTTTGCCTTTTACTTTGCTTTTTTTATCGCTTATTTTATTGGAAATATCCAAAAACGACTCGCTTTCTTCACTTTGTATGCTGTTCATTTAATTAGCACCGTTATTTCGGTAAACTTTAACGTTGTGATGCAAGAAGAGATCTTTTTAAAACAGCTGCCTTTCATTTTTGTAATTTCCATCAGTGTGATTGTACTGCCATTCAGCATTTATAATCGAAAGAAGCGAGACCGGCTGGAAGAACAGCTTGAAGATGCAAACAAACGTATTTCTGAGCTTGTAAAACAGGAAGAACGCCAGCGGATAGCTCGCGATCTGCACGATACGTTAGGACAAAAGCTGTCTCTTATCGGTCTAAAAAGTGATTTAGCAAGAAAACTTATTACAAAAGATCCTGAAAAAGCAAAATCAGAATTAAAAGATGTCCAGCAAACAGCGCGCACGGCTCTTAATGAAGTGAGAAACATGGTTTCTCAAATGCGTGGAATCCGCCTTAGTGAAGAACTAAAACGCGTTCAAGAGCTTTTAGAAGCTGCCGAAATTAAGTTTGTAGGAGAAGAGGCCATTTCATTAGAGAATGTGTCGTTGCTAATTGAAAATATTCTTAGCATGTGCTTAAAAGAAGCCGTAACCAATGTGGTCAAACATAGTCAAGCCACCGTTTGCACAATTACTTTACATCAGTCTGCAAAAGAAGTAGGCATAAGGGTAGAAGACAATGGAGTTGGTATTAATACGAAGAAAACCTGCTGGAAAGGAAACGGTCTTTTAGGAATGAAAGAACGGCTGGAGTTTGTAAACGGCCATCTTGATATCTCCAGTCAAGGTGGGACGATTATTCATATTACAGTTCCAAACATCGTTAAACATATTAAGGAGGAACAATTATGATTCGAATTGTTATTGCCGAAGATCAGCAAATGATGTTAGGGGCTTTAGGCTCTTTGTTAAATTTAGAAGATGACATGGAAGTTGTCGGAAAAGCTTCAAATGGGGAACAAGCGGTATCACTTGCTAAGCAGCACCAGCCAGATATATGCGTAATGGATATCGAGATGCCTCTTAAAACTGGGCTTGAAGCTGCAGAGGAACTGAAAGATTTAAACTGCAAAGTCATCATTTTGACAACGTTCGCTCGCTCCGGCTATTTTCAAAGAGCTTTGAAAGCCGGCGTAAGCGGATACTTGCTAAAAGATAGTCCGAGTGAAGAACTCGCAAATTCCATTCGAAGCGTGATGGCAGGCAGACGCCTCTACGCTCCAGAGTTAGTGGATGACTTATATAGTGAATCTACTAGTCCTCTTACAGCTAGAGAGAAAGAAGTATTAGCTCTAGTAGCTGATGGAAAAAACACAAAAGAAATTGCTGACGAACTATCTATTAAGACTGGAACGGTGCGCAATTATATTTCTACCATTCTGGACAAACTCGAAGTAAAGAACCGCATTGAAGCCATTACTCGCTTTAAGGAAAAAGGCTGGTTCAAATGAAAAAAGCATGCATCAAACCGAGATGCATGCTTTTTAATCATTTGGCAATTTATCGTACCCTAATTTGTCGATGATCACAACATGCTCAGGGAATTCATCAAGCAGCTGCTGTTTTGTGAATAATTCAAAGTCACGGAAATCAAAACCTGGTGCGACCATGCATCCAACGAGAGAAAATGTATTCTCATTTGCCACAGAGGAACCAAAAATCGTATCTCTTGGAACTAAAAATTGAGGAACTTCTCCATTTTCTAAGTTTGTACCTAGTTTTACTTCTTGATAGGTTCCGTCGCGGTAAATAATATGAATGGTTAAAGGGCTTCCTCCATGATAGTACCATAGTTCATCTGATTGCAGCCTGTGGAAATGCGATACATCTTGAGATCTTAATAAAAAGTAAATACTCGTGTATAGAAATCGTTTATCATCAAACTGCGATGACACTTCTTTATCAGAAATTTCATCATTGGAGCGATAGGTTTGTTTATAAAACCCTCCTTCTGGATGAGGCTGAAGCTCGAGCTTTGAAATCCAATATTCCCACTTATGTAAATCCATTACGTTCCTTCCCTTCTTTTTCTTTTATCATTAACTACATCATAGTAAATCATTCTTTCTAACACAACAAACGGCTTCATTATTCCATCAGGAAAAATGAAGCCGCTTACCACCCGTATCTTATCATTACATCCTACCCTTTCTGTTAGCAGGGCTATATCTATACCTGCTAGAATGGCAGCGATGAAATAAATATGTCATATACAAATCTAACTGAAATCGATCTCCCTCAATGAAACATTGAAACGGCTGTTCTTTGCCTTGAACATTTTTTGCAGATGAACGCTGCTTAAACGGGACAATATTCATCTCTTTTCCCCCTCAGACAAATGTACTTTTTAGTGTAAATGCTGATGACAAACGTAATATTTTTTGATAAAAGTGAGGGCTGCCTGTGCATCTTGAATGCCAAGCTTTTTACAAACGCCAGCTAACATGAGCAGTTTGTACATAACCAGCTTTTGATTATTTGTTGCCAGTACGTAATAAACAATCGTATTAGCAACTGCCCGCGGTAATCTTATTTTTTTCAACTCATATAGCGCAGCAGACGAAGACATGCCTGCTTCAGTTAAAATCTGCTCAGTTGTGTACGTCTCCAAATAGCGAGCAAGCTTTCTTTCTTTATCGTTAAATATACCTTTAGAATCGTTCATTTTCTCTCCCTCTATTATTTTAATAATCCATTAAATGCTGCATTAATTAGCCATAATGCGATAGCTCCCCCTGATAAATAAGTGCTGAGATAGAATAATAATTCCATATACCTCCCTCCCATTTCTATCTTACCCCTTCATTTTTCTAGCTGCAGTGATATTCATCACAGGTAAAAAATGTATTGTTGAGCTACTGAATAGCTCCGCAAAAGAGCTCGTGAGAAAGATCTCACGAGCTGCTTAGTTAGCATTTTTATTTTCGGATAAAGCGTTTAAAAATCATAATAATTAATAATATAACTACAATAACAAGCAAAAATTTCAACATGAGTTGTCCATCCCTTCAAATCAGTGAGTCATCTTTCATTAGTAAGTAGTTACCCTGTTTCGTTTTTTATAAACTGCCTACCTACTTATTTCATGCCAAAAATTATATAATAGTAGAAAATCATCTAAAATAGCCCTACAGGTAAAACATAAATAGGAGTATAACCATGACTGACTATCTTCAAACATTTCTGCTTGAACATTTAGAAGCAGCTGGGTTTATCAGCATTCTTTTGAACATTCTTATTAGCATTACGGGCGTATTTCCAAGCGCACCCCTTACGTTCGTAAACGTAAAGTTATTTGGTTTTTGGAACGGATTTTTACTTTCTTTTATTGGAGAAGTTTTAGGTGCAGCTCTCTCTTTTTGGCTGTATCGAAAAGGGTTCCGTACACTTGTTCATACCAAAACACCTTCTCACTCCAAGTGGCTAAAGCTGCTGCGCGTACAAGGGAAAGAAAGTTTTATATTGATTCTTTCTTTGCGATTACTGCCCTTTGTTCCATCAGGCCTCGTTGCATTCTTCAGCGCTGTAGGAAAAGGCTCCTTTGCGGTATTCATTTCTGCTAGCGCACTTGGAAAAATTCCAGCGCTTTTTATTGAAGTTTATTCCGTTTATCATATTACGCAAGGATCTATGCAAGGCAAAATCATTTTAGTGGCTTTATCTATTATTTCACTTTTTTATATAAGTAAAAAATGGAAGAAAAAAGCTTAACGGATTATAAAAAGGGAAGACTATCTAAAAATAAGCAAAAACATTATCTTATGTAACTGTAATAAGCTAACGTATTGGAGATGGTCCATTGATTTTCCTGCTGGTTTCTGGAAGTATTATTGTTCCTATTATCATGCTCTTTTTCTCACTCAAATGGAAAGGAGCAGAGCTAGTTTTTAATACGCTAGCCCTTCTTTCAGCGCTAGTATTTGGAAATATAGCTGCTGCTTCTATCTATCGTATCTTAAAAAACCATACTGTTTTTATGACGAGCATCCATGCAATCTTTTTAAATTCAGCTTTTTTATTAACCGGTGCATACCTTGGAATCTATGTATTGTATAAACTGTTAGCTCTGACCTTAAATGTAAAAAGCCGTTCTTTTAAATAAGAACGGCTTTTTACATTAATGAACAAATTCCATTTTTTCTTCGATTTTATGAAATTTCTCATAAAATTCCTCCGCTGAAATCGGTTTGGAAAAATAGTATCCCTGCACTTCATCACATTTTTCTTTATGAAGAAGTTCTACTTGTTCAACTTCTTCTACACCTTCTGCTACGACGGATAGCTGCAAACTTTTGGCTAGTGTAATAATGGCTCTGACAATCGATACTTCCGTTGTATTAGGATCTAAATCTTTAATAAAAGACCGGTCAATTTTCAGCGTATGAATAGGTAGCTTCTGAATATAGCTGAACGAGGAGTATCCTGAGCCAAAATCATCAATCGAAATAAATACTCCTGCATCTTTTAAGATTTGTAGCTTTTCGATTGTTTGCTCAACATGCTTCATCGTTACACTTTCTGTAATTTCAAGTTCTAAATATCGTGGTTCTAACTCTACTTCACGCAAGACACCTAACACATAATCAACAAAATCAGTTGTACCAAAATCCACGCTTGATATGTTCACACTCATTTTTAAGGGAGGAAGTCCTTGAAGCTGCCAATACTTATTTTGATGGCACGCTTTTTTTAATACCCATTTCGTCAGTGTAACAATAACCCCTGTTTCTTCAGCAATCGGAATAAATTCTGCGGGAGAAATGACGCCCATCTCGGCATGAGTCCACCGGATTAAAGCCTCCACTCCAACAATATGGCCACTTTGAATATTGACTTTCGGCTGATAGTGAAGCTCCATTTCGCCCAGCTCAAAAGCCTTGCGTAACCCATCTTCAATTCTCATTCGTCGCGTAGTATGAACCTGCATTTCTTTTTGATAAAACAGATAATGATTACGCCCTTGTTTTTTGACTTCATACATCGCTAAATCAGCATGGCGAACGAGCACTTCAAGTGAATTTCCATCTTTAGGAAACAAACTAACTCCGATACTTACCCCTAAATAAACATCTCTCGATAGCACTACAAAAGGAGTGGATAAGCAGTCATTTAATGATTGACAGATTTTTTCCACTTCTTCATCCGTCCTATCATGCAGTAAAACTAAAAACTCATCTCCTCCAAAACGCGAAAGCACATCTTGGTTTCTTAGGCAGCTCTTCATTCGATCAACAACCTGAAGCATAAGCTGATCTCCAGCATGATGACCAAGCGTGTCATTTACCTGTTTGAAACGATCGAGATCTAAAAATAAGAAATGAAGCTTTTTTCCTGAATCAGCTGCTGAATCAATGGATTTCTCTACAATGCTTGAAAACATACTTCGATTTGGTAAATCTGTTAGCATATCGTGAAAAGCCATATATTGAAGCGATTCTTGAGCTTTTTTCTGTTCCGTTACATCTCTAGTTACTGTCTGAAAAAGCGTCTCTCCATTAATTTGAATGAGCGTAGATTTTACTTCTAAGAAGAGTTCCTTACCTAACGCATTAAACATTTTCAACTGAGCTAATGGAGATCTTGGCTCATCTTTTCTATCCTTTACTGCCTTCAATCCTTTTTTAATATCAGGAACTTGTTCAGATGAAAAGAAATCATATAACGATTTACCAACGAGCTGGTCTTCCGTTACTCCTAAAAGCTGAATCATAGCATCATTCACAGACACGACCTCTTCTTCTCGATGGACCATAATGGCCAATGGAGAGGAGTAAAACAAGTTTTCATAGCGATTTTTTGCTTCAATCAACGTTTTTTCCGCTTCGCGCTCTTGCGTCATATTGCGGATATACAGCATATACTCAACCGTCTCTTCAATCGCTACCGCCATCACCGTTATCTCAGCCGTAACTTCTCTATTACTTATCAAAAGGGAGTGCTCAGTTCGTCCATCTTGTAGAGAAGAAAATTCATAGAAGGGGAGCAGCTTAACAACATTACTCCCGATTACATCTGATGCTTTAAGAGAGAAAAGCGTTTCCGCTGCATAATTGAGCGATAAAACATGTCTTTTTTCATCGATCACCAAAATAGCATCCAGGGCGGATTCAAAAAAAGCCCATTTTAAAACTTCTTGTTTTTGTACGCGTCGATCCATAAAAATGGTTAAAAACACAGCCGTAAATAGGCAGACAATAAAAAAAACAATAACGACGGATAAATATATTGGATTTAAGGCAAAACCGTTTGAGTGTTCAGACATTGACATTCCTGAAAAAGAAGCTGCCTGCATGCCCGTATAGTGCATACCTGCAATAGCAATGCCCATAATAGTAGAACAAATAACCTTAGCAAAAACGGTAAGCTTGCCTTCATTTAGCTTTGAATAAAAACCAAGCCACAAAGCTGTATTAGAAGCAGCAACAGCAATAAGAATAGAGAGAAAAACGATAAATGGATCATATGAAATCATAATTGGGTCCATAGCCATCATGCCCAAATAGTGCATAAAAACAATTCCAGCTCCCATAAAGCTCCCTGCAATGATAAGTGCTTTTATACTTTTCTTTTGTTTGTGAATGAGGTAGAGGCCTATATAACATCCCGTTATCGCTCCCAAGATTGAGAGAAGAACAAACCATAAATTATATGAAACATCTACGGGCAAGTGAAAAGCAAGCATGGCGATAAAATGCATTGACCAAATGCCTATTCCCAATGTAAATGCCCCGCTGATTAACCAAAACTGAATAAATTTTGCCCGGGAAATTTTCACACGATTAGCTAACCCAAAAGAAGCGTACGCCGCAGTAATAGCGATAAGGAAAGAGAGTGTAACGAGTAACTCATTGTACGTCCCTTCTAGTAAATGTGTATGATGATTCATTCATGACCTTCCTTCAATTCGTTCTTTTCTTTGTTATCGGTTAAGGCCTAAAAATATTTACTATTTCAAAAGAACTTATGCTTGATTTACTTCTTACCTTTTGAACGTCCTGACAATATCGCGCTCACTTTTTCCTTGTTGACGGTGTATAAACAAGTGCAATCATCTGACTCATACGCCTCTTCTAGTTGAAACGAAAATTTTTTTAAAAGAGTAATTGAATCTTTATTATTAGGATCAACTTTTGCTTCAATTTCTTGTATATGAAACTCTTCAAAAGCTTTTTCTAGCAAAAGGCAGAGCGCTTCTGTCATGAGGCCTTTTTTCCAAAAAGGTCTGCCTAAATCATACCCAATCTCTGCTTGCTTTTTAACATAATCAATACGGTTTAGACCGCAGGTTCCAATGATTTCATCGGAAGTCTTTAATCGAATAGCATAGCGTGTTGCTTTGCCTTCTTTCGTCAAACTCTGGAGAAGTGCAATCATGCTTTCCGCTTGATAAAGCGTCGTAAAGGGCTCAATATTCATATATCTAGTAACCTCTTCATCCGACCAATATGCAAAAACTTTAGAAGCATCTTTTTTTTGAAGAGGAGATAAATATACCCTCATCTATGTTCTCCCTCCCTTTGGTGAATGATGGAGCAAGACATTTTCATCTGCGCCTCTTTCACATTTTAAAAAATCTCACATGGTGCACGGAACATGTGAGATTTGACATTTAACTATTTTTTGATTGTGCATCACGCAGCTGCGTATATAAACGATTAATTGCTACAGTCATTGACTGTTCATAGGAATGATGATCATAATAAACCGCTATGTTTTTTAACATTTCATACGTTTGATGATCAAGCTGCACCTCAAGCGTAATTTTTTCGTCAATTGTTGCTGTTTGCAAATGGTGAGGCAAGTCCTCTTTTGTAGACACTTGCTCTGCAATATGGATTGCTTCTTCTACTGTCTCAATTCGGCCGTACTGATGCACCCATCTTCTGCCCATTTCAATTGTATCTTTTACAAACTGACGATTGGTAATGGTATCTTTAATATTAAATTGATGATCTGCCACATATACAGATTGATACAAGATTACACTGATCACTTCGTCTTTTAAATTTAATTTTCTCAGCTCATCAATTAAATCCGCTATATATTTAGGTAATGGACTAAATGTCCCTCGCACTTCCTTAATTAAATCCATGGCAATGGATTCAGTTGAATTGCGTTTAAATGCTTTTATAATATCTATCATTACATGTTCGTTTGCCATACATACACCACCATTTATGAATCGAATAATTTCATGCTTCTTGCTGCTTTGCATAGACATTCACTATTCGTTTAAAATATATACTATTATTCTATTATATAAAAAATATGAATAAGTTGGTATAGGATGAATGATTTATCATTATTTTTTCATAAAATTTTATGAAAAAGAACATGTTTATCTATTACTAGCATAAATCCAGCACAGCAAATAACGGTCTCGCCAAAATCTGAGAAGACAAGCATTTATTATTAGTAAATGTGAGTTTTTCTTTGATAGAAGACATTAAATAAAAGAGACCAAACCAATCCCACTTATTGAAGTATATGGTCAAAAGATTTTTAGATGTTAGATGACAGAAGGTATCCAATATCAGCAATTAATCTCCTTCCCTGTTCATTGTCACTTAGTCCATCTATCAAAACAACAGCATAATACGTTTCGTTACCTCGCATGAGAATAGCACTATCATGTTCTGCTCCCTGTAGTTCTCCAGTCTTATTCGCAGCTTGAAACGCTGACCCTATACGTGCTGGAAGCTTATGCTGAAACTGCTGTATTTTTAACATTCTCATTATTTTTTCGCGACTAGATTTTTGCAAAAGGTTTCCTTCATATATTTCCCTTAGACACTTTACTACGTCAGAGGCACACGTATAATTATCAATCCCTTTTTCAACAGCGATTTCGTCCATCATATAGCGGTTTAAAACGGTTTTCTTTAATCCTAGATTTTTAGCACATTCGTTAATTTTTTCAAATCCTACTAAAGAAATGAGCTCATTTGTAGCTGTGTTGTCAGAAACAACTATCATAAGGGTAAGCAGCTCCTCCACTTTAATATATGTTAACCGCGGAAGAGCTCTAAGTACGCCTGCTCCGCCAACCGTGTTTTTTTCCATTCTTTGAATGACAGATGTCAAAGCCAAGATGCCCGCATCAATTTGACGAAACGCTTCTATTGCAAGCAGCAGCTTGATTGTACTTGCTGCTCGTTGTTGGATAAAAGAATTAATCTGTATGGATTCTTTTCCTTCAATATGAATACGTATAAGTCCATTATTACTCCGCTTCCATGTAGTAACTGCATCTTCGATTTTCATTCTCGCTCTTTCCATCATTTTGTCGCAGCTGTTTCCATATAGTTGTTACTCATTATCTTTTGATTGTATAAGTGACAGGCTACAAAGTGATTGTCTTCAACTTCCTGCCACTCCGGCTTTTGAGTCTTACAGGCTGCTCCTGCAAGAGGACAGCGCGTATTAAACACGCAGCCAGAGGGCGGGTTAATTGGACTCGGTAATTCTCCTTTAAGAACAATCCGCTTCCGATTATCCTCAACGTCAGGATCAGGGATAGGAATAGCTGACAGTAGAGCTTGAGTGTAAGGGTGAAGCGGTTTTTGATACAGCTCCGAACTTGTTGTTAATTCTACTAAATGTCCTAAATACATAACTCCAATACGATTGCTTATATGCTTTACCATCGATAAGTCATGTGCAATAAATAAATAAGTTAACCCTTTTTCTTTTTGGAGTTTTTTTAATAAATTAACTACTTGAGCCTGTACAGACACATCTAAAGCAGAAATAGGTTCGTCTGCAATAATGCATTCTGGATTTAGTGCTAAAGCTCTCGCAATCCCTATACGCTGGCGCTGCCCGCCGCTGAATTCATGAGGATAGCGATTGGCATGATCACGGTTTAGCCCGACATCTTCTAGCAGCTCATACACGCGGTTCAGCATCTCTTTTTTATTCGAATAAAGTCCGTGAACCTCCATTGGTTCTGAGATAATCTCCTTCACGGTAGAACGAGGGTTTAGTGAAGCATATGGATCTTGAAAAATCATTTGCATATTACGATGAAAAGCAAATTTTTCTTTCTCTGATAGCTCATGCACGTTTTTCCCTTTATAAAGCACCTCTCCTGATGTACGGTTATACAACCCAATGATTGTTCGTCCGGCAGTTGATTTTCCGCAGCCGGATTCACCAACAAGTCCAAAGGTTTCTCCTTTTGAAATATGAAAAGACACGCCGTCTACTGCTTTCAAAACCTGCTTATTCGTAATCGAAAAATATTTGCTCAGCTGCTTTACTTCTAACAAATGCTTCGTTGCCATAACTGCCACCTCCTAATAATAGCGCCGGGCTGCGCACAGCTCTTCTTCATAAAGCGTTCCTTTTAATTCAATCAGTTCAACGGTTTTACCTGTTTTAGGTGAATGAAGCATTTTTCCTTTACCATAATAAATACCAACATGGTGGATAGACCCTTCACCTTTTTCATGAGCAAAAAACAGCAAATCTCCAGGTTGAATAGAGGCTAACCCTACTTCTTTTCCTTGCCTTGCTTGATCGGTTGCATCTCTTGGAATAAGATATCCGTTTGCTTTATGAGTAGCATAGGCAAACCCTGAACAATCATATCCCCAGGCACTCATGCCGCCCCATAAATATGGAAGATTCAAAAACTGTTCTCCTGCTGCAACAATCATATCGCCAGTTCCTTTTACTTTACGGTTTCTATCCTCCATTACAACAGCATCTTGACGTTTTATTCTCCCCCTGCCAACCGGCGTTTGAACTTCTAGCCATTCTTTATCTTCTTTTAAAAGAGGCAGCTGCGTTTGATAACTAATTTGCAAGGCTTCTTCCGCTAGGTGCAGGGTCGCAATCGTTGCTGATACCACTGCCGTTGGTTTATTCAATGGAAAATATTCAGCTTGAGAAATCAGTTGGTGGAAAGGAACCCAACCGGGGTATCCTCTTTCATCTTTAGAAGAAAACTGAGAAGGAATAACGATTTTTGCCCATTTACCTTTGATTTCTGTTACATATACTTCTTCTCCTAGTAACAGCTGCGTTTGAACTAAATTTTTCTCACAAAGGTCCAACCGGCGTGTATACGTTAATTGTTCTAACCATTTATCCAGTTTTACTGGGACACTTGTTGCATTGTCATCTATTTCTCTGCTAGAGTCATAGGAAGTCCAAACAGTCGCCACAGCTACGCAAACGTAATACGTTTTTTTATCCACCACTTATTTATCCTCCTCTCAGGTTTAACCTTCAGCGTTCGATTTTATCTTTTGGTAATGCGATACCTGATTCAAACTCCACGGTTCGTTGATGAGTAGACATCGTGGCATAACTTCCAATCGCCACGGCTGTTTGAGGAGAACAATGTCCGATGCGAAACCCTTTCATAACAGGCTTTTTTAAAGAAGTCAGGTAACTTGTTAATGCCATTTCTAATGAAAGCGACTCCGTACGTTTTTTAGGATAGCAGTTATGAAAATCTCCGATAATAATTCCTGCTGCATCCTGCAGTTTATTGGCCATATACAGCTGTGTCATCATGCGGTCAATTTCATACGGTTCTTCATCAATATCTTCAATAAATAAAATTCGATTTTTTGTATCTAGTTCAAATGGCGTGCCCAGCGTGCTTACCAGCAAAGTAAGATTTCCTCCTATCAGCTGACCAGTTGCTTCTCCTTCACAAATAGTGTCGAGCGTACTAATTTGATCTGTATAGCACAAAGAACGGTGAGAAAATAATTGATAAAAAGCTTGCTTCGTCTCTATATGAACATCTTCTTTTCCGAGATCCGACGAAAGCATTGGCCCGTGAAAGGTAACCAAACCTGTACGCTGATGAATAGCCGTATGTAAAAATGTAATATCACTATACCCCAAAAAAATCTTTGGGTTTCGTTTAATTAAATCGTAGTTTAATTGCGAGGCAAGCCTAGCAGTCCCGTACCCTCCGCATGCACAGATAATTGCCTTTACTTGCTTATTAGCAAACATCGCATGTATATCCGCTGCCCGCTGTTCATCAGTCCCTGCCAAGTACCCGTGTTTTTTATATAAATGCGCGCCTGTTACTACGTTTAACCCTATTTCCTTTAAATATTCTATTCCTTTTTTTAGATTGTGCTGATTAGGCGGACTAGCAGGTGCAATAACAGCTACTGTATCACCTTTTTGTAATCGTTGTGGTTTTATCATTTGTTACACTCCTTTTGGGTAAAGAAATGAAGAAAGTGAAACTTGGGTCAGAAGGGAATTGAAATCCCCTCTGACAAAAAGTTCCACTTTACTGTTTATCTGCCCACTTCAAATCTAAATAGCCAACAGGATGACGAACAATTCCAGATACGTTATCTTTGATTAAAAACACATAGTTGTAGAAATGGATAGGAATGATCGGCATCTCATCAAATAAAATACCTTCTGCTTTATACATAAGCTCAAAACGTTTTTTATTATCCGTTTCGTTCATAGCTTGTTTAATTAACTCATCATATTCTTTATTGCTCCAAGCTGTACGGTTCATTGAATGACCCGTCTGGAAGCTTTCTAAAAAGTTAATTGGATCTGCATAATCAGCTAAAAATGAACTTCGTGACAGCTGAAACTTTAACGCTTTTTGTTCTTCTTGGAAAACATTCCACTCCATATTGGCAAGCTTCACATCTACGCCTAGATTTTCTTTGAACATTTGCTGCAGTGCTTCTGCTATTTTTTTATGCGTATCGTCTGTACTGTATGTTAGCGTAATAGCTGGCAGCTTTTTATATCCTTCTTCTTTCATTCCTTTTTTCAGAAGTGCTTTTGCTTCTTTGCCATCTGTTTTTAATAAGTCGCCGCCCGTTTTCCGGAAATCCTTTTCATCTGCATCTTTAAATCCGTAAGACACGAACCCGCGAGCTGGTTTTTCTTTATTCTTTGTAACAAAATTAACAATTTGATCTTGATCTACAGCCATTGCAAATGCTTTACGGATATTTTTGTTTTGAAAGGGCTCTTTATCTAAGTTAAAGCGATAGAAGTAAGTTCCCGCTTGGTCTTCGATATGAACATCTCCATCTTTCAGCAGCTTTTCACTTAAATCCGATGGAATTTCAGACACATCTAGTTCTCCATTTTGATACATTTGATATTCTGTGTTTGTATTTTCAACAATTGCCCATTTTACCTTGTCGAGCTTTACATTTTCAGCATCCCAGTACTGATCGTTTCTTTCCATGACTAGATTACTGTTATGCTTCCATTGAGTTAATTTGAAGGGACCATTAGCAACAAACGAATCTGCTTCTGCAAACCATTTCGGATTTTTTGTTGCTACTTTTTCATTAATTGGGAAGAACGCTGGATTGGAAACTACGCTTAAGAAATAGGCTTGAGGGCTTTTAAGCGTAACTTCAAAGGTTTTGTCATCTAGCGCTTTTACCCCTACTTGATCAGCACTGCCTTTACCCGTATTAAATTCTTCTCCACCTTGGATGAAATAACCTAAAAATGCCGCTGGTGAACCCGTCTTAGGGTCTAACAGCCTCTTCCAAGCAAATACGAAATCACTTGCTTTCACGTCATCTCCATTTGACCATTTAGCATTTTTTCGTAAATGAAACGTATAGACCTTTTTGTCATCAGAGATATCCCATTTCTCGGCCATTGCTCCTTCAGGCTCATCGCTTTTTCCTAAACGAGTCAGCCCTTCCATTAAGTTATTAAGCATATTCCATGAATATGAATCAAATCCAATAGGTGGATCAAAAGACGTAGGTTCTGCGCCATTATTCATATAAAGGACCTTACCCTCATCTTTTGCTGTACTGCTCTTCTTTTCTGGCTCCGCGCCGGAATCTTTTGTGGCCGTACAGGCAGCAAGTGCAAATATAAGTACACACATCATTAGTAAAGACCCTATTTTTTTCATCATTTCCCCCTCTTTCATAAGTTCTCTATTCATCTATTCATCTATAAATCTAGCTTATAGTTGTTACAAATTTTTGGGCTCTCTCATCTTGAAGCCAGCAGTGCACTTGGTGACTTTCTTTCAGCTTTGTCGATACAGGATACATGCGATCACACACTTCCATTACGTAAGGACAGCGAGGTGCGAACGAACATCCGGATGGAGGTGCAAATAAATCGGGAGGCGATCCTGCAATAGGCACAAGCTCACTTTCGTATAAATCTAACCGAGGAACTGAACGCAGCAATCCTTTTGTATACGGATGCTGCGGCGTATAAAAGATATCTCTTCTTGTTCCAATTTCTACAATTTTTCCTGCATACATTACGGCCACTCGGTCAGCTACCTGAGCCACTACCCCTAAATCATGGGTAATTAAAACAATGGAGACATCCGTTTTCTGCTGAATATCCTTAAACAATTCTAAAATCTGCGCTTGTATCGTGACGTCAAGAGCTGTGGTAGGTTCATCAGCAATTAGCACTTCGGGATTGCACACAAGAGCCATTGCAATGACAATACGCTGTCTCATTCCCCCGCTAAATTCATGAGGATATTGCTTTAAGCGTTCTTTAGGATTTGGGATTCCGACTAGCTCCAGCATTTCAAATGCTTTTTCTTTGGCTTTTTCTTTCGAGATGTTTTCATGTTGCATAATATTTTCTGAAATTTGCTCGCCTACGCGAAGAGTTGGATTAAGCGCAGTCATAGGATCCTGAAAAATCATCGAAATATCAGCGCCTCGAATGTCTCGCATTTTCTTTTCTGGTAGTTTCGTTAAATCCTGGCCTTTAAATAAAATAGATCCGCTTGTGATCCTGCCCGGAGGTGTCGGAATTAACCTCATAATACTTTGAGATGTTACGCTTTTTCCGCACCCTGACTCTCCGACAATCGCTAGTGTTTCTCCTTTATGTAAATCAAAACTAACGCCTCTTACAGCTTGAACTCGCCCTCCGTAAGTTGAAAACTGTACGTGTAAGTTTTTGATTTGGATCATTTTTTCCATTTGCTTACCTCCTTAATTTCGGATCAAGTGCATCTTGCAGTCCGTCTCCAAGGACATTAAAAGCAAACATGGTTAGAGAAATAAAAAACGCAGGGAAAAATAAACGCCACCAATAGCCTGATAGAATCGTTGATAAACCATCGTTTGCCATTACTCCCCAGCTGGCATAAGGAGCCTGTACACCCAGCCCTAAAAAGCTTAAAAAAGCTTCAGCAAAAATGGCAGTTGGCACGGTTAGTGTCATTTGAACGATAATCGGTCCCATCGTATTTGGAAGCAGGTTTCGCTTAATGATACGACTAGTTTTTGTTCCAAAGGTTTTGGATGCAAGCACGTATTCATAGTTTTTTATTTGCAATACTTGCCCCCGTACAATTCTCGCCATCCCGATCCAACCTGTAACGGAAAGTGCCACAATAATCGTAGAAAGCCCAGGGCCCATCACTACCATTAGTAAAATCACCACTAATAAATAAGGAAGACCGTATAAAATTTCAATTACGCGCATCATGGCATTATCTGTTTTTCCGCCTTTGTAGCCGGAGAATCCCCCGTAAATGACACCGATGATAAAATCAATAAGCGCTGCCATCAGCCCTACAAATAAAGAAATTCTAGCCCCGTACCATGTCCGAGTGTACATATCTCTTCCTAAGTCATCCGTTCCAAACCAATGACTAGCTGAAGGAGGAAGGTTTTGCTCTGTAAAAGAAGCTTTCGTTACACTGTAGGGTGAAAACATAGGGCCGAATATAGCCATCACAACGAGAATGACTAAAAAAAAGAGGCCCAGCATGGCTAACTTGTTTTTTACAAGCCTGCGCCAAGCATCATGCCAATAAGAAAGACTCGGCCTTACAACTGCTTCAGCTTCAGATTTCTTTTTTTTCTTTGGCACAAACCACTCATCAGGAATTTGCTTATACTCCTGTTTTTCCAGCACATTATCCCTCCTTCTTGTACAGTTTGATTCGTGGATCAAGTATTCCGTAAGCAATGTCTACCAAAAAAAGCATAATGATGAGAATCGAACTGTAAAAGACCGTCGTGCCCATAATTACCGGGTAGTCTCTCGTATTAATACTGTCCACAAAATATTTTCCCATGCCAGGAATAGCAAAGATTTGTTCAATAACAAATGTGCCGGTTAATACGCTGGCTGCAATCGTTCCAAGAACTGTTATAACGGGCATTAAAGCATTTCTAAGCGCATGCTTAAATACAATTTTTACTGGCGAAAGCCCTTTTGCACGCGCTGTTCGAATATAATCTTGAGTTAGTACTTCTATCATGCTGGAACGAGTCAAACGTGCAATAATAGCCATAGGACCTGTGGCAAGAGCTAGAGTCGGAAGAATCATATGTAAAGGGCTCGTCCACGTAGCGGCAGGTAAAATTTTCAAATTAACAGAAAGCTGTTGAATTAACAACGTGGCCATAACAAAATTTGGAACCGACAATCCGATAACTGCTATGCTCATCGCCATGTAATCAATTATTCCATTCCTTCTAAGAGCAGCAATAATGCCTAGTGTAATACCGGAAATCACGGCAAGAATTAACGTCACTATTCCAAGTTCAAATGACACAGGAAATCCTCTTCCTAAAAGGTCGTTAACCGTTTGAGAGGGCTGTTTAATGGAAGGACCAAAGTCAAAGGTAACAATGGATTTTAAATAAAGAATATATTGCACAGCTAGCGGCTCATCTAAGTGATAGAATGATTCCAGGTTTTTTTGAACTGCATCGCTTGTCGCTCGTTCTTCATTAAATGGAGATCCAGGAATCGAATGCATTAAAAAGAAGGTTAAGGTCACAATTACCCACAGCGTGACAAGCATGGATAAAAATCGTTTCAAAATATAACTTTTCACCTTTATCCCACCTTCTAACAGAATGTTGTGCGTGTAGCTAATTCAGTCATCACAAGCATGGCCTGATAAGCTTCTAAAATATCTTTTGCTTGAAACCGAACGGTCGTCGTTCCAGGCTCAATTTCTGTTCCCGGCATTAAATGCGCCCACTCTGCTTGACCGTAATTTGCAAATTCTATTCGTAAGGTTGGATGTTTAGGTGGAATTAAAGGTTTAACAAGGTGTTTGTGTTGAATAGCTGCGGCTGTTTTTTCTTGAAGTAATTGTTCTGCTTTCTTAGGGGTTAATGTTTTGGCTGCAGAACGTGAAATGGCCTGTTTGACGATAGCAGTCGTTACATTTGGAATAAGCTGCTGTGCTTCCAGCGCCGTTTGGTCATCGCCGGCTACCATTAAAACTGGCACGCCGTAATAGCCTGCGACGTATGCGTTGAAGCCTAACTCTCCAATATTCTTATCGTCTATGTACATATTGCGGGCACCAAATATCATCGAATGAGACATGACACCAGGCATGGATGCTTTAGCATGATACCCTAGAAACATAGCACCATCAAAAGTCTGATCTAATCCCTGTACCATTGAATATGGTTTTACACTTCCTGAAATAAGCTGAGTTTCTGGATGAAGCCGTTCAACAAGGAGATTATTCATACTCGAATGGCTGTCATTTACCACAACTTCTGAGCACTGTTCTTTAAATCCTGCATAAATTACTGCATTTGCTTCATCCGTCATTATTTTGCGGCTTCTTTCATAATCTTCTTTCTGTCGCAGAACATTTGTGTGATCGACGAGTCCCGTAATTCCTTCCATATCAACCGACAGATATAGTTTCATTTGTCTTATTCCTCCTCCTTCCTTGACTGTTAGTCAGTTCATTATAAATTATTCTTATGTTTATAATTTATAATTGTAAGAAAATTATAAATTATCTTTCTTCTTTTTACAACAATATATTGAATTTTTTGACACTTTACTCATCTTTCTTTTAACAAGATATCGCTTACAAATTGGAAATCCCATGGTAAAATAATAGAGAAGCCTGTTGGTTCATTCAGCCGCTCGTCGGCATTAATTGAGGTGTTAAGAATGTTTCGAGTTTCCATTGCTTCACTACAATGGTTTTTATTTATGATTTCTAATAGTATGATTGTTCCTATTGTAATTGCTTCTCAGTTTCATTTAAACGCAGCGGATTCTATTCAATTTTTACAGCGAACGTTATTTATTTTAGCTTTATCCGGGCTCTTGCAGGTATTTATAGGGCATAAATACCCAATCATGGAAGGGCCAGCTGGCGTTTGGTGGGGCGTCTTTTCTCTGTATGCGAGTCTTGGAACCGTTCTGTTTGGTTCTCACTCTGAAACGCTCCGGGTGCTGCAGTTTACCCTCCTTATAAGCGGGATAATTGCTATTTTGATGAGCCTGCTTGGTCTCATTGATAAACTAGCAAAATACTTTACCCCGACAGTTACCGGTACATATTTAATTTTATTAGTGACGCAGCTCAGCGGTTCCTTTTTAAAAGGAATGTTTGGCATTACAGAAACGAATTCAGCTATTAAACTTCCAATTGCGCTGGCTTCAGCTGCGATTTTGCTGCTGACTTTTTATTTATTATCGCACCGGACGTTAAATAAGCTCAGCATTATTATTAGTATTGGTGTAGGCTGGGGAGTATTTGCAATGCTAGGATTAGCTAAACCTATCGAGTTTCAGGCGCAGTTATTTTACATACCTAAAGTGTTCGTATTTGGAGCTCCTCGCGTTGAATGGAATATGGTTGTTACTGCTTTTTTTGTGACGCTCATTTTAATTACAAACATGCTCGCTTCTATTCGTGTTGTTGAGTCTGTTTATAAACAAAAAGGAGAAAAAATTGAAAAAGACAATATTAAGCGTTCCGGGATGGTTTCGGGTATAAGTCAGCTGCTTGGAGGATTGTTTTCAGGTGTCGGTGCCGTTCCTATTTCAGGTTCCGGTGGATTTATTTCAGCTACAAATCTTTATAGCCGAGTTCCTTTCATTGTAGCATCGTGTCTTTTGCTTTTTCTGAGTATCTTTACTCCTTTAACGTCCATTATGTCCGCTCTTCCTCCTGCCGTCGGATACGCGGCAATCTTTCCTGTTTTTACAGGTATGATGGCTCTTGGAATTGGAGAATTCAAGCATGCCAAACAGCCCGAAAAAGCAATGAAAAAAGCTGGTATTGCGTTGCTGTCGGGGATAGGGGTTATGTTTTTGCCTTCTCAAGCTTTTTCAACACTGCCTCCTTTAGTTACTACGTTTTTAAGCAACGGATTAGTTCTTGGTACCATTATCATTCTTGCACTGGAAATTTCCGAATCCATTTCTTTGAACAGACAAGGTGCAAAAGAGGGATAAAAAAAGAAGCTGAAACCCAGCTTCTTTTTTTTACCTTCTTACCGTTAATCCTTTTAGTTCATCGTCTTCCATAGCCATTTCATAAAATTCTCCCGTTTCATCGTGCGCTAAAACATAATCCAACTCTTCCTGAGCAGAAGCAGTTTTTCCAAGAACAGCTAGATAGCATGCCAAGTTATAGCGAATAAAAAGATCTTCGTCTCCACTTTCTACTCTGGTTATCATAAGCGAAGCTGCTGCTTCCGTTTCACCTTCTAAATGATATGCGATACCTAAATCGGTATACATCCCTTCATACTCTTGACGCTGTTCAATTGCTTTTTGAAGAAGCTGAACAGTTTCATGATAACGTTCCATTTTATTATACAGTTTTGCTAGTCCTGCATATATGTCAGGCTGATAAATCTCCTGCTGAAGTAATTCTTGAAAAGCTGCCTCCGATTTTTCTACCTCTTCAAGGCTACTCAAAATAAATGCTCGGTATATCTGCAAATCTATATGATATGGCTGCTGTTCAAGAAGTTTTTGAACTAAGTTTAGCGCTTCATGTGCAGCCTGTTCATTTTCATGGATGTTAACGAGTATATTGGCTAAATGATAGGCAACATCAAAATCCCAGCTTTGATGCAGCGATTTTTTCAGCACGGTGATGCTATCTTCAATTAATCCTTTCTCTTCGTAAAAAGCCGCAAATGCATGCACAGCCTCTTTATTATTTCGATCCGTTTTTATAGCAAGTTCATACAGTTCAATCGTTAAGCCAAGCAGCGTAACCGTTTTTGCTTTTGCTTTGAACTTTGCTAAGCTTCGTTTGAAAATAGATCCTTTCTGCTCTTCTACGATCGAATCGGCATACTCATTTAAAGCCTCGGCTGCGTTTTTAAATAACAAGCTTTTGCTTTGTTTTTCCATTTTTATCTTTTTTAAATCTGCCGTAAGCCCAGACAGTTTTTTTCCATTTGGAAAGCTAGACATGAACGTTTGAAATAGAGCGTAATCTTCCGGATCCTCACTTAGTAACTCTGTAAGAATTTTTCTAGCTTCTTCATATCTCTGCTCCATGATGAGCCATTTTGCCTGATGATGGCGAATAGCAGGATTCTGTGGATCTAGTTCAAGCGCCTTCTCTAAATACGTTTCAGCCTGTGAAATGTCTCCTTTTAGGCGATACACATGAGCCTGGCTGTCAGCGAGCCATTGGGGAAGTACAATTTCCTCTACGCTTTTTAATACCTCTAACAGCTCTTCATACTCTTTCTCTGTTTCACAAAGTGAAGCTGCGTGCTCAACGTTTACTTCCATAGGATTCAGCTGTATCCATTGAAGCAGCCAATTCCTTTCAGCCGTTCGATTTTGTTCTTCACAAGCTATTTCGGCAAGCTTCATACAAGCGGCTTCAAATGTTTTATCAAGAGTTAAGCATTTTTGGAAGGCCTTTTTTGCTTCAGTGATGCGATTCATTGATTGATATATTTCACCTAACCGATAATATGGCAAAGCATCTTGCTTGATACGAAGCGCTTGTTGATAAAGTTTCTCACTTTTTGTTAGCTGCTTGGCTTGTTCGTATAATATGCCTAAGTAGCACATGTACAAAATCTCATCAGGGTGCTCTTGATGTTCTGCAGTTAAAAACTTAATTCCACGAGTCAGTAAAGCCGTGTCTTCTAAATAACTCGTATATGCTTCTAACACTTCAGCTAGCGCTGTTTGAGCAAAATGAATTCCTTCTTCATAAAGAGCAAATCCAAACTCTATCGTTTGGTCGTCTAGATTCTTCTCTTTTGCTGCATCCAAAAGCATGCTGCCTGCATCCAACAGGACGTCGCTGTTCGATGAAAACTTCTGCGCAATAAGCGTGAGCGTATCAACGGCCGTTAAATGTTCACCTGTTTCTAGATACGCATAAGATAAGCCCAAATACATAAGGGCATCTTCTTCTATTTTTAAGCCTTCTTTATACAGAGCAATAGCTTCTTCGTACCTTTGATTCGCGACGTATAAATCGCCTAGTCTTCCTCGAATTGTCATGTCGCTTGGGAGATGCTTCATGCCTTCTTTGAGATAGCTTTCAGCTTCGTCTGTTTTTTCTAGTTGATATTGTAGCAAATCAGCTATCGAAAGATATGGATAAGGAACAGTCGGCAAAAGCTTTTTAGCTACTTGAAATCCCCGGTAAGCTTTACGAAACTTTTTTAAATGTTCATCACAACGGGCTCTTTCAAACCAGCTGTGCGCATCTTTTGGATTTTCTTTTAATAACGCGTCGAAAAGATTTCTGGCTTCTGCATATCTTTCTTTCTCCATTAAAATAAGTCCGTGATTGATTTGTGTATAAGATTCATCGCCATACATATTTAAGGAAATGGTCGAGCATTCAAAAGCTTTTTCGAGGTTTCCTTTGTACATATATGCAAGTGCTAAATAGCTCCAGTTCAAATGCTGCTCTACGTCTAATTGCAGGGAGCTCCGCAGTGCTTCAACAGCCTCATCATATCTCTCTTCATCGAGCGCAATTCTTCCTTTAAGATAGTGATAAAAAGAGCTATGCTTTTTGTTATCTATGTGGTGTAACAAGGAAGATGCTCCCTTACTGTCGTCAAGTTTAAAAAAGGCATATGCAGCGTGAAGCTTAAGGTAATCATGATTGCTATACTTCTCTAACACATGGTTAATACACGTACGAATATAGGCTTCATGCTCTTTTCTATACAAATGCTTCATACTGTAAATAGCGGCAAATGGAACATGCTCATTTGCTTTTAGTAAAGAAACGAGATCATTAATGTGTGCCTCTTCATCCGCTTCAACTAGTTCGATTAAGTCATACAGCTGACGAATAAACACATCTTGCTCTTTAGAAAGTGAAGCGAGATCCGCTGCCGCTTTAGAAGCAACAATTGATAAAAAACCCGAATTAGCGTAATGCTGATCAAAATTTTTATATTCTACATACGTTGGACTTAGAAAATTAGCATCTTGTACATGAAAAAGTTCAAGTTCATCATCATAGCCAAATACAACTTGAACATGGGAAGCTTGTTCAAATTCCAGACTGACCAAAATAGGCAGCCCTTTGTCTAATAGTTCTTTAAACTGTTCAACTGTGCCTGTAAAAAACATCGCTGCAAAGCCAAGAGATTCAAAGTAGCTCACCGCAGTTGATAATTTGGAGCCTAACCCTCCGTAAATACGCGTCCCAATCTCATCCTGTGTTTTTTCGGTATGTAAAAGCCTTAACATCATACTCATACTAGCTGGCACGCAATAATTATCTTTTTGAACAATCGGTACAATAGGAAGCTTGATTGTACTGCATTTATCGTCTGTATTCTTTCCAATTAATTTTTGATAAGGTGAATCTTTTAAACATCGCTTAGTCGACAGCAGATGCGTAAGCTGAGATTGCTGCTTCTGTTCAAAATAAATGTCGGCGCGCAGCAGCGTAAAAAAATCTTGATAATCGTGATAGGGTAACTTTGAATCAATAAATTCAATCGTTTCAAGCAAAAGAGAATACTCTTTTAAATCTTTTAATCGCATCACTTTATCCATATATAAAGACGGAAGCTGTGGGTAGCGGACAATAGCCTCGTTAATTTTTTCAAGCGATTGTTTATGCTTCCCTTCATAGGCATATAGATCTGCGAGCATTGCATAGCAAAAATCTCCATTCTCCTTATATGTCGTTCCTTCTTTTAAGCAGGCTTCAGCTTTCATTCTGTCGTTGAGCTGCAAATAAAAATAGCCCCATCTGTCAGCCATACCCTTTTGATTATGGAACGTTACTTGTTTCATCCACTCAGAAGCTTCATCCACTTGTTTCATTTCTAAAAGAATTCTTACCTTTAAAAAATAGATTTTCTCAAGCTGTTCCTCTTTAACTGATTCCGTATCCAGCTGAGAAATTAATAAAGAAAGTCTATCATCAGCGTCGAGTATCTTGCCTTCTCGCAGGAGATCATCACAATAAAGAGTTACCATTCGAATCGAGCCAAATCGACGATATCCATATGTCGTTAACATTCGACTTAAACGATTTAATAAAGCTTCATCACAAAAGCGGATAAGCTCGTACAGCTCTTCTTCCGTTTGTAAGTTTGCTAACCATTCTTTCACAATACCCGTAAGGCTCTTTGGTTGAAGGCTTTGTACTTCTTCTGTTATATACGCTACAAGATCAAATATTTGATAATGATCCACCATGCTTTTTAATTTCTGATAATTTATACTCAATTCAAAACCACCTTATTCAATAAAATAAGAACTATTGCATCTGCTGTCTATAAATTGAAGTATAAGAAATTTCAAGGATTTTTTCTATACACAATATAAATTTAAGCATATTGACGGGTCTTTAAATAGCAAAGAGCTGTCTTTTATCATAAGACAGCTCTATAAAATCACACTTCAGCTTTCTTCAGTTTTACGCCGCCTTCAGGTTTTGGTTTGATAGCTTTTAAAACTAAAATGGCACCTACTGCACTAACCCCTAGAGACGTTTGGAACACAGCCATGTCCGACCACTTCATAAGCAATGTATAAAGAGGAGGTCCAGCTGCTACTCCGACAAAGCGCATCGAACTGTAAAGAGACGTAATGGTTCCTCTCTCTTCCTTTTCAATTCCTTCTGTAATAAGCGCATCAAGACTGGGAAGAGCTGCTCCAATTCCAATTCCACCAAGCACTAAAGTGAGTAAAATACTAAAAAGAGACGTATTAAAAAATAAAATGATGAAAGAACATGTTAACAATAAAAAGCCAAAAAAAGCAGACCACTTCATAACGATTTTATTGTTGCCAACTTTTTTCCCCGCCACAAAAGAAGAAATAGATAAAGCGAGCAAGGGAATAGCCATTACTAAACCTTTTTTCGTATTCACAATATGATAACGCTCCTCTAGTATGGTCGATAGGTAAAATAAAACCCCGAATAATACAAGCATAATAATGGCGCCTAAAATAAAAATAGCCATAAGCCATCCCATATTTTCTTTGAGCGTCTTCTTCAAATCCTTTAAAAACTGCGTAATACTTTTCTTTTTTTGTTCCGATTCAGAAGAACTGTCATTTTTCGGAACTTTTACTAAAAAGATAACTAAAAGAATCGAAATAAGGCAAAGAATAGGAATGAACCAAAAAGGAAGAAACCAAATCATAGCCGCTAAAAAAGCTCCCAGTATTGGGCTTAGTACTTTCCCAAACGTATTAGCTGTTTCAATTAAACCTAGTCCTTTTGTAATTTCTTGCTCGTCTTTGAACATATCTCCTACACAAGGCATCACAACAGGCATAGCTCCTGCTGAACCTATTCCTTGAATCGCGCGGCCAATTAAAATAACCCAGAATGGATTGGCCATTTGCCATGAAGCCCAGCCTGTTAAAGCCCCTCCTACTGCAGCAAGCAGCAAACTAGGAATAATAATTTTCTTGCGGCCAAATCGATCTGATAAATAACCAGCAATCGGGATTAAAAAAATAGCGAAAATTGAGTAGACCGTGATAATCATGGATACCTGCAGCGAGCTTATCTGTAGACGTTTTTCAATCACCGGCAACACCGGAATTAACATTGAATTTCCGAGGGTCATGATAAGTGGCACAGAAGCAAGAGCAAGTAAATCCAATTTTTTTCTACTTTCCATAGCGTCCTCCAAACCTTACTTCTAATTAACGTCACAATCACACGTTTTTCAATTTAAGCTTTATAAAACCTCTCGTGTTCATTGATTTTAAAGCTTAACTATCTCATTACATAAGATGATGTATATCTATATTTTTTAGCTAAAAAGGTGATTGCTATTCATGGTTTCACTTTTCTTCTTCAATTTATTGAACTTTGTTATTTATCCCTGTTAATACTTGTAAAATCACATATTTTTAATCCTATATATGAAGAAGCGTACGAGTATCTCCGTACGCTTCTTCATATATAGGTGTCATCTTGTTACACTACTTCACCTCGATGACCATCTCCATCATACATAAACTGTTTATCAATGATATGTTCGATATATATGGTTGTCAAATCACTTTTTTTCACTTGAGCTACAATTAATCCTAACGGATCGCCAATGGTGAAGCTTGTTCCATTTTGAAACATTAGCAGCTGCTCATTTAAATGCAATACGCGCTTATAAATTTGCTCTTTCTCTAGGTTGCTGCGGCTCTTTGCTGCTTCGAGCGTTGAAAATAACAAAATGATTTCTTTTCCATTTACTTGTGTACGATACATACACGACCCACTCCTTATCACCGCGTTAAAATTATGCTGACTATACTTTTATTATAAACTAAATTTTCAGTTATTTTTCATCTCATAAGAAATTTTTTTAGTTATAATTGTACTACGTCCAGGTTACATAAAAATTTAATTTTCAGAAAAGTTAAATTTTAATATTGAAATTTTATTTCTTCTTATTATATAATATAAACAATCATTTACCTCTATTGGAAATGATAATTCGAGTTTCAGCAGCATGAGGCTGCACAGTACTAGGGGGATTCAAGTTATGCAAAATGGTAAAGTAAAATGGTTCAACAATGAAAAAGGCTATGGCTTTATTGAAGTTGAAGGCGGCAGCGACGTATTTGTACATTTTTCTGCCATCCAAAGCGAAGGTTATAAATCCTTGGAAGAAGGACAAGAGGTATCTTTTGAAATTGTAGAAGGCAATAGAGGCCCGCAAGCCGCTAATGTCACTAAGCTATCATAAATAGATCTTTTTATTTTATAGTAAAAGAGACTCTTTTCCGAGTCTCTTTTTTGTTATACCTAGCGTTTGGCCTCAGTAAGCTGCTGTTCACATGTTTGAATAGACTGCATGCACTGCTGAAGAAATTGCTCGTCTACTCCTGTGCCATGAGCTTTGGCAGATTGAAGCTGTGCTTTTGCATCATTAAGCGCATTCGTTGCCTCTTCAAGCTGCTGAGGACTCATACTCATCGTAGCTGTCCCAATCATCTTTTGAGCAGATTGAATAGACACTTCTACTTGCTTTAAATCATTATATCCCGTTGTTACTTCTTCATTTGAAAACTTATCCATTGAAAGAACACCTCCATATGGATAGAATGAAGCTGCTGCCGGCAAATTATACACGCTTACTTTTTAGTCAGCAAATCTCCATACTGCTTAATTTTTTCTCCTACGGTACACTCTTTAATACAAAACGTCTGAGCGTATGTTTTGCCCTTTTCTTTATTAAACGTTTTTTTTACAAAACAATCACTACAGTAGTAATCCAATAACTCCGTTACTTCTTCTAATAATTGTTTACGTTCCACTCTCGTTCATCTCCATTTCGTTCTGTGTGTTACACTTGCTTCCTGCTAGCAATTGGTATCCCTTGAAGAGCTTGAGTAGCAAGCTGGTCGGCCTCTTCATTTTCTTTCCTTGAAATAGGCTCATATACGGGTCGGATACCAAGTTCCTGCATTTTATCTTCTATTCGATCTAAGTACCGATTAAACTCTTCTTCGAAACAGGGCCACTCCCCAGCCAGCTGATTTAATACAACCTGAGAGTCACCTCTAAACGTTACCGGTATATGATGAACACCAAGTTCCTCAAGCTCTTGTATCAAATAATAAAAAGCAGCATACTCTGCCTCATTATTTGATTCAATCTCTTGCAACCTTGAGTTGCGTCGTATTCGGTAAGAGCTGTTGTTCTGTTTAAAATAAATCACAACCCCAAGCCCCGCTAAGAGCGTATCATGCTCATAGCCTCCGTCAAAATATGCCACAATATCGTGAGGCTCTGTCTGTACTTCCTGTAAGAGCTTTTTCGCTTCTTTTACAGTCCATTTTTGCTGTTGCTCATCAAGTAGAAAAATTTCCTTCGTTCGACCTGTTTTTTCTAAATCACCCACAATCATTAGCGCCTCATTCGCATCTGTGAAATCGGATGTGAAAATTAACTGTTTATGTTTCGAGGATTTATAATGCCATTCAATTTGGAAATTCATAACGAGCATTCCTTTCATCAGCAATTTTGAATTCAACACTTTTTCTGCTTTTTTGTATTTTATCTTCTATTATGTCTTTTCATGACAGTTTTCTTACCTAATAAGCGGATTTTAGCGTCTATACGTGCTAATATAAAATAGCTGAAGTACTTATGATACAATACTATTGATGAAAAAACATGGTTTAAGCTTATATTGTTTTAACAAGGAGGCTGTATGATGATTGAAGTTTATATAGACGGAGCCACTGCTGGTAACCCTGGTCCTTCTGGAGCTGGTATTTTAATTAAAGGAAATGGTGAACATCATCGTTACGCTATTGCTCTTGGGACAATGACGAATCATGAAGCAGAGTACCATGCACTTCTTCATGCATTAAAAATTTGTTTAGAAAAAAAGTATACGAGCGTATCTTTTCGAACGGACTCTCAGCTAGTAGACCGCGCAATGAACCAAGAATACGTTAAAAATAAAGCGTTTGCTCCTTTACTGGAAGAAGCCCTCAAATTGTCCAGTCAATTTGAGTTATTTTTTATAAAGTGGATCCCTAGCTCTCAAAACGCAGGTGCTGATCAGCTGGCAAGACAAGCCATTAATCAAAAAGAAGCAGGAATGTAATCCTGCTTAAATCATACCTGATGACTTTAAATATTGAATGGCTTGTTTTTGATTGCTAATACGATGTGATGTCAAATTCTCGAGGAGCGATACAAAAAAACTGCCGTCAAATTCTTTTTGTACTTTTAGTGTCCATTCAATTGTAAATATGACCATCTCGTCAGCTGCACGCGTATACTGCTGACCAAATGAAATAAATCCACGTGCATCTTCTGCTAAATGAAAGCCTTTTTCTTCAAGATAAAGAAGATACTCTTCAACGGTTTGAGCTGTTTTTGTCACTTTTTCGTCCCATCCTTTTGCAAAGGTTCTTCTTTATCTTAGCTTACTTTTGGCTGTTTGACTATGATTTCCCTTCTAAAAAATAGCCAATCGCTCCAAGCGCTACTCCTAAAATGGCTCCGCCAATCACTTCTTCGGGCTGATGCCCAAGCATTTCTTTCAAGCGCTGTTCCGTCAAATCGTGAAAGCCTCCGTCTGGAAGACCCGCAAGCTTTTCAATTTCTTCATCTAACGTATTCACTTTAATAGTAATTTCGCCAGTCTGCCTTCGAATTCCTTGGGCATCGTACATCACAATAATTCCAAAAACAGATGCTAACGCAAAATCAATCGTAGAAACACCTCTTTTTAACGCTACATAGGTCGCTAAAGAAGATACGCCGGCTGAATGAGAGCTTGGCATTCCACCCGACGCAGCAATCATCCGCATATCCCATTTTCCTGTTTGATACTTTTTAATGGGGATTTTTAAGGCTTGGGCTAAACCGATTGATGAAAGAGCAATGACAATTCCTTTATTCATATTGCTTCACCTCATCTATAGTTTGCGATGGATTGACATCTCGTACCCAAGCAAATATTGCCCAACAAAAAACGCCGGGCTAATCTGCTGACAGAGCAGACTAATCCCGGCGCTTTTGGAAACAGTTCTGTTATTTTTTACGCTTTTTTTGTGCAGCATTATTCATTTTGGCAGATTCAACTTCAGCATAAGAGCCGAATTCTTGGCCATATTGATTATTTGCACTTTTATTAGCTTCTAACTTCTTGTTAACAGAATTGTTTTGGTTTTGTTGCACGTTGAACTCAGAAGCAAACTCCCCAGCATAAGTGTCATTTGCACTTTTTGCACGCTTTGCTTTTTGAGCCTGATTTGCTTTAAACTCAGAAGAGAACTCTTGGTTATAATTATGCTTTGCATTGTTATTCGCTTGCGCATTTTTATTACCTAATTTTTGACGACCCATCGCTATCTCCTCCTATTTGTACCTCGTTGGTACACTATTAGTATGGATCAAGCGGTACGTCATATCCTGTTCAAATTAAGGTAAAAACACCAGAGCTTAGCACGTTTATATTCTTGCTACGTACTCTTTAACCATTTCTTCTGTCACTACTTTACGGCCTGGAATGATGGTATATTTTTGAGACAGTTCATTAATTTCTGCTGTTACAGTATTAATACCATCTACAGAAAAGGGTTTCCCTTCTTTACACAAAAGCACAGCTGCTTCAATAGCTTGCTCGCGTCGAGCTTCTAAGCTGGCAAAAGCACGTACTAATTCGTGCTGTTTTTTAGAATGGGCTGAAATTTCTTTATGTACACTCATGTTCGTTCCTCCATTATATTATGCTGAGTTAGTAAAAATAAGTTAATGTCCTCACAACTGATTTGCTTTTCCGGTAATTCTTTTAAGCTTTTTTCTATCGCTGCAGCTTCTTTCTTAATGCTGTCTAAAAAGTTTTTCATCTTTTCATTAAAAGCAACTTTCCGGCTTATCTTGCACTGTACAAATTGCTCAATGATGGATTGCTGCCTATCGTCGAGATTTGCCTGCTTACATAAATCGGCAAATAAAATAACAGGGAAACTGCGCTGCTTTACTACTACTTTCAGTGATAAAAATGCACGAATCAGTTGAAGCATCACTTTTATATCCTCTATTGTAACAGAAGATGTCAGATTTCTTTTACTATTTATCGTTAAAATTTTAAAATAATGATATCCCAATGCTTTTAAGGAATATGATTGAGCCATCATTTGCCGCAGTGGCTCAGCAAACGATGGCTTCTGATAATAAACAAGAGGCGACCATAGCCACTCATAAAGCGAAGGGTTTGATTTTGCAAACAAATAAATGGTTTTGTACAAATCCCACCCTTGCATATCATAATTGCCTTCTGCTACATTAATGACCTCCTGAGGTCTATTGAGATGAAGATAGCGTGACGCTTTATATTTGTATATAAAGCGAACGTCAAAATCACTCGCTGACGTGTCGAGTCCGTAAGCACGGCTGCCTGATTCACATGCAAACAAAATTTCCACATTATATTCTTTTTCAATTTCCTGTAAACGTTGATTTATGTGTGTAGACATAAAAATTAATGACCCTTTCTTTCCTCCAATACATGTTCTAACACCGTCATTGTACTTACCAATTCTTGAATTGGAAATTCTTCAGACACGGCTGCTTGCAGCTGTTTGTAATAATCATACCATTCTTCAGACACAGACTGTTTATGCGCTAAAACGTACTGATTCACTAAATGGGTATAGTGTGAATGAAGAGCGGCTTCTTCTTTCGCAATGTAGTGATTAACCTCTGGCTTAATACGTTCTAGTAAAGCAGCGTGAAGCTTTGCTTTCTCATTTTTTTCAAAAAAGCTTTTATTGTTTTTATACAGTGAAAGCTCTTTTTGATACGATTCATTCTCATCAAATTGATGACTTGTCACAACTTCACTGCCATTTGGAGGCTCTAAAGAGTTCAACGTTGGAGTAAACGTCGGTTCATAGCGCTGGAGCTTTGTAATGATCATTCGATGCCAGTCTTCGATTAATTTTACGATGTATTTTTCGATTCGCAAAGTGGTCGCACGCACTTCTTGCGTTGCGTCAAAGGAAATAGACGTTAATAACTCCTGCAAACACAGGCGCAGCTGCTTTTGCTTTTCACCTCGATCATCCCTTAAGTTTGCCGGACTGAAGGCTTCTTTAAAGAAGTCATCGTACCTCACAAACAGACGTTTTTTCACATAAAATAAAAGCTCTTCTAATTCTCGGTCAAACTGCTGTTGTTCATATTCAAAATGAATTTCATGCAGTTTTGCTGCTACCTGCTCATTCTTTATGTGAAGAGATTGAATGTATCGCTTTTTATCCACTTCTGATTTTGTTTGCACCTGTTGCATTTCATTGGCAACTGCTAAAATTTGTTCGAAATCTGCATAAACACTTTGGATAGCAAGCTCTGGTAATTCATAATTTATGAAGCGGTAAAACGCATTTTTGAATGGCAGAAACATTTTATCCTCGTGGTTTTGCAAAGCCTGTAAGCTTGATACCGGGTATAAGCGCGGAAAGCGTATACCATACTGTTCAAGCTGCTCTTTTACGTACGTCTGAACTAACTGCAGCTCTGTATCCGAGCTGGCTAGGTCCGCTGCATTTACTAAGAAAAACATTTTATCAAGCGCAAATACATCTTTTACACGGCCAAGCTGAATAAGAAATTCGCGGTCAGCTTTTGAAAACGCATGATTATAATACGTTACAAATAAAATGGCATCTGCATTTTTGATATACTCAAACGCTACTCCCGTGTGCCTCGCATTGATTGAATCAGCTCCGGGTGTATCAACGAGCGTAATGCCTAAGCGAGTAAATTCACAGTCATAATACAGGTTAATAAATTGAACAAAGCACGCTTTTTCTTCTTTGGCTACATAATCATGAAATCCTTCCGTATCCACTACAACTTCTGAACCGATATGCTGCTTGACTTCGCCGTAGCCTTTTTCTACTGCCTGTAAAAACGACAAATGCAGCTGCAGCTCTTCTGTTGCCTGCAGGGTTGGAATAATTGTTAGCGCTTCGTCAATTGATTCTACTTCATGATGAAACAGCTTAAGTGCACCATTTAAATCTTGGATCATCTGCTCGTTTGTTTTCATTTGCACAACAGCTGTTTTATGCGGCCGTTTTTCTGTTGGAGGCATAATTTTATTGATGGTTGCTGTTGTTGGGTTCGGAGATACAGGAAGTAATCTTTCTCCAATCAACGCATTAGCAAAAGATGACTTACCGGCACTGAACGCCCCGAATAAAGCTACGGTAAACGTTTGATTTGATAGCT
Source organism: Priestia sp. P1_B12_1 (assembly GCF_056406695.1). Lineage (NCBI taxonomy): Bacteria > Bacillati > Bacillota > Bacilli > Caryophanales > Bacillaceae > Priestia > Priestia sp. P1_B12_1. Next base: position 855,631 of record NZ_JBFTZR010000002.1, on the reverse strand, counting down.
TTTTACGCTTTTCTTGAAGCCTGTTAATAAAGCGGTCTAACTTTCCAAATGAACGGAGCTGTTCGAGAACAGCTGATACATCTTGAAGAACCTTTTCTGTTCCTGTTTCATGCGCAGCTTCCTCAGGCTCTGAAACTAACTGCTGCTCACTCACGGCTTCATGCTTTTCTTCAGCTTTCATGATGCCCGTTTCATATTCTTCTTGTAACATATATGACAACTCGTTCGCATCTTCTGCCGTTAGGTCGTCATCAGTTTGCTGTAAAGATTGAAGCAAAGCTTTTGTACGTGCCAATTTTGCTTTCATTTCCTGAAGAGATGTATACGCTTCTTCAAATGCTTCATATTCCTGCAAGTGCTGATAAATTTTTTCACGCTTTACTTCATCTTGCTCGATTTTGCTTTGTTCAATTTGCGCATAAAGCTCATATAATAATCGCGTCGCTTTTTTCTTAATATGATCGGCTACATCTTTTGCGTACGTTAAAACATAATCACCATTAATTGTAGCTCCTGCCTTTACCGTTTCAATTAAATCATGCGGCTCTAACGGAATTTCAAACTGCTGAACCTGGCGTATAAGATCCGGGTCGGTAAGATTTTGATTTTTCACCAGCTCTTGCACATATTGCTGCAAGTGCCACTGCAGCTGAGAAGCTGCACGTTCTTTCATATCATCAAAAAATAACGTCAGCCGCTCTTTTTTTACTTCCTCGGTCTTTTTCTTAGCAAATAAAAGACCCACTTTAAAATCAGGCTTTGTCGTTTCTAAAAACAGCCTAGCTTTTTCTCTCATTTCATATGGTGTTAAATTGGCGTTGCTTAGTATCTTACCTGTTTCTTGTTGGTACGTTTCTGCTAGCTGCTTTTCAGCCCACCTCATTTCCGCTTCTTTTTCGAGAAGCTGCTCTTTTTGCTGCTTATTGATTTCATGGTTCTCAAGCGTCAGCTTATGGCGCAGATCGTCATGAATCGTTAACTTTTCTTCTTCTTGGTCTTCAATAAAGGCAAGGTGATCGTCAATTACCATTTGCATCGCATGTTGAATATGCTGATGTCGGTTTTCTTTTTCCGTCATCATAGCAAGTAATAGAGATTTTACGTACGAAAGGTCGTTATGACGGTTGGTTGGCTCTTTTAACGACGTATAGAAGATTCCTTCTGGTCTCACATTCCACTTTAAAAATGACGTTTCTACAGATTCTTTAAATGCTTGAAATGTTAGCTGATCTTCTTGGTGTTTATCGATTTGATTTACAATTAAATAAAGCGTTTTATTAGCTTCTTGCAGCTGTTTTGCAAATTGAAGATTTAATTCTGCCTGCACATGATTATAATCCATCACGTAGAAAATAACGTCCGCTAAGTGAAGAGCTGACTCGGTCGATACACGATGCGCATCATCTGTTGAATCAATTCCCGGTGTGTCCATCACCACAACATTTTTAGGAATAGCATCTGTATCTATCGATAAATGAATGGACTCTACTTCATCTCCATCGACAGCAAACTGCTTAATTTGCTCATACTCATAAGGCGCTTCATAACGCACCGGCGGCTGTTTGTGGTAATAAACGGTTGCATGCTCATCCCCAGCTTTTACTGATACTAAGTTTGCGCTTGTTGGAATAGGACTTGCAGGCAAAATTGCTTGCCCCATTAATTCGTTAATCATGCTCGATTTTCCAGCCGAAAAATGTCCGCAAAAAGCTACAACAAATTCACCGTTCACCCACTTTTTTAACAGCTGTATTGCTTTTGCTGCCTGCTGTTCATCTCCAGCTGCTTGAAATTGCTTATGTAAATGAAAAAGAGATGCTTCCAATCGGAGATTTTCTTGATGTTTCACACTCACTTTACCCATTATTACTCTACCCCTTTTGCCTCATTCAAGACTGTATTTAAATGTTCTCTATCCAGCTTCATTTCTGCTTATTCTTTCTCTATTTTACTTGATTCGCATGCGTTTTCCCATAAAAAACTGAATTTTTAGTTACAAAAACAATAAAAAAAGCTGTCAATAATTTGACAGCTTTGTATCGTATTTTTTATTCATCGCATGTATGTTACGCCTTTTGGGCTTTTTCAATATTTTTCATTACATACGTTGTGACGCCAACATATGTAGCAAGAGCTCCGATCACAAAAAGACTAACCATTACGTCCACCACCGTTTCTACTTGATGAAATTGATAATCTTTATCATTTGTTTCATCTTATCATGAAAGATAATCATTTTCAATTAGTTTTAAGATTTTTTTACAGGAAAGAAACGTCCCCTGTTTTGCATCACTTCGCCGTAATTTGTTTCATTCGTTAACGCTTGCTCTTCTAAGGGAATTCTAACAGCTAATATACACAAATTGAAAACAGAAAAAATAGCTAACGTCCAGTATGCCTGAAACATAAGCGGAACTAACACCAATTCTGCCGCTACTACCGTATAGTTAGGGTGCTTCATAAAACGATAAGGACCTCTTAGCACAACTTTCGCATTAGGCAAAACGATAATTTTTGTATTCCAATACTTTCCTAACGAAGAAATAGCCCATATTCTTGCAAGTTGTACAAGCGCAAAAAAGCTAAACAACAAAAAAGAAAAGTGATACATTCCATCGTTTAATACATACACTTCCGTAAAAAGAGCAGCAAAAAAAGCGGCATGCATGCTTACCATCCATTTGTAGTGACTTTGACCAGCTTCGTATGCTCCCTGCTTCTTCATCCAAGCTTCATTTCTTTTGGCAATAACCAATTCACATAGACGCTGTAAGATAATAAATACAAAAAAGCTATAAAAAAACAATCGCTTTACCTCCACTCTAATAGAAGCATTTCAGAACTAAATCCAGGGCCAAGAGCTGTTAATAAACCGTATTCTTCACTCGAAATTTCTTTCTTCATAAAGCGGTCTAATACATACAAAACGGTTGCGGAAGACATGTTTCCATGGTTTTTAAGTACATCTAGGGAATCAGCAATCATATTTTCGTTTAGCGACAGCGTTGATACATATGCTTCAAGCACTTTTTTCCCTCCAGGATGAGCAACAAAATGCTTTAAATCCCGACTAGTCAAATGCTGTGTTTGTAAAAATGACTCAACTTCTCCGCCTAACCACGAATCGATAATCGTGGGAATATCTTTTGAAAAGACAACAAATAGTCCATCATTTTTGATCTCCCACCCCATTACATCTTCTGAATTGCGCATGAGTGTCGATTGTGTATGTAAAATGTAAGGATAGCTTTTTGCAAGGGCAAAAGTGGTATCAGCTTCGTCACCTGCGACTAAAGCAGCCGCTACTCCATCTGCAAATAAAGACGTACCGATTAAGTTGCTTTTTGAACGATCATTTCGCTGAAAAGTTAAACTGCAAAGCTCAATGGATAAAACAAGGACTTTAGCACGCGGAAAGGCTTTGCAATACTCATAAGCTCTTGAAAGCCCAGCCGCTCCTCCAGCACACCCTAATCCCCAAATAGGAATTCGTTTTGTGTGGTCTGAGAACGCAAGCTTATTCATAATTCGTGCTTCAATGCTAGGCGTAGCTAAACCGCTTGTTGAAACATAAAAAATAGCCTCAATTTCTCCACATGGCAAAGGGGTACTTACATAGTTCTTATTTGTTAAGCAGTCTTCAATTGCTTTTGTACCTAATTCAACAGCAGATTCTATAAAAGCATCATTTTTTTCTTCAAATGTATGGTCTTCTTGAAACCAAGATAAGTCTTTGGCAAAATTACGTTTCTCAATTTGACCATTTTGAAAAACGGTTAGCAGACGATTAATATCTTTAAACGATTCGGAAAAAAGTTCTTTTGCAAATAGCAGCGTGTCTTGCTGAGTTAATTCATAGGGGGGAACTCCAAATCCAACTGAGATAATCTTTGGCATACACTTCACCTCTTTGATTGCGTTACATTTAACATTTGTAATAGCTGGGGATTTATTCAATTCTTTTTTAGTGGAATGGAGGCGAAACATAAAAAAACTTTCCTGTAACTCAGGAAAGTCTACGTTTTGAAGAAGTGTATGTTTGTTGTGCACTTTTATTATAGCGCAAATAATCTGAATGTACAGATACAATTTATGGATTGACGAAAATAAGTGCTTATTTTTCATGAAAAGAAAATGGACATATAGATTTCATCTACATATTCATTGTTGAAATAAGCTTGTTCTTTCATAACGCCTTCTTGTTCAAATCCTACCTTTTTATACAATTCGTATGCCACTTTATTCGAAGCAAACACAGTTAAAGAAAGTTTATGAAGATTATTTTCTTTGCACCAGTTTAGCGTATAATTCATAAATTGTTTTCCTATTCCCATTCCCTGTGCTTTTGAAATAAGCCATGTACGGAAGAGCCCCGTGTGGCGCTTCATTTTAATTTCGCCTCTAAGAACACGTGCAATTCCAAGAACTTCATCTTCGACTTCAGCTACAACGTACATGTGATTGTTCTTTTCTACTGATGCAATAAAATCTTGCTCTTCTTGGACTGTGCGCGGCTCATCTTTTTGAATAAATTCACCGGCTTCAATAATTTCTCTTACCGCTGTTGTAATATGCTCTGCATCGCTTGCCTGCGCAGGGCGAATAGTGACTTCACGTCCGTCTTTTGCTTTAAATTTCACTATGTTTTTCTCTGCTGTAATCATCTATATCAACTCCTATATTTTTCACCATTCAGTACTACTATTTTGGTTCTAGCTTGCGTAATTTATCAGTGGTAAAGTTCTGCTTTTCATTTCATCTAACAAGCAATCATATGCATTTGTTGTATTACCCACGCTTTAGACAAAGCTAAACCATTTTTGAAATATTTATTCTTGCACAGACACCCTAGAAATGCAATTAATTGCGCTAAAGAACTATTATTCCAAATTTTCTTTACAAAAGTGCATAAAAAAAGCTAGGACACAACGAAACACCTGAAAGTTACGTCCACCTTAACAACAAAAAAATACGAACTAACAACCAATCATTTTGATTATTAGTTGCTAGTTCGTATTTCACTTCGACTAAAATATTTTTGTCCCTCTGCTTTTGATTAAAGTCCCATTGAGATATATTTTACTTCTAAATAATCTTCAATGCCGTAATGACTTCCTTCGCGTCCAAGACCACTTTCTTTAAAGCCGCCGAATGGAGCTTGAGCTGCAGATGGAGAGCCATCATTTACTCCTACAATGCCGTATTCTAACTCTTCAGATACAAACGTTGCTTCCTTAATGTTTTCTGTAAATACGTAAGCGGCTAAACCATAAGGGCTATTGTTTGCTCGTTCTACGGCTTCTTCTACTGTTTTAAATGTTGCTACAGGTGCCAATGGTCCAAACGTTTCTTCAAACATGCAATTCATGTCATCAGTTACATTTGTAATAATTGTCGGCTCCATAAAGAAACCGTTTTTAGTTGTTATAGCTTGTCCGCCAACCACAACTTTAGCTCCTTTACTTTTTGCATCCGCAATTTGTGCTTTTACTTTCTCAACCGCTTTATCGTTAATTAACGGTCCAACTTGTGTACCTTCTTCTAATCCATTTCCTACTGTTAATTCCGCCGCTTTTGCTGCAAATTTTTCAACAAAAGCATCTGCAATGGATTCTTGTACATATACGCGGTTTGTGCAGATGCACGTTTGACCTGCGTTTACGAACTTAGAAGCAATTACGCCGTTTACAGCAGCGTCTAAATCTGCATTTTCTGTTACGATAAACGGTGCGTGACCGCCTAATTCCAGCGATAATTTTTTCACAGTATCAGCAGCACCGCGCATTAAATGTTTGCCAACCGCTGTTGAACCAGTAAATGTTAATTTTCGGATACGTCCGTCTTTTTGCCATGTGTCACCAATAGCTGCTGCATCTCCAGTAACAACATTGATCACACCTTTTGGAACTCCAGCTTCTTCTGCGAGCTCTACTAAACGATATGCTGTAAATGGTGTTTCTTCAGATGGTTTTAGAACAATTGTACATCCTGCTGCAAGAGCTGGGGCCACTTTACGCGTAATCATTGCTGCAGGGAAGTTCCATGGTGTAATAGCTGCTACAACGCCAACAGGCTGTTTTTTAACCGTAATACGTTTATGTGTATGATGAGCTGGAATCGTTTCACCGTATACACGCTTTCCTTCTTCAGCAAACCAAGCAATATAATCATTGCCATACTGCACTTCACCTTTTGCTTCTGCAAATGGTTTGCCTTGTTCCGTTGTCATAATTTCTGCTAGTTCATCTTTATGATTTTCAATTAGTTGATGCCATCTCATTAAAATAGCACTGCGCTCTTGAGCGGTTCTTTTCGACCATGTTTTAAAAGCTGCAGCCGCTGCCTCAGCGGCAAGTGCTGCTTCCTTTGCGCCTGCCTTTGGAATTTGTCCTATTACTTCTTTTGTTGCTGGATTGACTACATCAATTTTCTCTTCTGTTGTTGTCCATTCACCGTTAATATATAGTTTGTTTGGATACATCATTCATCCTCCTAGTTGTGTGAATTTCTTTGTGCTGTGTTAACTACACTATATACACTAGCATCTTCATTGATTTATGAGAACTTCCCTTCTATACTATGGGTATAACAAAAGGTTATAGGTGATAAATATGAAAACAGAATGGCTTGAGTCTTTTATTGAAACAGCCAAAACAAAAAGCTTAAGCAAAGCAAGCGAACAGCTGCATATGACGCAGCCCGCGCTCAGTAAGCAAATGAGAAAACTAGAAGAAGATTTAGGGGTAACATTATTTATTCGCTCCGCTACAGGAGTAGAATTAACCTCAGCAGGTGAAATTCTTTTACAAGAAGGTGAATCCATACTATCAAGCGTTCATGCTCTTCAAAAAAAATTAGTGTCTACGCAAGAAGCTTGTGATTTAACTATCGGAACGTGGCAGAGTATGGCTGCTTTTTACTTACCTTATCAACTGGCTTCTGCTAAAGATCACAATCGCCATATTGATATAAAAACCTCGCATCACTATTATGATTTGTTAGAGCAGTTAGAAAGCAATCAAATTGATGGGGCTTTATTTGATGATCGAGAGGTTCAACATACTTACTGGTCAAAACTATTATTCAAAGAAGATTTTTATTTATTTGTGAATGATCAGCACCCGTTAGCCGAAAAAGAAAGCGTATCATTTAAAGATTTTAAAGAAGAACCCATTGTAGTTCTCCCGCCAGGGTGCGATGTTCGGACACTAGTAGAAAAAGCGTACAATCGTCATAACTTAAAAATTTCCATTGCCAATGAAATTGAATTTGCGCAAAGTATTATGGGATTTATTTCAGCTAATTTAGGTATTTCAATTCTGCCTGAAATTTTTATGCGCCATTTACAAAGCTCAACCATTAAAGCGTTATCCATTACAGACTTCAAATTCAAAAGAGAAATTTCATTAGTGGCAAAAAACCCTGATGTGGGAAAAATGCTTTATACACTGTTTTTCAAAACACGGTCTTAATAGGAAAAACGAACAAATTAGGCCTATGTTCCCCATTACAATGAAAAGATCCGAACGATTAATCGTTCGGATCTTCTCAACTAAAATATTTTTGTCCTAGCCTCTTTTTATTTCGATACTACTTCATTTGTTAACTTTGTTTCTGCAACTTGCGTACGTGGTGATTTCATCATATTAAAGACAATATTTAAAAAGATTGCTGTAAAACTCCCCATTACAATACCGCTTCCAGTAAGAACTTGAAGACTATCTGGTAAGTTTTTGAAGAGTTCAGGTACAACCGTCACCCCTAGACCCATGCCAACCGAACATGCAATCACAAGAAGGTTTTCTTGTTTTGCTAAATCAACTTGACTAAGGATTTTAATACCTGAAGAGATTACCATTCCAAACATAGCTACCATTGCTCCACCAAGGACAGAGCTCGGGATAACCGTCGTCACGGCTGCGATTTTAGGTAGAAAACCCAAAACGATTAAAATTCCACTCGCTGCAAATATAACATTTCTTGTGCGAACACCTGACAATTGTAAAAGTCCTACATTTTGAGAATACGCTGTATAAGGAAATGCGTTAAAAAATCCGCCTAATAAAATCGCCAGTCCTTCTGCACGATAGCCTTTAGATAAATCTTTTTCATCCACTTCTTTTTTACAAATATCACTAACAGCAAAATAAACGCCTGTTGACTCGACAATACCAACAAGTAAAACGAGGAACATTGTCAGAATGGCCATAATATTAAAAGTTGGCATCCCAAAGTACAAAACATGTGGCATATGAACCCACGCTTCTTCTTTTACACCGGAAAAATCTACTTTTCCCATAAAAGAAGCTGCAATTGTTCCAACAACTAATCCTAATAACACGGAGACGGAGCGCATAAATCCTTTTGTAAATCGATACAGAACAATAATTAATAACAAAACGCCAAAACCTAAACCTAAATTGCTCAAGCTGCCAAAATCTTTACTTCCTTCTCCTCCGGCTAAATCTTTAATCGCTACAGGAATTAACGTAATTCCAATAATCGTTACAACCGAGCCCGTAACTAAAGGAGGGAAAAACTTAACCAATTTACCTAAAAAAGCAGAAAGAAGGACAATGAGTAAACCAGCGACGATAATAGAACCATATATGGAAGAAACGCCGTAAGAACCTCCAATTGAAATCATAGGTCCTACTGCAGTAAACGTACACCCTAATACAACTGGAAGACCAATTCCAAAAAAACGATTTTTCCATACTTGCAGCAGAGTTGCCACACCACACATAAATAAGTCAATCGCCACTAAATACGTAAGCTGCTGCTGAGTCAAGCCAATGGCTCCTCCAACAATAAGCGGAACAACAATCGCACCTCCGTACATAGCTAAAACATGCTGTAAACCAAGTGAAAAGACTTTTCCTTTATTCATATTAAACCTCCACTGTTGGTTTATCTTCAGCAAATGTAACTTTACCATTTGATAAAGACTGAATGCGTGCTAATGATTCTACTTTAACGCCTGATTTACGAATTTGTTTTCCTCCATCTTGGAACGCTTTTTCAATAACAATCCCAATGCCGCCTACTTTAGCACCTGCTTTTTGTACGATATCCATCAAGCCGAATGCAGCTTGGCCGTTTGCTAAAAAGTCATCAATAATTAAAATCACGTCATCTTCTCGAATAAATTTATCAGCAACTGAAATTTCATTTTCTTCTTTTTTTGTAAATGAATATACTTTTGATGTAATGAGTCCGTCTTGAAGTGTTAAAGATTTTCTTTTTCTGGCAAACACCATCTCAACGTTTAGCTTCAATGCGGTCATAATCGCTGGAGCAATTCCTGATGATTCAATCGTTAAAATCTTCGTAATTCCTGCATCTTCAAAACGTGAAGCGAATTCTTCTCCAATTTCTTTCATTAATACAGGATCCATTTGGTGGTTTAAAAATGTGTCTACTTTTAAAACCGTGTCCGATAATACGATACCATCTGTTAAAATTTTGTTTTGCAAAGCTTTCATAGTTCGTTCCTCCAACGTTTGTATTAAAAAAGCTCAAAAACATAGCTGCACTCGTATATGAGTAGAGCAATGTCCTTGAGCTGTTACGCACAAAAGTGAAAAACAAACTTCATCGCTCACCCATAGTCAAACTATTTACGGTAGTTTGGTAGATACTTACGAGCCTTATTCTCGTCATTATATGAGTGCGTTATTGAGTTAATTGTATTATATCAGCAAATCTTTTATTTGAAAATATCTAAAAGCGATATTTTCGAACATTTACTTTCGATACAAAACATAATATTCGGTTATAGCGTTTTTTATACGTGATAAATTTCTCCATATTTCTTTTCTAGATATTGAATTAAATAATCTACATTTAAGCCTTCTCCCGTTACATCGTTTAAAATTTCAAGAGGCTTTTTCATTTTTCCGCACTGATGAATATGTTCTGTTAGCCAATTTGTAATCGGCGAAATTTCTCCTTTTTCAAGAAGTTCATCATAATTAGGCAAGTCTTTTAACATGGTATGCTTAAACTGCGCTGCGTACATATAGCCAAGAGCATAGGAAGGGAAGTACCCAAAGCTTCCTCCGGCCCAGTGTACATCCTGAAGCACGCCTTCTCCATCGTGACTTGGACGAACTCCTAAATATTCTTCGTATTTCTCATTCCAAATTTCCGGTAAATCTGCAACTTTATATTCTCCGTTTATTAATCCTTTTTCAATCTCATAGCGAATCATAATATGAAGAGGATACGTTAACTCATCTGCTTCAATACGAATAAGAGACGGTTTCGCCTCATTTACTCCTCGGTAAAAATCTTCTAAATCTACATCGTCAAATTGTCCCGGCGCATGCTTTTTTAGTACGTCGTAATGATGCTGCCAGAATGCCTTATTTTTACCGACAAACTGCTCAAAAAACAGTGACTGTGATTCATGAATTCCCATTGAAGTACCTTCACATAGAACTGTACCGACAAGATCCTTTGAAATATTCTGCTCATATAAAGCATGGCCGCATTCGTGAATTGTTCCAAAAATAGCCGTTCGAAAATCGTTTTCGGCATATTTAGTCGTGATGCGCACATCTCCCGGGTTTAAACCAGTAGCAAAAGGATGGACTGTTTCATCAAGTCGCCCCGCTTCAAAATCATAGCCAAGCGTTTTTAACACGTCTAGACTAAATTGCTTTTGCGCTTCTTTTGGGAAAGTACGGAATAAAAATTCCGTATTTGGCTTTGTATTCGACCCGGCGATTCGCTGAACAAGAGGCACAATATGCTTCCGTAGCTTTCCAAATACCTCGTCTAAGATTTCAACCGTCATCCCCGGTTCAAAAAGGTCTAATAAACGATTATATTTGTTTCCTTCATACCCCCAATACTCCACAAACTTCTGATTGAACGCTACAATTTTTTCGAGATACGGTTGAAATAAAGCAAAATCTGCTTTTTCTTTTGCGTCTTCCCAAACCGACTCAGCTTTTGAAGTTAATGTAACGTATTCTTTATATTCATGCGGAGGAATCTTTTTATTTAAGTCATATTCTTTTTTACATTCTTCCACTGCTTTTTTCGTAATATCGTTTATGTAAGGCTGTGACTCAGGGTTCGTTAATTTCTCAATAAAACCTGCCATTTCATCAGAAACCGAAAGATTGAACGCTTCTGATGACATCATGCCAATAACTTCAGAACGCTGATCCGCCCCTTTTTTTGGAGCACCCGTCCTCAAATCCCAGTACATCACTCCGATTGCCTCGTGATAACTTTTGATTTTATTCATGTATTCATAAAACTGTTTCTCAATTTTCTGTATGTCTTCTCTCATTGTTTTTCCTCCTTACTTTCCTTATTTCACCATAAATTATTTTATCATAATAGTAACGGCGTGTATATAACTGAATATTCAATCTATTATACGTATAAAAAAACGCGGCTACAACCGCGCTTTTTTATACGTTTTCTATTTTTGTTGGGACATTTTGTTCAATGATTGAACGCACTTTTGAATCTGTGCTTTTTGGCATAAAGATCGTGATTAGACCCTTATCGTTATGAGAGCGAATCAGCCTTCCAACTCCTTGCTTTAAGCGAAGAAGCATATACGGCATATCTGCATCCCAAAATGGATCGACTACTTGATTGCGTTTTGCTTCAAAGACCGGATCATTTGGTGGATACGGCAGAGACCAAATAATTACATTAGATAGCGAAGGTCCAGGAATATCCAATCCTTCCCACAAATGAACAGCGCATAAAATCGTTTTTTCTTCCCTTTGGAACTGAGATACTAATTTACTGATTTCTTGATCGCCTTCAAATAAGAATGTGTACTGATTTAACTCTTTGGAAACTTCTTTGAACATCTCTAGTTCTTCTTTGCTGTTAAACAGTAAAAGTGCTCGTCCGTTCGTTTTTTCGAGCTGCGCAACAGCAAAGGCGAATTTTTCAGCAAACGCTTCTTCTTGATCATCTGAAACATTTTTTACCGCAATTTTCATTTGCTCATCATAATCAAATGGCGATTCAACGGAAAAAGAAAGCGGCTTTGCAATTCCTAAGCTATATGCTAAATAATCGAACGATTGGTTATCTGACAGAGTGGCAGACGTGAAAATGTATGGTATTTTCTTTGCAAATACTCGTTCTTTTAAGACGTCTTTTACTGCTTGCGGCATAATAACCAACGTCAGCTGCCAGTTGTTTTCTTCCACCCAGTAGATGGCATTTTCGTTGTCCATAAATAAGCGCAGCGAATAATCAATTTGATCTAGGTACTCATCTACAATTCGCAGCGTATATTCGTCTACTGTATAGGTCTCACTCTCAAACACAAGCTCGTTTCCGATATGCTCAAGCAGCGATAAAAGTTCTTTTCCTACACTTTGTAATCCATTTGTACGGGCTACTTCTTTACGGCTAGAACCAACGATTTCTGTGCTTGCTTCACTTAAACGGTCAAAGAACATTGCGTACACATCGATAGCGTGCTCGATCTTCACAGCAAATTCTTCTCGCACGTCATTTTCTAATAGACGCGTTAACAAGTTTTCTAACGTATCTTCTTGAATTCGATATGTTAAAGCCTTTTGTGCAGCAAATTCCAGCAGGTGACCTTCATCAAATACAACACAGCTGCTTTCAGGAAGAAGGGGAAGCTGTCCTTCACGCTTGCGGGCTTCATATGTCCAAATGTGCTCCATGTAAAAATCGTGAGAGCAAATAATTAAGTCATGTGCTTTTCTATAGTGCTCACGTGAAAGCGTTAAGCCGCATCTATGACGCTGCTCACAGGAAGAGCAGTCTTGAAACGTATCCCAGTTAATTTGATTCCATTCCTCATCCGTTAAATGAGGATATTCTTTACGGTCTCCGTAGTGATAGAACGACTGCATACCGCTATGATCATGAACAAAATCAGGAAGCGTATCGTAAATTTCTTCAATGTTTTCATTATCTGTTCGTGCTGTCACAGCATCTAATTTCTTTAAACACAGATACTGATCTTGAGATTTTGCTAGGCGAACATCCATGTTAATATCTAAAATACCAGAGAGCTTGGCAATGTCTCCTTCGGCTTTTACTAACTGTTCAATTAATGTTTCATCCGCACAGGCAATAATTGCTGGCTTGCCAATATACCTTGCATAACAAATAGCATACAGTAAATACACAATAGTTTTTCCTGTTCCTACACCTGCTTCTGCAAAGATTACATTTTTTTCTTTAAAAGCTCGTTCGATTTGAAAAGCCATAAAAATTTGTTCGTCTCGAAGTTCTAACCCTGCGTCTGGAAGATGATCATAAAAAACATCACCTATCCATTCATTTAATTTGTCAAAAAAGTTTTCATCCCGCTCAATTGTAAAAGGCAACCGCTCTCTCATCATCGATACTGACTCCTTTATTTATGTAAATATCTATCAATAAAAATTAGCTTCACTTCTTTTTATCTAGTAAATTTCTCATGTAAGCAAAACTTAATTATTGACTACTTTATCTAAAATGTCAATAAAAAGAGCTGAACATAAAAAAGTTCTGCCTGTAAGGACAGAACCTTTTTGTATAAAAGCTGAGTGTATAGAACGCAAACGGAATAAGTGCTATTAAAAAATTAATTACAGCGGAATTTTGAGTCCGTGGAATGAGACAATAAAAAGGCCGCTTCATACTCGGCTTTTGCTTGTTCCAGCTGAGTAAGCGTCTCTCCGCTCACTTCTATTCCCTGCTGCATTAAATGATAGCTGTTTTCCAACGCTTGACGAATCATAGTGAACTGCGTGTTTCTATCCATTTATAAACATCCTCTCTCTGTAGTGCTTACTATAAAAGTGAATACTATCATTCTATACACCAGCTGTTTATTTTATTCCCAAAACCAGCATCTCTGGCTTAATAAATGGCTTCTTTCATTTAAGAAAATAATCGAACTCATTAAAATATTTTAATTCTCACTTGACATATAGGAATAATATATTTTAAAATTACTTACAGATTCAATCACTCAAAACTACATAATACAGGCTTGCCGGTCAACCGATAGCCTCTAATTGCCAGATACACGTACAATCCGTCTGTGCAATTAGAGGCTTTTATTTTTTTAAAAGCCTGCTGAAAGGAGAAAAAATGGCAGAACTGCAGTTACAGCACGTGTATAAAAAATACAGAAAAGATAGTCTTGCAGTTGATAATTTCAATCTTCATATTCAAGACAAAGAATTTATTGTGTTTGTAGGACCTTCAGGGTGCGGCAAATCCAGTACCCTTCGAATGATCGCCGGCCTTGAATCGATAACAGAAGGAGAATTGCTTATTAATGGAGATCGTGCAAACGATTTACCTTCTAAGGACCGGGATATTGCAATGGTGTTTCAAAACTACGCGCTTTACCCTCATTTAACAGTTTACGACAACATGGCATTTGGCTTGCAGCTCCGCAAAGTCCCAAAACAAGAAATTGATGATCGCGTTCGTGAAGCGGCTCATATTTTGGACTTAGAACCCTATTTAAAACGCAAGCCAAAAGCGTTATCAGGAGGGCAGCGTCAGCGAGTGGCTTTAGGAAGAGCCATTGTACGGAATGCCCAAATTTTTTTAATGGATGAACCTTTATCTAATCTTGATGCGAAGCTTCGCGTACAAATGCGTGCTGAAATCAGTAAGCTTCATCAGAGGCTGCAGACGACCATTATTTATGTAACCCACGATCAAACAGAAGCGATGACGATGGCAAGCAGAATTGTAGTTATGAAAGACGGAAAAATTCAGCAAATAGGTTCACCTATGCAAGTGTATAATGCTCCAGAGAATACGTTTGTAGCCAGTTTTATAGGATCGCCGGGAATGAACTTTTTCACAGGAAAAGTAGTGAACAACAAACTGTACATCAGTGAACATGAGTTTCAGCTGACAGAAAATCAAATGCATTCGTTACATGAAAAAGGCTACAACAATCAGTTCATTACTGTAGGAATTCGACCAGAGCATATTACGCGCGCCTCTTCTGATGCTTCTCATATTTCATTACCGGTAGAGGTGTCTGAGTTATTAGGAGCAGAGTACATACTATACAGTAGTTTAGGAGACCAGCTCTTTATAGCTAAAATCCCTGGGGATGAACATATTCAAGTTCATCAGCACTTTCCATTTCATTTTCAAATGAATCATGCTCATTTCTTTGACCAAGCATCTACCAACCGTATCAAAATTGACCAATAACTATCTAAAAAGAATTCTATAAGTGGGGGAACTAAAATGAAAAAATTATTAATTCTGTTAGCAATGCTCACCGTGATCATCGCGGGCTGCGGCAAAAACAGTTCAACAAGCGGCGACAGCAGTGACTCTTCTAAAAAAGTAACCATTAACTTTACGCATTGGCGAGGAGAAGATTCGAAAGCTTTTGATTCTATCATTGAGCAATTTGAAAAGAAAAATCCAAATATTCATGTAGAAATGACCGTCTTTCCTTCTGATTCCTATCAATCACAAATTCAAGGATCTCTATTATCTGGAGAAGGTATCGATGTATTTGCTAGTTTTCCAGGAAGTCAATTTGAAACGATTCGCAAAGCAAACGGTTTTGCCAAGCTGGACGACCAAAACTTACTCAGCAAATTTGACGAAAAGCTAATCCAAGCGGGCAAAGCGGATAATACGCAATATGCTCTTCCTTATCAGCTAGTCTATAACATCCCTGTCTATAACAAAGGCATTTTTGAAAAACTAAATTTAGATGTTCCTAAAGATTGGAATAGCTTTTTAAAAACATCTGAAACATTAAAGAAAAATGGATATACTCCGATTTTATTTTCAGGAGACGTAAGTCCTTCTCAATTTATTAATCCAATGATTATGAATAACGAACCTACAAACAACGCCCTTCACGAAGTAGAAACGGGCAAGCGCAAGCTAACTGATGAATGGTTTATCAAAACCCTATCTCAAATTAAAGAATTAAATGACAAAGGTTACTTCCAAAAAGATGCTCTTGGTACGAAAAAAGAAAGTGCTGCAGCACTTTTTGCTCAGGAAAAAGGCGCAATGCTTGCTCAAGGTTCTTATATGATGGCTACAGTCAAACAGCAAAATCCGAAGATTGATCAAGGTTTGCTTGCCCCGATTACAGTGGATCAAGATAAAGCAAAATACGAAGGTGTTCA
The DNA here is from genome assembly GCF_056406695.1 of Priestia sp. P1_B12_1. Lineage (NCBI taxonomy): Bacteria > Bacillati > Bacillota > Bacilli > Caryophanales > Bacillaceae > Priestia > Priestia sp. P1_B12_1. Next base: position 839,492 of record NZ_JBFTZR010000002.1, on the reverse strand, counting down.
TACCACGACATTCTTATTAGGTGTTGCTGAAAAATCAAAACACAAAGAAGCTGCTAAGAAATTTTTAACTTTCCTTGCAGATCCAAAGATTTCTTCTGAGTATGCGAATGCTACTGGCCAGTTATTAACGGTCAAAGACGTGAAATATGATTCACCTGAACTCAAAGAAAGCGCAAAATGGAAAGACAAAAAAACGGTCTTCCAACCTCGATTTACAATTTTAAATGAGCGCGTATCAAAAGCTGTTGAAACATCTGTACAGGACGTACTATCCGGTATGTCAGCGAAAAAAGCTGCTGAAAAAGCACAAGGAGAGGTAGAACGTGTCGCTAAAAACTAATACGTCTATTCAAGAAGAAGAAAAGAGAACCCCTTCGTTCTCTTTTCCTCTCTTTTCATTTAAAAGTATCTCTAAAAGCAGACATCTATGGTTGTTTTTACTTCCCGGTTTTATCATATATACTGTTTTCTTTGCATTGCCAACGCTTTCTGCTTTATTTTTAAGCACAACTGATTGGAATGGATTGTCTTCTCAGTTCTCATTTGTAGGGTTTCAAAACTTCAAAGAAATTTTAACAAACGATGCTATTTTTACACAGTCTCTTACAAACAACTTAAAGTTTACAATTGGCGTGCTGATCTTTCAAACGTTATTGAGCTTAGGCTTTGCACTTTTACTTTATAAAAATTCTGCATGGAATACATTTTATCGTTCACTCTTTTTTGTACCGACGATTATTTCGTCCGTGTCGATTGCCTTCACGTGGAACTTTATGTATGACCCCAACATTGGAGGAGTGAACCTATTTTTAAGTAAAATAGGCCTTGAGCATTGGACCCAGTCTTGGATTGGAAATGGACATATCGCCATTTACAGCTTGGCTTTTGTACAATTTTGGGCACATACTGGTCAAATGCTTATTATTTTTGTAGCTGGAATTCAAGCTATTCCCAGCGAGTTATATGAAGCTGCTAGTATTGATGGAGCAACAAGATGGCAAAAATTCAAGCGCATTACGTGGCCTCTTTTAGCTCCAGCTACGACAATGGTTGTAGCTTATACGACCATACAAAGTTTTAAAGCATTTGATTTAATCATTGCAATGACAAATGGAGGTCCCTCCAACTCAACTGAAATTCTTTCGACACTGCTTTATCACGAAGCTTTTATTAATTTTCGTTTCGGCTATGCCTCTGCCATTTCAGTTGTATTTATGATTGTAATTGCTCTTTTAACGTTTCTTCAATTTCGCGTACTTCGCTTAACCAAAATGTAAAAGGAGATTCTTTTATGAAACAAAACCCATTCAGACAACTGATTTTAGGGATATACGGTTTAATCATTCTGTTGCCCTTAAGCTTGGTTTTATTAACAACCTTTAAAACAACGCCTGAGCTTTACAGCAACCCAATCGGATTACCAGCAGGCTGGAATATTGAAAATTATAAACAGCTGCTCGTCAATGAACCCATCTTTGGCTATATTAAAAACAGCGTGATTGTTACCGTCTTTGGCACGTTTTTTATTCTATGGTTTTCAAGCATGATTGCTTATGCTATTATTCAGCTACCTCAAAAGCTTGGATGGATTGTATACGGCTTTTTTGTTTGCGGAATGATTGTCCCTACCCAAGTCAATATGATTCCTGTCTTTTTGCTGATGAATAAGCTTGGGCTCGTCAATACGCTAACAGGCGTCATTATCGTCTCCATAAGTTTTTTGCTTCCCATCGGTGTGTTTATTATCACGGGGTTTATGAAAACTTTGCCAAAGGAACTATTTGAAGCTGCTCGCATGGACGGAGCGTCAGAGTGGAAAATATATTCAAAAATCGCTCTTCGACTCTCAATACCATCAATGGCTACAGTAGGAATTTTTTCGTTTGTGATTGTGTGGAATGATCTGTTATTCCCTTTGCTCTTGTTAAAATCTAAAGAAGTAAAAACGCTGCCTATTGCACTATTGGACTTTCAAGGGGAATTTCTGACTAATTACCCTATGCTGTTTTCAGCAGTCGTTCTTTCTTCTATTCCATTATTGATTGCGTACGTGTTTTTGCAAAAGCATTTCATTTCAGGAATGACATCTGGAGCATTAAAATAGCGGGCAAGAAAATCACGCTTCCCTGCCTGCTCCTTTATTCTATAGGATTATTTTTTAAAGCACGCTGAGATTTTGGTTTCTCTACTACTAGATGTTGGTAAACGTACATTAAAGCAGCTTTCAACAGAAAGATACCTAGCAAATGGTACTCTTTAAATGTGCCTACCCTAAAAAGCTTTGCACGGTTCATAGCTCGTTGAAAAGGATAAACAAAAAATGTATCTACGATTGCATTTAATAACATATACCTTCCAAAATGGCCATATGTGAACTTTTTAATCCATAAAGAACCTGCTAAAAATGGACCTAAAAGTAAAGCAGCTTCACCTGTTAGATATGGATGAGGAGGATTAGGGAATATCCACCACTTCTTTTTTTCAGCAATATAGCTTTCAACCATAATCAAAAAGGAAATAAACATAGTAGATGATAAATAACGCTTAATATGCTGTCGTCCTATAAAAGGGATGGTTAACCATGAAAGAAGCATCATCCCGCCAAAAACCCGTGCTGATCGATTTTTTCTCATTTTATCACCTCTTAGGTTTTAGTATGAGATTTCCCTTTCGTAAATATGTTAGAAATAAGCTGATCATTTCTCGTTTTAAGCCTGCTAGTAAAAAGAAATGAATACATATATTGCCCCGCTACTCGCCCATACTATAAAAAAACACAATGGGGTGAGTACATGCATGATTATTATGACGGACTATATAAATACCTGCTTAATGCCACGTTTTGGTTTATTTTATTAATTGTCGTGCTCGGTATAGGCATGTTTGGAATGCTAGCTTATCGCGGTTTAAAAAAGAAATAACGTAAAAAAGCCAAGCGGTTTTTACACCGCTTGGCTTTTTATTATTGGTCGTTGCGTGGAGGACGAGGTCCCCAGTATTGATAGTAGTCTGTTTTAATAAATCCGTTAAATAATTTGCGTTTTTTCGTCGCTTTTTTACCGTAGTACTGTTCAAACTGTTCATGAGATGTAAGCATATAAATTGACCACGTATCAAGCTTAGAAAACGCTTGGCCCATTTCAGCATACATTTTTTCAACAGAAGGACGATCGCTTAAACGTTCGCCGTACGGAGGGTTACCAATAATGATTCCATATTCTTTCGGCGTCGTAAAATCGCGCACTTGCATTTGTTTAAATTGAATTAAATCTCCAAGTCCAGCTTCAAATGCATTTTGCTCCGCTACTTTTACCATACGATGGTCAATATCATGACCAGCAATATCTAGCACTTGGTCGTAGTTCGCTAAGTCTTCTGCTTCTTCGCGCGCTTTGTCCCAAATACTTGCTGACATCCACGGCCACTCTTCTGATAAAAAGTCACGGTTAAACCCTGGTGCGATATTTTGACCGATAAGCGCTGCTTCGATAGCAATTGTACCAGAACCGCAAAAAACATCGACAAACGGACGATCCGCATTCCACGGTGTTAGCATAATCAAAGCCGCTGCCAGCGTTTCTTTTAAAGGAGCTTCCCCTTGTCCTACGCGGTAACCGCGCTTATGAAGTCCTGCACCGCTTGCGTCAATTGTTAATGTAGCAACATCTTTTAATAGCGCTACTTCAATTTTAAACGTTGATCCTGTTTCTTCGAGCCATCCTGTTGTTTTGTTGTAATGTTTTTTCATGCTGTCAACAATTGCTTTTTTCACAATGCTTTGACAATCTGATACGCTGAAAAGTTTAGATTTAACTGATTTTCCCGATACAGGAAACTGTGCATCTACGGGCAAGTAATCTCCCCAATTTAATGCTTTTGTTTGTTCAAAAAGCTCATCAAACGTACGAGCTTTGAACTGTCCAACCTGCACTTTAATTCGATCTGCTGTACGAAGCCATAAATTGCAGCGAGCAATTGCGAGCTCGTCTCCTTCAAAGATAACCTTGCCATTATCTACTTCACATTCATATCCTAAAGCACGCACTTCTTTAGCGACCAGTGCTTCAATTCCCATTGCTGCTGTTGCAATAATTTTATATTTCGCCATTTTTCAACCTCATTTTGTTTCTAATTATCTACACTAAGTGTAAAAGTACCATATACATGCGCCGTAGTCAAAGCTTTCTCCGTCTTTTTATTAAAATACAAAAACCGCTGGCTCTTGACAGAGCCAGCAGTTTCTTCACCTATGTCGCAGATAAATGCGTTTTTAAAAGCTTTTCACTTTAAAGTTGCGCAATCGGTTGCTCAACTTGTTTATGAAAGTAAGTATACACGTGTTTCATATGGGTGCAGCGTACATTTTTCAAGCGTTTCGTTTGTATCCAACGGATAATTATGAATCAGCACTTCTCTGTTTGTAAATGCGCTCTCTGAAGGAAACTCGAACGTTTGATTTTTCGGTGACATGTTACAAATAACAACAGCAGTTTTACCTTCTAATGTTCGCGTATACGCGTAAATAGCGGTATCTTCTTCTGCCAACAGCTTATAAGTTCCATACACCAGCACATCATGCTGTTTTCTAATTTTAATGAGCTGTTTGTAAAAATTCAGTACCGAATTCTTATCACTTTTCTGCTCTTCTACGTTAATATCTACGTAATTTGGATTCACCTTCATCCAAGGTGTACCAGTAGAAAATCCTGCATTTCTTTCTGTATTCCACTGCATTGGCGTTCTTGAATTATCGCGGCCTGTTTCCCAAATCACTTTCATAATTTCGTCATGTGAATCGCCTTTTTCACGCTGAATACGGTAGTAGTTAATCATACCAACATCATCATAATCGTCAATAGAATCGAACTTAACATTGGTCATTCCAAGTTCTTGTCCTTGATAAATAAACGGTGTTCCTTTCATTAAAAAGTATAGTGCAGCTAAGCACTTTGCACTTTCCACTCGGTAAGCTACGCTGCCGAATTTATTTACAGAACGAATTTGGTCATGATTTTCTAAATATAAAGCGTTCCAGCCGTTGATTTTTTCTAAACCATTTTGCCAATTAGTTAAAATCGTTTTTAACTCGATTAAATCAAGCGGTTTTTCTTCTCCTTTATCCCACAGTCCCATATGCTCGAACTGAAAAATCATATTGAAGTTTCCGCCATCTTCAGCTACCCACTCATCCGCGCTGTTCGATGTTACACCATTTGCCTCTCCAACCGTCATAATATCGTATTTGGCAAACGTATTTTCTTTTAGCTCTTTTAAATGTTCTTGAATTCCCGGTCGATTCATATGTCCTTCAAACGATGGCACATAATCTAGCTTTTCAGGGTTCGGTAGATCTGGGAAGCCGGCCACTTTCTTAATATGCGAAATAGCATCTACACGAAAGCCGTCAATTCCTTTATCTAACCACCAGTTAACCATTTCATAAAGCTCATGACGTACTTTTTCGTTTTCCCAGTTTAAATCGGGCTGTTTTTTAGAAAATACGTGCATGTAATATTCTTTTGTCTTTTCGTCGAACTCCCAAGCTGATCCGCTAAAAATAGATTCCCAGTTGTTTGGCTCTTTGCCATCTTTACCTTCGTGCCAAATATAATAATCACGATATGGATTCTCTTTAGAAGACCTGGATTCTAAAAACCAAGGGTGTTCATCTGAAGTATGATTAATAACTAAATCCATAATCAGCTTCATTCCGCGATGGTGAACTTCATCTAGCAGCTCATCAAAGTCTTCCATTGTTCCGAAATCTTTCATAATATCTTTATAATCACTGATATCGTAGCCATTATCGTCGTTAGGAGACTGATAAATCGGGCAAATCCAAATGACATCAATTCCAAGATCAGATAAATAGTCTAATTTTGAAATAACCCCTTGAATGTCACCAATTCCATCGCCGTTTGAATCCATGAAGCTTCGCGGATAGATTTGATACGCAACAGCTTCTTTCCACCATTTCTTTTCCATGTGCTCAACCCCTCAAAATAGTGCTTTTACGTAAGCGTTCGCCTTTACGCATATCGCTATTTTATAATGAATACATGCAAAAAAATAGGTTTTTCACAAAAAAAATCGTTATTCTCTTTTGAATAACGATTCTCACTGCGCTAATTTGTGTTTAAAGGCATAGATGACGGCTTGAGTCCGGTCCTGTACATCCAGCTTACTTAATAAATTGCTCACATGTGTTTTTACCGTCTTTAGCGCAATAAATAATTCGTCTGCAATTTCTTGATTTGTTTTGCCTTGTGTCATTAGCAGTAAAATTTCCATTTCACGAGCTGTCAGTTCTTCATGAGGTAACGACGGTTTTCTCATTTTAGACATCATTTTACCGGTTACTTCGGGCTCTAATACAGATTGCCCCTCATATGTACGGCGAATAGCAGCTGCAATTTCTCCTGCTTTAGACGTTTTTAATAAGTAGCTTGTTGCCCCTGCCTCTAGAGCGGGATATACTTTTTCGTCATCTAGAAAGCTAGTAACAATGATCACTTTCACTTCTGGCCACTGCTTAATCAGTTGTTTTGTTGCTTCAATCCCGTCCATTTCTTCCATGACTAAATCCATTAAAATAATATCCGGGCGCAGCTGAAGCCCTAATTCAACGGCCTGTTGGCCATTTGCTGCTTCAGCTATCACATGAATGTCTGCTTGAGCCGACAAATACGCTCCTACGCCAATACGAACCATTTCATGATCATCTACTAACAGTACATTAATCATTTTGCTTCTCCTCTCTTTCTACTAACGGTACTTTCACTTCTAGCTTTGTTCCTTTGTCGGGCAAACTAATAATTTTTAATAGGCCTCCAATTTCAACTGCGCGTTCGTACATATTTTGCAGGCCGTACGATCCGACTTTTTCCTTTTCTACATCAAAACCAACTCCGTTATCAACAATACGTAAAATAATGGAAAAGTCACGTTTAATCAGCAGCACATCTAAAGCTGTTGCATTGGCATGACGCAGCGTATTTGATACGGATTCTTGCAAAATCCTAAACAAGTGGTCTTCAATGCCTTTATCAAGTTCAAAACCTTCTATTTTCCAATTTAATTCAAGCGGTACTTTTTGAGCAAGCTCATTCATCAGTTCTTTCATTCCGGCCTGTAGCGATTTTCCTTTTAATGCTGCAGGACGAAGATGAAGAAGCAAAGCCCTCATTTCAAGCTGTGATTGATTAATCATTTTTTCAACCATCTTTAATTGCTTAGCTTCAGAATCTTGCAGCGTAAGAGTGGATTCCGTAATAGCAGACATAAGCATCGAAGCGGCAAATAGCTGCTGACTAACGGAGTCATGCAATTCTCTAGCAAGCCGATTTCGTTCCTGAGAAACAATTTCTTGCACTTGCTTTTGCTGATTTTCCACTTTTTCCGTTGCCATCTTTTGAGATTGCTGTGCTTGAAGAATCATTTTATGATCTACTTTATTTAAACGGCTTATAATTCGAGACGTTTCTTGAATAAACGGTTCATTTGCCGACATATGCCGATGGCCATTTTCTATTTCATATAATCGGTTTTCAACATATGTCCACTGCTGTCTCCACATAAACCCCATGATTCCTCCAATCACGCTTCCAATCGTAAGGCTTAAACTGAAGGAAAACAGCACAAAAGGCATGCCAAATACGCTTGTTTTCCATAAGTCGCTAAGTTGAAAAACAGGATATGCAAAAAACACGGTAAGGAGCACGGATACAAATACAAAAAAACTTAAGAAAATCCCCCATAATAACTGCCGTTGAAGAATACTCATATCCTTTGCACCTCTAAATCTCCAATCACAACAGTTGTAACAATCTTCACCCTATGAGCAGATTGATCAAATTCCTCTGTTTTGATAGACAAATTTTCATTGAACGAAAAGCCGCGCTGATGTCCAAAAACCGTTACGTTTCCTGCTAGTTTAGAATGATTCACAGATACTTCCGTTTCGTAAGGAATGAGCACTTTAATATTTCCAAACACCTGACGAATAAAAATAACCGCATCGCCTTTTGGCAGAACGGTATTGCTTAAATCAACCACAATGTCTCCCCATACGCTTTGAATATTAATATCATCCCATTCGTATACGGAGTCTTCGGTTCTTTGACTACCAAGAAGTTTATTCGTCAAAACCGGGCGGACCTGCACCAAACTTTGGTTTGGCTGCTGGGTAAATTGGTCAGTTGGTCTGAATTCAACCGGGTGCTTTCTTGATTGAATAAATCTAAGTAAAAAATACAGAAAAAGAGCAATAACTAAAAACTTAAAGGCAACCGTATTAAATATATTCAACACAAGTCCAATAACGCCAATCCAAAATAAAATGCGCCCTAGTTTTCTTCTCATTTTTTTTCGCCCAATATACATGAACGCACCGGCAATTAATACAGAAAAGATCAAGCCGCTGTGAAAAAACATAATTTCAATAAACAGGACAAATAAACTGCAAATAAAAATGAACATAAGAGATTCTGTTTTGTTTACGCTTTGCACAGCTCTCTCTCCCTTCTCCTCGTAGATGACATAGCGTTCTTTGGATGCTGCAGGTATCTATTCTCTCACCTTAAAAAGACGCAGAAACCTACGCCTTTTTTAGAATACCATGTTTTATGCAGAAACACTGATTTTTTACGATGATTTTACTCTTTTTTCTAATTCAGCAATCTTGCTGTCTACCGTTTGTCTATAGTAATTTGTATTAATTTGATTTTCAAGCTGGTCAATATAGGTTTCCATTTCGTCAAACTGGCTGTAGGACGTATAAGATGCTTCTGTTTTCATTACTGAATTCATACGATGATGCGCACGAGCAATATTTTCGCGTCCCATTAGTTCCATGCGGCGAATATGCATATCTTTTACCTTATGCTTCATTTCTTCATACTTTTGTTCAAGCTCTTCTAACTGCTTGGATGTATCTTCATAAGATTCTTTTACACGCTTTGCTCTCTCTTCGTAGTGAGCATGTTCTTTTAAAATAAATTCATGTAATTCCGTTTCTTCAGCTGCTTGTGCTACTTGTGCTTGCTCATGACGTTTTTTCATCATGTCAAGGGCCAGATGGTATTCGCGATTAAACTGTTCTTTTAACGTGTGCTGTCGCTCAACAAGCTGCCTTACCTTTTCGGTCTCCTGCTCGCATTGACGCAAATAGTGGTTTAGTGCAGCAATTGGATTTTTTTGTTCTTTGTGATCAAGTAATTGATGAAGGTCTGCAGAAATCGTTTCTTTCATTCGAGTAAATAAGTTTCTCATTTTGTTCATCTCCTTAGATAATAAAGTAAACTTTCATTATTTTTGATTTAAATCAGCCCACTGACGTTCAAAATGCTTAAACGGATCTTCTTTTTCCGTTTTTATAGGGCTGCTGCTGTTCCATTTTTTATATACAATGTAAAGTACGACTGCTGCGATGATACCAGCAAGGGCCGGGAGATTTGAAACAGTTGTTAAGAGTACGACAACACCTATAAACCCCCAGAGCCATTTTTTAAAGGGGGTCTCTGCTTTAACAAACCCTCTAAATGCTACGTACAAAATAACTAAGCCAAGTGCAAGTCCTACCATCGGACCGGCATTTGCAAGAAGAACGATAGCAGCTACCGCTCCAATCAAAAACAAACCAACTTTTTTCATTTTGTCTCCTCCTTTCGCTTATCTATATACTTAGTTTAAGGATTATGACGTTTTTTCAAAACGAGCTAAAGCTTTATTTTCTCCTAAGACCTGAGGCTGACAACAAGCTCAGTCTGGTTGTACAAAAAAATGACAGCTTATGATAAGCTGTCATTTTGACATAAAAAAAGCTCTTCCGTTATACGAAGAGCTGGGTTGGATTAAAATATAGTGTGTAACAACAAGTGTCGATTGCTTTTCAATAACGTTCTGTAAGCCATGTTTTGTACCATTGTACTGCAAGCGGCTAGCTACCTCGTACTCCGGTGGCAATTATCTATCTACAAAATGTAACCATTTTGTCCTTCCTTCCGTTCAGTTCCTTCCAGAAAGTTCCCCTACCATTATTTGGGTTTCTCGCTCGAGGGGTTTACCTCGTTCCACTCTTATCATTTCTGATAAGACTTCGTCACTGTGGCACTTTCAGAGTAGTCAAGCCATATCTTAAAAAGACTTAGGCTTTTTCCCCGCCGTTAGCTTTTAACAGCTACCCTAGCTTATGACTTCGCTAGGCACGAACACTACAGACATCGCAGTCTGTGCGAGCATGGACTTTCCTCTACATCCTCATATGTGATGCAGCAATTACCCGAACGTTATTGATAACGACTTTCCTTAGTATAATAAAAATAGGAGTTGAATGCAACTCCTATTTTTAGGTTATTCGTATAATTTACTTCCAAACACATGTTTTTCTAAGTTCGACAAACGTTTTAAAATATCAAAGTTTGTCGTACCCGCTTGCTGCTGCTGTTGAGCCGGCGGCGGGGTAAACGAAGGTTGTTGCGGCTTTTTAGATAATTCTTCTACTTGCTTTTTTAAGCGTAAATTTTCAGTTTGTAATGCTTCAATTTCTTCATGAAATGCTTCATAATCTTTAATAACAGAATCTAGATACTTATCTACTTCTTCTTGATTATAGCCTCTCATGCCTGTTTTAAATTCTTTTTCTAAAATTTCTTTGGCCGTTAAACGGATTTTATCAGCTAACATCTCTATCACCTCGAATACGATAAACCTTATCTTTATTATAATTCATTTTTTCAAAAATAGCTTCAAATGTCAATTTATCTTTTAAAATGTTTCGCCAAGTGGCGTTAAAAAGACGAAAATTTTTCTTCATCCACGATATCCTGTAAGTCATGAGATGTCACCATTATAATAGGGTATTCTTCTCGTTCAGCACGTTTTTTAGCCGTTTCTAACATATATTTGGGACTTCCTTCGTGCTCTTCATCGTAAACTAAACAAATACCTTCACTTTTTTCTACTAAAAATTGATTTTTCAACCGAAACTGTGCTGGACTTTCATATTTCTTTTTTGTAATGCTATCTACATAATCTGCTTGACTTAAGACGAATTCATACAATTCTTTATTCACGTCATTCCATTTTTCTTCTTGCTCCAAAAACGGTGTTAAAACAGCTAACTGAAGCTCGGGATAATCGAGCTGAAGATCAAATACCACTTCTGCTGCCCAAATTTCTACTCCTAGCTGGCCGCTAATCAATACCCATTCTAATCCATCTTCTACTAATTCCTGTAATTTTTTATAGAGTGCTTTTTTTATATATGTAATACCTTGATGTTTTTCATTAAAAATGCCAAGTTCGAATGGCTTATAACCGGTAACTGTTAGCACCTTCATTATATAACTCCTTTATAACAAAATAGAATAGGAACTGATGAAATCAGCTCCTATTAGCGTACATTATCTAAAATACCCTGAATTTGGTCCTTGATGCGCGCCTTTTGTATGACAGCTTCCTTGGCCGCAACCTTTGTGTCCCGGATAACTAGCACCTGCTACTTGACCTGGGTAGCCTGCTCCTGCCACTTGACCTGGATAGCCTCCCATTTGACCTGGATAACCAGCACCTGCTACTTGACCTGGATAGCCTCCCATTTGACCTGGATAACCAGCACCTGCTACTTGACCTGGGTAGCCTGCTCCTGCCACTTGACCTGGATAGCCTGCTCCTCCTACTTGAGTTGGATATTGCTGCGCGCCGCCAAAAAACTGTTGATTTGAAGTTTCATTTACAACAGATTGCGTTTGCGGGAAGTAATGTACGTGCTTCACATTTGTATGATTCACCAATGTATTATGACTTGGATGAATGTGAGGTACTACTACCTCCTGAGAAGTAAACTGCGTGCAGCATTTTGTTGGATGCACAATTGGTGGCATACATTTTGTTGGTCTTGGATACATATCCTTTTTCCCCTTTCACTGTTTAGTTATTACACTATTACAATATGTGAAGGGCAATGTACATGTACTAAGACAAACACCTATTTTTGACCTACATAAAGGAGTTATACGAATTTTTCAAACTGCTTAAGACAATTACTGTTAAACAAATTAATGCGAAAAATGATACTAAAATCACATTTTTCATGGGGCCTCTCTCCATCTCACCAAAGTTCTGTTTTTAAGCTGTAAGAATAAGTCTTACATTGACTAATTTTATCAATGACTGAAAAATAGAACAATATAAAACATCCACAAAAACAAAAGAATAATAATTCTGAATTTTTTAAAATAAATCAGCCGAAGTCTATGCTTTAGCTGATTTATTTTTTAGTCTAAGAAGTCTTTTTTCAAGTGCTTCCTTCGACGTTTTTTTAGTCATTCCTCTGAGTTGATTCCACTTCTCCGAGGCTAGCTCAGTATATAGAAGTGCTTGATGAACATCTTTGAGACGATGCTCATAAATTTTAGCTAGCTCAACCAATGCTTCTATAGCGACGTCACCTTCACATGTTTGAACCAAGGGTTCAAACATGTCCACTGCCTCTTTCCAACTCTTCTCTTTTTTATAATGATAAGCCATCGCTAGCTGAGCTTTTTCATGCTCTTCTTTTTCTTTTTCTGCTACGCCCTGATAAAGAGAGAAAGCGTGCTTGTTCTCCCCTAACTGCTCATACCACCTTGCTACTTCGTATGTTTCTTTCTCTGTAAACTCCTCACTAGTAAGGAGATGCTTTGATAAATGAATGTATAAGGTAATAAGCGATAAAATATCATGTTCATTATGTTTCATAATATCGAATAAGCCTCTTGGATTTTTCGTTTCAATAAAATCAAAATAGATCATGGGAGCTAAAAAACCTGGAATATCATCAACTCTTTCAATTCCAAGTATTTCTTTTTCGACATTCGCAAGCTTCACCGAACTCATTTTGTGTTTCCACAGCCTTCTTGACGCATGCAGCAAATCAAAGTGACCGAACTTAGGCAGCTTGGGCAAATGATCTCTCAATAGCGTATGGCGAGTCTTCACGTGAGGCCAATCGAAAGATTTCCCATTATAAGTCACAAGCGTCGTATAGTCTACTTCTTTTAAAAAACTTTCGTAAAATGCTACTTCTCCACTTGGCTCCGTTAATATATGCTGACGAAAAACGACGGAATCTTTTAGCACCCTTGCATATCCTAGCAAAAAGATAGTCGTTCCCGTACCTGTACTAAGCCCCGTCGTTTCCGTATCAAAGAAAAATAAATCTGAATATGTGTGGCCTTTTGATGAAAGCGGATGGGCAACTGTAGACCGATTCCATACTTGCACTACTTTTTTTAGCTCATTAAATTCATAATGTCCATGTTTGTAGTCGAGCGGGTACACCACTTCTCTGATCATACAGTAGCTGTCTTCCGCAAAGTAAGGCACAGCACGATTTCCCTTCCATTCCTGCTCATAGGGAATAGATGCGCTCTTAGGCCGCTGCGGGTTACTTTCAACCGGCGGCTTTGCTTCTGTAACGTGAAGATGCTTTTTCATACGGTTTAATTTATTTTTAAAAGACAAGAGTTCACCTACTTTGCAGTTGTTGTAGCAGCACGAGCGCATCGCTTTTTGCGTGTTCTCCCTGTGCTTCCATACCGATACAAGACGGACAGCCGCTTTCGCAAGAACAATTTACAATTAATTGATTGGTTTGATTTAGCACATCATTCATTTGTTCGTATACTTTATCACTTAGTCCAATGCCTCCCGGGTATCGATCATATAAGAAGATAGTCGGCTGTTCGTTGTGCACCGCTTTTATCTGAGGCACTACATGTAAATCAGCCGGATCGCACATCACCATAAGCGGTGCAATTGACTGAATGGCATTTGCCACGGAAATGAGTGCTTGTTCCAATCGTTCTTCAGATTCGTAAAACTGTTCTTTTTCAAAGCTTAGCCACACGGCATTTGTATGAAGCTCTTCTTCCGGAAGTGAAATGGGACCTGACCCTATGTTTTCATGCGTCTCAAACTTTATTTTTTTAAATATCGTAGCCATAGCGCTGACCATTACATCACCGTAACCGATTGAATATGTCCTTTCCACTCGTTCTTTATCAGCTTCTAGAACCTTTAAGTTAACCGCTAAGTTTGCATCGGTGAAATAGTCTACATCGACTTCACGAACATACGCTTTTTTCTCATCCCAGTCCAAGTATTCTACTTGATACTGAATGCCTTGATGCAAGTAAATCGCCTCATCATGAAGAAGCGTCATGGCACTAAAGCGATCCATTTCTCCAATTACTTTCACATTTGCAACGTCCGATTGATCAATGATGACAACATTTTCTTGGGATGCAGAGCGCAGACTGATATTATGAGCTGGAAACGAATCGTTCATCCAGTACCATTTGTCTCCGCTAAAATGAATCACTCGCTCTTCTTGCAAAAACTCCAGCACGTCTTCAATTTCTACCCCATCAAATGTTTCTCCCTGCTTAAACGGCAGCTCATAGGACGCGCATTTTAAATGATCGACTAAAATAACAAGATTATCAGGATTAATTCGAGCTGTTTCTGGATTTCTGCTAAAAAAGTAATCGGGATGCTGAATCATATACTGATCAAGCGGACTTGAACTTGCGACCATCACAATGACGGCTTCTCCGTGACGTCTCCCTGCTCGTCCTGCTTGCTGCCAAGCGCTTGCAACCGTGCCTGGATAACCTGTCATCACACACACCTGCAGCTGCCCGATATCCACTCCTAGCTCTAAAGCATTCGTACTGACTACCCCGTAAATACTTCCCTCTCGAAGTCCTCTTTCTATTTCGCGTCGCTGCTTCGGCAAATATCCTCCGCGGTACCCTTGAATAGACTTATTTTGAAGCTGGTTTTTTACGAGCTCCTGCAGATACGTTAAAATAATTTCCACTCGTACTCGACTTCGTGCAAATACAATCGTTTGAATTTTATTTTTCAAAAACTCTCCTGCAATATTTCGCACTTCAAGGGTAGCACTTCTTCTAATGTTTAAAGGTTTATTAACAATAGGCGGGTTATAAAAAATAAAATGCTTGCGGCCGCTAGGCGCTCCGTTGTTATCTACTAACATAACATGAGCTCCCGTTAAATGCTCAGCAAGTTCTTTTGGGTTAGCGATGGTCGCTGATGTACAAATAAAGATAGGATTGCTTCCATAGTAGCGGCAAATTCGCTTTAACCGGCGTATAACGTTAGCTACGTGGCTTCCAAAAACACCGCGGTACGTATGAAGTTCATCGATCACAATGTACTTCAGGTTTTCAAACAGTGATACCCATTTAGTATGATGAGGTAAAATAGCTGAATGAAGCATATCTGGATTCGTAATAACAATATGACCTGCTTTTCTTACCTTTTGACGGATATTTGCCGGAGTATCTCCATCATACGTGTAGCTATTGATTGGTACTTCCATTTCTTCAATGATTTCATTTAATTCACTTTTTTGATCTTGGGCAAGCGCTTTTGTTGGAAACAAATAAAGAGCTCTAGCTTGATCATTCTCCATGATACTCTGAAGTACCGGCAAGTTGTAACACAATGTTTTCCCCGATGCTGTAGGCGTCACAGCCACAACATTCTTCTTAGCTGTCGCCAAATCAAACGCTGTTTTTTGATGCGTATAAAGCGAACCAATTCCTCGGTTCTCAAGTGCTTGCCGCAGTTTCGTATGCAAAGAAGCCGGAAATGGCGAAGTTTTAGCTTCTTTCTCTTCGATTGTATGCCAATGAACAATATTTTTCTGATACGATGGATTCGTTTGCAAGACATCCATTACTTCTTGTAAGTTTTTTCGTATTCTCATTTTCATCACCTACTTCTATTTTAACGAATGAACGTTCGATAGAAAACCATAAGTTTTTGTATGTTTTTGGTGGATTCGGACATGGTATTAATACAGTAAATTTTTCAAGGAGATGTTAAAAATGGGAAGCCCTTATCTTTGCCCTAGCTGCAAAACAAATCGAACGCGTTTTAATATCATTGAACAAAATGCAAAACCTGTAAAAATGGATCCAAGAAGCGGAGACGTTGTAGAAGAATACACAAACGATACGCTCGATGCCTTTCACGCTGCTTATAACGGACCGCAAAAACGCATTCAGTGCGGAGCTTGCGGATTAGTAGAAGATGAAACCATGTTTGTACGGCATGCTGAATCCAATAAACTTCAATAAAAAAGGTGAGGCTCTTTGTCCTCACCTTTAATCATATAAATCTTTATGCTTTTTCTTAATCAAAAAGCAGACATTTTCATCTGAAAAATTCATGTCTTTTCTTATAGAAACATGCTAAAATACCTAAAAAAGATATGGAGATGATGTTCATGTCATTTCTTCTTTCGCTTTTACCTTTCTCCTTTTTGAAGAAATTTCGTTTTCCTTCTGGAAGAGAAGTTAATGAAGATAAAATGTTCGATAAAACGAATGTAGAGATGCTTCAACAGAGAGTCAAGCTAGTTTCACTTGCTCTTGTAGTTTCCTATCCTATTTATATTTATATAGGGTTTTCTTTACTTCAACATGCGGGGACATCTCAGTTTAGACATACACTAATTGGTATTCATTTCACTAGTTTTGCTCTCTCCTCTCTTTATTTATTTTTCTACTATGTTAGTAAGAGAAAAGAACGGTTTGCTAACTACTTAAGCACCATTGTATATGGCTATATATTTTATTACGTATTTGCTGCAGCACTTTCTACTATTAACAGTCAGCTTTTCACAGGTCGCGTAGACGTGTATATGATGCTTTTGATTTCCACAGCTGTTTTATGTCCTATGAAATTAAAACATCTGTGCATCATTTTTATTCCTAACCATCTTTTTTTACTATACGGCTTATCACGATATGTACCGGATTCTTTTTCCCTTATTTCAAAGCAGATCAATACAACTGCAGCAGTTGTTATCGCTTTGCTTATTTCATACATTCTTTATACATACCGTCACAAAGAATATATGAATCATTTACAGCTAAAAGAAAGCGAACGTAATTTTTTTACGCTGTTCAAAATTAATCCCTATCCTTTGCTATTAACGAGATTATCCGACCACAAAGTGCTGCTCATTAACAATAAAGCTATTCACTTTTACAATCTTGTTTCTCAAGATCTTGATCAAATAGACGGATTTATAATCTATCCTACTGATGAAGATCGAGAGAAGATTTTAAAACGTCTTCAACAAGAGAAATATGTAAAAAACTACATCCTAGAAGCACGTGAACATGGAGATTCAAAGTGGGTTATGATCAATTATGAATTACTAGAGTATCAAAGCGAAAGCTGTATACTCGCAGGTATTACCGATATAACCGATTTAAAAGCGGTTGAGCATGAATTGAGCTTGCACGCTTCAACTGATATGCTAACCGGAATTTTAAATCGAAGAAGCGGAATGGAAAAACTGCAGCTGGAACTGCTGAGAGCTAAAACCAATCATACATCTTTCCTATTATGTTTTATCGATATTAATTCTTTAAAACTAGTAAATGATCAATATGGTCATAGAGAAGGCGACTGGCTTATTAAAACAATAGCAGAATCAATTAGTGGTTATGTTGGCAACGATGATACGCTCTTTCGCTACGGAGGAGATGAGTTTTTATTAATTGCTCCTGAACAAACGGAAGAATACGTACAAGAGCTGTGGCAAAATATTAATGAACAGCTAGAAGATAAAAAGAAAGAATTTAATAAGCCGTATGCACTGTCTGCGAGTTACGGATTTATTATATGTGCGCCTTCAGACAACACCAACCTAGATACATTAATTCAAAAAGCAGATGCTGCCATGTATAAGCAAAAACATACGCGCGTTTCTTCCACATTTAAGTAAATCATCGAAGTTCTTGCGCCATCGATTCGCTAAATAGAATGATCAAGGAATAAATCCGTGCATGGATTACGCATGCACTTTCTTTCTTTGCAAAGAAAAACTATAATAGATGATGCAAGCATTTTACTGATATATGGAAAGGACGTACATATGTTTACAATTAAAGAATATACAGCTGAACAATTGCAGGATCCATTTGGTCTCCTTCTAGGTGAACGCTATGAATTTCATTTATACATTGAGGTAGAAGAAGATGATGAATTATATACGGGCAACGACCTAGCACTACGCTTAGTATATATTAAAGGCAAAGATAACACTTCTATTGCCCAAACTCATTTTTACGAAGTTTCAACAAATAAAGTATTAGACTTCGACCTTGAAGAAGAGGAAGAAGAAGCTGTAAAAGAGTTTTGCGGGAAGCACTTACCTTCAGAGGAAGGTACAAATAACGAGGAATAATTAAAAGAGACTGGGACAAACGTATTTTAGTTGAAGGAAAATCCGAACGATGAATCGAGATTCTTGGTGGAGAATCAAACTCGTTCGGATTTTTTCATTGGTAGAGTGAACATAGGTTTTATGTATGTAACTGCTTCTAGCTGTTGTGTAAAAAACGATCCCTACTAGCTCATTTATCTCATTTGTTCGTCTGTAGATTGAATTGATTGCGTTATGTCCAATCCTCATTTTTGATTTCGTTTTTCCATTAGCTTTTTAACTACTTCTTTTGGCTCCCAGCATGTAAACTGATAAGAAGGACGGGTTTCATAGCCCAGTCTTTTGCATCGATATTTCATTCCCTTATCCAATTTAATACTTTGAAAATGTTGACATGTGGCACAGCAATGAAATGAACTCATGCCTTCCCTTCTTCCCTACTTTAATCTATTTTCTTAATCATACAAATAAAACAAATTTGTATAAAAAAAGCTGCCTGTCGGCAGCTTTCATATGTAGCGTTGAATTATAATTTTACAACATTCTCCGCTTGAGGTCCACGTTGACCTTCAACGATTTCAAATTCAACTTTTTGGCCTTCTTCTAATGTTTTGAAGCCTTCAGATTGGATAGCTGAAAAATGAACGAATACGTCATTTTCGCCTGGTACTTCGATAAAACCGAAGCCCTTTTCACTGTTAAACCATTTTACTGTACCTGTAGTAGCCATGTAAAAAACCTCCAAAAAATGTAAAAAATTTAATATGTTACTCTATATTTACATTTATACCGTAAATAAAAAATTCACATATTATAAAAGAGACCTACGCGAAGTAGATCTCCTTTATAACAAGTGAATTTTCACTAAATCTAATTCGAGTGTATGGTCAAACGTAGTATTCATTACATTTATTAAATTTGGTTGCGTTTGCATTATACTATACCTATATGTAAAATGCAAATATTTGGCCATTCTTAGCATATGGCTCAGCCGTTTTGCAAAATATTGATCTTCCTTACGTCAACATGTTATCAATATGGGCGTCGATAATTTCTTTTCGTTTATTTTGCAGGGTCTCAAATAATAACTTAGCTTCTTCTGAAGTTAGTGCAAACGTTGTTGTTTCTTCATGGTTTTCTTCTTTTGTATGAAGCACAAATATGCTTTGTTGAATTCCACTCATACATATTCCTCCTTTTTCGATAGTATAGGCTTTTTTATATTTTTCATGTATGCTTCACACGTTTTTAACAAATTATAAGAAAGGTTAAAACTTATAAGGAGTGATACTATGAAGAAATCGTTTTTGTTTGTTGTAGGCTGCATGACGACCCTTTCTTTATTCGGCTGCAGCACAGCAGATCAAGGTAAAGATGGCGTCATTGATGATGATACAGTCCGCAACGTCACATATGAAAATGGAAACAATAAAACGAAAATGAATGACGTGAACGATACGCAAGATGTACAGCGTAACGAAAAAGAACAATATAACCAGTCGGGCGGAATGAGAGTAGCCGATGTGGCGGCTGATCGTATCGTAGCATTAAAAAACGTTAAAGATGCTAACGTAATCGTAACCGATCATACAGCTTACGTAGCAGCTGTGTTAGACGATAACAAAGAAGGTAATCTCACAAAAGATATGGAGCATAAGATCGCACATGAAGTGAGAAAAGCTGACGGCAGTGTTCATCGAGTGTTTGTATCAACAAACCCTGACTTTGTAAACCGTATGAACGGATATGTAGACAAGCTTCAAACCGGCAAACCAGTCTCTGGGCTGTTTGATGAGTTTTCAGAAGTTGTTCGCCGCGTATTCCCGAACTCACGCTAATATACATGAATGTCAAAAGAGCATTTTACGAAATGCTCTTTTTATTTTATTTTTTGCATAAAATATTGCATAAAAAATGCGCTTATAAATTTCTGAATATTTTTATTTTACTTTATTTTGAAAACGATTTCATTTCTATAATATAAAGGTTTAGGGGATTTTAGACTTAGGTAATTTACGGTTTTGTGGGTTGATAGTAAGGGAAAAGTTTGTTAGTTTTAGAAACCATAAGATGTTTGCATGGCGAGCACTGCTCGTTTCATGCATAAAAAATGCATAAAGGGGAGATTTGGTGGATATTGGTGTTTATATTTCACTGGGCATTTATTTTGTAGGAATGCTTGGAATAGGATGGTATGCCTACACAAAAACAACTCAGGACGTATCGGGTTACATGCTAGGCGGACGCGGACTAGGTCCGGCCGTTACTGCGCTTTCAGCTGGCGCTTCAGATATGAGTGGATGGATGTTAATGGGGCTTCCAGGATCCATGTATGTGACAGGTCTTTCGAGTTTATGGCTTGCAGTAGGTTTATCTATTGGTGCTTATTTAAATTATTTAATCCTCGCTCCGCGTCTTCGCACTTATACGGAAGTAGCGAATGACTCCATTACAATTCCAGACTTTTTTGAAAATCGCTTTGGCGACCATGCCAAGATTCTTCGAACCGTATCAGCGATTGTTATCTTTATTTTCTTCACTCTTTACACTTCAGCTGGTATGGTATCAGGCGGACGATTATTCGAATCGGCATTTGGTGTGAATTATCAAATTGGCTTATTTGTAACAGCATCTGTTGTTATTGCCTACACCCTTTTCGGTGGATTTTTAGCCGTTAGTTTAACAGATTTTGTTCAAGGTGTTATTATGTTTCTTGCCTTAGTTTTAGTACCTATTGTAGCTTTCACCAATGTTGGAGGCGTTAACACAACAATAGATATTGTACAGGACATTAATCCAGCATACCTTGACATTTTTAAAGGTACGACCGTTTTAGGTATTATATCTTTCTTAGCCTGGGGACTTGGCTATTTCGGACAGCCTCATATTATCGTTCGCTTTATGGCTATCTCTTCTGTTAAGGAGTTAAAACCCGCACGTCGTATTGGAATGAGCTGGATGATTATTTCTATTATTGGTGCTATGCTGACAGGACTGGTTGGGATTGCATATGTAGAAAAAACAGGTATGAAATTAGCAGATCCTGAAACTATTTTTATTAAATTTGCGGATATACTCTTCAATCCGTTAATTACTGGATTCTTATATGCAGCTTTACTAGCGGCAATTATGAGTACCATTTCTTCTCAGCTGCTTGTAACGGCAAGCTCTGTTACAGAAGACTTTTATAAAACATTTTTCCGACGCAAGGCCTCTGACAAAGAGCTTGTAACGGTTGGAAGAGCTGCAGTTTTAGGTGTTGCAATTATTGGCATTTTGCTTTCTTTAAAACCTAGTGATACGATTTTAGGACTGGTTGGATATGCTTGGGCTGGATTTGGTTCAGCTTTTGGTCCTGCTATTTTACTAAGTCTTTACTGGAAACGTATGACTCGATGGGGAGCACTTGCAGGGATGATTGTAGGTGCTGCTACAGTATTAATTTGGGTAAATACTCCATTGAAGGATGCCCTTTACGAAATGATTCCTGGATTTTTCTTAAGCTTGCTGGCTGTTATTGTAGTAAGTCTGTTAACAAAAAAGCCTTCAAAAGCTGTAGAAGATCAATTTAGAAACATGGAAAGCGTATTAGAACAGCATACAAAATAGTAAAAAAAGTACACAAGTCGTAACTTGTGTACTTTTTGCTTTTAATGCAAGCCATGTTGTCATATATATGTACTAAAGACAGATTAAGGAGGGTTTTTACATGCAACATTCTTATTTCCCTTACGAACCTACACAGCAACTGCGCGTAGATACACAAAATAGAGAAATTAAAGTAATTGGTGAAGGAAGTGTTTCAGCAGTTCCAAATGAAATTTCCATGACGATTGGAACCCGCACGGAAAACCGAGACGTTCAAGAAGCCTTAAAAGAAAATTCAGCTGTTTCAAATACTTTGCTGCAAGAAATAAAAAAACTTGGAATCAATGACCAGCAAATTGAAACAGCTTCGTTCACCATAAATCCTAAATATGATTACAGCGATGGAAAATCGACTCTTACAGGATACGAAGTACAGCACTTATTTAGAGTAAGAGTACAAGATGTAAAACAAGCTGGCGATGTCTATAACGCTACTTTTTCAAGCGGAGCCAACGTAGCGCAAGATCTTCAATTCCACGTTACAAATGATGATAAATATGAACAAGAAGCGATAAGCAAAGCTTTGCTTAACGCTAAAGAAAAGGCCTTTACCATTGCCAACACGCTGCAGCTCCCTATTAACCAAATTCCTATTTTAATCGAAGAAGGACCTGTCTATCAGTCATCTGGCTCCTCGCCTAAGTTATTAGCAGCCTCTCCCCCTATTCAAGCTCAGTCCTTGATTGTATCTGCTTCTGTAAAAGTTACGTACACGTATTAATACTTGTGGTAAACTATAGATTATTATAATGAAGAAACTAATCTAAAGGAGCTCTTTGCACAATGACTTCTGAACATTTACTAGCAGCTTATCAAACCCTATGGTTGAACCGTTCGTTCGCTTCTAAACAAGCCATGACAAGTGAAGATCAGCTTCACGAAGCCATTATGAAAGATTTAAAAGATGAAATGACTCATCCACGCGTCCGGCAAACACCGTATGTAAAATATCACCTTGGCATAAAAAGAATTCTAAACAGCAGTCTTTCCTCTGATGAAAAAGTTGCGCTTGCGTCCCTATACACAAACCTTTTAGATAGCTGTATATAACGATAAAAAAGGACTTCCTTGATGGAAGTCCTTTTCTTTATTTAATTAACGCTTTTTCTTCTAAGCTTTGAAAAACCGCCTTAAAGTCTTGCTTTAAATCTTCGAATTCCTCTAACCCTACTGAAAGACGAAGAAGTGAATCAGTAATTCCTTTTTCTTCACGCACTTCTTTTGGGATACTTGCATGAGACATTGTTGCAGGATGCGTTAAAATGGATTCAACTGCACCTAGACTAACGCCAATTGAAGCCAATTTTACTCCTTGTAAAATATGTCGTGCTACCTTTTCATCCTGTACTTGGAAAGAAATCATAGCTCCGTATCCATTTGCTTGTTCTGAAATCAGTTTGTGGTCTGGATGACTTTTTAATCCTGGATAATATACATGGCTTACTAGAGATTGTTCTTCAAGCCACTTTGCAAACTGCAGCGCTGTTTTTAACTGCTGATCTAAACGAACTTTTAATGTCTTAATTCCTCGAAGCAGTAAAAAACAATCCTGCGGTCCCAAGATAGCACCAAAAGCATTTTGTACAAACTTTACTTCTTCTGCTAGCTTTTCATCGCTTACTACAACTAAACCGCCAATGACGTCACTGTGACCGCTGATATATTTTGTAGCACTATGAATCACAATGTTTACACCAAGGTCAATCGGCTGCTGTAGATAAGGTGTTAAAAACGTGTTATCCACAATTGTAAGGAGATTGCGCTCCTTCGCCAAACTTGCTACTGCTTTAATATCCGTTACCTGTAAAAATGGATTTGAAGGGCTTTCGATATAAATAGCCTTCGTATCCTTTGTGATAGCTTCTTCAACTTTCTCAACCTTCGTTGTATCAACAAAAGTTGTTTTGATACCAAACTTTGAAAATAATCGTGTTAATACACGATATGTCCCGCCGTACGTATCATGTGAAACTAAAATTTCATCCCCCGATTCAAAAATAGATAACACCGATGAGATAGCAGCCATACCTGATGAAAAAGCAAAACCAGCGTATCCATTTTCTATCTGAGCAATGGTGTTTTCTAAAGCCTCACGAGTTGGATTTCCTGAACGAGAATAGTCATAGCGGCCGTTGTTCGTCTCATCTTCTTGGTTAAATGTAGATACCTGATAAATAGGTACGTTAACCGCTCCAAAATGACCGTCAATTCCTGTATTTGCATGAATTAAGTTCGTACCAAATCTATGTTTATTATTGTTGGTATGCATCAAATGCCTCCTTCAAATCTTTAATTAAATCATCTGCGTGCTCAATTCCAACTGATAATCGCAGTAAACAGTTTGTTACTCCGACACGATTTCGAATTTCTTCCGGAATATCAGCATGTGTTTGACGAGCTGGGAATGTCATTAAACTTTCCACGCCTCCTAAGCTTTCTGCAAATGTAATAACTTTGACATTTTCTAAAAGTACTGACACGATGTCAGGGTGTGAGACAGCAAAAGAAATCATGCCTCCAAATCCAGTTGCTTGTTTCTTCATGATTTCATAGCCTGGATGTGTTTCAAGACCAGGGTAATACACTTTTTCCACGAGATCATGAGCAGTAAGCCAATTTGCAATTTTCAGTGCGTTTTCATTATGCTTTTCCATACGAAGCGCTAGCGTTTTAACACCGCGTAATAACAGCCAGCTATCCTGTGGACCTAAGATTGCCCCAGCTGCATTTTGATAAAAACGAATTTTCTCTCCTAAGCTACTACATCGAGCCACTACAAGACCAGCAACTACATCATTATGACCCCCAATGTATTTGCTTGCACTATGTATCACAATATCTGCTCCAAGCTCTAAAGGACGCTGATAATAAGGGGACATGAAGGTATTGTCAACGATAGTAAGCAAATCATGCTGTTTAGCTAACGAAATTGCTTCTGGCAAATCAGTCACGTGCATCATTGGATTCGTAGGTGTTTCAATAAATAAAGCTTTTGTGTTGGGACGAAGCGCATCTTTTACTTGCTCGAGATGGGCTGTGTTGACGTACGAAACAGTAATTCCTTGCTCTGAAAAGATTTCATTTAGTACTCGGTACGTTCCTCCGTATAAATCCTCTGATACAATTAAATGATCTCCGTTTTTAAACAGTGCCAAAACTGCCATTACACCCGCCATTCCTGAAGCGAATGCTACTCCTACTTCTCCTTTTTCCAAAGCAGCAATTGCTTCTTCCAATGCTGTACGAGTAGGGTTTGCCGTACGTGCATAGTCAAATCCTGTACTTTGCCCTAAAGCAGGATGAGCAAATGTTGATGCTTGGTAAATGGGTGTTGTAATAGAACCTGTTGAAGGATCACGACCTACTCCTGAACGAACTAATAAAGTTTCAATTTTCATCTATTTCTCTCCTTAACTCAAAATAAAAAACACTCTTCACAGATGGAAGAGTGTTCGTTTATACACGATTTCTCTCATCTGTTAGAACAATACTGATGTTCCACAGGAATTAGCACCGTTCAAATGAATGTTTCATTTGATGGTTGCCGGGCATCGCAGGGCCAGTCCCTCCGCCACTCTTGATAAGAGTTCTATATAATTGTTGGTGGTTAACGTTTGTTGTTACTAACTTTAATAAAGATTTTCTTTATTGTCAACATAATTTTCTAAAAAATTTAAATCATCTCATTTGTTTATTCAATATACCTGTCCTGATAAGCACATAAAAAAAAGAGACGAAAGCGAGGTCTCTTTTTCTAAGGCAAGTGTACAGATTTTACGTGAGCTAACTTCCAATACATACTTTCTCCATTTGCCGTAATTAGTTCAACAATATTATTAGAAACTTCTTTAAGTACGCCAATTTTTTCTGATTGATCCCCTAAATCTAATACGACCAGTTGATTTTCATATTTTTTAAGCTGCTCTTCAAAGTTTCTGACAAAAGGTGCAGAGGCGGGCCTTACTGGGAGCTCTTTGTCACTTAAAGAATAAGGGGTTAACTCATTGCTGTAAGGAGTGAGCCATTTCAAATGATGTAGAGAAACAAAGACATTTTTATACACTGGAGAATAAAACACAAGATAATCATTCAGCACGCTTGTGATATAGCCATGCAATGATTTCCCTCCCGTTACATAAATTTCAATAAATTTCCCTTTTGCCTGCTGTAAAATATTACGATAAGAAATCCGCTGACTTTCTTCTATTAAGTTCTCTTCTATGGTTCGTAAAGGTGTATAATCTTCTTCTGAAACCTCTCGCAAGCGATGTATGTGTAAAAGGGGAATATACAAATAATCATGTCCATTATATAAAACCATTACATCTAACCCGAGATCAACAAGTTTTCCTACAAACGTTGTTTTACCTGATATATCGACTTCAACAATTTTATCAATATAATGATTCATACTCATACTCATTCTCCTCCTTTTTCCTATATGATAGAAAAGGTGCTTTATAAGCACCTTTTATGTTCCAGTTCATCATGCTTTCCAACGATAATTTTTCGTTTTAATAACTTTTTCACCTGGTGTTGAAGAGCGTGAACCCGTACGGCGACCTCCCGAGCGATCGTCTGTGCGACCTCCTGTACGTCTTCCTGTACGTCTTCCGGTACGGTCTCCAGTACGGCCATCCGTGCGACCTCCGGTTTTATCTACTGTAGTTGATTCTTGCACAGAATCTTCTTCATTTGTATCTCCATTTTGCTCAGAATTTTCTTCATTTTGCTTGAAAGATCCTTTTGATCCTAAGGCAATGGTTTTTACGTGTCTTGGTTGTAAACGTAAAACTTGATTATTTTGTACAAGAGTAAAGTTTCCATTGCGACTTTGAACTAACACACCTTCTACAGCCTCTGGCCCTCCACCGTTAATAGCTACCCATCTATGCGAAAACTCTTCAAACAGTTCATTGAAACTTTTCGCTTTAATATACTCAGGTGTTTCTTCAACTAATAATGGGTTTTGCGGAACAACAGGCGTATTTTTGCTTACAACTTCACTTACACTCTTTATGTGCTCTACATTGATATAAACGACGCCGTCATCTTCTGTTAGTAATACGACATACGCAGATTCAAATGAGCCTAATACATCAAGGATCTTACCCAATTTTTTCTCTGGCCCTCCTTGATTTATTTGCACTTGTTTATCTTTCATCAATAATAAAGTGCCTGCAAATGTGTTGGCTCTGTGCAGTTCTACTTCACTATTAAATCCAGAAAATGTTTGCGCGGAATTAGACTTTGTATCCTCTGTAATGCTTTTAACATGAGCGAGCTGGTAATAAATAAATGTATATTGCTGTTGTGGAATAAGCTGCGCCGGTTGATTATTTTGCTGGTTGTTATTTTGTTTTGTTTCAAGAGCAAGTGTTAAATAATCTGATTGAACGTCGATTAAATATCCCGTTTTAGATTCAGGCCCCCCGCGATAGACAGTTACTACTCTCCCTTTTAATGGTTTAAAGTGGGCAGAGTAGCCCGTGCTTTCAGATTGTTGAACTTTACGAGCGCGACTACGATTTGCATTTTGAGTTTGGTCTTGATTTTGGTCGTAGTAATAGTTACTCATTATTTTTCCTCCTTATTAATTGTCCTTATTGGTCATTCATAATGTATATATACGTATCATGTACAGCTATTGTCTTCCTGCATTTGCCTATTATTCTTAAATTCCACTTTTGCCTATCAGTCTAGTAAAATTCAAAAATCAAAAAGATGACTTTTAATGTACGCTGTTCGGTCTTTTACGAAAGAAAGCATAAGGTCTGGTTCCTTATAGAATTGCTCCAAGTTATCTTTTACGTAAGGATCTTTTAATACATATGGAGCAATATAATCATGCAGTTGATAAATGATTGGTTTCATGTATTCTATTGTAAATTGATTATTTAGAACATTGTTCATTTTTTGAATATATCGCTTTTTAATGCTATTCACCGCCAGTAAGCGAGCTGTAAGCGTATTAAATCCTTGTGCACGTACATAGTCTCCTTCCATTACTTTTCCATTTACATCTCTTCCCCAAGTTGCATCATAATCCCATGGAATCAGTTCAAAGCGCCCGCTTTCATGATTTAGATAGAGGGCATAGTTATGGACAAAACCGTCGTAATTCTGCATACAAATAATACCAACTAACCAAGATAAGTAGCGGTCGACGTTCAGGTACTTCTCAATATTCTGTTCGAATTCTGTATTTGTCCATGTATTAAGATTAAATATAAACTTTTCTAATTTTTCCTCGTCTCCTTCTCTCACTGCTTTATCTTCATATCCAGATAACAAAGTTGTTTTTGGCTTTTTATCCAAATCGCTCATCAAAGAAAAATTAGCATCTCCGTCTACTGCATAAAATATAGATCCATCCGCTAAATTTCTTTTTTTCAAAAATAGTTCATCTACCGATTCGAGCTGAAGATATATTCCTTCATTTTTCCCATTAATCTTAAGAGTGACAAACTGAGAGTGGGGAGATAAAACATCTAAAGAAGAGAAAAAATCGAGGGACAATTTATTGCGCATAAGCGATGGATCTTTGTATTCAGCGTTTAGATGTATTTCTTTGGCGCGCTGAAATATTTTCGGAGAATAAAATTCAATATAATATGACTTTTTCTTCATCTTCCGAATATGGGAGCCTCTTAGGAGCAAATCAATATCGTAGCGTTTTTTGTTAAACTTCATCGTTGCCTGAACCGCTTCTTCTGACCAAATATCTCTTTGCATTTCCTTTAAATCTTTTACATTCACAAACAGAGCGTATTGAGGGATTTCTTTTTGCTTCATGATTCGACCACCTTTCTTCAATTATTAAAGTATATGAAGGGTAAATTCTCCATGATACCCCGCAGCATCAACTATTTCCGCAAACTCCACTTTTGACTCATATCAAGGACAAGCATCATCGCGTATTCTATTAATGCAAGACCTAGTCCAATTGACAAGGAGGTTTTTGTATTGCATATTACACCTGAAAAAATTAAAGAGGCTGCTGAAGCCCTAGAATGTACAGAACTGAAATCTTTTATGTTTCAAGAGCCAACTGCCGGTCCACTAACAAAGCCACGTCGCTCTTCTCGTAGCACTGGCCGCAGCTCTCGCCGTTCTACCCGCGGTACGCGTCGCTCTTCTCGCGGCTCTCGTCGTTCTACTCGCCGTACTCGCCGTTCTACTCGCCGTACTCGCCGTTCTACTCGCCGTACTCGCCGTTCTACTCGCCGCTCTCGTCGTTCTACTCGCCGCTCTCGYCGTTCTACTCGCCGCTCTCGCCGTTCTACTCGCCGCTCTCGCCGTTCTACTCGCCGCTCTTAATTTCTCTAAACGCTCATCTTTATTGCAAAAAAACGCCGAAGAACTACGAATGTCTTCGGCGTTTTTTTCCACTTATAGAAGGTGCACATTTGGAAATATACTAAGATGGAGCGTTATTCATTTTACATAGAAATAGAAAAGGAGAGCTTTTATGAAAAAAAACAAGCATCGAATTTTAACTTCATCAACCACAGATGTCGAAGAAATCAAACGTTTAAATGCGCAGTCTGGACTAACTTACAATGAAGTATTTGCACTTCTTGGAGAAAACTATTTGAAAAATCAACAGAAAAAATAATAAGCTGGGACTAGAAAACAACTTCTAGTCCTTATACTTTGAAAATCCCGGAAAACCCTTTTACTAAGGATGTTAATTGGTTCATGGCTCCCATCATCTGTCCCGCAGTATTCATCATTTTGTTCATATCGTAATTGCCATCACTCGATTTAAACTGAGACATTAATGACTGAAATTGAGATGGCTGAGGCTTTTGCTGCTGACCTTTAGGATATGGATTAAAAGGCGCACCTGCATTGTTGTACATGGGCTGCTGGTACATTCCGTTCATATAGGGAATTTGCTGAGGGCCAAAAGGCATTTGTTGCTGAGCGTACGGATGTTGCGGCATATAAGCTTCCGTCCATGGCTGCTGATGATACTGCGGAAATGGATGTACCTGACTTAAATCAAAACGTTCTGGTTGATGTTGCTCATAATACGGATAATGCTTACTTGTATACATGCAAAATCAATACCTCCTTTTTAATATTACATAATATATAGTATGTATGCAGAAATAAGAGGTGACGTTCGTCTACTTGTACTTTTGGAAAACACATTCAAAAATATGTAGGTTTCTGTCGAAAGTTTAAATTTTTCAAAAAAACGAGATTATTTAAATATATGGTACGATAAGAACAAGTGATACTACGATACGTAGTGGCACAAACGGGGATTAGGAGGGAATTTACATGTATGTGAACGAACTTCAAGAAGCTTTTATTGCGGTGAAACAGTATGAGCCGCAGTCAAGTAATGAATTACTCGATTTTGCTCAGCAGCAGTATTTAAAAGGTTTTTTAACTCCTATGAATTACAAAGCCGCTGTACGTGAACTCGAACAAATTGGAGCTACTAAGCCCGATTTTAGTGCACAAGATGATTAATTTTTTTACTACCACCGAGAAATCGGTGGTTTCTTTGTTTCTTATAAAGTGGACACATACTTCTTTTTTGACTTGTTTATACTATAAAGGCTTTAACGTAGTATTCAATAAAGGAGGTTTATTTCATGAGTCGTGGAAAACATTTTGATCATAAAAAACAAGGACAAGGTGCAGTAAATAAAACAAATAACGCCGTTGCTTCTAAACATACCGAAAAAGTTGATTATCATATCGATACAGTTGCTTCACAAGATCACCCAGCTGTTTCTATCCAATCACAAAAAGATTTTGATTAACTTTTTATTGATAATGATAAAATGCCTAAAGAGTTTTCTCTTTAGGCATACATAGAAAATCCCCACCTTATAAGTCTCAACGGAAGGCCGGGATTAATTATTCAATATCGACTCGAGCACATACTTATTTGAGTGATACATCTTTTTAAATCGCTTTTCTCGCGTCTCGGGATAAAATGACTGTAGTACAACGTTTTGTAAATTTTCTTTTAACGTCTCTACTTGATTAACATGAATATATTTTGGTCGCTCTTTCTTCAGCCATTCCGTTACGAGACTAGCCCATTCATCAAGTTCTTTGAAGAAAATATCTCCATAAGGCTTTACTTCTTCAAAAAATTTCACTTCATAATTTTCTTCCTGTTGAATAGACGCTAATCGTTCTACAGCTACTTCATTATATTGAAACATGATCTCCGTACTTTTTTTCACATCTTCATTCATCGTTATTCGTCACCTCTACGATGACTATTGTAACATAAACAATCTTTATACTGTATGAAGAACCATTTCTCTTCGGCTTCTACTCCATTCTGTTTCGGAAGGCATGCTTTCGTACACAGCTACTTCAATTTCTTGCAGTGATTGGTCAATGCGATGAACTTGTTCCATATATGTTTCTTCACAATGTGTAAATGCTTCATTTATAGATGTAGACATCGTTTTATCCACTAAATCTACTTGCTCTAGTAAGCTATCTAATAAAGTCATCATTTCGCTTGTTTTAACCATACTTTGTTTCATCGCCATCCCTCCAAATTTTCCTTTGCATAACGTATTCTCTTTTTTATTCAATGTCCCTTCACACATGACAAAACTAGTTTCTATTCGTCAAAGAAAGATGTTTTCGACATTTTCATTTATGGTGAATCGAAAGAGAACATATTGAAAACACTAGTATAGACATTTCAGCTAAGGAGATACATTCTGCTGCTGAACGTTCATTACAACATGATAGGAGGTGCCTAGACATGGCCAACAAACAGCAAAAATCACAGCCTAAAAATAAGCCTGAAACAAAAACCTACGGTGATCCTAAAAAGTTAAACGGTCCTAACCAGCCTTCTACTTAAGAACAAAACGGTCACTTGTGACCGTTTTTATTTACATTAACTAATTGCGCTACTTTCATTAATATATGCAGCTGCTTTTGCTTTTGAAGATACCACTTTGTAAAATGAACTTTCTTTGGAAAATGCGGCTTTTTCATGAGCTTTTGTTCCTCTTTTTTTGTTAAAAACCACTTTTCTCTCTTTTTTTCATGATGTCTAATAACCGGATACACCTTTCGAAGTGCAGGTGTACAACTGGTTTCATCCACAAAATACTGCTCATAATCGTATCTCGACCCCGTATGCTTTGTTTTCAAAGAAAATTCATAAAACAAGGGATAATACTTTTCATGAAATAATAAAGCCGCTAATTTCTTGCCCAAATCAATCCGATTATTTACTTTTGTAAAATCATGAACAGAACAACCGTATAATTCCCCTTTTGTAGTAGGAAAAAGGACGGAACTAAAGTGGAATATATCTTGAAAAAAAAACAGCGCACTTTTAAATACTCTATCTTGATAAAAAGGCTGTTCAATAACGGGCTGTTGAATAACATGCTGCTCATTCACAATTAACGCATGAATAAGCTGCAGTTCACAAGGTCTCTGCATAAATTGTCTCCACTTCTCTTCGATAAAAGATGAAACATTTAAATAGGGAAGTAAATGAGCGTAAGAGACATGTTTTTTACGCGAAACAGCATACAATAGTAATTGTGGGAAGGCATCTTTAAAAATAAGCCAATTTGCTCTTTCATACGTCAAAAATAATAAATCGCGCGTTTGCTTTGATAACGCTTTTTTCATGTTCTTCCCTTGCAAATCACACATATTCCACCCTGCATTTCGTGATACCATACTTGCGAGAAATGCCCACTTTACTTCAGGATATCTATGATAAAAAGTTGCATAAGCCTGGGTTCTTGATATATTATCAATATTCAGCTTGTCTGTGGTTTTTTTAATCGCCGTCAACAGCGCTTGTTCCGAACTATTGAGTGACATCTCTTCATCTTCTTTCATCTATTTTTATTTGTAGGATTTGGTATAATAGAATTTGTTTGTTTAATAGATTTACACTAAAGGAGTGATGGTTATGATTCGCTATCCTAACGGAAAGGCCTATAAGCCATTGAATACCAGCAGTCCTTCCCCTAAAAAGCTAGAAGCTAGCTATAGCAATCGTGGTATGACGCTGGAGGACGATTTAAACGAAACAAACGAATACTATGTTTCAAAAGGAATAGCCATTGTTCACAAAAAACCAACCCCTGTTCAAATTGTAAAAGTAGACTATCCGAAGAGAAGTGCCGCTGTTATCAAAGAAGCTTATTTTAAACAGGCTTCTACTACAGACTATAATGGAGTCTATAAAGGAAAACACCTTGACTTTGAAGCAAAAGAAACGAGAAATAAAACCTCATTTCCGCTGCGTAATTTTCATGAACATCAAATTAAACATATGAAGCAAATTGTGAAACAAAACGGGATTTGTTTCGTTATATTAATGTTCTCTACTTTACAAGAAATATACTTGTTCGAAGCACAGTTCCTTTTTCCTTATTGGGATGCCATGAAAAAAGATGGACGAAAATCAATCCCTAAGGCAGATATTGAAAAAAAAGGACATTTCATCGAACTTGGTTACCATCCGAGAATCGATTACATAAAAACTATAGATAAATTATACTTTTAAGAGTATGATATATATGTTTACGGAAATCATTCTCTTACAATGCGTTGAAAGGTAGGAGTTTTTATGTCAGATAATTATCGCTCTCGTGAAGAACGACGAAGAGCTATGAATGACAACAAACCAGAAGGTAAATCTCAAGGAAAACCGAAAAAGAAGAAAAAAGGAGGCCTATTTCGTAAAATTGTTGCCGCAGTTTTACTGATAGGAATCATCGGGCTCATTGCCGGAGTGGGAACTTTTTTTGCTATGGTAAGCGATGCTCCAAAAGTTGATGACTCGGTATTAAAAAACTCTTTTTCATCTAAAGTATATGCAAACGATGGAAAGACAGTTGTAAAAGAAATTGGAGCTCAAAAACGTACATATGTGCAATACGATGAAATCCCTCAAGTCGTCAAAAACGCATTTATCGCTACGGAAGACGTTCGTTTTTATAAGCATCACGGCGTCGACTTTTACCGAATTGGCGGAGCATTAATGGCGAACTTTAAAAACGGTTTCGGTGCTGAGGGCGGTAGTACGATTACTCAGCAAGTGGTAAAGAATTCGTTCTTATCACCAAAGAAGACGGTTAAACGTAAAGTACAAGAAATGTGGTTAGCTTACCAGCTTGAGCGTAAATATTCGAAGCAACAAATTCTTGAAATGTATTTAAACAAAATATATTTCGCATCAGGTGAAGTATACGGTATTGAACGAGCAGCTGAGAAATTTTACGGAGTTAAAAGCGTAAAAGATTTAACTCTTGATGAAGCTGCTATGTTGGCAGGCTTACCAAAAGCGCCAACTACTTATAACCCAGTTACAAACCCAGAGAATGCTACTAAACGCCGTAACACAGTATTAAACTTAATGGCTAAAAACGGCTTCATTACACAAGCCGAGGCCGACAAAGCAAAACAAGTAGATGTACAGGCTCATTTAGCTAAACAAACTGAATCAACATCTAAGTACGATGTATTTATTGATCAAGTAATCGAGGAAGTAAAAAAGAAAACAGACGCGGATCCATTTTCTGCGGGCTTAGAAATTTATACAACGCTTGACACTAATGCTCAGGACTATGTGGATGATGTGATGAACAACAAAGTAGTCAACTTCCCGAACGATAAATTCCAAGCAGGTCTTGTCGTTGTAGATAATGAAACAGGCGGTATTCAAGCAATTGGAGGCGGACGTAATCGTGTATCAGGCGGCTTAAACTTTGCAACAAATATGAGACGTCAGCCCGGCTCAACAATTAAGCCGATCTTAGATTACGGTCCGGCGATCGAGAACTTAAAGTGGTCTACAGGACAACCGTTAAAAGATGAAGAATATCATTATTCAGACGGCACGCCAATCCGAAACTTTGGACGTAACTATAAAGGATGGGTTTCAGCACGTGAAGCTTTAGGGCGTTCACTAAATATCCCTGCTTTAAAAGCGTTCCAAGCAACTGGTGCGGACAAAGCAAAAGAGTTCGCTACAGGTCTTGGTCTAAAATTAGACAAAGAAGACGGCGAAGCTTACTCTGAGGCTTATTCTATCGGAGGCTTCCGTACGGGTGTTACACCTCTACAAATGGCTGGAGCCTATAGTGCTTTTGCAAATGAAGGTATGTACAATGCACCGCATACAGTGACAAAGGTAAAATTCCCAGATGGAACAGAAATTGATTTAACGCCAAAACCAAAACGCGCAATGCAAGATTACACGGCATTTATGATGACGGACATGATGAAATCTGTTGTAAACGAATCATATGGTACAGCTCGTGCTGTTCGTACACCAGGGTTAGAAATTGCGGGTAAAACAGGAACTTCGAACTTTAGTGCTGCAGAAAAACAACGATACAATATTCCAGACGCTGGTGAAAAAGACGTTTGGTTTAATGGGTTTACGCCAAACTATACGATTTCTGTATGGACAGGCTATGAAACTGCCAAAGACGGCTATATTTTAAGTGCTAATGAAACAGGCATGGCAAAAAATATCTTTAAGCATGTTATTACTCATATTTCTGAAGGCAAACCTAAAGGAAGTTTCAAGCAGCCGGACAGCGTAGTTGAACGTTCCGTGGAAAAACCAACGGGCAAAGACTTAAAACGCCCAAGCGGCTCTACTCCTTCGAGCTTAATTACTAAAGAATACTTTGTGCGCGGTACTGCACCGACAAAAGTATCTCAAACATTTGTGAAGAAAGAAAAAGAAGAAAAGAAAGAAGATAAAAAAGAGGACAAAAAAGAGAAAAATGACAATAAAGATGTGAAGCCAAAAATTACTGCTTCGTATAGCGGAGGAGCAATTTCAGTTAACTGGTCAGCGTCAAACGCAGCCAGCGATACGACCTTTACAGTCACAATGTCATCTCCTAACGGTTCTGAACAACTCGCATCTGGCGCAGGAGCCGGTGGAAAAACAATTTCCAACCCAGCACCAGGCGCAACGTATAGTTTCACCGTAACAACAAATACGGGCGAAAGCGCTAGTTCTTCTGTAAAAGTCCCTGATTCATCAGATCAAGCTACCGAAGATGATTCTACTAAGCCTGAAGATGACGGAACAACGGACGATAATCAAAATGAAGACAATAGCAACACTGATCAAAACAACGGCTCTGATCAAGGTGACGATTCATCTACTCAGCCGGATGATAACCAAAACAGCAATAATGGCAGCAATAGCGGCGGTAACAATAGCGGCAATAGCGGCAATAGCGGCAATAGCGGCAACACCGATAATAACAATAATGATAGCGGCAATGCTAACGATGGTAATAGCGGCAACAACAATAATAACGGAGGCGCAACAACTCCTCCAGCAGACAACGGTGGAAGTGACTCAGGAAGCCAAACACCACCAACAACACCTGCTACACCATCGACGCCGTCAACACCTGCTACACCGCAGCAAGAGCCAACAACTGAAAATTAACGTAGCAGTAAAAAGCCCCTACACGTGTAGGGGCTTTATTGCTTCTGAAGAATAAGCATTTTTGCATATTGCTTACGCAGCTCATTAAATAATTCTGTCAGCTGAATATACGCTTGATAAGAAGAAACTCGCTGCAGCAAAAACATAAGTCTCTCAGCACAGTTAATAGGCTTATAGGTTAGGTCTGCTATATCTTCTTGCAGCCGATTTAAACGCCGAACGGGCTGTCCATTAATCCAAAACAGTAAACTAATATACATAGCAGCAGCTTGTTTCATCCAAGGAGCTGCTTCTTTTGCTTTTCGCTGAGAAAAAAGCGTATACAGTTCTTCCCTTTGAGTTTCCCACTTCTCAAAAAATGGCCGTATATTATTTTGAACATCCCTCCAAGGTGTTTTCGTTTCTTTATGTACATCGTATAAAATATCATAAGCAAAATAACTTCTTCCATTTTTTTCATCCACTTCAAAAACCCGATCTTCTTTTGAATAGAATGGTTCGCATAGGAAATGTGACGGCACTTCAATTGGTAACATCTGTCTTCTTCTCTTTTCCTTTCATTCGTTTCTTTCCTTCTCGGCAAAGATCAAGAAGCGGGCAGACATGACATTGAGGAGACTGTGCTTTACAGTGATAGCGTCCAAAAAAGATAAGTCGATGATGCGTAACGGACCATTCATCTTTCGGAATTTTCCTCATCAGCGTTTTTTCTACTTCCAAAACGGAATCTTTCCACCTGCAAATCCCAAGGCGTTTACTTACACGTTCTACATGCGTATCTACTGCTATTGACGGTACTCCAAAAGCTACGGATACAACAACATTAGCCGTCTTACGCCCTACTCCTGGAAGATTAGTCAGCTCATCACGATCTCTTGGAACTTCTCCTCCGTATTCATCAATGAGCATACGGCAGAGCTTTTGAATATTTTTAGCTTTATTTCTATATAAGCCGATTGATCTAATATCTTGCTGCAGCTCTTCTAACGAAACGGCTAAATAGTCTTCAGGCGTTTGATATTTCTTGAATAAATCTGTTGTTACGCGGTTGACTAAAGCATCTGTGCACTGAGCAGATAGCGCTACAGCAATGACTAAATCAAAGGGATTCCGATGATTTAACTCACAGTGAGCGTCAGGAAACATTTCCGCCATAGCATCTAGACACTGTCTGATTTGTTTTAACGTTAACATACTAGTTCTCCTTCTTCTTACAGGTAGTTCCCTCCTATTTTACAATAGGGTTCCTGTCAAATGCTACTCTTGTCCGTATTCTTTTAAAAAAGCTGCTTCAAGATTCAATTACTTGGATCTTGAAGCAGCTTTTTATCCTGTCATTGCTCTAGCCAATTAAAAAAAGGAATGGCTGATGTAGACTGAGAAGGGTTAACAGAAGATAGTTTTTTGGGCTGTTGATTTTGACGAAATTTTTGGCTATGCTTGCGGGCTTGATCAATGGTCCGAATACCATTTTTCTTCCATTCAAATAAAATACGATCAATATACCGGAAGTTTAATTTTCCAGACATCACCGACTCTCTTAGTGCCGCTTTAATAATAATGGGATCATGATGATCTTGATCAATCCACATCGCTAGCGTTTCGCATTCAAACGGAGACAATGCTCTGCCGAACTCTTTTTCAAACATTGTATATAAATTAAGCTCTTCTTGTTCTTCTTCGTTTTTTTCTACTTCTCTTGTTTCTTGCATCATATGATGAATAAGCTTTTCCCAAAGCGGTTTTAGTGAATAACGTTCACAAATAAGGGCGTTTTGCTGTTGATCTTGCTCAATAGATAAAAAGCCGCGCTGAATTAATGCTCGCAGCGTATCCATGCAGACAGCACTTGAAATACTCATTTTTGCCGCCAATTCGTTAGGTGTCGGGAAACCTTCACCGCCTTCAATGGAAACATAAATATGCATTAACGTCATGAATTCCGTTTCGTTCATTCCCAAATCGCTATAGTGATTAAACAGCAGCTTCGGAATTGAAACTGTGCCTTGTTCAAACCATTCAATTAACGTTTCTTTTTTCATATCCGAACACCTCAGTAGTTAGTATATCATGAAGTTTATAG
Source organism: Priestia sp. P1_B12_1 (assembly GCF_056406695.1). Lineage (NCBI taxonomy): Bacteria > Bacillati > Bacillota > Bacilli > Caryophanales > Bacillaceae > Priestia > Priestia sp. P1_B12_1. Next base: position 801,059 of record NZ_JBFTZR010000002.1, on the reverse strand, counting down.
TCAAAGTAATAATTATTCGAAGCTAAAAAAGCTTCTATGTAAAACTTTCCGCTGAAACCGTACCATTGCTCTGCACATATAAAATATATACGAACGATGACTTCCTTCCAAGAATATTACACTAACTTATTTTTTCGAGAATTGCAACTCCCTTTTAAGTTAGACTCTTTTCTATGTTTGCCTTTGTTTCCTTATGATATAAGTAAAAGCCTCGTTTATCTTTTCTTTTTATGATTCATAAAAAAAGCTAAAAAAGTATCCTGACTACAAGAGTCAGAATACTTTTTTCACTTCCTTACGGGTATAAACGGTTTAATAAGCGTGGGAATGGAATCGTTTCACGAACGTGTTCTACACCGCTAATCCATGCTACCGTACGCTCAAGGCCTAAACCAAATCCTGAATGTGGAACTGAGCCATACTTGCGAAGCTCTAAATACCACTTATACGTTTCAGTATCTAATTTATGCTCTTCTACACGCTGAGCTAAAAGCTCTTGATCATGAATACGTTCAGAGCCTCCAATGATTTCTCCGTAGCCTTCTGGTGCGATTAAGTCTGCACATAATACTACGTCTTCATTTGTTGGATCTGGCTGCATATAAAATGGTTTTAATGACGTTGGATAGTGTGTAATGAATACCGGCTTGTCATAGCTTTCTGCGATAGCCGTTTCATGCGGTGCTCCAAAGTCATCTCCCCACTGAATGTCTGTAAATCCTTTTTCATGTAAGAATTTAAGAGCGTCATCGTACGAAATACGAGGGAATGGCGCTTTAATTTGTTCTAACTTAGATGTATCACGGCCTAGTACATTTAACTCTAACTTACAGTTTGTTAAAACAGACTGTACAACATGAGACACATACTCTTCCTGTACTTTCAAGTTATCTTCGAATTGGTAGAAAGCCATCTCTGGTTCAATCATCCAAAACTCAATTAAATGACGGCGTGTTTTAGATTTTTCAGCACGGAACGTTGGACCGAATGAAAATACTTTTCCAAGCGCCATTGCCGCTGCTTCCATATAAAGCTGTCCACTTTGAGAAAGATATGCATCTTCGTCAAAATATTTCGTGTGGAATAATTCTGTTGTTCCTTCAGGAGCACTTCCTGTTAGGATTGGCGGATCTACTTTTGTAAACCCGTTTTCGTTAAAGAATTCATACGTTGCACGAATAATTTCGTTACGAACCTTCATAACAGCATGTTGACGTTTAGAACGCAGCCATAAATGACGGTTATCCATTAAGAACTCTGTTCCATGTTCTTTTGGCGTAATTGGATAATCAACAGCTTCATGAATAACTTCAAGGCTTGTAACTGTTAACTCATAGCCAAACGGTGAGCGCTCATCTTCACGTACTACACCTGTTACATATAGTGATGATTCTTGCGTCATAGATTTAGCTAATTTAAAAGTTTCTTCTTCTACTTCAGCTTTTACAACTACCCCTTGCATGAATCCTGATCCATCGCGCAGCTGTAAAAAGGCAATTTTACCACTTGAACGTTTATTCGCTAACCAAGCACCAATTGTTACTTCTTTTCCTACATGCTTGCTTGCTTCTGAAATCGTAATTTTCACGATTAATATCCCTCCAAAAAACTTACATTTCGTAATTATGTATGCCATCCTATTATACATTTCGACAAACATAATAACAAGTAACAAACAAAAAGAGCCTTCTAACACGTGTAATTTGTGCTAAAAAGCTCTTTTGTTTCTACCTATTGTTACTTTTTTATTTCATGTGACGAGTCATGAATGATTGAATTCGTTCTAATGCCTTTTCTAGCAGATCTAGTGATGTAGCATAAGAAAGACGTACGTTTTCAGGTGAACCGAATCCTGATCCAGGAACTAGGGCTACCTTCTCTTCTTCTAAAATAGCTTCTACCCAAGCATCAACTGTATCAAAGCCAGTTAACTTTGCAGCTTCAATTGCGTTAGGGAATAAGTAGAAAGCACCCTGTGGCTTTAAGCATGAGAACCCTGGAATGTTAATCAGCTTTTCATGAATCACGTTTAGACGCTCTTCAAAAGCTTGTCGCATCATTTCCACCGGCTCTTGAGTGCCGTTATACGCAGCAATTGTTGCATATTGAGCAATAGATGTTGGATTTGACGTGCTGTGACTCGCTAGGTTTGTCATCGCTTTAATAACTGTAGCATCACCAGCTGCATATCCAATGCGCCAGCCCGTCATGGAATGTGACTTAGAAACACCGTTAATGATAATTGTTTTTTCTTTTAACGCTGGTGAAAGCTGTGCAATCGATACATGTTCATTTTGACCGTATACAAGCTTTTCATAAATTTCATCTGATACGATAAAAATATCGTGCTTCAAGCAAATTTCCCCTAAAGCTTGAAGCTCTTCTCTTGTGTAAATCATACCTGTTGGGTTGCTTGGTGAATTGATAATAACAGCTTTGGTTTTAGCAGTAATAGCCGCTTCTAATTGTTCAGGTGTGATTTTAAATTCGTTATTTTCAGAACCTTCAACGAATACTGGTGTACCTTCTGCTAACTTTACTTGCTCAGGATAACTTACCCAGTAAGGAGTTGGGATAATCACTTCGTCACCTTCGTCTAACAGAACTTGAAATAACGTATACAGTGCGTGCTTAGCACCTGTACAAACAATAATTTCAGAAGGTGAATACGTCAGGCCTTGGTCGCGTTTGAATTTTTCAATTACCGCTTCTTTTAATGGTGCAAGGCCGCCTGCTGGCGTATATTTTGTCTGACCATCATTCATTGCTGTGACAGCCGCTTCTAAAATGTGCTGCGGCGTATTAAAATCAGGTTCCCCTGCTCCAAGTCCAATCACATCATGACCAGCCGCTTTCAATTCTTTCGCTTTTGCTGTAATCGCTAATGTTGATGATGGCGTTAATGCTGATACACGTTTTGCTAACTTCACTAAAATCTCCCCCTATGAACTAAAGCTATAATCAGCCCGCGGGCTGATTATAGATAAAAAATTGGCTTCATTTTCATAAAGCGCTGAAATCTTATATTATGACACATATGGCATTTCATATGGTATAAACGATTTATGATTGAGATAAGCTGTATCGTTTTATAAATTCACCGCTAGAGAAATCAAGATAATAGTATGTTAAATGTTTCTTATCTTTATCCACATATGTTACTTCCCACAGCGGCTTTTTCTTTTCAATGCCTAGGCGCACCGACTTAATTTCCTGCGGGTTTTTATCATTTTTCACAATGGAAATGGCTTTTTCTTTTGTGATCCCGCTTCTTGCTTTCTTTAAAACTGCTGTTTGTTTTTTGCTTTTAGGCATCCAAGCAATTACCTTTTGATTGCTTCGGTTTGTACCTTCTACTACATAAAATGCATGATTGCCGAAATATGGCTGGGTGCTTGTGACAGATTTCAAATTAAATTCTTTTTTTGCTTGAGATGCTGCTTTTTCCTCAGCAGACTGCACATCCTTCACGGACGAGTGATAAATGCTAAAAGAAATGCCCCCGATAATTAAAAGCACAGCAGCTACCGCTACAATAATTAACTTTTTCATAAAACCCCTACTTATGTACGATAAATTGTAAATACAGCTTTGCTTTGATCTTCTTCATCTAACGCTAATCCGAACATCAAATCTTGCTTTTTCAACGTGCGATTCAAACTATCAACAATTTTATATAAATCCGAGGAATTTTCCACGCGGACAGTTGATAATACTTCAATCCTACTTTCCATTGTAAACCTCCTAGCTCGTCTATCACGACGCAAAAATGACGATATCCGTATTATAACAGGTATCAAAAACCATCGTCATCTTTTTCACTCATCAATCCCATCTGTACGTTTTGCGTAAAAACCGAATAAATAAGTAAACATATATAATATTATAAGGAATTTACCTCTTTTTGCAAAAGGAAATTTGTTTATTTTGCAGAAAATTTCATCACATCATAGGATTTTAGCGACATTTTAATAGAGTAAGCGCTCCCTTCTCTTACATCATATAATTCAATCCATTCAGCTGTTAAATTTGAAAGCAGTCGAGGGGAATAGGAACGGCCTGGTTTCGTAAACATAACGGCAAGCTGTGTATCTAATTGCTTCAAAAATGTATTCGAAAAAAACGTTCCCTCTCCAAAATTAGGAATTTTTAATACATCTACATGGGTAAGAGGAATGCGTAAAAACTTTTCTTCTACTTCATCTGAGCTGCTCATTGCATATAGAATCCGATGTTCTCCAATCGTAAATAATAGATCCATAGCCGCTGTTTTTTGTTTCGATGCATGCAAGACATCAACGTGTATATTATCTGTTAACTGAAATAAATCATTTTCTTTCCACTTCTCTGTTTGAAATTCCGCCTGGTACTGAGCCGGGACAATAATGCGCTTTATATGATAATCATTCACAGCACGCTGAACATTTGAATCATAGTATTTTTGCTGTTTTGTAATCACTAATTGGTTGATTTTTTTTACTTTATATCGCTTCAACCACTTCTTTAGCTCGAGATAGGAAGATGCATTACCGGTATTTATCAAAATAGTCTCACCGCTTCCGTCTTGAATCAGACTCGCTTCTCCAGCTGAAAGAGGCAGAAAGGTAATCACTACTTCATCAGCTTGCAAACCAAAATCTACGTTTTTAATGACAGCTGCTGAAGCCGAACAGTTCATAAAACTAAAAAACAGTACAGCACTTAGCAATATTTTAATCATACACTGCCCTCATTTGCTTATCATAGTATATTACTATCGTCTCTCAAGTGAAGAAACAGTATGCATAAAAAAAGACTTAAGCGTATGCTCAAGTCTTTTCATTCCACCATTCTTTGTAGTCCAGTAAGATATTCGAAAACGTTTTTTGAACAACCTGGACTTTTGGAAGTGAATGAAGAAAATGGTATCCATATGCTGTTCGCGTAATGCGATTATCAAAAATAAATATAGCTCCTCGGTCACTTTTGGAACGAATTAACCGTCCAAATCCTTGTTTAAAACGGATAACGGCCTGAGGAAGTGAATAATTCATAAAAGGACTTTTTCCTTCTTTTTTCATCTGCTCAAATTTAGCTGTCAGCAGAGGTTGATTAGGCGATGAAAAAGGAAGTCTGACAATTACGAGACATGATAATAAATCTCCTGGCAGATCAATTCCTTCCCACAGGCTATTTGTACCTAATAGAATGGAATGCTCAAACTGGCTGAAGTCCTTTAGCAGTCTATTACGATTTCTAGTTGTGACTCCTTGACCGAGCAGTACAAACTCTTCAAGATCGTTTAACTCTTTTAAATAACCATACGTAGCTTTCAACATGTCATATGAAGTAAAAAGCACCAGCATACGACCATTTGTTACTTTAGCTACGTCAAGAATACTTTCTGCCATCATAGCGCTATACTCATATAATGATACTTCGTTAACAGCAGGCATATCTTGAGGAATATAGACTCTAGCTTGCTTCTCATAATCAAACTCGGAAGGTAGAATGAGTTGAGCAGGCTGAAAGTCATATAACCCTAGCTCTTGAATTAAATAATCAAATGTTCCATTCACCGTCAATGTAGCCGATGTTAAAATAACGCTTTGTTTCTTAGCGAAAAATTCATCAGCCAGCGTATCGGCAATGGAAGTAGGCTGACTATAGATATACGTAGCATTCGCTGCTCCTTTTGGTTCAATCTCAAACCACGTTACGTGATGACTCTGCTGTTTGAACAGAAGCTTTTCTATTTGCTGAGATATGTGTTCAAATCCTTTAACAGCCGTTTGAAATTCATGAAGAGACGACTGTTCATTTTTTGTGACTTTGTCATATAGTTCGTCAAAGGAATGTCTTGCCCCATCATTCCATGTAAAAAGATCGTGAATTAAAAAACGAATGCGCGACGCTGCTTCTTGAATAGCCGTCCAGTAATGCCCATGCTCTTTTTCCACTTTATATCGATAGCTGCTTCTTCCAATCTCGCCCTGCTGATTGCCGATTCTTTTTTGGACAAAAGAATGAATCAAACGAAATAAGTCATCGCACTCAGAATGAAGCTGCACAAACAGGTTTTGAAGCAGTTCAGTGTTAAGCTCGATGCTATATTTTACAAAGGTATGATGAACTTTTTTTAACAGCCCTTTGTCTTGAATAGTTCCGATTCGGTTTAATAGCGCATGAACCGCAAAATAATCTAAGCGCTCCCCCAGCTCTTCTCCGGCAATGTCTTCTAAGTGATGAGCCTCGTCAATAATAATCTGTTCATACTCAGGCAGCAGCTCATGATTACTCATCACATCCATCAACAGCAAGCGATGATTTGTCACTACTATGTGGGCATTTTGCGCTCTGTTCTGCGCTCGTTCATAAAAAGAATAAAGTTTCCAAGGATGCTTAAAATCACTTGGAGACGGATTGCTTTCATTTAGCTGTTCCCAAAAAAGTTTGCCGCCAGAAGGCAGGTTTATTTCATCGCTGTCGCCCGTTTCCGTTTCCGTCAGCCAGATAAGCAGCTTCGCTTTTGTTAGGATCGCATCGTAATTATTATTGCGCTCTTTTAAGAGCTGAATAAATTTTCTTATACTAATGTAGTGTTCTCTTCCTTTTAAAACAGCTGCTGTAACAGGAAACGGAACAATCTTTTCTAGAATAGGCACATCTTTTTCGATGATTTGCTGCTGAAGCGTTACCGTGTTAGTTGAGATAATGACTGGGTGATGATGAACAGAAGCATAAAACACGGCAGGAACTAAATAAGCGTAGGTTTTACCAATACCGGTCCCGGCTTCAATTAAAGCATGCTCATTACCCGCAAAGCACTCTTGTACAAAGTTCATCATCTCCCACTGCCCTTTTCGTTCTTCAAACAATGGCAGAGCCTGATGGAACAGCTTTTGCTTTTCAGTTTCAAATATTTCGTAAGTATGAGAGTTCTGCTTTTCATTAGCTGAATGCGGCTGATATTTGTTTAGCGCAATCCCATGTATAAATTCATAAGAATCATCCTCAGCATAGCTTTTATCATCTATAACTTGTTGAATCAGTTCTCCAATTTCACTTTTAAAGTGCAAGCTTAGCGCATACAGCTGCTTTAAGGTTGTTAGAGGTAGCTTCTTCAATTTTTCAATTAGTAACAGTAAAATACGTGCTGTTACTTCTGCATCACTATCTGCTTGATGAGGGTTTTCATGTTCAATATGTAAATACTCAGCTAATTGGCTAAGTTTGTACCCATCAACTGTAGGCAGCAGAATCCGAGCCAGTTCGACGGTGTCTACGGTTGAATTATAAAGCGTCTCCTCTCCGCACTGATAGAGTTCTTCTTGTAAAAAAGTTAAATCAAATGCCACATTATGTGCAACAAAATAAGCATCATCTAGCAATTCTATAATTTTAGGTGAAATTTCTTCAAATAAAGGCGCATCTTTCACCATATCATTTTGAATGTTAGTTAGTTGTGTAATAAAAGGCGGAATATCCATACCAGGATTTAAAAAACTAGAAAAACGTTCAACAATTTTGCCGTCTTCTACTATGACAGCAGCAAATTGAATCATTTTATCTCCTTGTTTTGGAGAATGTCCCGTCGTTTCAAGATCTACCACAACAAAGCGTTTATTCACGGTCAACACCTCGCAAGTCTGTCTTTTTATAGTATAAAGTGAAAGCCTGCTCTATATGCTTTAAAAGCGCAACTCCTTCTCGTGAAAAACAGAGAGGCTTTCATACATAGAAGTTTTACTTTAGTGTGTATAGAGGTTTATACCGTTCACTTACTAGCGTATGTATTCAAATAAAAATCCCCCTCATAAAGGGGGACTGTTCTTATAGAATTGTACCAGCTGGTTCTTGTTTAAGCAATTGTTGGATTTTATTCTGCTCATTCATAATCGCTACGGTTGGATGATGGTGAGCTACTTCTTCATTTGCTACGAGCGCATAAGAGATAATGATGACGATATCTCCAGGCTGCACGAGTCTTGCAGCAGCTCCATTTAAACAAACTACCCCGCTCCCGCGTTCGCCGGGAATCACGTACGTTTCCAAGCGCGCTCCGTTATTATTGTTTACAATTTGGACTTTTTCGTTTGCTGCGATTCCTACTGCGTCGATGATATCTTCATCAATGGTGATACTGCCAACATAATTTAAGTTGGCTTCAGTTACATGAGCTCTGTGTATTTTAGCATTCATCATCGTGCGAAACATTTAGTTATCCCCCTGTACGTCTACAATTACATTATCAATTAAACGGGCTTTAGAGAATTGAACAGCTAAAGCAATAATGATTTTTCCAGCGGTTTGCTTAATCGTTTTTAGCTCTGGATACGTATAAACCTCGATATAATCCACTTTACCGCTCGTATATTGCTCAATTTCTTTTCGAATGGTCTCTTTAAGAATTTCTACTTGCTTCTCTCCGCTTTCAAGAAGCTGCAGAGCGCTTTGTAAACTCTTAAATAAAACAGGTGCCTCTTCTCTTTCTTTATCTGTTAAATATACGTTACGAGAACTTTTAGCTAATCCATCTGCTTCTCTCACCGTATCTACTGCTCTAAGCTCCACAGGAAAATTAAAGTCTTCAATTAAGCCATCTACCATAGCAACTTGCTGTGCATCTTTTTTACCAAAGTATGCACGATCCGGTGTTACAATGTGAAAAAGCTTTGTTAGTACCGTGGCTACTCCGTCAAAATGTCCGGGGCGCTTCTGTCCACACAATACGTCTACACGATCGGTCACGGTTATAGCAACTGAACGGCTTGACTTATACATTTCCTCTACTGAAGGATAAAATAAATAGTCGACGTTAGCTTCTTTTGCCACGCGCTCATCGCGTTCAAAATCTCTTGGATACGTATCAAAATCTTCATTTGGTCCAAATTGAGTCGGGTTCACAAAAATACTTAGCACCACTACTTTATTTTCTGTGCGGGCCGCTCCAAGCAAAGTAGCGTGGCCTTCATGCAAATAGCCCATCGTCGGGACAAATCCAATTGAACGTCCAAGCTGCTTTTCTTTTTTCATCTCCTGCTGCATGTCTTTAATTGTTGTAATGACTTTCATCTTATTTTCCTCCGTACAGCGCCGTTAACTGCTCTTCTTTCATTGAAAAAGTATGTGCTTCTTTCGGAAACTCTCTTTTTTTCACTTCACTGACATACTGAGAAAGCCCCTGTAAAATAGGCTCATTTATTTTCGCAAATGACTGAACGAATTTTGGCACACGCTCTACTCCGTACGTTAATACATCGTGGTATACAAGTACTTGACCATCCGTATCAGCTCCTGCTCCAATTCCGATTGTTGGAATGCTCAAGCGTTCAGCTACTTGTTTTGCTACTTGTTTAGGAACACATTCTAATACAACAGCAATAGCTCCCGCTTGCTCACACTTGATCGCGTCTTGGATTAGCTGTTTGGCTTCTTTTGCTTCTTTTCCCTGCACTTTATAACCGCCCAGGACACCGACAGACTGAGGTGTTAACCCGAGATGTGCAACAACCGGAATACCAGCTTGCGTCAATTCTGAAATTGTATAAAGAACATCCTTTGCACCTTCTACTTTTAAAGCATGAGCTCCGCTTTCCTGCATAATGCGAGCAGCATTTTTCATCGTGTCTTCTTTCGACACGTGATAGGACATAAATGGCATGTCGGTGACGATAAATGTATCAGCAGCTCCTCTTTTAACTGCTTTTGTATGATGAATCATATCATCTACCGTTACAGGAATCGTAGAGTCATATCCTAAAACGACCATTCCGAGAGAATCGCCTACTAAAATCATGTCTACGCCTGCTTCCTCAGCGTACTTAGCTGACGGATAATCGTACGCAGTCAGCATCACAATTGGTTCATTGTTCTGTTTCATACGTAAAAAATCTAATTTTGTTTTCACTAACTTTCTCCTCCTTCTCAGAGGAGATGAGCGCACGTCTGCACACAAAAAGTCCTTCTACCTATAAAAGGAAGAAGGACTTTGACAGACTTCATCTATAAAAAGCACACTTTACCTAATGTGCTTACCTACGCGTCATCCCTCTGTCCTAGTCCTTAATGGATCAAGGCAGATTTATTGTCGTATTAAAAATAAAAAACGAGTATCAAGTGAAGTTCTTGCGATACTACCTTGATACTCGTATTATAATAAAAATTTCTTTATTTTTCTACTATTTTTTAGCAGAGAGCTCAATATCTGCAGAATGAATTCGGTGTATAACTCCTTTATCATCTTCAATCAATAAAACACCTTCATCTGTTATACCTTTTGCAAAGCCTTCAATGTTGGCTGTCATCGTGCGTGCTATAATTCGCTTGCCAATACTGATCGCATATGTTTCCCAAAGAACTTTAATTAAACCAAAGCCATTTTTTAAGTATTCTTCGTAAAGGGTTTCTAACTTTAAGAAAAACGCTTGCATCAAAGCTGCACGATTAATTTCTTCACCTTTTTCAATACGTAAAGATGTGGCAATGTGTTTGATTTGTTCATTAAAATCCGTTTCCTGCTGATTCACATTGATGCCGATTCCAATGATGACCGAATGAATCCGGTCAAAATCAGCCTGCATTTCTGTTAAAATCCCAACTAGCTTCTTCCCATTTAATAAAACATCATTAGGCCATTTAATGTCTGGAGAAAGGTTCGTCACTTCTTGAATGGCCTGTACAACAGCCACTGCTGATAGTAGAGTCAGCTGAGGAGCCTGTTGCGGAGGGATAGAAGGACGCAGTATAATACTCATCCAGGCACCAGTATATTTTGGGGAATACCACGCTCTATCAAGTCTTCCTCTCCCTGCCGTTTGCTCTTCAGCAACTACAACCGTTCCTTCTTTTGCTCCTTCTTGAGCAATTCGATGAGCAATTTTTTGAGTAGAATGTACACTTTCCTCATAATGAATATACTGACCGATTTTTGTTGTTTGGAGCCCTAATAAAAGCTCGTTGCTGCTTACTTTGTTCGGCTTCCCTACAATGCGATAGCCTTTTTTACGAACAGCTTCAAGTTCATAGCCGTCTTTTCGCAGCTCTTCGATATGCTTCCATACAGCTGTTCTTGAACAGCCTAATAAATCGCTGATCTTTTGGCCGGAGACATAGTCCCCATCTGCGTTCGTAAACATTTCAAGCAGCGTTCTTCTTATATCTGACTGCAAGACTGCACCCACTTTCTTATTGAAGATTTCGTGTTCATTAACTCATTGTATAGAACTTTCTCCTCAATTTCTTTTAACAGTTGAGACACCCATGGACCACCCTTTTTACCTGTCCACACTAAAAGATCTTGACCATTTATATCTAAATCTTTTAAAGAATGAATAGGCAGCTCGCTATAGATGTAAAGAAGCTCATGTTCATTCATATGCTCATTGCTTCGAAGAAGTTGTAAAATACGATTCACGCTTACGCTGGCCTGCTCTCCAATTGTATACATGATGCGTTTTGACCATCCATTTTCCAAAACGTCTTGAAGACCAATAGACTGAAGCTGAATATCTTTAATTTGCTTATTAGATAATTTCCAGCTTTTAAAAAATGCCTGCTTGTCTTGAATGTCGAGTAGATGTACCAGAAGTGTCCATGACTCCGATACTCGCTGAAGCATCATCCAATCGTGTGCACAAACAGATCGGAATTTTTGCGGATCTACATTCAATTGGGGCAAGTAGCGATACAGCTCCGTATCTGCTACAAGTGCTAATGCTAAAGACGGACGCTTTCCGCTCAGCATTTTTTCGAATTCAACTGTAATACGTTCAATAGAAACATGCCTCAGCAGTTCACCGTATTGCTGAATGGCTCTTTTAGTTTGATCAGACAGCGAAAAAGCCAGCTGACTGACAAAGCGAACGGCTCTCATCATACGAAGAGCATCTTCATGAAAGCGTTCTTTAGCATTTCCAACAGTGCGAATTAACTGGTTTCGCAAATCTTCTCTTCCATTAAATGGATCAATAATTTCCCCTTTTGCATTCATAGCCATTGCATTGATTGTAAAATCGCGACGCTGCAAATCTTCTATAAGAGACGAAATAAACGTAACGGACGAGGGACGACGAAAATCATCATATTCTCCCTCAGAGCGAAAAGTGGTTACCTCATAGGTCTCGTTCTCATGGACAACGACAACCGTACCATGCTCGATTCCTACATGAATCGTCTTAGGAAAGAGTTCCATCACTTGTTCAGGCCTAGCTGACGTAGCGATATCAATATCTCCAATCGTCCGATTTAAAATGAGATCCCGGACCGCTCCTCCAACAAAATACGCTTCGTAACCGGCTGTCTCCAGTTTTTCAATAATATAAAGCGGATGAATGAACGGTTCTTTCATAACGTCCTCCATTCTTCAACCCTGTACCAATTTATAATAAAGTTTTTCATATTGACTCACAATCTCTGTTGAATGAAATTTATGATTAACTGCGCTTAGAGACGCTTCCCTCATTTGGTGATGCAGCTGTTCATTTTCAAGTAGCTGAATTGCTTTGCTCGCTGCCTCTTCGACGTCTCCCACTTCGCAAATATATCCTGTTTTTTCGTGTTCAATTACTTCAGGAATTCCGCCTGTATTTGTTCCGATGCATGGAACACCGCAAGCCATAGCTTCTAAAAGTACAAGCCCAAAGCTCTCTTTTTCAGATAATAACAATTTTAAATCGCTAATCGAATATAATTCTGCTACATTTTCTTGTTTCCCAAGAAATAACACAGAATCTTGAAGATTTAGCTCTCTTACTAATTGAGACACAACCGTCATTTCAGGGCCGTCTCCTACAAGCAGCAGCTTAGACTGAAGCTTTTTATTAATAATAGCAAATGTTTTGACTATATCTGTAACTCGTTTGACTTGACGAAAGTTTGAAATATGAATAACGACTTTTTCATTTTCTAATATGCCATACTCCGCTTTTAAATACTGAACTTCTTTTTTATGATAAACTCGTTCATCAATAAAATTATACATCGTTTCAATTTCTTTATCTGGACTAATTAAATGGTGAGTTTGATCAACAAGTGACTGAGATACAGCCGTCACTGCATCTGATTTCTCAATTCCAAATTTAATTAAATCTTTTAACGACGGATCCTCTCCTAGAACCGTAATATCTGTCCCATGAAGAGTCGTCACAATTTTCACTTCGTGCTCCACCATTTGTTTAGCTAAAATCCCGCAAACGGCGTGGGGGATTGCATAGTGCGTATGAATAATGTCAAGCTTTTCTCTTTTAGCCACTTCAGCCATTTTACTGGATAAAGCAAGATCATACGGAGGGTATTTAAAGACGGAGTACTGATTTACATCTACTTCGTGAAAATAAATATTTGGATATACTTTCGTCAATCTAAAAGGCATGCTAGAGGAAATAAAATGAATTTCGTGCCCCTTTTCAGCCAGCAGCTTCCCTAGCTCCGTTGCTACCACTCCTGAACCTCCAACGGAAGCATAACATGTAATACCAATTTTTAACTTCATTTATTTTCCACCTACTAAATCGTCGTACATCAAAATCGGTTTTTTAGATAAAAAACCTTCACCGTATGCTACCCCGACTTCTTTGCCAAATAATCGCTCTCTGCTCTCTACCGTTTCAATATATCCGTTTACCAGCGGCGTATCAAACGTATCTGCTGTTTTTATAAATTGACTTTCATAAGCCTCTAGACTAGCTACTTTCTTTTGAAACGTGCTTGATACATCTACAATAAAATCTGGCTTATGAAATCCATTTATCATATAGAAATAAAGAGACTCAGCACGATGAGCTTTTTGCTTTTTATAATCGATATAATTTTTAACGCCAGCGGAAAACATAGCCTCTTCTACAAGCCTTGCACAATTTCCATGATCAGGATGACGATCTTCGAAGTAAGGAGCAAATATAATCCTTGGTTGATACGTGCGAATAACTGATGCAATTTCAGCTATATACTCTGCCTTTAAAACCAAACCTCTGTCTGGCAAATGCAGATGAATTCGCTCATGAACACCTAAGACATCAGCAGCTTTGGACGCTTCTTGTTTTCGAATTTCAACCGTTCCATTTGAAGAAAGTTCAGCTTGCGTCAAATCGCAAATAACTACCTTCAAACCTTGTTCACTCATTCTTGCAATGGTTCCACCCATGCCGATTTCTACATCATCGGCATGAGCACCAAAGGCAAGGATATCTATTGTTTCTTTCATTATCTTCACCCTATTTTTTTATAATTGAACGCCAATGCAAATCGCCTCGTTCAAGTCCATGAATTAAAATCTCTGCTGTTCCCATATTCGTTGCAAGAGGAACCGCATAGACGTCACAGAGACGCATCAGAGCTGAAATATCAGGTTCATGAGGCTGAGCTGTTAATGGATCGCGGAAAAAAATAACCATATCCATTTCATTTTGAGCAATTAAAGCTCCTATCTCCTGATCTCCTCCAAGAGGTCCTGATTGAAAGCGGTGAACCTTCAAACCTGTTGCTTCTGAAATACGCGTTCCTGTTGTTCCTGTTGCGAACAGCGAATGTTCCTGTAAAATCGCTTGATAGGCTGTTGTGAATTGTACCATATCATTTTTCTTTTTATCATGTGCAATTAAGGCGATTTTCATTTTTCTCGCTCCTTAGTCAATAATATTTTCTAACCCATATACAAGTGTGTCTACGTTCATAACTGTGTCAACAGCTAGCTTCACACCTGACATAAAAGAAGCACGGTTGTATGAATCATGACGGATTTTTAATGTTTGTCCAAATCCTCCGAACATCACTTCTTGGTGAGCAATCAGTCCCGGCAAACGTACGCTATGTAGGCGGATTCCTTCATAATCTGCACCGCGTGCGCCCTCTAGCAATTCTTTTTCCTCAGGATGACCTTGTTTTTTTGCTTCACGAACTTCACTGATAAGCTCCGCTGTTTTTAAGCCTGTTCCTGATGGTGCATCTAACTTTTGATCGTGATGCATTTCAATAATTTCAACATCATCAAAGTATTTAGCTGCCATTTGTGAAAACTTCATCATTAAAATAGCGCCAATCGCAAAATTAGGTGCAATGATACAGCCAAGTTCCTTCTCTTCAGCAAGCTGCTTTAATTCTTTTAAATCTTCTTCTGAAAAGCCAGTTGTTCCTACAACAGGTCTTACTCCATATGTTAGGGCTGTTTTAGTATGAACGCGCCCAATTTCAGGTGTTGTCAAATCAACTAAAACATCTGCCTTAACGTCTTCAAAACATTTTTCAATATCCGTGTAGATTGGCGCTTCTACATTTGGCATTCCTTCAATATCACTTATGTATTTTCCTTCATTGATACGATCTACCGCTGCTACTAATTCAAAATGCTCTGTTTCTTCTATTAATAATACAGCTTCTTTTCCCATACGACCTCTTGGTCCTGCAAGTACAATTCGAATTTTGTCCATTGTTTTTCTCTCCTTAGTCTTCTTTTTTCGTCCAGCGATCTTTGTCACGCGTATTAAATTTATTCATAACGCGATCATGCGCTTCTTGTAAATCAATATTTAATGAATTTGCAAAGCAAATTAATACAAATAAAATGTCGCCCATTTCTTCTTCGACCGTACGTTCTGCTTCAGTCGTTTTCTTCGGCTTTTCACCATAATAGTGGTTAATTTCGCGCGATAATTCGCCCACTTCTTCCGACATTCGCGCAAGCATAGCAAGAGGACTAAAATATCCTTCTTTAAATTGGCTAATATATGCATCAACTTCTTGCTGCATTTGCTCCATCGTTTTTTTTGACATCTTTTTATTTCACCTCTTTTAGAAGTACACTCAGCTTACTATTATAACATCTTTACTTCAAATTATTTAGTGTAATTACTTCTTCTTACCAAGCCTTTGTCAGATGCTCTTTCACAATATTCCTCACGTTTCCCTTAATTCTCAAAAATCTGTCTATATTTTACGAATTGAGGATACTACTAATACATAGCACTAGAAGAAACATCATCACTTTTTACTATTTTCAAAAATCTTTTCGATAGTTATTTACGAAATGAAATATATTCCTTTATGATAAGGTAGTGCAAAAACGGTCATAGGAGGTTTGTAAGTATGAAAGGTCTCAGATTTAAAAATATTATTTTTATACTGCTTGGTGCTGCCATATTTGCGTTTGGACTTGTTAATTTTAACATGCAAAACAATTTAGCTGAAGGTGGATTCACAGGCATTACCCTGCTTTTATTTTTCTTATTTAACATTGATCCTTCTTATTCTAACTTAGTGTTAAATATTCCTTTGTTTTTTGTAGGGTGGAAACTATTAGGGAGAACAGCATTTATTTATACCATGCTCGGAGTCGTCAGCTTATCGCTATTTTTATGGATATTCCAGCGCTTCCCGGTGAATATGCCCCTGCGTCATGATATGACTCTAGCAGCTCTTTTTGCCGGTGTTTTTATTGGAGTGGGCCTTGGCATTATTTTCAGGTTTGGAGGAACAACTGGAGGAGTCGATATCATCGCACGTGTTGTTCAAAAATATATCGGGTGGAATATGGGGAAAACGATGTTTCTTTTTGACTTTATTGTGATTAGTGCATCTCTCATTTATTTATCCTACCGAGAAGCTATGTACACACTTGTTGCAGTCTTTGTCGCTGCACGGGTTATTGACTTTATGCAAGACGGCGCGTATGCCGCTAAAGGAGCAACGATCATTTCAAATCATAACGAAGCCATATCGGATAAAATTATGAAAGAAATGGATCGAGGCGTGACGATTTTAAAAGGCCAAGGTTCTTTTTCTAAGCAAGATACCAACGTGCTATACTGCGTGGTTAGTAAAAATGAAATTTTCCGTTTAAAGCAAGTTATTACTTCTGTAGATCCACACGCATTCGTTGCAGTTACGGATGTTCATGATGTCTTAGGCGAAGGCTTTACCCTTGATGAAAATAAAAAACCGCTTGAAAGATAAAAAAATACCGCTAATGCGGTATTTTTTTATTAGTCGTCGTTATTCATTCCTGTATAAATCATGATTAAACGAACCAGCTCAAGAACTGCTACTGCTGCAGCTGCTACGTATGTTAAAGCCGCTGCGTTAAGCACTTTGCGCGTTTCGCGCTCTTCGTCATTTCGAATCGCTCCGACTGAGACGATTTGCGTCATCGCTCGGCTTGAAGCGTTAAATTCAACAGGCAGTGTTACAACTTGGAATACGACCGCTGCTGCCATGAAGATAATACCTAACAATAGCAACGGCTTAATCGACGCGATAATTCCAATCATAATTAAAATCCAAGAAGCGTTTGATCCAAGGCTTGCCACCGGCACAAGCGAGTGGCGAAGACGTAAAAACGAATAGTTTTCTTTGTCTTGAATCGCGTGTCCCACTTCGTGAGCCGCAACGGCAGCGCCTGCGACAGACGTTCCGTAATAGTTGTCTTCTGACAAACGAATGACTTTTGAACGAGGATCATAGTGATCTGATAAAAATCCGCCTACAGGCTCTACGTGAACGTTGTACAACCCGTTTTCATCCAAAATTTTTCTTGCTACTTCTGCGCCTGTCATTCCTGATGAGTTGCTTACTTGTGAATATTTTTTGTAAGCACTTCTCACCTTAAACTGTGCCCAAATTGGCACAAGGATAATAATGAGAAAATAAATCAAAAAGCTCATTTACCCACACCTTTCATTATGTGTTTGACTACTCTTTTATTTTAGACAATTCTGCGCTTTTACGTCAATCATTACGCCCTCTAGCTGACTTTCTTTTCTGATCAGCGAAATATTTTCGCGCTCCTACATAAAAAAGTGTAGCAATAATAATACTTCCGGTGGTAATTGTAACCCAAATAAAAGACGGGTCTGTACGATTTTCTTTTACTTGTTCAAAAAAATCTTTCAAGTTTTGTTCCATTTGGTTAAACTGCTCATCGTTAATCTCACTTAGCGTTCCTTCAGTTTGTAAAAAGTGAACGTCCGCGCTCACACGCTGTACGTAGGGAGACGACACGTCTACCTGCGCGCTCGGTAAGATCATATCATATTCCTTCAAAAATTGCTTAAGCTGCGCTTCATAAGCCGCTTGTTCTCCTTTTACCGCTTCATTTCGCATCTCTTTAAATGTTGCTAGCATACTGCCTTCAAGCTCAGTCCACATAGGCTGATGCTTGCTGTGCAGCGCATCGACTAATAATCGAAATTGAGTAGCTTTTTGAAGACGTTCTTCATCACTGGAATCAGAAGATAAAAGAGACCTTTCTACCTGTTCATAACAAAGAGTTAAAATACGTATATCTTCGGCCGATACGCCCAAAGAAGCTGTATTGAGACTGGTAAATTCATTCGAAAAGTTTCTGAACAAATGTTGGGCTGCTTTATACTCCTTTTGCTCTACAAGCGATAGCGTTTGATCAGATAAGTTATCAAGCTTTTCCCACGGCCCTTCAGCTGCATGTACAGTAGTCGTATATGCAAAGAAAAGTACGAGCAATATTCCTACTATTCTTCCTTTCATTCTCGTCCCTCCTCTAACCTCTACTAAAACTTATGAGAAAGAGGACAAGAGTAGACCTATTTTCAAAAGGAAGTTTTAAACTTACTATTCATTCATGGGAGTGATAAAGTTTTGCGTATAATATTTCTCATATACACCTACACCAAGACGCGTAAACTCTTTATTGAGTAAAGCCTTACGATGTCCCTCACTATTAAGCCACCCTTCAACAGCAGCGATTCCATCCTGATAATTCGAGGCAATATTTTCGCCCGCGATATGGTATACTACATCACCTTTTTGCAGACGGTTGCCTAAATCACCTTGTGCTGGTGAAACGTGAGAGAAATAGTTTAAGTCGCTCATTTCTTTGCTGTGTAAATAAGCTACTCCGGCAGTGGCTTCGTCCCAAGCTAAAGGTGACAGCTGAAACCGGTCTCGAATTACATTTGTAATATCGATAATTTGCTGCTCTTCTCCTTCTTGGACACTTTTCCACTCCTCCGATGTCAATGACGGAGCTGTGGGAAGCTCGCCGCGATAAACAATTTCGTATGGACGCTGTTTTAATAGCGTGTCCATGTCCATAATTCGAATACTTGAGATTGTATTAAGGAACTGATCAAAATATAGTTGGACGTATACATCTCCATATTTAATAATGGGACGCATTTTCATATCCTCTTCACTCAGACGAAATCGGTATTCATTTCCGTCTTTTTGAAGCGTGAGTTCGGATGGAAGTGAAACTCTTTTTTCTACTTCCTCTCGCTTCTCACCAATCTCAAAAGGATCTGTATTTGTTTTTGAGCCAATGACGTATACAGATACGACTTGATTATTTTCTACTCCTACCTGCGCATACGTTTGACGATTCTTTTTGTAAATCCACCAGTCATAGCCATATGCAGAAGAATCAATACGATCCGGCTCTCCAAGCATTCCAATTAACTGTTCTGAATGATCTCCAATGAGTCTCATCATATTTTCACTTTGTTTTTCATAAGAAGCCACTTCTTGTGTGGGCTGACTTTTGGAATCCGTTTGGTTTTGCTCACTATTTTGACCCGTTAGATATTTTTCTAGCTGAGGTAAATAATCCTCCGCGTATACAAATGCCACTATTAATACGAGAATAAAAATAACTTTTTTCAGCTTTTCTTCCTCTCCTTACACCTGTTTTCTTTACCTGTTTAACTTATTTTTATCTCTATTATACATGCATTCAAAAAAAAATAGCTATCGGTATGAAGGAAACAAAAGAAAAAGCCAACTATTTACGAGTATACTGCAAACAGTTGACTTTCGCTTTTTAATGCGTTTGTTGTGAAATGTCTGAGAGCGCTTCTCCTGCACGTTCATTTGCATAGCGAAACGTTGATAAATCACCTAGCGATACAATCCCTACTAGCTTTTGATTTTCCACAACGGGAAGACGACGGATTTGATGTTGAGCCATAAGCTTAGAAGCTTCTTCTACAGAGGCTTCCGCTGTAATAGTTATAAGCTCTTCACTCATAACATCCGTTACTTTACTTGAATTCGGCTTCTTTTCTGCAATGCCTTTTATAACTAAGTCTCGATCTGTAATCATTCCTACTAGCTGATCTCTATCGACAATTGGAATTGCTCCTACATTCCATTCCTTCATTTTCACTGCTACTTCATATACGTTATCAAGCGTGGTGCATGTTTCCGTATCAGCTGTCATTACCTCTTGTACAGTTTTCATTGTTTTATCCTCCTTTACATCGTGTGCTCGTTTTATAGTGTGACCAACTTTTTAGTAAACTTTCGTATTTAAAACGTTTAAATAAAAATAGATAACGTTTACATTTTTCTTTATTAGATATTGCAAGTTTTATCCATTCGGCTTATGATTTAATTGGGGTATATCTGTTTTGGGAGGGAGTTCATATGAAATTTGAATATGCAAAATTTGATTCATTAAAGGTTGATTTAGATTTATTAGATGAGATTATGCATCAATTTGGTCTGGTCCGCGCCGGACAATGGGATTATGAACGCGTCACGTACGATCGAAAATTCGAGTTTCAGCGAGATACCTTCTATTTGCGAGTCCAAGGACATGCTATTTCAGGCGACGTAGGGGGCAGGCATGCTGTTATTCATCTTATGACACCTCTACTGGGCAAACATTATTATCCTCACGGTGTAGAATATGGAGACGGCGAATATTTTCCGCCATCCCTTGTAGAACAGTGTGAAAAGATATTAACACAAATCAAATCACAGCTTGAAACCGTTCAGCTATAGAATTAGAAAAAGCGCAGTAATTACACTGCGCTTTTTTTAATTCAAAGGAGGAGTAGATGGAATCTCCTTTGCTTTTATATCTTGACGTTCACTAAAATCAGGCATGTACGTATCTTTCTCTCGTTCTTTTCGAGCCCACTGAAAAAAAATAAAGCCTAAAACCGTTCCATACACAATTTCTTGAATGATCTTCATAATAACGCCGCCTAGCTGCTGATCTTCCACGGGCGGCAGCGTATTAAACATCTCGGGAGCAAGCTGTCCTAAACTTGCAATCATAGAAGGCGGTACACAAAGGGAAAGAGCTTGTACCCAAGCGCTTGAGTCTGTATACGTTGCATATAAAGAATGATTTGCAAAAATAATTAACGCGCACGCTGGAGTAAGGAGTACGCCATCTGCAAAAATATAGCCAAGCTTTTTTAAAGAACTTAGCGTTTGTTCTTCTTCTAGCTGATTAACGAGTGGCCACCACATGCAAAATGCAGCGATAAATAATACAACACTCACAATTCCGTGGAGCATCATATCCGTTTTAATAAAATCAAAAAGCAGCGGAATATGATACAAAGAAAATAACCCATTGAATAACAGTAGCGCAATTAAGGGCTTTGTAAAGAATTTAAAAATAGGTTTAACCCCTCTTACATAAATAACAGAACGAGCTAACCACGGCGGAATTCCTAAAATAAAAAGCGGAGGAATCATCAAGTAAACGATTGCCATTTGCGTCATATGAGCACTAAACATAAAGTGCCCTAGTAAATCTACAGGTCCTCCTTTACATATATATAAAAGAACCATGCTAATAACAAAATACGCTTTTGTTTTTCTGTTTACGGCCACCGCTCCTATAAAATTCTCTCTCCATCTCCCAACGATGAAAAAATACAATACGGTCACCAGACAAATGGTTAAAAAATAATAAGGACTCCAAAGTGCTTCAAAACCAAACATCTGCAAATTGTTAATCAACGTCTATTCCTCCTTCTACAGATGATGAAAAGGACTGGCGCATGCCAGCCCTTCTCTTTACCACCAAATAATGGTTACAAAAGCTAAAATGGTTAAAAGAGCTACCAATACGCCTGAATACAAGAAAAATGCTGGTATGGTATGTCCTTTGTGGTTCATATGCATGAAATAATAAAGTTGAAAGATGACTTGAACAACGGCCAAGAGCACAATCACCGGCATAATGTACCATCCGCTAAACTCTTGATAAACCGCAAAAAAAGCAATTAGCGTTAGAAACAACATCATCGCAAAAGAAATAACTTGCATCTTCATATCTTCTGCGTTTCTTTTTTTACGATAATCTAAATTGAGCCTTGGGTTATCTGAGTTTGATTGATTTGTCGTCATCAGCTTATCCCACCATTCCCATTAAATATACAACCGTGAAAATAAAGACCCACACAACATCGATAAAGTGCCAGTATAAACTTGCGACATAATATTTAGGAGCGTTATATAAGTTTAACCCCCGCTTCGCATTTCGAATCATCAAAGAACCAATCCAAAGCAATCCGAACGTTACGTGAGCTCCGTGTGTCCCAACCAGCGCGTAGAAAGAAGAACCGAATGCGCTGCTTGTAAACGTATGGCCTTCATGAACATAATGCCTGAACTCATAAATTTCTAGCCCTAAAAACGCTAAACCTAAAAGCCACGTAACGCCTAACCATAGCTGCATCTTTTTAAATTCAAAATTTTTCATATGATACATAGCATATACGCTTGTTAGTGAACTTGTTAATAAAATCATGGTGGCTGCAAAAACAAGCTTAATATCAAACAATTCTTCTGGCTTAGGTCCTGACATCGTTGAATTACGTAAAGCTAAATAAGTAGCAAAAAGTGAAGCAAACAAAACCGTCTCTCCGCCTAAAAAGAGCCAAAAGCCAGTAAATTTATTTTTCCCTTCAAGCGTTGCTTTTTCAGGCGAAGCAGGGAAAGTTTCAGCAGTTAGCTTTTGTTCAGTCTCCATTACATCTTCGCCTCCTTGTCATCATCAACTAAGTCTTCTTTGTGAATATGAAAGCCGTGATCATCAATCCATGAACGGAAGAACATCGATAAAAACATGACGATCATTCCGATAATCCCTACAATATCTCCCCACGCATGATCATTTCGATACAAAAAGCCAATCCCTGCAATAAACATTCCAAGCGATATCATAAATGGAATAAACGACGAGTTTGGCATATGAATATCACCAAGAGGTTCGGCTGGCGTCATTTCTTTATTTCCTGCCATTTTTTCAATCCAATATGCATCTAACCCGCGTACAAGCGGTGTTTGTTTAAAGTTATACTCTGGAGGCGGAGATGAAATAGCCCATTCTAATGTACGTCCGTCTCCCCAAGGGTCTCCTCCTACCTTTTGTCCTTTGGCAGTTGTTTTTATAATATTAACCAGTAAAATGAGCGTAGCAACCGCCATGAAAGCAGCTCCTGATGAACTGATTGCATTCCCAAGGTCGAGACCTTGATTAGGCAAGAACGTCCATACGCGGCGAGGCATCCCCATTAGGCCTAAGAAATGCTGAATAAAGAACGTTAAATGGAAACCAATCAAAAAGAGCCAAAACGTTGCTTTGCTTAACTTTTCATCTAACATCTTCCCAAACATTTTTGGCCACCAGTATGTGACACCTGCTAATATAGCGTATACGACACCGCCTACGATAACGTAATGGAAGTGAGCAACGATAAAATAAGAATCTTGAAATTGATAATCTGCAGGTGCTACAGCTGCCATAACTCCTGTTACTCCCCCGATAACAAATGATGGAATAAAGGCGACAGCATACAGCATTGGAGAAGTAAACTCAATACTTCCTCCCCAAAGCGTAAACAGCCAGTTGAAAATTTTAATTCCAGTTGGAACGGCTATAGCCATCGTAGCGACAGCAAAAATGGCATTTGCAATTGGACCAAGTCCGGTTGTGAACATGTGGTGAGCCCACACCATGAACCCTAAAAATCCGATTAATACGGTGGCAAAAACCATCGACGAGTACCCGAATAATCTCTTTCTTGAAAAAGTAGGTAAAATTTCAGAGAAAACACCAAACGCTGGAAGAATTAAAATATATACTTCCGGATGACCGAATATCCAGAAAAGATGTTCCCAGATAATGGTGTTCCCACCCATTGTGGCGTCAAAAAAGTTTCCCCCGAATAAGCGGTCAAAAATCATTAAAAACAATCCAACCGTTAGTGCTGGAAACGCAAACAAAATAAGAGCTGATGCAACAAACGTCGTCCACGTAAACAGCGGCATACGCATATAAGTCATACCTGGCGCCCTCATGTTAATGATGGTCACGAGAAAGTTGATACCTGAAATCAATGTCCCGGCTCCGGAAATCTGCAAACCTATCGCATAAAAATCAATTCCGTGACCAGGTGATGCAATAGACAGCGAAGCATATGATGTCCAACCTGCATCAGGTGCTCCTCCTAAAAACCAGCTTAGATTTAAAAAGAGTCCCCCAAAGGCAAACAACCAAAAACCTAACAAATTTAAAAATGGAAATGCTACATCTCGAGCTCCAATTTGCAGTGGAACAACTGCATTCATCATGGCAAAAAGAAGCGGCATTGCGGCTAAGAAAATCATTGTTGTTCCATGCATTGTTAAAATTTCGTTATACGTTCCTGCACTGACAAAGTCATTGCTTGGTATAGCCAGCTGAATACGTATAAATAGCGCTTCCACTCCTCCGACTAGAAAAAAGATACCGCCGGCAATTAAATAAAGAATGGCGATTTTCTTATGGTCAACGGTTGTCATAAAGTCCCAAATTGTTCCACCTACACCCTTCTTTTGACTGAGTGTACTCATCGCTAAACCTCCCCTTTTAAAAACGACTGGACGTTTATTTTTCTTTTAAACTCATTAAATAGTCTGCTAGCTCATTCACTTGTTCATCTGTTAAGTCAGGATATGTACCACTCATCTTATTACCCGGCTTAACTTTTTCAGGGTCTTTTAACCATTTTTTGATATTTTCCTTGTTGTGAGGAAGCACTCCAGCTACACGCTCACGTTCAGAAAAACCGGCTAAGTTTGGTGCTTGACGGGCTTGCTCTGGACGATTATCTTTAACGTCAACAGCATGACATCCGATACAGCTTTCATTAAAGACCTCTTGACCAGCTTTTGCGGATGCTGTTTCTACATCAGGCTTTGCTTTTTTCAAATCTTTTGCCCACGTATCAAATTCACCGCTTGATACAGCCCGTACTTTAAAGTCCATAAGAGAATGAGATGGACCGCAAAGCTCAGCACATTTTCCGTAGAAAACCCCGTTAGCTTCCTTCGATTTTTCAGAATCAAACACTAGCCAGAATTTATTATCATTTTCTGTGTTAGCATCGAGCTTTCCTCCAACTGAAGGAATCCAGAATGAGTGCTTGACGTCGGAAGCTTTAATATTAAAGTAGACTTTTTTATCCGTTGGAACAACTAGATCTTGCGATGTAATAATTTTTTGATTAGGATACTCAAATTCCCACCAGTACAAGTTAGCTCGCACATTTACTACGACAGCATCTTTGTCCTTCATTCCTTTTACATCCGCTAGCTTAAATGTTGAGATGACCGTTGGAACAGTCAAAATAATCAGCAGCAAGATAGGAATCACTGTCCATATAATTTCTAACTTTCTGCTCCCCTCTACTTGCTTTGGAATCACATTTTCTTCGCCTTTGCGACGACGAAAGCGCAGAATAACAAATATAAAGATAATGGTGACAACAATAATAACTAAAACCATGATGGCTGTACTAAGCAGCATAAGCGAATATTGTTCTTCAGCTACCTCACCTGCAGGTTTAAGTGTTGACAAAAACGGTTTTCCACAGGCCGATAACACGAATGCAAGCAGCGTAAATAACGACAAAACACGAAAGTTCAATCGCCATTTTTTCATACCATTCCCCAACCTCTCTTTCATTGACGTGATTTCATCTATGCCCTCTTGAGCATAAAACTTATTCCTTCTATAATGAATTCTACATGTAGAAGAAATCCCCCTTGTGCAGTGTCGCATTCAGTGAAAGATTTTATCTAGGCAAAAAGCGTTGCGACAATCATTGAGACAAATAAAATAGTTAAATAGTTTAGTGAGTAGACAAACATCATGCTAGCCCACTTTGTGTCTTCTTGTTTATTGTATTGAGCAAATCCTAAAAATAGCCATCCTATGTTTAAAACAGTGGCCAAAATTAGAAATGGAGTGCCTAATTCGTATAAATAAAGAGGTAATGGCAACAAACAAGCAATCCAAATGAGAATCTGTCGTTTTGTCAGCTCAAATCCGTGTACAACAGGCAACATAGGGATTCCCGCTGCCCGGTATTCTTCACATCTTCGCATAGCAAGAGCTAGAAAATGAGGCGGCTGCCAAATAAACATGATTAGAAATAATACCCAAGCTACTACATGTAAATTGGGATCGATAGCGGCCCATCCAATTAAAGGCGGAACAGCGCCTGATATACTTCCGATTACTGTATTAATTGTGTATAGTCTTTTGGACCACATGGTGTAAAGAACTACATATGTAAGTATTCCTGCTAATCCGATGAGAGCGGCTACGGAAGAAACAACTAGTAGCATAAGCAAGCCGGTTAACGTAAAACCGATTCCAATCCCAAGGACCGTCAAAGGTGCAAAACTCCCTGTCACTGTAGGTCGTCCCTTTGTTCGTTCCATTAGAGGGTCAATGTCACGATCTATGTAATTGTTCAAACTGCATGAACCGGCGATGATAAGTGAAGAACCTATTAAAGTAAAAAATGCTTTATCCAGGTTTTCTAAGAAGTGTTGTTCGTTGAAGAAAAGAGCTAGCCAAAAACCAGTAAAGGTGGTGATGAAATTTGAGTTGACTATTCCAATTTTAATCGTAGCTAAAAAATCTGACCAAACGGAACTATTTTCGCTTACATGAGCTGTGTTAGGCGATGCAGAAAGCGTTGAATCTTCCACCATTTTTGAATCTTCCATGGCGCTTCCTCCTTTACTCATCCACAGACTTTTATCTAGTAAATAAAGAGTCTATCAATGAAGGCGTTTTCAACATAATTTTACAAAAATCTCCTCTTTGTTCACAAAGAAGTCATATTCCTCTCACCAAAGCTACTTAAAAGCTTCACATGTAAACGATAAAATAGTAGAGAAATATCTATTTCTCATGTTTATTAAACCATATTTTGCCGTTACTTTGTGAAGAATTCATGAAAAAAATATGGATTTTTTTTGTCATGAGCTAAATGCATGTCCCTGTCACTTGTTAAAAGATATTTGTGCAAGTAAAATAGTTTTCTGTACGGTACCTTTTACATATCTGCAGAGTCAAACTCATGAACAAACCTTACACTTTCTACCATTATAACAAATTCAATCAAGTTTATGGAGAATAAATGAAATTTATGTTTAATATACAAAAAGATTAGGATAAATTGTTTAGCTCGTTATATTACTTACTTTGCTTTTAGGATGGTGATTATTGTGCGACTTGGATTAAAATTTTTATCCGTTGTGACGAGCATGGCCATGTTACTTATTCTGCTTGGCGGTGCCCTTGTCACGAAAACTGGTTCAGCAGACGGGTGCGGAGATTCTTGGCCTCTGTGTAATGGACAGCTCATTCCCGACCCTTTAACATTTGAAACCGTTGTTGAACTAAGCCACCGCTTAGTTTCTGGCGTGTCGGGCTTTCTTGTGCTCGCTTTATGCGTATGGGCATGGATTTCACTAGGACATATAAAAGAAGTTAGACCTTTAGCGTTTATCTCTTTTTTCTTCCTAGTACTGCAAGCATTAATTGGAGCTGCCGCTGTTATGTGGGGGCAATCAGACGCAGTGCTTGCTCTTCATTTTGGTATTTCCCTTATTTCGTTTGCTTCTGTGCTGCTGTTAACACTTATTATCTTTGAAGTGGATCAAAAGCTCGACTCAACTAATATACAGCTAGGCTCTAAAATGAAAAAACACATTTACGGGGTTATCTTATACACGTATGCCGTTGTGTACACGGGCGCGCTTGTTCGCCATAAAGAAGCTAGCTTGGCTTGTCCAGACGTTCCATTTTGTTCAAACGGAAACGGTTGGCTACCTGTTGATTTGAATCAGTGGATTCAAATGGGACATCGATTCGCTGCTGTTTTAACGTTTGTATGGATATTAGCTGCCTTTATCCATGCAGTTAAATATTATCGCCATCAAAAAAATATTTTTTACGGATGGTTAGCCGCTCTCGTTCTAGTTATTTTTCAGGCGGTTTCCGGTATGCTTGTTGTTGTCACACGTCTGCAGCTAGAGCTCGCGCTTGCTCATTCTTTAATTATCTCTTTCCTATTCGGTGTATTAAGCTACTTAACCTTACTTGCAACGCGTCATACACATAATTGATCAAAAAAGGTACGAGCTCAGAGCTCGTACCTTTTTTGATTAGCTTTCTAATTCAATTAATAAATCTCCCGGCTGGATGCCATCTCCATTCGACACATGTACTTGTTTAATCACGCCGTCAAATGGTGCTTGCACGGTTGTTTCCATTTTCATTGCTTCTGTGATCATTAAGTGATCACCTTTTGAGACTTTATCGCCTTTTTCTACTACTACTCGAATAACGGTTCCAGGCATTGAAGCGCCGATGTGGGCCGGATTTGCTTGGTCGGCTTTTTGTTTTGCCGTAACGGTTGTTTTGACACTTTCGTCTTTAATCACGACTTCACGAGGCTGACCGTTCAATTCAAAGTATACCGCTCGCGTACCGTCTGCCTGCGGTTCTCCAATGGATACAAGGCGGACAATTAAGGTTTTTCCTTTTTCAATCTCAATTTCAACCTCTTCTCCTAAACGCATGCCGTATAGGAAAGTCGGGGTATCAAGAACAGAAATGTCCCCGTATTGTTCGACTGCTTTGTGATAATCCATAAATACTTTTGGATACAGCGCATAAGCAATGGCATCAAAACTCGTTACTTGACGATTTAAGTCTTTAAACAGCTTTTCTTTCACTGCATCAAAGTCCACATCTTCTAACAGTTCTCCAGGACGAACTGTAATAGGTTTTCTGCCTTTTAGAATGATGCGCTGAAGCTCTTTAGGGAATCCCCCGTGAGGCTGTCCTAAATACCCTTCAAACAATTCAATAACTGAATCCGGGAAGTCAAGCGTTTCACCGCGCTCAAACAGCGTTTCTTCTGTCAAGTTGTTTTGGACCATAAACAATGCCATATCTCCAACTACTTTTGATGATGGCGTAACTTTTACAATATCACCAAATAACAAATTCACGCGTGAATACATATCTTTTACTTCATCCCAGCGGTTTCCTAAACCAACTGCTTTTGCTTGTTGCTGTAAGTTGCTATATTGACCGCCTGGCATTTCATGCTCGTACACTTCCGTATGAGGAGCGTTCATGCCGCTTTCGAAGTCTTGGTAATATTTTCGCACGTCTTCCCAATAGTACGAAAGCTGTTCTAGATTTTTAATATCCAGATTTGGTCTGCGGTCCGCACCTTCTAATGCGTAATAAAGAGAGTTAGCACTTGGCTGAGACGTTAAGCCTGCCATTGAGCTTACGGCTACGTCTACAATGTCTACGCCTGCTTCAATTGCTTTTGCATACGTGTATACACCGTTTCCGCTTGTATCATGCGTATGAAGGTGGATTGGAATTTCAACCGTTTCTTTTAGAGCCGATACTAAATCATAAGCTGCCTGTGGTTTTAAAAGACCCGCCATATCTTTAATACCCAGAATATGTGCTCCAGACTGCTCAAGCTCTTTTGCTAAGTTCTTGTAGTAATCCAAATCATACTTACGGCGCGTCGGATCTAAAATATCACCTGTATAACACATCGCTGCTTCTGCAATCTTTCCTGTTTGACGAACAGAGTCAATTGCAAGAGTCATTCCTTGCACCCAGTTTAAGCTGTCAAAGATACGGAAAACATCAATACCTGCATAAGCTGATTTTTCAACAAATTCCTTAATTACATTATCAGGATAGTTTTTATATCCAACCGCATTTGACGCGCGAAGAAGCATTTGGAAAAGAACGTTTGGCGCTTGTTGACGTAAAGTAAGCAAGCGATCCCACGGATCTTCTTTTAAGAATCGATAAGCAACATCAAACGTTGCTCCCCCCCACATTTCCATAGAAAATAAATCTGGAAGCAAGCGTGCAGTTGGGTTAGCTACTTGTCTTAAGTCGTTTGTACGAATACGCGTTGCTAAAAGAGACTGATGGCCATCACGGAAGGTTGTATCCGTTAATAGTACTTCCTTGCGTTCTTTCACCCAATTTACTAGCCCTTCAGCGCCTTTTTCATCTAAAATCTGCTTTGTTCCGTTTTGAATTGGTTTGCTTATATCCACACTAGGAACGCGCGGTTTCGTAAAGATCGGCTTTTTCTTTTCCGATACACCTGGGAATCCGTTTACCGTAACATTCCCAATGTATGTAAGCATTTTAGTTCCGCGGTCTTTTCGCTTCGGAAAAACAAAAAGTTCAGGCGTTGTGTCAATAAATGATGTATCATAAGCACCTGTTAAGAACTTATCATGCTTCACTACATTTTCAAGAAACGGAATATTTGTTTTAATTCCACGAATACGAAATTCTTTTAAATTCCGTACCATTTTTGATGCGGCTTGATCGAATGTTAATGCCCATGTTGTTACTTTTACTAACAGTGAATCATAATAAGGCGTAATTACAGCACCTTGGAAGCTGTTTCCCGTATCTAAGCGTACGCCAAAACCGCCACCAGAACGATAAGCCATAATCTTACCCGTATCCGGCATAAAATTGTTTAACGGATCTTCTGTCGTTACACGAGATTGAATCGCATATCCATGTACGTGAATTTGATCTTGTGCAGGAATGGATACTTCCTTGCTGTGAAGCGCATAGCCGTCTGCAATTAAAATTTGCGATTGAACGATATCGATACCTGTAATCATTTCAGTAATTGTGTGCTCTACTTGAACACGTGGATTTACTTCAATAAAATAAAAATCGTTTCCTGATACTAAAAATTCTACTGTACCAGCATTTATGTACTGCACTTTTTCCATCAGCTGCACAGCTGCTTCACAAATGCGGAGACGTAAGTCTTCATCTATAGAAACACTTGGTGCTACTTCTACCACTTTTTGGTGACGACGCTGCACAGAACAGTCGCGTTCATAAAGATGCACAACATTTCCTTGTTCATCACCTAAAATTTGCACTTCAATATGTTTTGGATTTTCAACTAGTTTCTCGACATACACTTCATCATTACCAAAAGCCGCTTTTGCTTCTGATTTGGCACGGTCATAAGATTCACTTAGGCTGTCTGCATCGCGAACGATACGCATGCCTCGACCGCCTCCGCCCAAAGCAGCTTTGATCATTAGAGGATATCCATGCTGATTAGCAAATTCTTTTGCTTCGTCAATTGAATCAATAGGACCATCCGTACCAGGAATAACGGGAATATCTGCTTGAATAGCCTGGTGACGTGCTTTTACTTTATCTCCAAACATATCAAGATGCTTGGATTTTGGACCAATAAAAATAATGCCTTCTTCTTCGCAACGTTTCGCAAATTGGATATTTTCTGACAAAAAACCATAGCCAGGGTGAATAGCATCTACATCATGAGACTTAGCAATGTCGATGATGCCTTCTATATCCAAATAAGCATCAATCGGTTTTTTCTCCGCTCCTACTAAATAGGCTTCATCCGCTTTGTAACGGTGATAAGAACCTGCGTCTTCCTTAGAATAAATCGCAACAGTCCGAATATTCAGTTCAGTACATGCTCGAAATACACGAATCGCAATTTCTCCTCGGTTTGCTACTAATACTTTTTTGATTTTTTTAGTTACAAAACTCATGTTGCTAATCTCCTCTCAATTTCGTATAAACTTCAATATATAGCAAAATTAGATAAAAGAAAAGCAAAAATCAATGGAAAATGATAAAATTCCAATAAATTTTTGCTTTTTTTACACAATTTTTTCACGAAAATCAATCGCTTGTTGTTGATGTATTGTTCGGATGTAGCACAATATTTTCCGTATTTTTCTGTTTTTTATTTTGATAATTTACGAAAAACGAAATATTTACAATAATTCCCATAGATACCATCAGCGTTAGCAGCGAAGACCCCCCGTAACTGATAAACGGAAGCGTGACGCCGGTAATCGGAATGAGTCCCGTAAGCCCTCCAAGGTTAATGCCTGTTTGAATACCTATCATACTGGCTACTCCAATACAAATCATGCTAGCAAACGGATCCTGAGATTTTTTAGCCAGCATTAAAATCCTGAAAATTAAGAAGCCTAAAAGACCCAGCACGAGCATAACTCCAAAGAACCCTAATTCTTCTGCAATAATAGCCATAATGAAATCGGTATGGGGCTCCGGAAGGTAACCATACTTTTGTACACTTTCTCCTAAACCAAGGCCTTTTAAGCCTCCTGTACCTATTGCTAAATATGAATTAACAAGCTGATAACCAGTTCCTTGAGCATTGGCAAACGGATCTGATGCACCGGTAAAACGGCCAATTCGATTGGCAGTAAACTGACCTGTAAAAAACCCAATTGTAATAATTACCGTAAGCAAAATGAGACCTAGTGCTAGCATGCGGAAAAAGGTTTTTTTAGAGATTCCCGAACACAGCATAATGGTAACGGCAATAGCAAAAATAATTGATCCCGTTCCAAGGTCAGGCTGAATAGCTACAAAGCCTAATATTAGAAATACAAGACCCATAGGTCCAAAAAAAGCTTTTTTGATGTTGTCAATATACTCTTGCCTTTTAGACAAAACATACGATAAGTATAAAATGACAACAAGCTTGGCATACTCAGCCGGCTGCATGTTTGCGCCGCCAAGCTGCAGCCAACTTTGGGCATTGTTACTCGTATGCCCCATTACAAACACAAGCAAAAGCAGTACAAAAATGCCCAGAATCGCATAAGGCAGTATTTTAGGATACAGCTTGTAAGGTGTTAGCATTGTTAAAATGAACAATACAAGCGTAAAAGCAAGCCACATTTTTTGTCTGTTGTAAAAGAAATCGCTTGACGTATGATATCTTGTAATACTTACAATCATACTTGAACTGTAAACCATAACTAGTCCAACCGCACAAAGAAGCAGCACTGGAATTACAATTGAATAGTCAAAATGCCTAAATATTTTTTTTACCATAACCCTCTTCCTTTAAAAATGACGTGTTTCTGTTTCGTTTCATCTTTTATGTACAAATTTGAGTAAATTAGGAAATTTCAACCACCTGTAATAAAAAACTCAAACTACGTTTATATATAGTTTGAGTTTCGATCGCGTGATTTTTATTTTTTTGTAAACGCTTCATGCAGTGCAGAAAGTTCACGCTCGAGGCGGTCTAGCAATGTTTTTCCAACACGTTCATCAATTAAACCAAGACGAACTGCAAAATCAATTTCTCTTGATAAACCAAACATTTGTGTATCTAAAACCTCTTCATAAAGAGGACATTGTGGCATTGTTAAGTTATCCATTTGAACTTGAATTAATTGCAAAATCTTATCTGCATCAGCTTTTAACAACGCATACGCTTTTTCACGATGATCTATCATTGTCTCAGGCGTCAAACTCAATCCCTCCGTTCGCGAGCGATTACCTAATCTATCTCTCAATTTTAAAGGCTATGCTCCAAAAAAGCAAGGATAAACATGTCCGTGAGGCTGGCCGTCTTTTTTATACTGTTACTTTCTCAAAACCGTTACCATAGATGTAGGAAATTTCGCACTTTCGTTGACCCTTACATTATATCATACGAGAATCACTCTCAACTAAATTTTTTCATCAAAGTGACAAATAAGTAGAAAGCGCTTATACTTTTAGCAAGGGGGCATTTATAATGAATTCAATTATTATGTTAAAAGGAAAAGTAAAATATACGCTGACACTCGACCCAAGCGTGTGGATTTTCGATGACCGCAAGCTCGATATGGACGTTTTCTTTGAACATCCACCGGAGCAAAAAGACGAGACAGAAGCGTACACAAAGGCTGTTTCCAAGCATTGGGACCGTGAAATTCAAGAGGGAGCCGTCTTTCCTCCTACGTTAAAAACTGAAAAGAAATTCAAAAAACAGGAGCTAGTAAATGGGACATTCGGCATTTTATTTGCACCTTTTCTAGCTAACGCTTCACCTACTGAAGAAGCTACCAACGTTTCATTTAAAACAAAAGACGCGCTGATTTCTTTTTCATTAGAAGAAGCGCCCCGCTTCTTTTAAAGAATATCAGCTGCTAATTGTGCCAGTCCTGAGCGCTCTCCTTTGATTAACCGAACGTGGCCCGATACTTTTTGCTCTTTAAACTTTTCGACTACGTACGTTAATCCGTTGTTATACTCATCTAAATAAGGATGATCAATTTGAGCCGGATCTCCCATAAGGACAATTTTACTCTTTTCCCCTACCCTTGTTAAAATTGTTTTAATTTCATGCTTCGTTAAATTTTGCGCTTCATCAATAATAATGAACTGTTCCGGAATGCTTCGGCCTCTTATATACGTCAAGGCTTCCACTTCTATTGAACTGAGCCCCGCTAGAATCGCATCCAGTTCTCCAGGCTTTTTAGTGTTGAATAAGTACTCTAGGTTATCGTAAATTGGCTGCATCCATGGACGAAGCTTCTCCTGCTTTTCTCCTGGCAAGAATCCAATATCTTTCCCTAAAGGAACAATTGGACGAGCTACAAGTAGCTTTTTAAAACATCCTAGATCTTCCGTCTGCATAAGTCCTGAAGCTAAAGCAAGCAGCGTTTTACCCGTACCTGCCTTTCCAATTAACGTGACCAGTTGAACGTCGTCTCTAAGAAGAAGTTCTAAAGCCATAATTTGCTGAACATTTCGAGGTTTGATTCCCCAGATATGATCATATTCAAATAAAAGCTTTTTTACTTTTGTTGTTGTTTGATCGACAATGCCGATTGCTGATCCGGATCCCCCAAATGCATCTTTCATCACTAAGAATTGATTTGCAAAAAAGGAGTGGTTCGCAATTTGAGACGTTAGCAGTTCTCCTTTTTCGTAAAATTGACTCAGCAGTTCTTTTGCAATATAGACTTCCGAAAAGCCTGTATAAATACTATTGAACTCCACTACTCGATCACTTAAAAAATCTTCTGCTCTTAAGCCGATTGCGTCAGCCTTCACACGTACCAACACATCTTTACTCACTAGTATCACTTCACGTCCATCTTCTTTTGTTTCCTCTTCAAGAGATAGATTTTTAGCAACAGCTAAAATTCGATTATCATTTGTTTTTTCCACAAAGATTTCTTGAAGCTGTTGAAAAGAGCGATGATTGAGTTCAATTCGCAAATGGCCCCCATTTTCTAAAGGGATTTTCTCATATAACTTTCCATGTTGTCTCAAGTTATCAATGAGTTTGGATACCTGCCTTGCATTTCGTCCGACTTCATCCATATTTCTTTTTTTCGAATCAACTTCTTCTAGCACAACGGCCGGAATCACTACTTCGTTATCATCAAATGAAAAAATTGAATGCGGATCTTGTAATAAAACATTCGTATCTAATACATAAATTTTTCCCAATAATTCAGCCTCCTACTCCGATTGTTTTTCCTGTAAGGAGTGAAACAAGGCACCCATCCATTTATATACTATGTAACGCACATGTGTGAAGTGACCTTAAATGGACGGACCATTTTCTTTAAATATATGAACACGTGTATAAAGATAGAAGAACTATTAGAAACTAAATACAAATTACTACAAAAAATGAGTCATTCATAAGGAGGAGTCTCCCACATGAACAAATTTTTTCTATCCATTAGCTTATGTTTTATTACACTAACCGGCTGCAACAATAACCAAGCAGACGTTGAAGAAGGGCAAAAAACAGATCGAATTGTACAGGTTAAAAATTCATCTCCTGAACGCTCTCACAAGCGTACTGCTAATGAAATATCAGCTCATTTAGTTGAACTGGCTTCAAGCGTTCCGAATGTAAATGATGCTACTGCCATTGTGCTCGGTAAGTATGCAATCGTAGGCATTGACGTCGGCAAAGATATTGATCGTTCAGAAGTAAGTTCCATCAAATATACAGTTGCCGAAGGTCTGAAAGCTGATCCGTACGGCGCTAATTCTGTTGTTATTGCAGATCCTGATACGGTCGCTCGGCTAAAACAAATTGGAAATGAAATTCGCAAAGGTCGTCCGGTTACAGGGTTTTTAGATGAATTAGCAGCCATTGTAAACCGAGTGATGCCTGAATTTGCAGAAGAAATCCGCCGAAATCCTAGCTCAACAGATACAAATAATCAAAAATTAAATAATAAACAAGAGCAAAATTTAAAGAATGAGCAGGAAAAACAATCTAATAATCATCTTCAAAAAAACGAATAAGAAAGTCGCTTAGCGGCAGGCTGCTGCTAAGCTTTTTTTATCGCTTCAATTACTTGCCTATCGAGTTTAGCAGCTGCTACTGGATCATAGGTCTTTTCATATGAAGGGTTTACTGAAATCTTAGAACCATAGAACATAACGTCTCTTACTTCATTAATATCTAGTTCAATTAGCGTCAGCTTTAAAGCTACTCCTTCTAACTTTTCTTGCACTACCTCAGCTATTCCGCTGATTGAGTAGCATGATTCATTAGCAAGAATATTTACCACTGCTTTATTCGTATGTTTAATGTTTTCTACAATCCTCGATTTGACATCTACGGCAAATCGAATTTTTTGTTTAGTCGGAGCTACTAACCACGAAATGGCACTAACATTTGGACCGTTTGTTTCAAAATCAATAGTTGAAATGGTTGCAAATCTTTCTGTCTGTAGCTCATCGTATAATGCATCTACTAGTTGAGTCTCGACTTCGTTGGCCATTTTCATCCCTCCTACTGTTTATGTACTTACTAGTTACTATCTTCGAGCTAACAAGCAAAATTACCTGCTTCTTTAGGAATGTTTTCCTATCGTTTCTTTTCTACTGAAAGACAGCACCGCAAAAAAACTTTATAAAACAAGAATTTTCGGCTAGAATGATGTATAGAGAAGTTGAGGTGATAGAAATGAGAGTACAATGTGTCATGTGCGATAAAATTGAAACAATTGAGGATGAAACGCTTGTGGCAAAACGACTGCGCAACCGTCCTATCCATACATATATGTGCAATGAATGTTCTGAACGGATTGAAAAACGAACAAAAGAACGCATAGCTACTGGTAACTTTAAACTATATGAGTCGAAAAAGACAGAGGAGGATTGGTAAGGTGCTCCGATTAGGAATAAGTATTGGCATGTTAAGCGGGATTATCCTTGGGTTATGTTTAAAATGGATAGAGTGGCTAACCGGCAAACAAGTTTATACCCTTTTATTAAATGTTGATTTTATTCCTATCATTGGCCCTATTCAATGGCCTGAATGGGTAGAGTTTGTTTTTCATTTACTCATTGCCGCTGCAATTGGGATCGTTTTTGTTTACATAGTAGGTAAATTAAATAATATGTCTATTCGAAAAATCGTATTGTGTTCCTTTTTATTAACACTTCCAACCATTCCTTTGTATTTTCCGTTGACGCTGCTTGCGCTCAAGCCTACGCCTGCGGTGGATGATGCAGTAGCGATTTTTTATTGGACAGCTGGCCATTTAATTTTCGCAGCCGCTCTTGTCTTCGGCTATATCATACTAAAAAGACGCTTGTAGCTACAAGCGTCTTTTTATGTAGTTTTATGAACCCAACGTGGAGTTTTGCTTCTTAGCCTGATACAGCCGTATTTTATAAATAATCAACACAAGCGCTGCAACCACAAGCCCTTCAGCTACAGGTAAAAAAATGCCTAAAAACGTTAATATCGTACATCCAAAAGCTAAAAACAGATAAATAACCACAGATTTTAAAAGCGGCAGCTTCTTTGCAAACCCGAGTTTGTACACGAGAACAGATAGCCCTAAAATGGTAAAGTATAACAGCCACATTCCTATTTTTGCATGTTCATCTACTTGATACAAAGCTGCAAAAAATGAAAGGTGTTCTTTTACATCCATATTTCTTCCCCCTATTCCTTACTTTACATTATTCGATATAAGCCACCTTTTTCCTTTCCAAATTCCTTCTTTATAAAACGCTTTCAAAAAATAGAAAATTCTGATATAATAGATAAAAAACAAGCCGCTAGCAAATAGAGCTAACGACTTACTTTTTTTATTATTTCGTGTCAGCGTATTTTTTCTTTTTCGCTGCTTTTTCACGTTCATTTTTATCAAGAACTTTTTT
Organism: Priestia sp. P1_B12_1; assembly: GCF_056406695.1. Lineage (NCBI taxonomy): Bacteria > Bacillati > Bacillota > Bacilli > Caryophanales > Bacillaceae > Priestia > Priestia sp. P1_B12_1. The sequence goes on along the minus strand of NZ_JBFTZR010000002.1, from coordinate 762,997 downwards.
ACGTAGACGAATAGATTCTGGTGTGATTTCACAATATTCATCTTCGTTTAAATATTCAAGTGATTGCTCTAAAGACATAATACGAGGTTTTTTCATACCTGTTGTTTGATCTTTATTAGCAGAACGCATATTCGTCATTTGCTTCATTTTACAGATGTTAACAACGATATCATTTTCACGAGTGTGTTCTCCTACGATCATACCTTCGTATACTTCTGTACCTGGCTCAACGAAAATTGTACCGCGGTCTTCTACGCCTTGAATTCCATAAGTAGATGATTTACCGCTTTCCATAGAAACAAGCACACCTTGACGGCGACCTCCAACTTGACCTTGCTGCATTGGTTGGTAGCTATCAAATGAATGGTTAATGATACCGAATCCACGAGTTAACGATAAGAACTCAGTTGTATAACCGATTAAACCACGTGCAGGAACCATAAAGATCAGACGAACTTGACCGCTGCCGTTGTTAATCATATCAACCATTTCACCTTTACGAGCACCCATTGATTCCATAATAGAACCCGTATGTTCTTCAGGCACGTCGATTTGCACACGTTCAACTGGCTCACAGCGAACGCCATCAATTTCACGAACGATTACTTCAGGTTTTGATACTTGAATCTCATATCCTTCACGACGCATGTTTTCAATTAAAATAGATAAATGAAGTTCTCCACGTCCTGAAACAACCCATACATCCGGTGAATCAGTATTTTCCACGCGTAAACTTACATCCGTCTCAAGTTCAGACATTAAGCGCTCTTCAATTTTACGAGATGTAACAAATTTACCTTCACGACCAGCAAACGGTGAATTGTTTACTAAGAACGTCATTTGTAAAGTAGGTTCATCAATACGTAAAATTGGCAGTGCATCTTGGTGGTCAAACGGACATACTGTTTCACCTACGTTGATGTCTTCCATTCCTGATACAGCGATCAGGTCTCCTGCTTTTGCTTCTTCGATTTCAACACGCTTTAAGCCTAGGAAACCGAATAATTTTGTTACACGGAATTGTTTTACCGTACCGTCAAGCTTCATTAATGCAACTTGCTGGCCTACTTTCATTGTTCCGCGGAATACGCGGCCTACACCGATACGACCAAGATAGTCATTGTAGTCAAGCATTGCCACTTGGAATTGAAGTGGTTCATCGCTGTTGTCTACTGGTGCTGGAATGTGCTCGATGATTGAGTCAAATAGAGATGACATGTTCTCATCTTGCTTTTCAGGATTCGTGCTAGCTGTTCCGTTGATTGCTGAAGCATAAACAACAGGGAACTCAATTTGTTCCTCGCTTGCACCTAGTTCAATAAATAAGTCAATTACTTCATCAACTACTTCAGTTGGACGAGCAAAGTCACGGTCAATTTTGTTAACAACAACAATCGGCGTTAAGTTTTGCTCTAATGCTTTTTTCAATACAAAGCGAGTTTGAGGCATACATCCTTCGTATGCATCTACTACAAGTAGAACACCGTCTACCATTTTCATAATACGCTCAACTTCTCCACCGAAGTCAGCATGTCCCGGCGTATCCATAATGTTGATACGCGTATCTTTATAATTAATAGCTGTGTTTTTCGCTAAAATTGTAATTCCACGCTCACGCTCAAGGTCATTTGAATCCATCGCACGTTCTTCAACATGCTCATTAGTACGGAATGTTCCGGACTGATGTAATAATTTATCTACTAACGTTGTTTTCCCATGGTCTACATGGGCAATAATGGCAATATTACGTAAATCTTTACGAATGTTCACGCATTTCACTCCTATGCTTGTAATAACTAAGCTATTATATCACACTAACTCTAGAATTGCAGAATGATTTTGTTGTACACTATAAATATCCGTTATAAATGGGAGGAATCAACATGAGAAACATTAAGTGGGTATTTGTTTTATATGCATTTATCGCAACTGCAGCAATTATGTCAATCGGCATATTTATCGGAGAAGGAAGCGCTCTCGGGGTCATTTTAGCTATCGCAGCTTTAATTGTTGTAATGGGCCTTGGCTTTACGACTAAGAAAAAAATGCGAGAAAAAGGGCAGCTGTAATTTTTTTGCGATGATTGAAAGCGTCATGGCCATTTGCAACATCAAAATGGTTCATGACGTTTTTTCATCACAAAATTCTTTGACTACACGTAAGTCTTCACTTCTATTTTATTTATTCCACTTTCCTTCAAGGTACGTACGAAAGATTTCGTCATGTAATGTTGGTTTGCTTACAAATACACTGCTTTTTTCAAGAATCTCTAACGGCTTTCCTTCTAAATCCGTCATAACTCCTCCAACTTCTTCAATCAATACTTTACCGGCAGCAAAGTCCCATGGAGCCAAACGTAAAGTAATGTATCCATCCAAGCGTCCAGCCGCTACGTAAGCAAGCTCAATAGCTGCGGATCCATATGAACGGGTCCCTCTTACTTTACGCACAAGCGGACTTAATACGGAAGGATCAATACGGCGGTTCTCCGTCACCCATGTTGCATTTAGGCTAATAATAGCTTGTTCAACTGGTACAGGTTCAAGTTTCGGCAATTGGATATCATTCATAAACGCGCCCTGTCCTTTTAAAGCATGATACAACTCATTATGAATAACATCATAAATATAACCTGCTTGTCCTACACCATTTTCAAATATACCGATGGAAATAGCAAAATTTCGCTGCTGATGAACAAAGTTCATCGTACCGTCGATTGGATCGATAATCCAAATCGTTCCTTCTTCTGATTCAAGCTCTTCTCCATATCCTTCTTCTCCGAGAATATGATGTTCCGGAAAGGTTTCATTGATTTTTGAGATAAAAAACTGTTCAATTTCTTTATCCATATTTGTTACTAAATCATTTGGATTCGATTTCGTTTGAATGAGAAGTTCTTTACTAAACGACTGTTGAATTTTTTGTCCAGCTTCTTTTAGCCACTCTTTAACGTATGTATCGATTTCTTTCCAGCGTTGCGTCATCTCAATTCCCCCTCAAAAATACGTCTCTTATTTAAGCTTAAAAAAACCTCTGCAAGATGTCAATTAACAGAGCACGTGGGAGAAGAACTGCCGCTTCTTCTCCCACGTGCTCTGTTACCACTTATGAATCTGCTCATTCAGTTTAATCCTTTTTTACAGTTTACCCTTATTTGTTCTATTTTATTCCCGTATCTGCTACTGAAGAGATATCATTTCTTCACGAAGTTTCTCGAGCTTTCGCTTACATTTTTGTTTTTGTTCCTCATTATTCTCCATCATGGCTTCATATAATGTCGCTAACTCGTAATCTAACTCCAAACGAATTACACCTAATCTTTTTTGTCCATCATTCTTCTTATACATATTCACCACTTGTTTCATTCTTCAAACACCCCTCTCAAATTATTGAACCCGCTTATAGAAAACTAAATTTTCAGATATTTTGATTGATATAGTCTATGTCGAAACCTAATCTCATGTAACTAAATTGTGTGATTACCTATAAAAAAATGATAGACACGTTTTGACAAGCATATGCGAATTAATTGGTGTTTATGCTTTTCATGTGGTAGAATCTTCGCGTAAATCATACTTACTTGCATAGATGCACAGCAGCTATACATATTCACTAAAAAACGGAGGTTTCACATGGCATTCTCAGGATTTTCACAAGATGACTTTAACGTATTCCGTATCGAGGGACTTGATACACGTATGGAAGCCATCAAGACAACGATACGCCCAAAATTCGAACAATTGAGCAATCATTTTGCTCCTACTCTTTCTTCACTTTGTGGAGATGAAATGTTCATACACATTGCCAAACATGCACGAAGAACAGTTAACCCGCCAGCAGATACGTGGGTAGCCTTTGCTAATAGTAAACGCGGGTATAAAAAGCTCCCTCATTTTCAAGTTGGCCTTTGGGAAACACACGTCTTTGTGTGGTTCGCCGTCATTTACGAATCACCTATTAAAGAACAATTTGGAAAGCTGCTAAAACAAAACATTGAGGAGATTCGTCAACACATCCCAGCCTCGTTTGTTTGGTCGAAAGATCATACAAAACCTGATAGTGAAAAAATGGGCGACTTATCTTCTGAAGACTTAGAGAGTTTGTTTGAACGTCTAGAGACGGTTAAAAAAGCTGAGATCCTATGCGGCATTACGATTCCAAAAGAAGAAGCGATTGCAATGAACGGCGAAGAATGGATAGCTCGTATTGAACAAACATTTCATACGGTAACTCCATTATATGAACTAACTAAAAAAGCATATGCATAATTTTAACGAATTGATATAAAAAAAATGGAGCCAAGCTTGGCTCCATTTTTTACATTTTTATGATGTCTCCAGAAGAAGCAGCCTTTGCTTTTTGAATCGTTCGATAAGAAGAGTATTTGCTTTGGTCTTCAAAATCGTTACAGATTGTTTTTTCTTCTGCTTTACTTGGCACAATTTCTTTAAATCGGCGATAGACTGCCATTAGATGATCACGCTCAATACCTTTTTCATAAGCGCGTTCAATGCTTTCAAAAAACTTCACTACATCAATAATTTCTTCTGTACTCCAATCAAGGGAGATAGGGTATTGATATTCCACTTCTCATCACTCCATTTATTTCTTCAATCTATGTATATCTATATTCTTAACTCTATCACAATCTATAATGTACACAAAATTTATTCTCTTTTCACACAAAAGAATTTCTCCTTTTTTTTCTTTTTATTTTCTCTTTAAAATATCTTTGCAAATGGGTTAATAAGTGCTATAATTCTTTTGTTTTATGGGGATTTTCAAAACATAAAGAACTATAAAATAATGAGTAATAAGCAGTTTACAATTACTTGTATTTTTTTAACTAAAAATTGTATTTATATTATCAAACAGTAGTAAACATACACGTTTCATTCATTTATATAATGGTTAAAATCAAGAAAACTGCCGAGTAGAATTTCTGTTGAATTTCTTTTATAGAAAAAAGATCCGATATTTTAATATGTAGAATTCAACAGCCACTAGTTTTGGGTATATAAAATTGAATGCTGTAATTTGATAAAAAAACAATCAAAGTCCCTCTAAGCTTTGCTTAGAGGGACTGACAATTTATGATAAAAGAGGTGTATAGCAAAGTTGTCTTCTCAATTTTCAACTCCATTATTTACTGGATTGGTTAATCACGCTAAGAAAAATCCAACACAATTCCATATCCCTGGACATAAAAAAGGAAATGGAATGGATCCTGAATTCCGCTCATTTATTGGCGATGATGCTTTATCCATTGATTTAATTAATATCGGTCCTCTTGATGACCTTCACCAGCCAAAAGGCATTATCAAACAAGCACAGGATTTAGCTGCAGAAGCATTTGGTGCTGACCATACTTTTTTCTCTGTTCAAGGAACGAGCGGAGCAATTATGGCAATGGTTATGGCGACATGTGGGCCTGGAGATAAAATTATCGTTCCTAGAAACGTGCATAAATCTGTTATGAGTGCGATTGTTTTTTCAGGAGCTACGCCTATTTTTATTCATCCTGAAATTGACGAAAAGCTTGGCATTTCTCACGGTATCACATCGGACTCTGTAGAAAAAGCCTTGAAGCAGCACCCTGAAGCAAAAGCAGTGCTTGTTATCAATCCAACTTACTTTGGAATTTCGGGAGACCTTCGTAAAATCGTAGAAATTGCCCACTCGTATCAAGTACCTGTACTTGTTGATGAAGCTCACGGCGTTCATATTCACTTCCATGATGATTTGCCTCTGTCTGCTATGCAGGCCGGTGCAGATATGGCAGCAACAAGCGTGCATAAATTAGGTGGCTCTATGACGCAAAGTTCAATTCTAAACATACGCGAAGGCTTAATTTCTCCAAAACGTGTACAGTCTATTTTAAGCATGCTGACAACAACATCAACATCTTATCTGCTGCTGGCTTCTTTAGATGTTGCACGAAAACGTTTAGCTACAGAAGGGAAAGAGCTGGCTGAACGTGCAATTTCTCTTGCTGAAAAAGCACGAAAAGAAATTAATACAATTGAGCATATCCGATGTATAGGCAGAGAAATTTTAGGGACAAAAGCTACGTATGATTTAGACCCTACTAAGCTAATTATTTCTGTTTCAGATTTAGGAATTACGGGCTATGACGTAGAAAAATGGATGCGTGAAGCTCATAATATCGAAGTTGAAATGTCTGACCTTTATAATATCTTATGTATTATCACGCCTGGAGATACAGAAGAAGATCTGTCACGTCTGGTCACAGCTCTGCGTGAGCTATCTGCAAAATTCCATAATCTTTCTGAGACAACGGCAAAACCCGCTATTTTATTGCCTGATATTCCTGTATTGGCTTTAACACCTCGCGATGCTTTTTACGCTGAAACCGAAGTGGTACCTTTTCATGAATCGGCAGGCCGTATTATTGCGGAATTTGTGATGGTCTACCCTCCTGGTATTCCTATTTTTATTCCTGGGGAAATCATCACTGAGGAAAATTTAACCTATATTGAAACGAACTTAGAGGCAGGTTTACCCGTGCAGGGTCCGGAAGACTTTGAATTAAAAACATTTCGTGTCATTAAAGAGCATAAAGCAATTCAATAAAAAAAAGGTGCGAAGTTCCGCACCTTTTTTTTATTGAATTAATCTAAATCTTCATCTGCTTTTTGACATTCTCCGCTTTTACATGTTGAGTATAATCGCGTCACTTTCTCATCTTCGAAATGATCAATTGTGCAGTTACATGTTTGACATACGATTGTTCCCATTGTGTAAACTCCCCTTTAACCGTCTTTTTTTGTAAGCGTTTTACAACTCTTGATATTATATTATTATGTCACATTAAATATGTCAACAACTAATTAGTATGTCACATTAAAAATATTTTTCTCATAAATGTTATATTTGTTTTCAAAAATCTGAATGCTTAGCATCATCTCTATTCATATGAAAAAACAATGTCTACTTTCACATCTATTTCCGCACTTTAAAATAATTACGAAAAATAAGAATTGGAGCTCTTGCCGTTTTTTCTTACTAATAGGGTAGACATTTCATGCAAACTTTACTAGAATGTATAACCATATGGTTTCATGTATACCTAAAAAGGTTATATGAGAAACTATGTTATGTAAAATAGAATAGGAAAGGAGCGATAATCGATGAAAAAACTGACTCCTGTTTTTATCATTTCGGTTATTATTGCTGCAGTATTTATCGTATGGGGTGTTATTCCAGAATCTGTGCTAGGAAGCGCAGCGCTTACACCTGTCACATCGGCAATACATAGTTTTATCATCGAGAAATTTGGCTGGTACTACTTATTAGCAGCTACATTATTCTTAGTTTTTACGCTGTACTTAATTTTTTCAAAGTACGGAAATATTAAACTAGGTAAACCTGACGAAAAACCTCAGTATGGTTATATCTCGTGGTTTGCCATGTTATTTAGTGCTGGTATGGGGATTGGACTTGTATTCTGGGGTGTTTCAGAACCAATCAATCATTTTCATACTCCACCTTCTGGTGAAGGCGGTACAGCAGAATCAGCTCGCGCTGCTCTACGTTATTCGTTTTTCCACTGGGGCTTACATCCTTGGGCTATTTATTCCGTTCTTGCACTGGCCCTTGCATATTTTCAATTTAGAAAAGGTTACCCGTTCATCATCAGTAATATTTTACGTCCACTATTAGGCAAACGTGTTGATGGACCTCTTGGAACGATCATAAACGTCATCGCCGTATTTGCAACTGTTTTTGGGGTAGCAACATCTCTAGGACTGGGTGCTATTCAAATTACCGGTGGAGCCTCTTACTTGTCGCCAAGTATTGATAATAATTTCACGACTCAATTAATTGTTATTATTATCGTGACGTTCTTGTTCATGCTGTCAGCACAGACGGGGCTGAACAAAGGTATTAAGTATTTGAGTAACATTAATATTGTTTTAGCTATTCTGCTAATGTTGTTCTTGTTATTTGCAGGTCCAACCAACTTTATTATGGACTTATTCGTTACAACCATTGGCAGCTACATTCAAAACTTGCCGTCAATGAGTTTTCGATTGAGCCCGTTTGATGACAGCACCTGGGTTCAAGATTGGACAATTTTCTACTGGGCATGGTGGATCGCTTGGGCACCGTTCGTTGGTACGTTCATTGCTCGTATTTCACGAGGCAGAACCATTCGAGAATTTTTAATTGGTGTACTAGCTGTTCCGACCGTATTTGGTGGATTATGGTTTGCTGTATTCGGAGGTTCTGGGGTCTACTTAGACTTTTTTAAGGATCTTCCTGTTATGGATGTTATCAACAATAAAGGAACAGAAGTTGCTTTATTCTATGTACTTGAACAGTTTCCATTTGGTACGTTCATGTCCATTGTCGCTATTTGCTTAATTGCTACGTTCTTTATTACATCAGCTGACTCAGCTACATTTGTTTTAGGAATGCAGACAACAAATGGTGATCTAAATCCTTCAGGCTCTATTAAACTTACGTGGGGATTAATTCAATCGTTAACAGCAATCATTCTGCTTTGGACAGGTGGTTTGGATGCGCTCCAAACAGCTGCGATTATAGCAGCACTTCCATTCTCAATTGTGCTGGTGCTAACCGTCTTCTCATTAATGAAAGCATTTAAAGAAGAAGGCGCATTAAAAAGAGAAAAGAAATCTGTGTAAGACAAAAAAAGCGTTAGCTTATATAAGCTAACGCTTTTTTTATGCAATCTTACGCTGTACAAAATAAAATTAGTTGATAACATGTCAAGCAGACAGCTGAAGTCATACCCGTCATCATAAGCGCCAGTCTTTTAGATTTGACGTTCATTTCTGCTATGCCGTAAGCTAAATAAGCAAATACTAAAAATAAAATAATTTTAGATGTCAACTGATCACGTTTTGATAGCAATTCAACCAGTGAATAACCCACCCAAATAACAATGTGTAAGCTCCAAACAAAATACGTCTTCATAGCTCCTTCGCCGCCTTTTCATTCGTTATCCAAAAGAGCAATTTTTTTATCTACCTATAAGGAAAGCACGTCCCACTTCATATGTATGCATCTAGAGCTCATTTAAGACTGCCTCAGCGCTTTTTACACGTTTCCTCTAAAGGAGTTACTCATCATCAACAAAAACTGTCTGACAAGCATCTGATACTTTATGAAAAACGTTTTCTTCAAAAAAAAAGCTGATGCATACGCATCAGCTTTTTAAAAACATTATTTTACAATGTGAATTGGGCTTCCAATAGCTACTTCAGCAGCTTCCATTGTGATTTCACCTAATGTTGGGTGAGCGTGAATTGTTAATGCGATATCTTCAGCTGTTACGCCAGCTTCGATAGCAAGACCAAGCTCAGCAATCATATCAGATGCGCTAGGTCCAGCGATTTGAGCACCAACAACTACTCCGTCTTCTTTACGAGTGATAAGCTTCAAGAAGCCTTCTGCAGCGTTAAGTGCAAGTGCACGTCCGTTAGCAGCAAATGGGAATTTAGAAGCTTTAACAGCTAACCCTTCTTCTTTCGCTTGTGCTTCAGTATAACCTACAGATGCAAGCTCAGGCTCAGAGAATACAACTGCTGGAATTCCTAAGTAGTCAATTTCAGCAGGTTCGCCAGCAATTACTTCAGCTGCGATTTTACCTTCGTAAGAAGCTTTGTGTGCAAGTGGTGGCCCAGTTACGATATCACCAATTGCAAAGATGTTGCTTACAGATGTACGAGTTTGGTTATCGATTTCGATAAGACCACGGTCAGTCATTTTAACGCCAACTTGCTCAAGACCAAGCTCATCAGTGTTAGGACGACGACCTACAGTAACTAATACGTAGTCAGCATCGATTACTTTTGACTCTCCGCCTACTTCAAACGTAACTTGTACGCCGTCAGCAGTTTCTTCAACACCTTTAGCCATTGCTTTTGTATAGATTTCAACGTTTCCTTTTTTCTTAAGGTTACGTTTAACAAGTGAACTCATTTGTTTTTCAAAACCAGCTAAGATTTCATCAGCAGCTTCTACAAATGTAACTTCTGTACCGAAGTTAGCAAAAGCAGTACCAAGCTCAGTACCGATGTAACCTCCGCCGATTACAACTAATTTTTTAGGAACTTCTTTAAGCGCTAATGCACCTGTAGAGTTGATTACGCGCTCAGAGAATTTGAATCCAGGGATCTCGATTGGACGAGAACCAGTTGCAAGGATTGCATTTTTGAATTTGTACGTTTGTGCTGAATTTTCATCCATTACACGTACAGTTTCGCTGTCAACGAAGTAAGCTTCACCTTTTACGATGTCAACTTTGTTACCTTTAAGAAGGCCTTCAACACCGCCAGTAAGTTTGTTTACAACGCCGTTTTTGAATTCTTGAACTTTAGAGAAATCAACTGTTACGTTCTCAGCGATAATCCCCATGTCTTCAGAATGTTTAGCATGTTCAAAACGGTGACCTGCAGCGATTAATGCTTTTGAAGGAATACAACCAACGTTTAAGCATACGCCTCCAAGAGTACCTTTTTCTACGATTGTAACTTTTTGACCTAATTGAGCTGCACGAATTGCTGCAACGTAGCCACCAGGGCCAGCACCAATGACAAGAGTATCAGTTTCGATTGGGAAATCTCCTACTACCATTTATTACGCCTCCATTAATAATAATTCTGGATCATTTAATAAACGCTTGATTTGGTTAAGAGCGTTTTGAGCTGTTGCGCCATCGATAATACGGTGGTCAAAGCTTAGTGATAATGCTAATACTGGAGCAATTACAATTTCACCGTCGCGTACAACTGGTTTTTCAGCGATACGTCCGATACCTAGAATTGCAACTTCTGGGTGGTTGATAACTGGAGTAAACCATTGTCCACCAGCAGAACCGATATTTGTGATTGTACAAGAAGCGCCTTTCATTTCAGCAGGAGCTAATTTACCATCACGTGCTTTTCCAGCAAGGTCGTTAATTTGATCAGAAATTTCGAACACAGATTTACGATCAGCATTTTTCACAACTGGTACTAAAAGACCTTTTTCAGTGTCAGCAGCGATACCGATGTTGTAGTAATGTTTTTGAATTACTTCATCTGTAGAGTCATCGATTGAAGTGTTAAGAGCTGGGAACTTCTTAAGTGCTGAAGTTAACGCTTTTACCACGTAAGGTAAGAATGTTAATTTAATACCTTGATCTGCTGCAACTGTTTTGAATTTTTTACGATGAGCAACAAGAGCTGTTACATCGATTTCATCCATTAATGTTACGTGTGGAGCAGTGTGTTTAGAGTTAACCATAGCTTTTGCGATTGCACGGCGGATACCGCTCATTTTCTCGCGAGTTTCTGGTAGGTCGCCTTCAGGAATAGCTTGTGCTGCTGCTGCTTTTGGTTCAGCTGAAGCAGTTTCCTCTTTAGCTGGAGCTTCAGCAGTTGCTGTAGCTGTAGAACCACCAGATAGGAAGCTATCGATATCATCTTTAACAATACGTCCGTTTTTACCTGAACCAGGAACAGCTTTAATGTCTACACCTTTTTCACGAGCATATTTGCGCACTGAAGGCATAGCAATTACTTTACGGTTAGGATCAACATCAGCTTGTGCTGCAGGAGCTGTTGCTTCTTCAGTCACTTCTTCAGTTGAAGCTTCTTCTTTAGCTTCTTCTGCTGGTGCATCATCATGATCGTCACCTTTGAATTTTAAGTCTTCGTATCCAGGAGCATCAAAAGTAACGATAACTTGTCCTACAGTAGCTACTGTACCTTCGTCAACTTTTACTTCTAATACTTTACCTTTTACAGGAGATGGGATTTCAACAACAGCTTTGTCATTTTGTACTTCTGCTAGTACATCATCCTCATCAATTTCATCTCCAGCTTTTACGAACCATTTTACAATTTCACCTTCGTGGATACCTTCACCGATATCCGGCAGTTTAAATTCAAATGCCACGTGTCTTCACCCTCCTACTTAGTTGCGTTCAATTTGTTAGTGTTTATTTTATCTAAGACAGAAATCAGCACAAAGCTGATTTCTATCACAGTAAAATGCTAATTAAAATTCAAGTACTTTCTTAGCTGTTTCAACGATATCTTTGTGGTCTGGTAACCATACGCCCTCAGCTTGAGAGAATGGGAACACAGTATCCGGTGCTGTTACACGTAATACTGGTGCTTCTAAGCTTAAGATTGCACGATCGTTAATTTCAGCTACAACGTTAGCTGCGATACCAGCTTGTTTTTGAGCTTCTTGAACTACTACTACGCGACCAGTTTTTTCAACTGATGCAAGAATTGTATCGATATCTAAAGGTTGAACTGTACGTAAGTCCACTACTTCAGCAGAGATACCTTCTTTTTCTAGTTCTTCAGCTGCTTTTAATGATGAGTGTACCATTGCACCGTAAGCGATAAGCGTTACGTCTGTACCTTCACGTTTCACATCAGCTGTACCTAAATCAATTGTGTATGATTCTTCAGGTACTTCTTGACGGAATGAACGGTAAAGCTTCATGTGCTCTAAGTATACAACCGGATCGTTATCACGAATTGATGAAATTAAAAGACCTTTTGCATCGTATGGAGTTGAAGGGATTACAACTTTTAAACCAGGTTGAGATGCTACGATACCTTCTAAGCTATCAGCGTGAAGTTCTGGTGTATGAACGCCTCCACCAAATGGTGAACGGAATGTGATTGGTGCATTCCAGCGACCGCCAGAACGGTAGCGCATACGTGCAGCTTGACCTGATACAGAATCAAGTACTTCGTATACGAAACCAAAGAATTGAATTTCAGGAACCGGACGGAAACCTTGAGTCGATAGACCTACAGCAAGACCACCGATACCAGATTCAGCTAATGGCGTATCGAATACGCGATCTTCGCCGAATTCTTGTTGAAGACCTTCAGTCGCACGGAATACTCCACCGTTTACGCCAACGTCTTCACCAAAAACTAATACGTTTTCGTCGTTTTTCATTTCTGTGCGTAACGCATCAGTAATCGCTTGAATCATTGTCATTTGCGCCATGGCTTACTTCGACTCCTTCTCTTTGTAGATTTCATATTGCTCTTGTAAGTTTGAAGGCATAGTTTCGTACATGATTTCCATTAAATCTGTAACTTTTTGTTTTGGATAATCGTCAGCCTTCTTAATAGCTTGTTTGATATCTTCTTTAGCTTGCTCGATTACTTTATTTTCTTCTTCTTCATTCCAGATGCCTTTAGCTTCTAAGAATTTACGGAAGCGAACAAGTGGATCTTTCTTTTCCCACTCAGTGTCAAGCTCAGCTGTACGATAACGAGTTGGATCGTCACCAGCCATTGTATGTGGACCATAACGGTAAGTTAATGTTTCAATTAAAGTTGGACCTTCACCGTTTACTGCACGCTCACGAGCTTCGCTTACTGCAACGTATACTGCTAGTGCATCCATACCGTCTACCTGAACGCCTGGGATACCAACAGCCGCTGCTTTTTGAGCGATTGTACGTGCTGCAGATTGCTTTTCAACTGGTGTTGAAATTGCAAAGCGGTTGTTTTGTACAACAAAGATTGCTGGAGCTTTGAATGCACCTGCGAAGTTCATACCTTCGTAGAAGTCACCTTGTGAAGCTCCGCCGTCACCTGTATAAGTGATCGCTACTGCTTTTTTACCGCGTTTTTTAAGACCTAGTGCCACACCAGCAGTTTGCACGATTTGTGCACCGATGATGATTTGTGGAGAAAGTACGTCTACACCTTCTGGCGCTTGGTTACCGTGGAAATGACCACGAGAGAATAAGAACGCTTGATATAGTGGAAGACCATGCCAAATTAACTGAGGCACATCACGGTACCCAGGTAAAATGAAGTCTTCTTTTTCTAATGCGAAATGTGAAGCGATTTGAGAAGCTTCTTGCCCAGCAGTTGGTGCATAGAAACCTAAACGACCTTGACGGTTCAATGAAATTGAACGTTGATCAAGAATACGAGTGTATACCATGCGAGTCATTAACTCTTTTAATTTTTCGTCAGATAAATCTGGCAACGCTGATTTATTTACTACTTCGCCCTCTTCATTAAGAATTTGGAACGTTTGGTACTGCTCAGCGATTTTATCAAGTTGCTTTGATACATCAATAATAGCTTTTTTAGTTTTAGCAGCCATCTAAGTCACCTCTTCCTTTCATTTAAGCCGTATAAATTCATTTTACTAATCAAACAAACATACACGCTTTTAGAATGTCCCAAATGGACAAGTAAAAGTCATATTTTGTCGAGTAGCTTTTTGAATTCGCTAATCCTTAACATTTCTATGTATTCCCCAGCGAATTCTGTGCAAACATTTACGTAAAAGGAAAGTTTAAGCGAAACGAGCGTTTCGTTAAACTGTATTAATTATTTTGCAAAAATGATTAATACAACACTTACTACGCTACCTAGTTTACAATACACTAAAACAGTTCGTCAATGCATTTACATCAAGAAATTACGCTTTTTTAGTTTGTGAAATAAAACACATAAAAAAGACATGCTGTACTATTACACAGACACAAACTGTATTATATGTTTTATAATAACCTTCTCTTTTTTTACGTCTGCACATCTCCTATCTTGCCACAAATAAACGAATTTTTAAAACAATAACCTTTTGTAATTTTTACTTGAATCATGTCGAAACTCTTTCTTTATTTCAGAAAACCTTCCTTTTCAGCCAAAAAAAAAGACCTGTAAACTTCACAGGCCTTCTTATTTATCCTCGCTATTTTTCACCTTTAACTTTGTTTTATTATAAAAATCCTCTTTGGCTTTGTTATAGTCAGCTGTTAATGTGTTAAACGTTTCTTTTTTCTTTTCAACTTCTTTATAAGTAGCGTTGATCGAAGCGATTTGTGTTTCAAGGTTCTCTAATTTCACATTGTCTTTTTCAAAGAGCGTATATAGCTGACGATCTAATTCAATGGAATGAAGATAGGCATCATGTAAGGACTGGTAGGCCTTATAACGCTTCTTCATTAACGAAGATAGTTCAAGCGCCTCTTCTTTTGCTTTGCCATCTTCTAGCTTTTGGATCTTTGGCTCTGTCGCTTCAAACTGTTTTTGCGAAGCGCTGATGCTTTTTTCTTCTTTTTGTAATTTATTTTCACGCTCATCTAATAAATGCTGCGCTTTTTGTGCTTTATTTTTTATTTTCTTTTTATCTTTAATCCCTAGCTCAATAATTTGGTCGTATATCGCATTTTCTTGCTGTTCTAAATCAGCTAACGGTTTTTGCTGATCAGCAAATTGCTTTTCTTGCGCTACCACTTTTTCTAATCCATTGTATACCTCAAGCTCAGGCGATGAGCCCTCTGCACAGCCTGCTAGTGACATAGCAGCAATGCCGATAACTATATATCTTCCGACGCATTTCATATCTGGTAAATCCTCCCTTATTCATGGGTCATTATACAATTTTTGTAGGAAATTAGCAATTTATCTACACCCTTTTACCACCTTTTAATATATTATACTAACCCAATCGTGAAAAAAAGGGAGTTTATTACTTTTTACCTTGGGATTGATAACTACGGGAGGTTACATTATGTTGGGTTATGGTGGATATGGCTGTGGCGGTTCTAATAAAGGTTTTGTGTTATTAATCGTACTGTTCATTTTATTAGTTATTATCGGCTGCAGCTGTGGCGGCTGGTAATTATACAATAAAAGCGGCTAACGGTCGCTTTTWTTTTTTCTTATGCATGTTTTTCCATATGTGTGATACATATAATTAGTAGAAACATTTATGTGGTCAAGGTCGAGGTAATGACTTTTTTATACGGATTTGGTACACTTTATACCTATAAAATAGCCTAGGGAGATGTGAAAGTTGATTACAATGAACGATATTATTCAAGACGGACACCCAACGCTGCGAGAAGTAGCAAAAGAAGTACCGTTACCTGCTTCTGAAGAAGATAAAAAGATTTTACATAGCTTATTAGAATATGTAAAAAACAGCCAAGATCCTGAAATTGCTGCTAAATATGGACTGCGATCTGGTATTGGGCTTGCCGCTCCTCAAATTAATGTATCAAAACGAATGATTGGGGTACACGTTACGGATGAAAAAGGCAAGCTATACAGCTATGCATTATTTAATCCTAAGATCATTAGCCACTCAGTAGAAAAGACATACCTTACAGGCGGTGAAGGCTGCTTGTCTGTCGATCAAGATATCCCAGGATTTGTTCCTCGATATGCACGTATCACAGTAAAAGGCACAACGCTTGAAGGCGAAGAAGTGAAAATTCGTTTGAAAGGCCTTCCTGCTGTCGTATTTCAGCACGAAATTGATCATTTAGACGGAATTATGTTTTATGATTACATTAATAAAGAAAATCCATTTCAAGAACCTGAAAATGCTTTTCCATATGAACGCTAAAAAACGCGAGCTAGAGCTCGCGTTTTTCTTACTTTAATAATCCTACTAGCTCTAATCCGTGAAGAATACCATCTTCTGCTACATCTTTTGTAACAAGATTAGCAACTTCTTTCACGACTTCTTCCGCATTCCCCATCGCTACGCCATTTCCGACAAATTCCAGCATTTCGATATCGTTTAAGCCGTCTCCGAATGCATATACATCTTTTTTGTCAAAGCCAAGCTTTTCAATCATGGTCTCAATTCCTCGTGCTTTTGATCCACCTTTTGGCAGAACATCAGTTGAAAATTCATGCCAGCGAATAAAGTCAAATTTCTTAAATTTTTCTTCATAAGGAGCTTCTTCTCCCGCTGTACAGAATAAGAGGGATTGATAAATTTCACGCCCTTTGAAATAAGTAGGGTCGTGGTGAGGGTGGGTAAATCCAATTTTCAGCGTGCTGATGCTGGATTCGATATAATCATGAAATTCAATGTTTGATTTCATATCTTCATGATCCATGTATACGACAGGGTGATCATGCTCAACAGCAAAAGCTGTTAAATCTTGAAGCTCTTCTTTATTTAACGGGTTTTTGTAAAGAACTTCTCCATTTAAAACAATGTACTGACCATTAAAGCTAATATATGTTTGAATATCCAACTCTTCACGCAGATCTTTAAACATAAAAGGAGCCCTTCCAGTTGCAATTGCCACTTCATGCCCCTGCTCTTTTAACAGCTGGACAGCTTTTTTTGTAGAAGCAGGCAGTTTTTTATCATGATCCAATAACGTTCCATCAATATCAAAAAAAATAATCTTTCGTTCCACGTTTATCACCTTATTTTTTATAATTTTTTATCTCTTTGTTAAGCCTTTCCAATTATATCAAACGAGCACTAGTTTCTCTATAAATGGACGGTCCTATTTACAACTTTTCCATATTTAACCACGAGAAACCTCTCCCTTTTCATCATATAATAAAAGTACAGAGAGAGACAGGCAGGTATCGCAAAAAAAACAAAGGAGCTGAAAAATCATGTTAAAAGATTTTCGAAAAAGGCTGCTAAAACGCTGGAATGAATTATTGCGTAAAAAAACGATGGCATAATCGATTTTTTTAGGGCTTTCTGTTGTAAAATTTGCAGAGTGTGTGTCTGCATCGTACAATGGAATAGCCCTTATTTTTTATACGCCCGGAAAATATAGTCTTGTATCCGTTTCCTATTAATATTATTCTATAATTAATTGACTTGTTATATTTAGATGACTAAAATGTAGTGAAAGCAAGTTTCTTTAGAAAATACATGAAATACATACACATTTTATAATATAATAAAATAAGTTATTTGAATTTCGGAATTAAGGAGAGATTTTTGTTATGATTTTTAAAGTTTATTTTCAAGAAAAAATGAGTGAAGTAGCTGTACGTGAAAATACAAAAACAGTGTATGTGAACGCAGATTCTGAGCGTGACGTTCGTAAAAAGCTAAAAGCGCGTTCAATTAATATTGAGTTTGTTCAAGCAGTGACTGGAGACTATCTAGAATATGAACAACAGCATGAAGATTTTAAAGTATTGGAGATATGATGAAAATGAAATTTGTAAAAAATAATCAAACGGCAGTTTTCGCCCTGGGTGGACTAGGCGAAATCGGTAAAAATACGTATGCCGTACAGTTTCAAGATGAAATTATTCTTATTGATGCAGGAATTAAATTCCCTGAAGACGAGCTTTTAGGAATTGACTACGTTATTCCTGACTACAGTTATTTAGTAAAAAATGCAGATAAAATCCGTGGCCTTTTCGTTACACATGGTCATGAAGATCACATCGGCGGAATTCCTTACTTATTAAGAGAATTAAACATTCCTATTTATGCAGGGAAATTAGCCCTTGGGCTTCTTCGCAACAAATTAGACGAGCATGGGTTGCTTCGCACAGCTCAGCTTCATGAAATTACTGAAGATGACGTAATTAAATTCCGTAAAACATCGGTAACGTTCTTCCGTACAACTCACAGTATTCCTGATTCTTACGGAATTGTGGTAAAAACACCAAACGGACAAATCGTACATACAGGAGATTTCAAGTTTGATTTTACACCAGTGGGCGAACCGGCTAACTTAACAAAAATGGCTGAAATCGGTAAAGAAGGCGTTCTATGCTTGCTTTCAGACAGTACAAACAGTGAAATTCCTAACTTTACGATGTCTGAGCGACGCGTAGGTGACAGCATTCATGACATTTTCCGTAAAGTAGACGGCCGTATTATTTTTGCAACGTTTGCTTCAAATATTCACCGCTTACAGCAAGTAGTGGAAGCAGCCGTATTGCATAACCGTAAAGTTGCTGTATTTGGACGCAGTATGGAAGCAGCTATTGAGATTGGCCAACAGCTTGGATATATTTCATGTCCAAAAGATACGTTCATTGAGCCTTCTCAAATTAACCGAATTCCAGCTAACCGCGTGACTATTTTATGTACAGGCAGCCAAGGTGAACCGATGGCAGCGCTATCTAGAATTGCAAATGGTACTCACCGCCAAATTCAAATTATCCCTGGAGATACGGTTGTATTCTCATCTTCACCTATTCCAGGAAATACAGTAAGTGTTAGCAAAACAATTGATATGCTATTCCGTGCAGGAGCAGAGGTTATTCATGGTGCTCTAAACGATATCCATACTTCTGGACACGGTGGACAGGAAGAGCAAAAATTAATGCTTCGTTTGATGAAACCAAAATACTTTATGCCAATTCACGGTGAGTATCGCATGCAGAAAATGCACATCAAACTTGCAACAGACTGTGGAGTTCCTGAAGAAAACTGCTTCATTATGGATAATGGAGAGGTGCTAGCTTTAAGCGACAGCGAAGCTTCAGTAGCCGGCAAAATCCCTTCAGGCTCTGTATATATTGACGGAAGCGGAATTGGTGACATTGGAAATATCGTACTTCGTGACCGCCGCATTTTATCTGAAGAAGGTCTTGTTATTGTCGTTGTAAGCATCAATATGAAAGACTTCAAGATCGCTGCTGGTCCAGACATTATCTCTCGTGGTTTTGTTTATATGCGCGAATCTGGTGACTTAATCAATGATGCACAGTCTCTTATCACAAAACACTTGAACAAAGTGATGGAACGTCGTACGTCACAATGGTCTGAGATTAAAAATGAAATCACAGACACATTGGCTCCATTCCTTTACGAAAAAACAAAGCGCCGTCCAATGATTTTACCAATCATTATGGAGGTTTAATAAAAGAAAAAGAGCAGATGCAATTGCATCTGCTCTTTTTTATTAAGCACTGGCAAATTTATTTTCGAAGCGGTTGATATCTGCATCTGCTCCAATAACAATCAACACGTCCCCTTCTTGAATCGTTTCGGACGCCTGAGGAGAAACGATGATATCTCGATCACGCTTAATGGCTACAATGTTAATGCCATATTTCGCACGAATGTCTAACTCAATCAGCGTATTGCCAGCCATTCTTTTACTCGCTACTAATTCGACAATACTGTGTTCTTCAGATAGCTCTAAATAATCCAGCACGCTGTTTGAAATCATGTTATTGGCAATTCTTCGTCCCATATCTCGTTCGGGATGCACGATAAAATTGGCGCCAATTTTTGATAATACTTTGGCATGATAGTCATTTTGCGCTTTTACCGTTATTTTTTCAACGCCCAGCTCTTTTAAAATAAGGGTCGTCAAAATACTTGCCTGAATATTGTCACCAATAGCTACGATAACGTGATCAAAATTACGAATTCCTAAACTTTTTAGAACCCCTTCATCCATTGAATCGCCTACTACTGCATGCGAAGCAACGTTAGCATACTCATTTACCTTTTCTTCATCAATATCAATCGCCAGAACTTCCATTCCTTGATCGCTTAATGTTTTACAAATGCTTCCTCCAAATCTACCTAATCCGATGACTGCAAATTCTTTTTTCATTTGAATTCCTCCATTATGTACAGGAAAAAATCTGAACTACCGTTATTTTACCACAATTCTTTTGCATCAACCTCATTTTCCCTTTAACACTTATACCTCTTTACCATTTCTCACACTCATAGAAAAACAGAAGGATTAGCTCCCTCTGTTTTTTTTAAGCTGTAGCATGGGTTTGAACAAGGTAATAATATACGCCTTTTTGCTGCATTAGTTCCCTGTGATTCCCTGTTTCAATAATGCTTCCGTGATCTAATACAATGATGTTATCTGCCTCTCGTATAGTAGATAACCGATGAGCAATCATGATGGCAGTTCTGTCTTTTAACAGCGTTTTAAGCGCCTGTTGAATCTTCACTTCTGTTTCCGTATCGATGCTTGCTGTCGCTTCATCTAAAATGATAATACGAGGATCAGCCAACAGCGTTCGAGCAAATGAAATCAGTTGACGCTCTCCCACGGATAAGACGTTTCCTCGTTCTTCTACTTCCGTATCATAGCCTTTTTTCAGACGCTTTATAAAATCTGCAGCTCCTACCGCTTTTGCGGCCTTAATCACTTCATCATCAGTAGCATCCGGTTTTCCAAACCGTATGTTTTCCATAATGGTTCCTGAAAAGATAAAGGTTTCTTGCAGCACAATACTAATTTGCGCCCGTAAACTTGCTAACGTAATATCTTGAATAGGCATATTATCAATTAAAATCTGCCCTTCGTTCACATCATAAAAACGGGTGATTAAATTAGCAATGGACGTTTTTCCAGATCCAGTATGCCCCACTAAAGCAACCGTCTGGCCTTCTTTTATGTCAATTGATACGTTGTTGAGAGCTTTCCGCTTCCCATCATAAGAAAATGAGACGTGCTTGAACTCGACTTTTCCCTTCATACCGTCTAAAGACGTAGCGGTTTCCAAATCTGTGACGAGAGGTTTTTCATCTAGAAATTCAAAAATACGCTCGGATGAAGCCATTCCCATTAATAATTGATTATACACTTGCCCTAAACGAGAAATCGGTTCCCAAAACATTCCAAGATAAAAAGCAAATGATACAAAAATACCAATTGTTAGCCGTTCATCTTGAATAAGTGCGGCACCGAACCAAATTAAAATAGCCGTTCCGACAGCATTTGTGAGTTCTACAAACGGTCGAAACATGGCATTTTTTCGAGTAGCTTGCCTCCAGCTCTCGTAATTTTCACTGTTTATGCGCTCGAAAAACAGCATATTTTCTTGTTCTTGAGCAAATGATTGAGTGACGCGAATGCCTTGAATACTCTCATTTAAATGTGAATTTAATACTGACTGCTTCATACGAACAACTTGCCATGACCGACGAATTCTTCTTCTCAGCTTTGTGGAAATCAAGAACATAATCGGTAAAATGACTAAAACAGCACATGTCAAAGCAGGACTGAGAGAAAATAAGATAACTACAATCCCAAATAACAATAAGAGGTCCATAAACAGGTTAACTACCCCGTTGGTAAATAAATCTTGAAGAGAGTTAATATCATTCATAATCCTTACAAGAATAGAGCCTCCTGAACGCGTATCAAAAAACCGGTGCGACAGCCCTTGAACATGCGTAAATAAATGTTTTCTTAAATCATATATAACGTGCTGCCCGAGTTGGTTCATCCATTTAATTCGAAAAACATTCGAAATATAAGAGAGGACATACAAGCTAAAGATTATGAAAACTAACTGCATGAGCAGCGTGCTATTCTTATCTTTTACAGCGTGATCAAGCGTATAGACACCTATCAAAATAGGAATAGCGAGTCTAATGACCGTCGTGATAATGACCATAAGAAACGAGAAAGGAAGCAAGTTTTTTCGGTATGGATGAAGATAACGAAACAAGCGGGCCATTTGCTTCCAGTTAAACATCTTATCAATGATTTGATCTGTTTGATAATAAAAGCGCTCTCGCACAACTTTATTTTTTTGAGCTTCCATTCTATTCCTCCCTTGTTATACGTTCATTACCGACGTATTGCTTTCATATTGAATGTCATAAATATTTTTATAAATCCCTTGCTTTTGAATGAGCGTTTCATGGCTTCCTCTCTCTTTTATTTGACCCTCATGTAAAACCAAAATTTCATCGGCATGTCGCAAAGAAGAAAGGCGGTGTGCGATAATAAACGTAGTACGATTTTTCATCACTTCTTTTAAAGCCAATTGAATTTCTCTTTCTGTTTTCATATCAACGGCACTCGTCGCATCATCTAATACTAAGATGCTCGGGTTTAAGATAAGCGCTCGTGCAATCGCAATGCGCTGCTTTTGTCCTCCTGATAACCCCAGTCCTCTCTCTCCCAGCATCGTGTCATACCCATCAGGAAGCTCCATAATAAAGTCGTGTGCCTGCGCTCGTTTTGCAGCATCAACAATGTCTTCTCTAGAAATCCCTGGCACTCCATAGGAAATGTTGGTTCCTATGCTGCTTGAGAACAAAAACGTTTCTTGAAGTACAAAGCCAATTTCTTTCCGAAGAACAGAGAGCGGATACTCTTTAATCGGAAGATGATTAACTAAGATTTGTCCTGAAGTCGGTTCGTAAAACCTCGTAAGCAGCTGTGTTAAGCTTGTTTTGCCTGCTCCAGTTGCTCCGATTAAACCTACTACTTTTCCTTTAGAAGCAGAAAATGATATGTTCTCAAGCGACTTTTTTTCTTCGTTTGGATAGGATAAGCTAACATGTTGAAACTCGACCGTTCCATTAATAGAGAAACTCCCGGCATGCTCATGGACTTTTTCTTCTTCTTCTAAAATTTCTAGCAGCCTTTCACCTGAAGCTTTAGACTGTGAAAACATATTGATAACAAACCCTAGATTCATAATAGGCCACATTAAATAAGAGGTTAAGCTAAAGAAAGCAACAAGCTCCCCCGGACGTACGCTTCCGTTCATAACAAGCGCTCCTCCGTACGCAAGGAGACCAACAATGGATAAGTTTCCTATAAACTCCATTAAAGGGAAATAAGTTGCCCACACATTCGCGGTTTCAATGTTTCGATTTTTATAAACTCCGTTGGAGTCGTTAAATTTAGAGGTTTGAAATTTTTCTCTTGATAGTGACTTGACCGTTTGTATGCCGCTTATATTTTCCTGAACATTTGTATTAAGTTCCCCAAACGATTGGCGAATTAAGCGAAACGCTGGATGAACGCGTTTATCAAAACGATAAACAGCTACTCCCAAAAAAGGCAGCAGGCAGATTGTGACAAGAGTGAGTGAAATAGAGTAGTAGAACATAACGGAAAAGCTGGCAGTAAGTAAAATAACGAAGCGAATTAATTCTGAGAAGCCAAAAGATAGAAAAAAACGAAATCCTTCTACATCAGCTGTCAACCTAGACATCAAGTCCCCTGTTTTAGCATTGTCATAGTAAGAAAACGGTAAATACTGAAGTTTGCGGTAAAGTTTATTGCGAAGAGTATACACGGACTTAATTCCAAATAAGTCGCCGTAATATTGCTGAATATATGTAAAGATTCCTTTGACAATCATCAGCCCAATAAAAATAAATGCTACATTATCGACTAGCTGATATTGTTTTCCTAACACAATATGATCAATCGTATATTGCAGCACAATAGGGTAAATCACAGTGATGGAGGTTACCAACAACAAGCAAATAGCAGAATAAAAAAAGTACATTCGGTACGGCAAATAAAAATCTTTTAGTTTTTTAAACGTTTCCATATACCCCTTCCTTCCTTTAGCTAAAATGTGGCACACATATTTAAATATATCGGTTCCCGAAATAAATTACCATAATTTTTAGATATTTTTTCAAAAAAAGGTAAATAGTCATAAAAAAGAGGATGGGATATAACTAAATGAATTCAATCTAAAGACGAACAAATGGAATACATTAGTTGAGCTGCTTGTGATACCGCAGTTGATTTCCCTGCAAGACTTTGCTTTCCGCGGGCGCCCCACTTGCACTCCTATCAACTGCTAGAAAGATCTAAACAGACGAAACTATTCACTGTAACAAAAAAACGAACCACTAATCAAACATGTTGATCAATGGTTCGTTTTTCACTTCGTCTAAAATACGTTTGTCCCAGTGTCTTTTTTTATTGTTTTTCTACTGCATGTCCGCCAAACTCATTGCGAAGAGCGGCAACTACTTTACCTGTAAACGTATCGTCTTCAAGTGAACGATAGCGCATCATTAACGATAAAGCAATAACTGGCGTTGGCACTTGTAAATCTAAAGCTGATTCAACCGTCCATTTTCCTTCACCGGAAGAATGCATAACTCCTTTAATACTGTCAAGTTTTGCATCTTTTGAAAATGCACGTTCCATTAATTCGATTAACCATGAGCGAATAACAGAGCCATTATTCCATACGCGGGCTACAGCTTCATAGTCATAGTCAAATTCACTTTTCTCTAACACATCAAAACCTTCAGCAATTGCTTGCATCATGCCGTACTCAATTCCGTTATGAACCATTTTCAAGAAGTGGCCGCTTCCTGCTGCACCTGAATAAAGATAGCCGTTTTCTACGTTGATGTCGCGGAAAATAGGTTCGATTGTAGCAAATGCTTCTTTATCTCCCCCAATCATCATACAAGCACCGTTTCGGGCACCTTCCATTCCGCCGCTTGTTCCGACATCAAAGTAGTGAATTCCTTTTTCAGCAGAAGCTGCAGCACGTCGTACAGAATCTTTATACTTGGAATTACCGCCTTCAATAATCATATCTCCTTCTTCAAGTAGTTCTTGGAGCTCAGAAATTACTTTTTCTGTGAGCTCTCCAGCCGGAACCATGACCCAAGCAATGCGTGGTTTTTCTAATTTGCTCACTAATTCTTTAATGGAAGAAGCGCCTTCTGCTCCCTTTTCTGATACTTTCTGTACGGCTTCGTTGTTCACATCGAATGCTACTACAGAATGGTTATGATCTAGTAAATTCAATACTAAGTTTGCTCCCATTTTCCCTAAGCCAATCATACCTAATTTCATATGTAAATTACCTCCAATAGTAAGTTTCGTATCATGTTGTTAGTGTTAGTATGGTGTAAACTCACAAGAAAAAATCCACATTTTTATATTTCCTTTATCAGTTACTTCCTACACACAAAAAAGAAAAACATTCGATGCAAGTTCTACTAAGCATCGAATGCTTTTCACCTGTTACAACTGCCTGTATTTATTCGTTCTCGCCTAATACACGATTCACGCGCTTTTCAAGCATTTTCATACCGCTTCCACCAGCTTGGAAGTGGCGTAGCTGACCTGTTTTGTCAAATACATAATATGCCGGTACATATTGATTTTCAAATGCATCCGTTAATTTATGCTCACTGTCTACAAAAATTGGCTGCGTAATATCATGTTCTGCTGCTACTTCTTTAATTTTTGATAAGTCTAAATCATCTTCAGAGCGCGGCATATGAACTGCTACTACGTTTAATTGATCCTTGTATTGGTCGCGAAATTCATTTACTTGAGGCATTGCTTCTTTACATAAATGACAGCTTACTGACCAAAAATGAATAAGCGTTGGCTTTTCGCCGATTAGCTGCTCTTTTGTAACCTCTCCGTTTAACCATTCTGTAGCGCCCGTTAACTCAGGCATTGGCTGACGTAATTTCATGAATAAAAGCCTCCCTTATTTTCACTATTATTAACTATATGTTCTTTATTATCCGATGAAAAAAAGGCCTAACGTGGACGTTAGACCTTTTAAACGTTGTGCTTACGCGTTTAAAGTAGCTTGACCTGGTTTCCAGTTAGCTGGGCAAAGTCCGCCAGTTTGTAACGCTTGAAGAACACGTAAAGTTTCATCAACGTCACGGCCAATATTGTTGTGGTTTACAACTGAATATTGTAATTCGCCTTCTGGGCTGATGATGAATAAACCGCGAAGTGCTACACCTTCTTCTTCAATTAAAACGCCGTACTCACGAGAAACAACGTGATTTGTATCAGCTGCTAATGGATATTTAAGATCACCTAAACCATTATCTTTACGATCAGTGTTGATCCAAGCTAAGTGTGTATGGATTGTGTCTGTAGAAACACCGATTACTTCTGCGTCAAGATCTTCAAACTCATCATAACGGTCAGAAAGTGCAGTGATTTCTGTTGGACATACAAATGTAAAGTCCATTGGATAGAAGAATAATACTGTCCATTTGTCATTTTTAATATTTTCTTCTAAGCTAACTTTACCGAATTCTTTGTTTGATAATACAGCTTCCATTTCAAAGCGTGGAGCTTGTTTACCTACCATACGTTCTGGCATACATGATCCCTCCAAATAATTATTAAATGAGAAAATGTATAAAACATTCTCACTTATGTACTGTTATAACGGTTTTCATTATAATGGATATTGTTTTTTTAGTCAATATTAATTAAGAATGAATTTAAACAACATCTTATAATGGTAACATAGTTGTTATGCCCGCCTTTAGGGCAAATTAAACCCTGACTTCAGCAAAAAAATGCTATAAAAGGGTTGCATTTATTTACCTTCTCAGTTTAGCATGTCTAATATCGGGAATAAACAAATGTGCTCATACTCTTACAAAATCTTTTCCACAGAATAAATTCCCACTTATTAATATTGAAACAGAACATAGGAAGGATGAACAACTAATGTTTAAGATGCAAGACATCAACTGGGAACAGCTTCTTACCGATGCCGGAGTTATTGTGTTAAAACTCATTGCCATTACCATTGTATTTTTACTTGTACGAGCAATTGGTAAAAAAGTTATTGAACGTTCCTTTGAAAAAATGAGCGAGCGCGAAAATGCTACGCGCGGACGTATACTCACACTCAAAAGTTTAACCGTTAATGTGTTTTCATATGTACTTATTTTTATTTTTGTCGTTATGCTGCTTGAAGCAGTAAATATCCATGCCACAGCTCTATTAGCTGGTGCCGGAGTTGTGGGTCTAGCAATCGGGTTCGGTGCTCAAGGACTGGTTAGCGACGTTGTAACAGGTTTCTTTTTACTTCTTGAAAAACAGCTTGATGTTGACGACTATGTAACAACCGGAAGTTTTTCAGGAATTGTCGAATCAGTAGGTCTTCGTACTACTCAAATTCGCGGATTTGATGGAACTCTACACTATGTGCCTAACCGTGAAATTACCAGCTTAAGCAATCATTCCCGAGGCAATATGCGCGCGTTGATCGATATTGGCATTTCGTATGATGATGATATTGACAAAGCTATTTCCGTACTAGAAAAAGTATGCGAGCGCGTTGCTGCAACAAATGAAAACATTGTAGAAGGACCAAATGTGATAGGAGTTCAGGGTCTAGGCGCATCGGACGTTGTGCTTCGTGTAGTTGGCAAAGCTAAAAACGGTGAACAGTGGGGGATTGAACGTCAGCTTCGCAAAGAGTTTAAAGAAGCGTTTGACGCAAACGGTATTGATATTCCGTTCCCTCACCAAGTAAATATTGATAAAAAGCAGCCTGAAGATGCCAAGCAGCCTCAGCATGCATAAAAAATAGCCGAAGGATTTATTCCTTCGGCTTTCTTTTATCCTTGTACCTTGTTGCCTACTTGCTGACAAATTTCTTCTGCCGTTAATCCGCTAGCTGTAATAACTGAGCCTTGCGTTACTGCATCAGAAATCCCCATTACGTTTGAATCCTGTCCTGTTACAACACAGCAATCGCACCCTTGTGCATCACTTTCGTTGCGTAATTGTACCACTTCATGTCCGAGCTGCTGAAGTGCAGCTTGTACATCTGTTAAACCGTATTCTACACCAATTCGTGCCATCGTTGCCCACCTCCTCATGGTATTAATTTAGCCATAAGGAAAAATGATTATACGATTTATTGATTGCCTTTATGTTCAAAATATTTTGTAATAAGTGAAATCGCAATATCTATTGCGCCTTCATGAGGCTGCAGCTTTGCATGATGAAGCCCATATTCAGACTGAACGCCAAGCCAAAACATAAATCCAGGAATATCTTTTAGCATATAGCCAAAATCTTCTCCTGTCATTGCTTCTTTACACTCAATGACATCCACGTCCGTTTGCGCTTCGGCAAATTCCATGAACTCTCGGGTGACTTCATGGTGATTATATACTTGATGATACATACAGCCATAATCAATGGCTGTTTCACACTGATACCCTACTTCTACTCCTTTAACAATCGCTTCAATTCGTTCTTTAACACGCGTCATTGATTCAGGAGATAGCGTGCGAATGGTTCCTTCTATGCGAGCTCTCTCCGCAATAATATTTTGAACCGTCCCGCCTTGAATTTTTCCTACTGTAATTACAGCGCTGTCTAGCGGATCAACGTTGCGAGCAACAATAGTTTGAAGCTGTGAAACGAGCTGACATGCAGCAACTACCATATCATTTGTTGTATGTGGATAAGCAGCATGGCCGCCTTTTCCTTTTAAATCAATAAATAGCTCAGACGTGTTAGCAAATAGTAACCCTTCCTTCAGCGCAATCGACCCAACCGGATATTCAGGCGCTACGTGAAGGGCGAAGATGAAATCTGGCAGCCATTCTTTCATGATGTCGCTTTGGAGCATTGGCTGTGCTCCTCCTGGACCTTCTTCTGCAGGTTGAAAGATAAACAGTACATTATCTTTGATTTCATGCTGAGCAAAGTAAGTCAGTACGCCTAATCCAATGGCCATATGCATATCATGTCCGCAGGCATGCATGAGTCCTTCATGCTGTGATTGAAAAGAATAATTCGTTTCTTCCGTGATAGGAAGACCGTCAATATCTGCTCGGTAGCCTATTGTTTTAGTTGGATTTGTACCATGTACTTTAACAAAGAGTCCTGTTTTCCACGTCTTTACTTCTAAGCGCTCTTGCGGAAGAGTGTTAATATAATCAAGCAAAAAACGCTGTGTTTTCACCTCTTGAAACCCTAATTCAGGAATTTTATGTAGCTCTCTTCTTATTTTCACAAATTCATTTTCAGCCATGTGTATGTCCTCCTCACGAAATAAAGAAGAAAGCGTGGTTGCCCACGCTTCCAACTTGTCCATATGATACGTTCAAGGATTCAGTATCCCAATCGCTAAAACCGATTAATTCAGCAAAGAAAAAGCGCAAACTGATCGTTTTTCTTATTCTTCGTTTAATTGACGCAATTCTTGCTTGATTTCTGTTTTAGACTTTGTTTTTTCGTCAATTTCTTTAATAACGCGAGCCGGCGTACCTGCTACTACTGTGTAAGGAGCTACATCTTCTACCACAATTGCACCTGCAGCAACTACGGCACCTTTACCTACTGTTACACCTTCAAGAACAACAGCATTAGCACCGATTACTACATCATCTTCTACTACAACTGGTTTTGCAGAAGGTGGCTCAATAACACCAGCTAATACAGAACCTGCGCCGATGTGACAGTTTTTACCTACTGTCGCACGACCACCAAGTACTACGTTCATGTCGATCATTGTTCCTTCACCGATCACAGAGCCGATGTTAATAGATGCACCCATCATAATAACAGCGTTGTCGCCGATTTCAACTTGATCGCGAATAATAGCGCCTGGCTCAATACGAGCTTTAATTCCTTTCATATCTAATAAAGGAATCGCAGAGTTGCGGCGATCGTTTTCAATTACGTAGTCTTCAATTTTTCCTTCGTTTGCTTCAATAGCAGCTTTGATTTCTTTCCATTCACCAAATACTACACCTGTGTTTCCCGTTACGAATGTTTTAGAAGATGAACCAAAGTCAATTCCTTCTACTTCACCTTTTACGTAAACTTTTACCGGTGTTGATTTTGTGCTGTTTTGAATAAATGAGATAATCTCATTAGCATCCATCATTTTCATTATGTATTCCTCCTAAGTAAGCAATGTCTCATTTAATGTAACAAAATGCTTTCACAATGACAAGCATCATTATCGTTTTAATAAAAAGATAACGATTGCAAATAAAAAAAGCGAGCATCTAGGCTCGCTTTATACCGTTTCTCTTACATATTCACGTACAATATCAACAAATGCTCGAACTTGCTTCAGTTTAAACGCTGATTCATATCCAACTAAAGAAGTGTCTCGCGTAATTGGCTCTCCATTTGCTTTCAGAAGCGGCGTCCGGTGAATATGGCTTCCAGCTTCTTTAATAGCAATCGATGGTAAAATAGCGAAGCCAAGACCATTTAAAGCCATTTGCTTACACGTCTCAATCTGATCCACTACAATCGTACGCTTCGGTGTAGTATGAAACTCTCGATGCCACCATTCTAAAATTTCTTGATAATACGTTGAGTCACTTTTAAATTGAATAAATGGTCGATGAGTATTTACTACTTCCGCTGCCCTTTCAATTTCTGAATCAACTAGGTAAAGAGGATCTGTAAATAAATGTTCTTTGACGCCTTTCCAATCCGGATTTCCGCGTATGATTCCAATATGTACCTCATCTTCGTACAGATAGCGAAGCATTTCACTGCTCCAGCCGGTTACAAGAGAGATTTTAGCATGTGGGTAGCGATCCATATAGCGTTTTAACACCGCCGGCAGCCAGTGCTGTCCAATAATCGAAGCCACCGCTAATTTGAGTGTACCATATACTTCATTATCTAAATGATGCAAGTCCTCACGAACCCGATCTTCTTTTTCTACCACTTCTTTTGCAAATTGAACAATCTTTTCTCCAGCAGGCGTTAATGACAGTCCTTTTTGCGAACGAATGAAGATTTGTGTATCCCATGCTTTTTCAATGGTTTGCAGCCTCTGTGATAAAGCTGGTTGCGATACAAATAATCTCTCTGCAGCTTTTCTCATATTTAATTCTTGAGCTAATACAACGAGCATTCGACATTCTATTAATTGCATTCAGTTATTCCTTTCAAGCCTCTTTTTACTTTCATTTTACCTTTATCATATAAGAAAAAAACGGAGAAAGATAGGCTGAAACACGATTTCTTAAAAAAATTATTGAAATGACTCTTTCGGGAGAATGATGGACTGCCTCCTTAATGACTTCAACAAATTTCTTCGTGTTAAAATCCCTTCAAAAATGCCATCTTCATTCTCTACGCACAAAAAAGGATGGTTAATCATGGCATTTATGACTTTTAATACAGATTTTTTCATGGAGACACGAGGGACATTTTGATTCATAACTTCTTCTACTTTCATGGTTTCTAATCGTTCAAATTCAATGCGCTTTAATCCTAAAATCGAATCTAAAATAAGCGTCATGCTCACGAACCCCTGCAGCTGAAACCTTGGATTTAATACGGGAATGGACGTATAGCCAGTCTTTGTTAACACGAGCAAAGCATGTTCTAAATTATTTCCCACTTGAACATGAGCAACTTTATCAGAAGTGACAAGCAAATCTCGAAGTTCAATTTGATTTAACTGATTGTGATCAATATCAATCATTTATACATTCTCCTTCCATTTCTCATAACTTCCACGCGTGTAAAGAGAAAAAGAACAAGCTACAAAATGAAAATAGCTTGCTTACGTAAATGCGAACCTTTAAGAGGGAATAGAAGCAGACACACTCGATGTTTTCCCTTATATGTTAAGTCTAGATTCTTTTAAAACAAGTGTCAACGAAAGTTCATAATTATCTGAATTTTTTATTTTGATTTTTTTACAGCATTCGACCCGTTCCTTCCATTTATCAGAAAATCCGCTATCGCTTTGTCGATATTTCTCGGGAAAATAGGACAGAAGCCACCGCAAAAACTCCATACGCAGTAACAAAAAAATGCCGCAAAGTATAAAATCCTTTGCGGCATTCGTTTTGCTTTATCCCTTAATGAATAAGTTCAAAAATCTCAATTGCAATCATATCAACGTTATCAAATTGATAAACGGCTGGCTTTTCACCATCTTGATATACTTCAAGTTCGTATGTTTCAGTTTTTGCATGATATTTCACGCTGCAAATTCTTTTTCCCTCTACTTCGAAGAAGCGTTGTGGCGCTTCACTTCCACTTGCTTGCTCACGGAGATTCACAAGACGAGTTAAAATACCTTGTAATTGTGACATATAATCTCTCCTTTCACCTATTACATCATTACGCATTCGACTTTTCTACAATATCAATTCAAATAAATACTTTATCTAAACTAATACTTAAAAGACACCATTTCACTATATGCCACATACTAAAAAAACACAAGTACTTTACGTGATTTTTCATAAGAAAATGCCTTATTATAGCGATATATGTCGTTTTTTATTATAATAACATAGCGATATACTATGTATCATACAAAACTTCATTCTACTTTAACACCATTCATTTTAATATAGGGAGGTGCTTTCATTGAGATCTATAGAGTTGTACACACAACCAGCTTGCCCACCTTGCGAAATTGTTAAACAGTTTTTACAGCATCATCACGTTTCCTATAAAGAATTTGACGTATCTAAAGATGCTTCTGCTCGAAAACGAATGACTACTGAGTTAGAATCTTATTCCACTCCGACCATTCGTGTTGACCAGGAAATTATCAGAGGATTTGACCTTCAAGCGCTTGAGAAGCTTCTTAACATCGGGTAACCGAAACACTCAAAATAAGCTTTTCTTGGCTATTTTGAGTGTTACTTACTATATATAGACTTTTGCACTTTCCATTTCCCTTGTTTTTTTACTAACGTGATCATTTCGTAATGATCTTGGTATTTTACCCGTTCACTATGCACAGCCGGAAAAAATTGATAGACATAAGCTTTGTTTTGGTCGGAATGAAGAGCTACCTTCGTTTGTTCATCGAAAGAAAAGAAAGGGATGTAGTGTGTTAAATATTCAGGTCCCTCTCCGACATACCCTTGAGCTTTTTGTAAGAGAGCCTCATTAAAAAACACAGATGCATACTCATCATCTAAAAACAATTTCAGCTCACGAACAGCGTCTTGATTAGTATGAGCAGACGCAGCTCTTAGCTGAGCCTGATAAGCGTCCTGCAAATTTATAAAGATTTCATGCCTAATCTCTCCTGATACTTCTGCATGAACAGACTTTCCTGAGTACAAGACAATCAGCAAAAAGACAAGTAAGCATATTTTCTTCAAATTAAATCAGCTCCTTAACTTCTTTTTTATTAGAATTCCGAAATTTTCTTTACCTATGCATATCTCTATAACCGACTGTCGTTCTCCTCTAAAAAAACATAAAAAAACGGCAACCACTTTTGCTGGTTGCCGGTTTAACTTCAACTTATTTATTCTCTACAAAACGTCTCTTTCGTATAAAAAAGAATATGAAATATCAAGGAATATATAGTGCATATTATCAATCGGATACGAAAAAGTTCGGATATTCTCACCTGTTTCAATATCATTATACAAATCTGATAATATGCCTTTTTTCTCATAGCTCATTCGAATAATATTCTCAAGAAAATATGGGCGCCAGCTCCAATTTTTCTTTACATATTCAGGTTCAAGAATCCAATCCTCGTTTTTCTTTACATAGTTAGAAGACTTTTGAAATCCATTTTCATCGCAGATGTAAAGGCGAAAACACACGTTGGATAGTTCTTCTGCAATAACAGGCAGCATATCGTCATACGTTTCTAACTTTCTGCACTTTGTCATTACCTGCTGCATTTTATCTTGAAAGCGTTCTGTCAGCTGGTAAACAGCAAGCAGCTTTTTCTTTTCGTGAGCGATATACATTTCAAAACGTTCCTTTAGTTTATCCTTTAAGATGTTCGGATCGACAAGTTCAGCAGCCGGCTTATGTAAATAATAACCTTGAAAATACCTGCCTCCGTTTCTCCATGCATATTGCAGCTGATAGGAGGCTTCTATATCTTCGTATAGAAGCGTAGCACCCATTTTTCTTGCTAACAGAGATAAAGAATACAATACGTCTTGATACGACTGCGCCATGTCCGTTTGTCTCAGAATATGTAAATCTACTTTTAAGATATCTGGTGAAAGCAACCCAATCCTGTCTAGATTACTACTTTCTTTTCCTATATTATCAATTGCAATCTTAATACCATATGTTTGATAATACTTTAGTAAGTGTTGAAGTGATTCCAAATCTCCACTAAAATTGTGTTCTGTAATTTCGAGAACAATTCGATCAAGCGATAATCCTTTATTTTCGAAAAGTTGCAATAATTCTAGCAAGGATTCTCCATGATCGTTCATTAATAAATTAGGGTTCTGATTAATAAAAATTAAAAATTGTTCTTCCTGGGTCAACATATGCTCGAGCGCTTGCGTTAAAACAGCATAATCAACTTCTATGCGATATTCATCCGGAATCGCATCATCATGAAAGAATGGGCCGAGACTTTCAATTTCCCCTTCATTTTGAAACCTCGCCAACACTTCATAGCCAATTACTCTATGTCCATCTGCACTAAAAATTGCTTGATAATACGGAAGAGTTTTCTCTATGTTTGTTAATACATCTAACGGGTCCACTCAACTCTCCCCTCTCCTTGTTCACTTTACGTTAGTATAATACGAATAGCATAATTTTGCTAGCCCTTCTCGGTTTGCTTTGTACTTTTTAGTGCGTATCCAACCTTAAAAAGGATGCTGATTTAGCCACTGTCCCCCGTCCATTGTGATGCATTCCCCATTGATATAAGATGCTTCATCGGAGAATAAGAAACTGGCTAATCCTGCTATTTCCTCAGGAGTTCCAAGGCGTCCTAGTGGTACAGAATTCAATGTACGCGCTTTCATTTTTTCTGACTCAAATAATTTATCGGCTCCTCCTGTTCGCTCGATCGGCCCCGGTGCAATCGCATTTACCCGTATACCATATTTCTTTCCCCACTCTACCGCGAGCGTGCGCGTCATGGTTAAAACTCCTGACTTGGCACAAGCTGAATGAATAACACCTGCTCCTGCATTCCATGCATATGTAGCCACAATGTTTGTAATGGCCCCTTTTGTACCTTTATCGATCCAATATTTCCCTACTGCGGAACTGCAATAAAATGTACCATTTAATACGATATTAATTACGCTGTTCCATCCATTAATGGATAAGTCTTCAGCTGCACATATAAAATTGCCTGCAGCGTTATTAACTAAAAAATCAATTTGGCCAAATGCCTTGTCCGTTTCTTGAACCATTCGTTCTACATCTTCTGGATTGCGTACATCCATTACCACTGAAAGTACCTGTCCATCAAACGTTTTAATTTCATTTTCTGTCTCTTGTAATCGATCGGCTGACCTACCTGTGATTACCACATGAGCACCTTGTTCTGCAAATCGCTTCGCCATATGTTTTCCCATTCCGCTTGAACCGCCAGTAACAATTACGACCTTGTTCTTCAATTTATATTCCTCCCCAAAACATAAGTGTTTTACAACTATCATTTTACTATTTTTTCTGAATAAAGTGAAACTTTTATCCATTTAACTTAAAAGCAGACTTCTCGTTGTGATGATAAAAAAAACAATGCTATAATGAAAACTTGAAAACTATAAGGAATAGGTTGATTTTGCATGAAAAAGACGTATACAAGACGATCTTTTTTGAAAGGACTAGCGTCTATTTCGTTAGGGTCTTTGCTCACCACGTCTTTTGGGTATACATATGCCAAATATATTGAGCCTAGACGTCTGCAAATTGTTCGTCATACAATTACTTCTAAAAACATTCCGAAAAGCTTTAACGGAATAAAAATTTTACAATTTAGTGATATTCATCTTGGACTCTCTTATGATTTATTACAACTAGAACAGCTTATGGTGACCATAAATAATTTGAAGCCTACTATTATATTATTTACCGGAGATTTAATGGATGTACCTAATGAATACCCGCATCCAGAAAGAATTCCTCCGATTTTACAGAGGCTTCAGGCTCCTCTTGGAAAATATGCTATATATGGTAATCATGATCACGGGGGATATGGAACAAATATCTACAAACAAGCCATTGAAGACGCAGGATTTAGACTTTTAGTAAATGAAGTTGACACGGTGTCCATGCCCGATAAAAGCTACATTCATATTTGTGGACTCGATGATATTATGCTTGGGAACCCACAATATGAAGGAACGCTAGGGCAATTACAGCCGGACATTTTTTCTATTGCTATGATTCATGAACCTGACGTTGCTGTCAAAGCAGCTCCTTTTCCAGTGGATCTTCAGCTCTCCGGCCATAGTCATGGAGGCCAAATTCAAATTCCTTTTTACGGTCCTTTGATTACACCGCCCTTTGGGACGGTTTACCCTGAAGGAATGTACGAAGTTGGAGATTCTAAAATGAAGCTTTATGTGAATAGAGGCTTAGGAACCACTCGCATTCCTTTTCGTTTTTTAGCTACGCCTGAAATTACGCTTTTCACCTTGCAATCAACATAAAAACGCCCCGTAAGGGCGTTTTTATGTTTTTTGTCTTTTTTTAGCTGATCATGACCGCCTAATTCTAGTCTTAAAGAAATAAACCAGGCTCAAAAGCTTCCGTTCAGCCATACACTACAAAGACAACTGACAAGGAGGTTAAATTATGTACTATCAATATCCCTATACAGGATATCGTAATATTCCAAATGGTGACGAGCGCTTTTTTGGATTTCCTTTTGTTGCTGGCTTAGCTGGTGGGCTGCTTGGCGGACTAGCTGTTGGCGGTTTTGGAGGCAGACCTGGGTGCTGTCCACCACCTTATCCTTATCCAGTTCCATTTTACGGCGGTGGATTTCCTGGAGGAGGCTACCCTGGTGCCGGCTATGGAGGCGGTGCTCCTGTTTATAACACATACTACGGACCTGGATACGGTCCTGTTGGTCCCATTCCTAGATAATAACATCACTAAAAAGCCGAGTATTCGGCTTTTTTTATGTTATTCTTGATTGTCGCAAAGAGCATATTGACAAAAGATCTCTTGACTATTAATAGAGAGCTCATGTTCTTTTTTTATGACGTAATGATAATTCCCTTCTTGATCTTGTTCTCGTGCTTTTACATTATCAGCAAGCATAACTTCAAGCCACTTCCACACTTTTTTTTTCAAATGTGTATCCAAGATAGGAAATAAAATTTCTACTCGTTTCACCATATTTCTTGTCATCATATCTGCAGATGAAAAGAAAAACTTTTCCTGTTTATTATGATGAAAATAATAGATTCGGCTATGCTCTAAAAATCGTCCGACAATGCTTCTTACTCTTATATTCTCGCTAACGCCTTGAATTTGAGGGCGCAAGCAGCACGCTCCTCTAACAATGAGTTCAATTGTCACACCAGCTATAGAAGCTTCATATAGCTTCATAATTAAAACCTTATCCGTCAACGAGTTCATTTTTCCAATGATTCTTCCGTTTCCATACCGTCTGTGATAATGGATTTCCTGATCAATGAGATGCAAAAAATCGTTTCTTATATCAAATGGTGCAACGGATAAATGATGATATACTGGTTTTTGCGTATAGCCACTTAAGTAATTAAAAAAATTGGCCGCATCTATCCCGATGTTTCGGTTGACAGTAAAAAGACTTATATCCGTATAGATCTTTGCCGTCGCATCGTTGTAATTCCCAGTACCAAGATGAACAAATCGTTTAATATGCTCTCCTTCTCTTCTCACCACAAGCGTAATTTTACCATGCGTTTTTAAATGAGTCATTCCATATATCACGTGGCACCCTGCCCGCTCTAGCTCTTTAGCCCATTGCACATTATTCTCTTCATCAAACCTCGCCTTTAATTCAACTAGTACCGTCACTTGCTTACCTTTTGCAGCCGCTCGTTTTAATGCTTTAATAACGGGAGAATCTCCGCTTACCCTGTATAACGTTTGCTTAATAGCGAGCACATTTTCATCGTCTGCTGCACCGTTGACAAAATCAAGTACCGGCTTAAACGATTCATAAGGATGGTGAAGCAAAATATCTCTTTGAACCATTTGGTCGAAAACATTTTGATCCGGGTGTAACTCTGTTGTAAGCTTGGGAATAAAGGCTTTTTCAGCCAACTCTTCATGCGTAGATTTAAGTAATCTATAAAACGAAAATAAACTGGTTAAATCCAGCTGTCCTTCGATCTCATACACATCTTCATCGTCAATTTCAAGTACTGACTTTAAATACGCTAGTACACCCTGGTCATATGGACTCTTAATCTCAAGCCGAACAGCCGCTCCCCATTTTCGCTTCTGTAACTCTTCTTCAATTTCTTTTAGTAAATCTTGAGCGTCTTCTTCGTGAATAGTCATATCTGCGTTGCGGGTAATTCGAAATCGAGAAACGGAAGAAACGCGGTATCCCTTAAACAACTTTTTAATAAAATAGGCAATTACATCCTCTAGCAATACAAATAGACGGGTAGAATCTGACGTGGCTATTTCAATATAGCGCGTTAGCATCGAAGGTACTTGAACGATAGCTAACCTTCCTTTTATCTCGGCAATTTGCTGCTCATCATTTAAATTTTCTGAAAGGACGACTGCTAAGTTCAAGCTTTTATTCATCAACATGGGAAACGGCCGGTAGGTATCAATAGCCATAGGAGTTAATACGGGAAAGATTTGCTCGTCAAAATACTGTTCAAGCTTATCTAGATTTGATTTCTCCAGCTTTTCAACCGTAATGATTTCCACGCCGTATTTCTGTAATTCGGGAAGAAGTGTGTGAATATACGTCTCATACTGCTTCTTGACTAGATCGTGGTTTTGTTTGGAGATAGAAAATAGCTGCTGTTTAGGAGTTAAGCCTGCTTTGTTTTCAGGTTTGCTAAATCCAGCTTTCACTTGATCTTTTAATCCGGCTACCCGAATCATAAAAAACTCATCCAGATTTGAACTGAAAATTCCTAGAAATTTAAACCGCTCAAGCAAAGGATTTTTCGTATCTACTGCTTCTTCCAGCACCCGCTTGTTAAAAGCCAACCAGCTCAATTCACGATTATTGTAATAAGCTGAATCAGCCACTTGTATGGTTTGCTTATAAGTGCGATTACTTTCTAACATTAGCCTCACCTTCCAGGATAATGGATTTAATCTAGTTAGCTATACTGAATATTCTAACCGATCCAGCGTTATTCTAAAGCTTAGTAAATTCAAGAACAATATTTTTTTTCACTACTTTTTCTAGATGCTTTTTCTGTTTTTCAGCCTGATATTGTTCAGCACGAAAGGTTTTTGTACATAATAGTTTAATCGCAACTGTGTTTTCATCGCTTTTCATGTCAATATGTTGAACAATATTTCGCTTTGTTGCATGTAAACCGTCAGCTATTTTTAAAACCGCACCGAGCAGCTGGACTTTTTTTTGTTCTTCTTTTGTTAACCACTTTTTAAAAGGAGCAACATATTGCCTAAAAGAAGACTTCCCTTTATATGAAGAAACAAGTGCCAACTTTAAACGTTCTCTATGTGAAATACCATCGATTGTACGATTAGCAAGCACATAAAACGTATGCTGGCTGCTTGATTCCGCGTCAATATACTTTCCTATATCATACACTTGCGCAGCTTTTATAAGAAGCGCTAAGTCATCCTCTTTTAAATCAACCGGTCCCTGCTCCTTAAGATGCTGAAACATCATACTAGCTGTGCGCGTAAGCTGTTTGACGTAATCTTTACTTACTTCAAACTCTTCCATTATTTCTTGAAAACTTTGCTGTATGACATCGGGGTACATTGGCTGGATATTAGCATCAGACGCTTCCTTAAATAACACCCCTTCTCTTAAGCCTTTGCGGCTTAAGATGAAGCGAGTCGCGTTCACTGTTTCATATAATGATTGAAATACTTCAATCGCTGGCAAAATTGTATCCGCACGATCTTTTGACAAGCGGTCTAGCTTTTGAAGATTGTGATAAGACAATGAGCCTATAGCAGATTTCACATGCAATATATCAGCTAAATTCATTTCATATTGATGCAGACCGGCGAGAGGATAGTGGATAAAACCTTGATGCACTTGCACCATACTTCTTGCACTTCCTCCAATTGATACAATCGGAACTTGGCGATTTAAAAGCCACGGGACAGTATGGAAATGCCGGATTACAAAATCGCGGATTTTCATTTTTTCTTCTGCAGTGGGGATATTGCCTTTGACGAACTCTAGACGCAGAGATAAGGCACCGAACGGAAAGCTGTGGCACTCCACTAACTCTCGATTGCGAAAATACGTAACTTCCGTACTTCCCCCTCCAATGTCAATTGTAATGGCTTCTTCGATCGAAGTGGAATGAATAACGGCAACAAAGCCGTAGTACGCTTCTTCATATTCAGACAATAGTTGAATAGAAAAGTCGGTTTCTTTTTTTACAAGCGCTAGAACTTCTTTTGCATTAGCCGCTTGACGGATGGTAGCTGTGGCCACACAGGTAACGTGCGGGAG
Source organism: Priestia sp. P1_B12_1 (assembly GCF_056406695.1). Taxonomy (NCBI): domain Bacteria; kingdom Bacillati; phylum Bacillota; class Bacilli; order Caryophanales; family Bacillaceae; genus Priestia; species Priestia sp. P1_B12_1. Next base: position 722,369 of record NZ_JBFTZR010000002.1, on the reverse strand, counting down.
CTGCTGATGCTTGGTAATAACTCCAAACGTTTTAAGCGTATCAAGCAAGGTATATATTCCTTTAGCTGTTAACACTCCTTCTTTACTTAAATAATTTCGAAGCCGTGCAGCTACTTTCACGTTTTCAATTTGCTTAAACCCTCTGCCTTTTTTGTATTCATAAATAACAAGGCGTATCGTATTTGAACCTATATCAATCAGTCCATGCTTATAAGTCAATGTAATTTCAACACCTTTTTCAAAATAACTTTATGCTCACAAAGGTCACTTTTACTTTTTTCAATCGTATACTGTTACAACATAGTCATATATCAAAGGAGCGAAGCTAATGAGATATATAGTAAAGCGCGGTGAAACCTGGCAAAGCGTTTCAGGTGACTACCGTATGCCGGTTGAAGACCTGTGGATGGCTAATCCTTTTGTAAGCCATAGCACGCTGAAGCCTGGGCAAGTAATCATCATTCCAAACCTCCCTGATAAAGAGCTCATTCCTTACACGATCCACGTGTTTATTGCTGAAAAACAGCTTGAATTACGAAAAAATAATATCATACAAAAAGTCTATCCCATTGCAGCAGGAAAAATGCTGAGCGCAACCCCTACTGGAGACTTTGTTATCGTTAACCGGGAGCCAAACCCCGGGGGGCCTTTTGGCACAATGTGGCTAAGCTTGTCTAAAAAGTCATATGGCATTCACGGAACAAATGATCCAAGTTCTATTGGAAAAGCTGTATCCAAAGGATGCATTCGCATGTATAATGCCCAAGTAAATGAGCTAGCTCGAATTGTGCCAAATGGGACTGGTGTTTATATTCGACCTTCTCGACGAATGGCTCAATAGTTTGGGATTTACTAATCAATGATGGTTTAACTGTGTGAGCAGCATTTCTTTAAAAATAGAAAGTATGGCGTGCTGTTCCACTTTACTTGTATAAGGAAGCGTAACAAAACAAACCCTATACATAGGAAATTTCATTAATTACCAAAATACTTCTTCGTGTAATTATTTTCAAATGGGACAAGACACGCTATAATGAACGTATCAGCTTTCACCTTATAGGTTGAACAGCTGATATGATAGAAAGGGAGTGAACGTATGTCTCAAGCAAATGGACAAGGCTCTTTGACCCCGTCTGTATCTGAGATTGCACAAGCTATTTTCACTGTAAATCGTCACGCAAAAGCTGCTCCTGATCCTAAGCAGTTATATACGTTAAAGAAAATTGCATTAGATCAACTAATTTTAGAAGGAAAAGCAAAAAAAGAAGGACTTCACTTTTCGCCAAACCCTGGTAAAAGTCAACAAAAATCAGATGTACTTGTATCAGTTGGAGACTACTTTTTCCATATGCCTCCAAAGAAAGAAGACTTCAAAGAGTTATCACACCTCGGCCATTTAAACCATCAGTATCGAAATCCCAAAACGACTATGTCATTATCTTATGCGAAGCGCTTATTATCTAAATATACGGGTCATCTCGTACAGCCGGCTAAAAGCCCTGTTTCGACTCCAAGAAAACGGCAAGCACCTGTGTTTAAACCGCTGGGTAAAAGTTATTTTTAAAAAAAGTGCCTGAAGTGGAGCAATCTGCTTTCAGGCACTTTTTTGTGATCCTACAAGATATAGAGATCGATCAACTCAACAAGCTCTCCGATTTCCGGCTTACTTACTTGTCCTTCCGCTCCTACCATCTTTCCCTTGTGGCGTAAATCTTCTGTGATAAGAGAAGAGAAGATAATGACTGGAAGTATAGAAAGCTGAGGATTTTCTTTCACTTTTTTAGTTAAATGATGCCCATCCATTTGCGGCATTTCTATATCTGTAATAAGCAGCTGGACTTGATCACTGATTTCCGCTCCCTCATCGATCACCGAGCTTAGATAGTTCCATGCTTCCTCACCGTTCTCAAAAAATTCCGTGTTCTCATAACCTGCTTGTGCAAGAGTATCTTCAATCATTCGGCGCAGCAGCGGCGAGTCTTCAGCCACGACAATCTTTTTATTAGAGCGTTCCCTAGCCCCTAGCTTTTTTATTTTCGACTGATTAATACCCGCATCAGGGTTCACGTCAGAAATCAACTTTTCAAAGTCTAACAGCAGAATCATTTGACCGTTTAATTTTACCACTCCAGTAATCTGTGTTTCCAAACCTTGATACAAATCTGAAGGCTTCTCAATTTCTTTCCAAGAAATACGGTGAATTTGCGTCACTGCATGGGTATGAAAGACAATTTTTTGCTGATTGAACTCTGTAACAATTAACTTATCTTTTTCCGGTGTATTTGAAGGCTCCATTTTTAACGCTTTTGCTATGTCAACAACAGGAAGTACTTCCCCTCTTAGCTCTATAATACCTTCTATGTAAGAATGCGCATTTGGAACAGGTGTAATAGATACGGGATTAATAATCTCTCTAACTTTTACTACATTGATGCCAAACCAAACATTTCCTACCTTAAATTCGACAATTTCCAGTTCGTTTGTACCACTTTCCAACAAAATTCCTTTATCTGGATTCATATACTTACTCCTCTCATCTCACCTGCTCATCTAATAGTCCATATTTCCCATTATAGTGACCGCCTCTTATATCCGTAAAGAAAAATTTTCTTATTTTGTTATCCTTTTTCCCTAAAACATATACATAAAATATTGTTTTACGAATTAACAGAATATTATATACTATATAAAAACATGAGCGTCGGTCTCTGTCATCTCATCCTCTGCTCAGTTTTTTACTTGCTCTACTTTACTTCTCTATACTAGCTTATGAACTTGAGTCAAACGACTACTCCTATTCGAACGAGGTGTAATTTATGAACAGAGGATTACAAAAAGAAGAAACAAAAAAACGCATCCAAAAAGCAGCTATCTCTTTATTCCAACAGCAGGGATATCAAAAAACGACTGTGTCTCAAATTACCCATGAAGCGGGTGTAGCAAAGGGAACATTTTTTAATTACTTCAAAACGAAAGAAGAAGTTCTTCACTACCTTGGAATTAATTTTACAAACCGTATCTCCTATAAATTAGAACAGCTCCTTCAAACAGAAGAATCAACTGCTGCCATTGTTAAACAACTGTTTTTATTATTAGCACAATCAAACGAAGAAGCGAACCCTCACCTAATCCGTTCTTGGTTTCATATTGCTATTACCAACAGTTCCTTTCAACAATCTGAAATTCTTCAAATTGAAAAAATGCGTGCTCATTTTACAAAAGTTTTTCAAACAGGACAAGACCGAGGTGAACTTATAGTCGATATCCCTGCCGAAGAAATGGCTTCTATTGCTATACTTAACTTTTTTGGCACACTTCTCTACTGGTGTACCAACCAACCCGACTCTGCTACCCTTCAAGAAAGAATAGATAAGTCGGTTACTCTTCTATTTAGAGGGTTTCTTATTCATTCCTAAAAGCCTGTTCACAAATTTTTAACAAGAAATCAAAGATAGCTGTGGACTCTACAGACAAAACGGTTTATACTACACAAAGTGAATGAATAATCTTAAAAGAAGGTGTTCGTAATATGAAAGGCTCCGTCATTCTTTTTAATGACGATAATGAAATGACCATTATTGAAAACGTAGAAGAAGCTGTATATCAAGATATTAAAGAACAAGAAGGCTCTGATCACTGCGTTGTAACATTGGACGATCATGAAGTTGATTTTGGCTACGTTTCCCCTGTTTATTGGCGTGAAGGCCAAATACACACTGACTAATATACAAGACCTGCATATATATGCAGGTCTTTTTATGCGCTTATTTTTTTGAATCGAGAATTGAACGTGAAGCAAGGAACCTCTGATTTCCTAACACATACCTTAGCACATTCGCAGCTAAAAACAGGGTTAACAACTATATAGAAAGGGTACATTTCAAGTAATAGAAGCTGCGTTTTATTTTAAAAAAGGAGGTTTATGTTATGAGTTCTTATCGAAAAAATATGAATCACTATTCCCACTCATCTCAGTACACACCTTACCAACACTATTACGCGAAAGAAGCTGATCGTATTTTAACGACTATGAGTACAAATTTTAATAAACAGCATTTGAAATCTCTTATCGACGATGCGTTAGATAACAGAGACGAAGAACAATTTTATGAACTAACAACTGCTTATAATAAGCTATATAACACCTAACTTAAAACCACTATTTGCAAAATGCGCAAATAGTGGTTTTTTACCTATTTTCATTGTGATAAAATGAGTTGAAAATACGCGGAAGGATTTGAAACCATGGAGCACTTAATCAATAAACGTGTCAAAGAAATTGAACTATCAGGAATACGTACATTTTATAATATGGTCTCACAATACCAAGATGTTTTATCCCTCACAATTGGACAACCTGACTTCTTAACACCACAACATGTAAAAGAAGCGGCAAAATCTGCAATTGATGGTAACCAAACTTCTTATACTCACAATGCTGGAACAATAGAACTGCGCGAGGCAGCAGCTCAATTTGTCAAAGAAAAATATGACTTGCACTATAACCCAGCGGATGAAGTGATTGTGACCATTGGAGCTAGTCAAGCAATTGATATTGCTCTTCGCACCATTTTAGAAGAAGATTCTGAAGTTATTTTACCTGGACCTGTTTACCCAGGATACGAACCGCTTATCCGGTTAAACGGCGCTAAACCTGTACATATTGATACAACCGAAACAGGATTTCGACTAACAGCGGATTTAATCCAACAACATTTGACGTCTAAAACAAGATGCGTCATCTTACCTTATCCGTCTAATCCTACAGGCGTGACGTTGTCACAGGAAGAATTAGAAGAAATTGCCGCTCTTTTAAGCGATAAAAATATTTTTGTACTATCTGATGAAATATACAGTGAGCTCGTTTTTGATAAAAAACATCAGTCCATTGCCTCCATTTCCTCTATGAGAGAGAAAACAATTGTTATTAACGGAGTATCAAAGTCTCATTCCATGACGGGCTGGCGAATTGGCCTTTTATTTGCTCCTTCTTATTTAGCCAAACATATTTTAAAAGTTCATCAATACAACGTGAGCTGTGCTTCTTCTGTCTCTCAAGCAGCTGCACTCGAGGCACTGACAGCAGGTAAAAACGATGCGGTGGATATGAAAAAAGAATACGAACAAAGACTGAATTATGTTTATGACCGATTAGTAAACATGGGATTTGACGTAGAAAAGCCGACTGGTGCTTTTTATATCTTCCCTTCTATTCAGAACTTCCACAGCAATTCATTTGATTTTGCCCTGGAGTTAGTAAAAGAAGCAGGTGTTGCACTAGTACCCGGCAGCGCTTTTTCTTCCCACGGTGAAGGATATGTACGCCTGTCGTATGCGTATTCCATGAACACACTGCGTGAAGCCTGTGATCGAATTGAAGCTTATCTTACATCTCGTCAATCACGTTAAGCCGATGGTGAGAAGTGTATGCATTTTTTTGTGAGTGACAGCACATAAGAGCGGGTATACTAGAAGCATATAAATTGACTTCAATAGTGTATCATTATAAAATGTGCATCGATTCACTAAAGAAATACATACTTTTAACGGAGGTTTTTATTATGACAAAAGATTTTTTTGATGTGGTAAATGAACGTACATCGATTCGAGAATATGACTCTTCAGCTAAATTAAGCAAAGAAGAATTAACGGAACTTTTAGAAGCAACAGTGAAGTCACCATCAGCTTGGAACTTACAGCACTGGCATTTCGTTGTTATTACAGACCAAGATGCGAAAGAACGTCTACTTCCAATTGCTTACAACCAAAAACAAATTACAGAAGCAGGCGCTGTAGTAGCTGTCTTAGGTGATTTAGAAGCCAATAAAAATGTAGATGACGTGTACAATCCACTAGTCGAAGCAGGTCACATGACAGAAGACGTAAAAAATATTTTGTCAGGACAGATTAACGGTGCTTATAAAAACGGTGCTTTTGCCCGCGATGCAGCGTTTACGAATGCTTCTCTTGCATCTATGACATTCATGCTTGCAGCAAAAGCAAAAGGATTAGACACTTGCTCAATGGGCGGATTTAACGCTCAAAAATTTGTAGAAGAATTTAAAATTGAGGATCGATACATTCCGGTTATGCTTATCTCAGTTGGAAAAGCGGCTAAAGAAGCTCACGCTAGCGATCGCTTACCATTAGATCAAGTTACAACTTGGATTTAACAAAAAACCCTGCAGCTGCAGGGTTTTTCTATGTAACTAAATGGATTTTACCATACCTCCGTCGATTAGAAACGACTGGCCTGTCATATATGAATTCGCTCCCGAAACAAAGAAAGCAACGGCTTTAGCAAACTCTTCAGGCTGACCGTAGCGTTTAAGAGGAATTTGGTTTCTCATCTCTTCTTCAATTTCTGAAACATCTACTCCCATTTTTTCAGCACGAATGGTATCTAGCTCTTTCACTCGGTCTGTTGCAATTCTTCCTGGCGCAACCGTGTTAATTAAGATACCGTCCTCTGCTAGTTCTGAAGCAAGTGTTTTGGTAAGCCCCACGATTCCTGTACGGAAGGTGTTTGACAGAATAAGTCCAGCAATTGGCTCTTTAATGGAAGAAGAAGCAATATTGACAATACGCCCTCCGCTCTTTTTCATAACGGGCACTACCTCACGAATAATACGAATATAGCTGAGGAGATTTAACTCAAATGCATGCTTCCAATCATCATCTGTTAAAGAAAGGAAGTTCCCAGCTTTAGGACCTCCTGTATTATTAATTAAAATATCAATGGTTCCAAACGTATCCACTGTATATTGAATAACATCTTGAATGTCTTGAGTTTTCGTGACATCTGCCGTTTTATGTAACACTTGTCCGCTTCCAAGATATGAAATCTCTTCCGCTACTTGGATTAGTTTCTCTTCTGAACGACTTGCAATCATAACGTTTGCGCCTTCTTCTGCGAGCCTGGCCGCAATCGCTTTACCGAGCCCTTGGCTGGCCGCAAATACAAGCGCTGTTTTTCCTTTTAATTCAACATCCATTTCTCTCACCTCGTCTAATAGTTCGAATCTTTTTAACTTTATCACGTTCTCGTCAAATTCTTCAATAAATATGAAATAATTTCTTTTTTTCGTATGGTATACTTAATTATCTGAAAATTATTTCTTAAAGGAGGCAAAAAAGCAGTGTATAAAAAGCAATGCTTTGTCTTTCATCAAAATAAGCCTGTAACATGTACGGTACGATCATATACATCAAATGACTTCGATGAGCTGATTCGGATTCAAGAAGAAAGTTTTCCCCCTCCTTTCCCTTTTGAATTATTATGGAGCAAAGCTCAGTTAAATAACCATGTTTCCCTATTTCCGGATGGAGCGCTATGCGTGGAGATAGACCGGACAATATGCGGATCTATCACAAGCGCGATTGTTTCAGTGGAAGGAAATGAGGCTCACACATGGGATGAAGTAACAGGAAGCGGATATATTCATACGCACGATCCTTCTGGTAATACGCTTTATGTAGTGGACGTATGCGTCACTCCTTCGCATCGATCGATGGGGCTTGGGAAGCTGCTTTTGCAGTCTTTATATGAAGTCGTGATTCATTACAAGTTAGAAAGGCTGCTCGGCGGGTGCCGCATCCCTGGATACGCATCAGTGTCTTCCTTGTACACGCCTGTTGAATACATGAACCTTGTATCAGCCGGAACTCTCTACGATCCGGTTATGACCTTTTTAATGCGCTGTGGCAGAATGCCTATTGGTCTCGCAGCAAACTATATTGAAGATGAAGATTCACACAACTACGCCGTACTAATGGAATGGAAAAATCCATTTTATACGGCTATTCAAAAAGAGGCTGGAACAAAGGTATTTTAGCCCAAGTGAAAAACGAACCGTTAATCAACATATTTGATTAACGGTTCGTTTTTTTGTGATGGTGAATATAGTTTTATCTGTTTCGTTCCTTCTAGCAGTCCAGCTCATCTATCTCATGTGTTCGTCTTTAAGTTGAATTCATTTAGTTATGTCTCAACCTCTTTTTAGATTATTGAACTTCTTCAATGCTCCACTCTAGCTCTTTATGAGTGAGAACTAGATGCGCCTGCAATTTACTCATCTCTTTGTGCTCAAACCGATCATTATACATTTCATTCATGTCGTCAAAGTCACCGATTGTATACAACGGAATTTTAATATCTCTACGGGATTGCACCATGTGTTCAAAATCAATAAACAAACCGTCATTCGTTAAAGTAAGAAGCGTATTTGCTAACACGAGCGGCAGTATTGGATATTCTAACTTCTTCCTTCTAAATACAAATCTTTTTTGCTTAATTGCTGACATTTTTAACGGAATGATTCGGCTTAAAATATGCTTCATATCATATACGTCTCGAAAATAGATTTTGTTATAAAATCCATCATCATGAGCTAAATAAACAAATTGATTACCGAGTTTATTATTAAATGGCGAATTGAGCGGTTTTTTTAAATGACCTAAATACAGCAGCGCTGCAATATCTTGAGGTTCTAACAAATCCAACGAAGATATATCCTCAAAATCAATCCAACAAAAGTCACCATAATTATAAACATCATCTTCTGCTAAAAGATGAATTTGTTCTTCTTCTACGTAGTCCATATGGGTTTGGTAATGGTAATCACTGTCTTCAAAACCGTGCTTTAACAATAATATATTTGCAAGCGGCGTAGGAAGGGAATGATAAAACTCTTTAAATTCAATTCCATATGTAATAAAGCATTTTTTATTTACATGGCCATTAATATAAACGATATCTCTTATTTCATCTGCTTTACTCAACCGTTCTAACCACCTTATTGATTGATTCTGTGATCGATATGTAACCGTTCTACTGATTTATATATTATACTTCTAAAATAAACAATGTGTAAATATATATTGTTGGCAATTTCTTTTGTATTCACTGCCTCTTCTACTGATCATTTTATTTGATAGGAAAGAAAGGTATAGAGCTGATTGTGAATGTGGTAGAATGTGTGTATCTTATTAATTAGCATGTATGAACACGGAGGTATACAAAATGGATGTTCGCCATTTGCATTACTTAACAGAAGTGGCTAAACATAAAAATTTCACAAGAGCTTCTGAAGCGCTGCATATTTCTCAACCTTCTCTCAGTAAAATGGTTAAATCATTAGAAGAAGAGCTGGGCACACCTTTGTTTGATCGCGCTGGCAAACAAGTTCAGCTTACCGATGCAGGAATAATCGTGTACGAGCAGGCTGAAAGCATTTTATCTTCTCTCCGAGATTTATCGGATTCCCTGTATGATTTAATGCATTTAAAAAGAGGAACCATCAAAATAGGCATTCCCCCTATTATTGGTACATTGTTTTTTCCTACTATTATTAAAGCATTTCGAGAGCAATACCCTGAGATTCATATTCAATTAGTGGAATATGGCGCTAAAAGAATGCAAAAATTTGTGGAACAAGGAGAAGTGGATGTGGGCGTAGTTTTACTTCCTGTTGATGAACACATGTTTTTTACGACTCCTTTAGCCCGAGAAACACTGCAGCTTGTTGTTCATAAATCTCATCCGTTGGCTCAGCATTCTACGATTTCATTAAAAGAGTTAAAAGACGAAACGCTTATTTCCTTTCATGAAGACTTCACCATGCATGAAATGGTCTATAACGAATGTTTAAAAAATGGATTTACACCTAATATTGCTTTTAAAAGCTCTCAGTGGGACTTCATTGGAGAGCTGGTAGCTGCTAATCTCGGCATTGCTCTTTTCCCTTATTCACTATGTGAAAAGCTTGATTTGGAGCATGTGAAAGTAATTAATCTCGAGAATGCTATTCCATGGGAAATTGCTTTAATCGTTAAAAAAGATCGATATATCTCTTATGCTACACAGGCTTTTATTGATTATATTAAAAGTACAGTTTAACAAAGCTGAGACAAAAGTAGTTTAATTAAAAATCCGAATGAGTTTCATTCTTGATAGAAAATCAAACTCGTTCGGATTTTTTTCATGGCGGTGTGACAAGTCATTCATACTAAATCATTTATCCCATTGGTTCGTCTTTAGATTGAATTGATTTAAGCATGTCTCCATCTCTTTTTTTTATTGCCTTTTATTAAATAATTAGACCTTATATTTCACAAACTCTTTTTTGAAAAGGTTACCAACGCATTTGTAAAGAGATTTCTTTCAACTATAACTAAAAAGAATAGTTATCATAGTTATTATATATTTCATATTATAGTCGTTTTTTTGTAAGATAAGTGTGTAGCATTCATTTACTCAAGTTGTATCCCCATTTGCAAAATCCAAATAGTTTCTCTTTTCCCATGATGGAGTCGTCTTTTCAGCATAGACGACTCCATTATTGTCTCAACAAACTAGGAATGAATGAATAAAAACATAAATAAAGGAGGCTAATCATGAAACTGATTATGGTGATTTTACAGATTTTATTACTAACGGCTCTGTTTTTAATAGGAGAAAGTATTTCACAGTGGTTTGACCTCCCAGTGCCAGGTAGTATCATCGGATTTTTCTTACTGTTTTTCTTACTGTACTTTAAAGTAATTAAATTAAGCTGGGTTGAACAAGGTGGAACACTGTTAGTGGGAGAACTATTACTATTTTTCATACCAGCCGTCGTTGGACTCATCAATTATGGAGATGTATTGATGCATTTTGGAATCCAGATTGTGATTATTATCACAATCAGTACGATTATTGTGATGTCTATAACGGGAATCATTGCAGAACATATTTCAAGAAGAAAGGAAGGTTCGCTAAAATGACATTACTCACATGGATTGCTCTTCCGCTTACACTGCTCGTTTATGTCGGCACAAAAGTGCTCTATAAAAAATATAAGTCTATGCTAGTTTCCCCTATTTTACTAGCCCCCATTCTTTTAATTGGCATCTTATTAGTAACGAATGGCTCTTATGATCATTATAAGCAAGGTGCCAGTGCTATTAGCTTTATGCTTGGACCAGCAACCGTTGCTTTTGCTGTTCCTATGTTTAAGTATTTTGATTTACTCAAAAAACATCGTGTTGAAATCAGCTTAAGCGTAGGGCTCGGCACGTTTGCTGCCATGATATCTTCCATGCTGTTAGCATTAGTGTTTCATTTACAATCAACGCTGGTTCATAGCTTGATTCCAAGATCGGTTACGATTCCTATTGCCGTTAATGTATCTCAGACGCTAGGAGGAGATCCAAATATCACCATTATGTTTGTGATTATAACCGGTGTAGTAGGATGTATGGTCGCTCCAAAACTGATTAAGCTCCTCGCACTGCACTCTTCTCTAGCAAGAGGTCTTCTTTTAGGAGTAGCTTCTCATGGGACAGGTACAGCAAGAGCTTTTGAATTTGGAAAAATTGAAGGTACTTTTTCTAGCCTTGGCATGATCGTAGCAGCACTTCTTACAATGCTGTTTGCGAATATGCTTCTGCCTACTATTTTCGCTTAAAAGATAAAAAAGGTGTGATCATATATGATCACACCTTTTTATTATCCAATATGAAAAGTTGATTTTACGAACTCAATAACTTCTTCCGTAGAAGACATTGATAGAATTGTATCTAAATGAGGTTCGATATCAGCTTTTGATAATTGACGGATTTGAGAACGAGCTTTCAGAATAGATGTTGCACTCATTGAGAATTCATCTAAGCCTAAACCTAAAAGAATTGGGATTGCAATCTCATCCCCTGCCATCTCTCCGCACATGCCTACCCACTTACCTTCTTTGTGAGCCGCTTTGATTACCATATTCACCAAGCGAAGAATCGCTGGGTTATACGGTTGATATAAATAAGACACGCGCTCATTCATGCGGTCAGCTGCAAGCGTGTATTGAATTAAATCGTTTGTTCCGATAGAGAAGAAATCTACTTCTTTAGCAAATAAATCTGCGATTACCGCTGAGGAAGGAATCTCTACCATCATCCCTACTTCGATGTCTTCCGAAACTTGTACGCCTTCTTGTTGAAGTTTAGCTTTTTCTTCTAAAAGAATAGCTTTTGCTTGACGGAACTCATCAACAGTAGCAATCATAGGAAACATAATTTTCAGATTACCGTATACGCTTGCACGTAGAAGCGCACGAAGCTGTGTACGGAACATGTCTTGCATCTCTAGACATAAGCGAATAGCACGGAATCCTAAGAATGGGTTCATTTCTTTTGGTAGATTTAAATAAGGAAGCTCTTTGTCTCCACCAATATCAAGAGTACGAACAACCACTGGTTTACCTTCCATACGTTCAAGAACTGTTTTATAAGAAGTAAACTGCTCTTCTTCCGTCGGAAGATCCTCGCGGCCCATATATAAGAATTCTGTACGATAAAGGCCAACGCCTTCGCCGCCGTTTTCTAATACGCCTTTTACATCTTCTGGTGTACCAATGTTAGCTGCAAGTTCAACGTGATGATCATCAGCTGAAACCGTTTTTTCATTTACAAGCTTAGCCCACTCAGCTTTTTGTTCTGCATACTCAGCGGCTTTTTTCTCGTAAGCTTTTACTGTTTCTTCGCTTGGATCAACGATAACTTCGCCATCTAAACCATCAACAATTACTAATACGCCGTTTTGAATGTCTTCCATAACTGTTTTTGTACCTACAACAGCTGGAATCTCCATTGAACGCGCCATAATTGCTGAGTGAGAAGTACGTCCGCCAATATCTGTTGTAAATCCTTTTACGAACTTACGATTTAACTGTGCTGTATCAGACGGCGTTAAATCTTCTGCGATAATGACAACTTCTTCTGAGATTAAGCTTGGATTTGAAACGTTTACACCTAAAAGATGAGCTAATACACGTTTTGTTACGTCACGGATATCAGCAGCACGTTCTTTCATATATTCATTGTCCATTGACTCAAACATATTAATAAACATTGCCGCTACTTCATCAAGTGCATGTTCAGCGTTTACATTTTCATTTGTAATTTTATCTTTAATTGGATTAATAAGTTCAGGATCGCTTAGAACTAATAAGTGAGCTTCAAAGATTTCTGCTTTGTCATCTCCAAGTTCTTTACGAGCGTGCTCTCTAATAATTTCAAGTTCTGATTTTGACTTTTCTAGCGCAGCTTCTAGACGTGCTACTTCTGCTTCAACTTCAGTTACTGATTTTTTTTCAACGGTTAATTCTGGATTTTCTAGACGAAATGCTTTAGCAATAGCAATGCCGCTAGAAGCGGCAATGCCTTGAATTTCCTTTGTCATTATTCGCCTAATCCTTCTTTGCTCATTGTATCTTCAAGAGCAGCAAGTGCATCTGCTTCGTCAGAACCTTCTGCAGAGATAGTGATTGTAGCGCCTTTTTGAATACCTAAAGACATAACGCCCATGATTGATTTTAAGTTTACAGTTTTACCGTTGAATTCTAAGTTGATATCAGAATCAAATTTGCTTGCTGCTTGTACTAAAGTTGTTGCTGGACGTGCGTGAATTCCTGAGTCTGCTGTTACTGTAAATGTTTTTTGTGCCATGTTAAATCAATCTCCTTTTTACTTTGAAATGTTAATAATATTTGCTTCTTGTTGAGAAACTTGGCCCTGCTTTAAGATATCAATTTTTTCATCAGCTTGTAAATTCGTGAAAATGATCGGCGTAATCGTCGATGGCGCATTTTCTTTTACAAAGTCTAAATCAATTTTCAATAGAGGCTGTCCTTTTTTCACTTCATCGCCTTGGGCAACTAAAGCTTCAAAACCTTCGCCTTTTAAATTAACTGTATCAATACCAACGTGAATTAAAATTTCACGTCCAGTCGTTGATTCAATACCTAAAGCATGTTTCGTCGGGAATAAGTTTACTATTTTTCCGTCCACTGGTGCAACTACTGTGCCTGTTTTCGGAATAATCGCAAAACCGTCACCCATTAGTTTTTGTGAAAATACCTGATCTGGTACTTCCGATAAAGGTACCAATTCTCCCTCAATCGGTGAAACAATATCATTACCATTATCGCTTCCTACTTCAGATGTTGCAACAGGTTTTTCAATTGTTTTTGTCTCTTCTTTTGTGACAACCGGTGTTTTGCCATTCATAATGTCTTGAATTTGACCTTTTAACGTGTCAGATTTCGGACCGAAAATAGCTTGAATATTGTTACCAACTTCAAGAACACCAGCTGCTCCAAGTTTTTTCAAGCGGCTTTTATCAACATTACCTACATCATCTACGGATACACGCAAACGCGTAATACAAGCATCTAAATGTGTAATGTTTTCTTTACCGCCAAGTGCAGCTAAAACATTTGTTGGAAGCTCTGCTGCTTCTACTTTTACATCTTCTTCTCCTTCTTCTTTATCTTCACGACCCGGTGTTTTTAAGTTAAATTTACGGATTGCAAAGCGGAAACCGAAGTAGTAAATAACTGCTAGAACTAAACCTACTGGAATAACTAGCCACCATGCTGTACGGTTTTGCATAACTCCAAATAGAACGTAATCGATAACTCCACCTGAGAATGTCATACCGATTTTAACATTTAATAATTGCATAACCATAAATGATAAACCAGCAAATACTGCGTGAATTGCAAATAGTACTGGTGCTACGAATAAGAATGAGAACTCAAGCGGCTCTGTAATACCCGTTAAGAAAGATGTTAAAGCAGCTGAACCCATGATACCAGCTACATATTTTTTGTTTTCAGGACGAGCTTCGTGATAAATCGCAAGAGCTGCTGCTGGCAATCCGAACATCATGAACGGGAATTTACCAACTTGGAATGTTCCTGCTGTTAAAGGCACGCCATCTGCTAATTGAGCAAAGAAAATCTTTTGATCACCGTGAATATGTTGACCTGCTTTATTAACGTAATCACCAAACTCAAACCAGAACGGAGAGTAGAAGATGTGATGAAGTCCAAATGGAATTAATGAACGTTCAATCAATCCAAATACAAACGCTGATAAAGTTGGGTTTGCATCAATCATGTTAGTAGAGAAAGCATTTAATCCGCTTTGAATTGGCGGCCAAATGAAAATCATAATAACACCTAAAACAATTGAAAATACCCCAGTAATGATTGGTACAAATCGTTTTCCTGCAAAGAACCCTAAATAAGATGGTAATTCAATATTGAAATAACGATTATACATGGATGAAGCTAAAATACCTACTATGATACCCCCGAATACACCTGTAGCTAACGTAGGAATTCCTAAGATGCTAGTGTAAGCTGGATTGGCACCCATTTTGTCAGGATCTAGTTGTCCTGTAGCAACTAAGATTGTGCTCATCGTTTTGTTCATAATCAAGTAGCCTACGATTGCAGCAATACCTGCTACACCGTCACCACCAGCTAAACCAACGGCAACACCAACGGCAAACAATAGCGATAAGTTGTCAAATACAATTTGACCCGCTTGCGACAAAACATTTGAAACCAATTGAACCCAGTCTGCACCAAGTGCCGGTACTGCATCCAACAATGTAGGGTTTTGAAGCGCTGTCCCTACTCCAAGTAAAATCCCTGCTGCCGGTAAAATCGCAACCGGTAACATAAGCGCTTTTCCGACTTTTTGTAATACTCCAAAAAGTTTTTTAAACATGGCGCTTACCTCCTTTTATATATTTAGTGTGCAACAAGCTATTTATTTGATACGTGAATCATTAACGCGCTTTCATAAAACGCTTTCTTTAACTAGAAAACTTATTACATCTCCTGATGTCCTGAGGCGAAACCTTCAATGATTGCGCTTTCTTATAACAAAAAAAGGCATGAGGAAAAAGAAACGATAAATGGATACACTCATCCAATTACACATCGCTTCATTTCTCACTCATGCCTGATCGTATCAGTAACACGTATTGAAATGATTTTATAAATCCGTTTTTGTTATAAGTCGCTGCAGATGCATCGTTAAGTAAACGGCTTCTGCTTCATACACAGGTAAATGTAACGCTTGCTGCATTACTTTTATCACTTTCCAAGACACATTGTAACACAGGGGATATTCTTCTTTCAATAGCAAAGCAATTTTTTTTGGCTCTTCTATTTTTTCTCCTGTTTTTACTCGATCAATCGCAAAATGCAAATGACGAATCAATCTCATATAGTGCACAGATTCTTTGTCTACCCGCAGATGAAGCGATTCTTCAATCACATTAATAATCGTTTGAATAAGCTGCGAGTCTTGATTCACTTCCAGGAGGTTTTTTTCAGTCAGCGCACTGTGGATATGAAGCGCAATAAAACCAATCTCTCCTACTGGAAGCTGCACGCCTATTTTGCGACTAATAATTTCTACCACTTCAGATGCGATCGTATATTCCTCTGGATATAAAGCTTTTGTTTCAAGTAAAAATGGATTTTTAAGCCCCATTCCCTGCTGAAAACGTTTTATCGCAAACGCGATATGATCCGTTAATGAAATGTGTATGTGCTCATTCAAAGGAATGTTAACACGCTTTTGAATGTGCGTTACAATATCATTCATCATTTCAATCACGTCTTCATCCACTTGCGTTAAAAGCTGCTTGTATTGTTCTTGCTCTTCTTCACTCTTTAACAAAAACATTTTCTCCACGGCTTTTGCATCGATTTCATCGCCTTTTTTCTTATTAAACCCTATTCCTTTCCCAATTAGCACAACTTCATCATAGGTAAGGTGTTTAGCAATTAATACATTATTATTAAGTACCTTTTCTACAAAAAAGGACTCTTTCACGAATCCTTCACTCCCCTGTTTCGGCTTTCTATTATTTGCTTTCCTATCTTACAAATAATACGCATAACCGTCAATTCATTTTTCTTTGTTTCAAATATTATTGAACTAAACTATTTGAGTTACGTATTATCTTAGTAGTTCTTCGCTGGAAACGCAACGTCTTTTTTGCTTGTCCCATAACAATTTTTCATAATAAAGTTTTGAAGCATAACGCTCAGAATGAATGCACCCGCTTGTAGAAGCGTAAAAAGAACAAGTGAAGTGGTAATAGATACCAGCAAAACCCCATAGTGAATCAGTAAAATATCTACTATACGCAGCCCCGCTATAATCATTGCAGCTCCAACAAAAAATTCTTTGGCTACACTCCAAACGAGGAGAACCGTAACAACACAAACGTAAATCATCGTTGCATTTACGGAATCATGAGTAGCCGACGCAAACCATCCTGTATAAAACCAATTATTATGAAAATATGCTAACAGCATAAACATAATAGTAGAAGTAATGGCGAGCATCCCGAGAAAAAATGTAGCGTAATGCACAAATGTCATATACCGTTCTGTTAGCCATACATACCAAATCTTTGAAATGCTAAAGCCTATAGTCATTAAAGCGCCTGTATAGACTGTTTTCCACCAGTGATGTGTATAAATATCCCAGTGTAAAAATAATTCTTCAATCCCCATAAACATAGCTGAAATAATTAAAATATAGCGAAATTTCAATTGATAAGCAGCTACCACCATAGCCATGATTGGAAAAGCAAACGCTTGAGAAGTTAAGGACCCGAACAAATTATCAAAATATTCATTGGTCATAAAATCGGGATCGTAATCGTAACTTTCAAACAACACAAATACAACATATTCTAGTATATAAGCCATTCCAATGATAAAAAAAAGCAAAACGACTAGCTTTTTATCTTTTTTACGTATGAATACTGTAAGCAAAACGGCTGTGCTGATAATAATCAATGCAAAAAAAGCAGTATAATGAGGCATAGACGTCTCCCTTTTACGACCTAATTATTACTTAGAGTAAGACGTTTTAGCCAAATTATACATAGCTAGCTTCTATTTAAGAGAGCTTGAGACATAACTACATCAATCCAATCTAAAGACGAACAAACGGGATACATAAGATAGTATGGATCGCTTTTTACACTGCAGTTGATTTCCGAGCAAGACTTCGCTTTCCACAGGCGGCCGCGAAGCCTCCTCGCCTCCTCCGCTTCTGCAGGGTCACACTTCTTCCGCTTTTCCCGCAGAAGTCTTCGCCTGACCCTTTAATCTACAGCTAGAAGCCACTACATACACGAAACCTGCGTTCACCCTACCAATGAAAAAATCCGAACGATTCATCGTTCGGATCTTTCTTTAACTAACATGCTTTTGTTTCAGCCTCTTTTAACTCTTCAGCTTATAAAAACTGAAATCGTATCTATTATCCTTCAATCATTTTTGAAAGGTTAGCCATTTCGATAGCTGATGCTGCAGCTTCCCATCCTTTATTTCCTGCTTTTGTTCCTGCACGTTCAATTGCTTGCTCAATTGTTTCAGTCGTTAATACACCAAAGATAATTGGCACGCCTGTTTGTAAGCTTTGAGATGCAACGCCTTTTGCTACTTCATTACATACAAAATCAAAGTGTGGAGTAGCTCCTCGAATAACGGTTCCTAGCGTAATCACTGCATCATATTTTTTAGATTCAGCTAATTTTTTGGCGATTAATGGGATTTCATAAGCGCCCGGCACCCAAGCCACGTCTACGTCTTCATCAGCTACGCCGTGACGTTTGAGCGCATCTTCTGCTCCACTAAGTAAACGGCCTGTAATAAATTCATTAAAACGCCCTACCACGATTCCAATTTTTAATCCTGTGCCTACTAAATTTCCTTCATATAAATGATTCATCTTTTGTTCCTCCTGCTAGTATTAATATATAGTTATTTACATTTCTTTTCATGAATTAGCTTCACTTGTTATAACGAAAAAAAGTGTAAAATTATAAATGTAATAAATGACCTAATTTTTTAGCTTTTGTATCTAAGTATTTTTTATTGGCATCCACTGCCGGCATTTGAAGAGGCACTCGCTCGACCACTTCAAGGTCGTAGCCTTTTAGCCCGGTAATTTTACGAGGGTTATTCGTTAAAAGCTTCATTTGTTTGACTCCAAGGTCTTTTAAGATTTGAGCACCGATTCCATACTCTCGTAAATCTGCAGCAAACCCGAGTTTTTCATTCGCTTCTACCGTATCGTATCCTTCTTCCTGCAGCTTATATGCTCTTAGCTTATTTAATAAGCCAATCCCTCTGCCCTCTTGACGCATATACAGCAGAATGCCGCGTCCTTCTTCTTCAATTTGCGTAAGAGCTGCGTGAAGCTGAGGACCGCAGTCGCAGCGTTCAGAACCAAACACATCTCCAGTCAAACACTCAGAGTGAACGCGAACGAGAACGGGGCTATTATGATCAATATCACCTTTGATAAGAGCCACATGTTCTTTATTATCAAGTTTATTTGTATATCCTACAGCTTTAAACTCACCAAATGCCGTAGGTAAGCTCACTTCTACTTCACGGCTAATAAGCTGGTCATGTTTGCGGCGGTAGGCAATCAAATCTTTTATTGTAATCATTTTTAAATCAAATTGCTCCGCAATTTTTGTTAAATCCGGCACGCGTGCCATTGTTCCATCTTCATTCATAATTTCACAAATAACACCCGCAGGCTTTCCTCCTGCTAATACTGCTAAATCAACAGCAGCCTCTGTATGACCTGCACGCTGGAGAACGCCCCCGTCTTTTGCAATCAATGGGAAAATATGTCCTGGGCGTTGAAAATCACTTGGTACCGTCGCTTCATTCACAAGAGCCATAACGGTAGCAGAGCGTTCGTATGCACTGATACCTGTTGTACTTGAAATATGATCAATACTTACTGTAAATGCTGTTCCATGTACATCCGTATTGTTCGCTACCATCGGGTGAAGATTCAATTTATGTGCAATTTCTTCATTAACAGGTGTACAAATTAATCCTCTTCCATGAGTAGCCATAAAGTTAATAACCTCAGGCGTCGTTTTTTCGGCTAATGCAATAAAATCTCCTTCGTTTTCTCGATCTTCATCATCGCATACAATAACCACTTTTCCCTTTTTTAACTCTTCAATGGCTTCTTCTACTTTATGAAACATCTCTTTCACCTCACTGTTAATTTGTAAAACCATGCTGCTGCAATAAATCCTTCATGTTACCTGAACGATTCGAGGCGCCAGGAGTTGACTTATTTGTCATCATCTGATGCATATATTTAGCTAACATATCGCATTCAATATTCACTTTGTCTCCTCGCTGTTTGTCTCCTACGACTGTGTGAAGCACCGTATGGGGAATAAGAGAAATAGTAAATGATTGGTTGCTGACATCAAAAATAGTAAGACTTGTTCCGTCTACGGAAACAGATCCTTTTAACATCATAAATTCACGAAGTTCAGGATCGACTTGAATTTCATAATAAAAGGCATTTCCTTTGCGTGTTTTGCTTACAATGGTTCCAATTCCATCAACGTGTCCGCTAACGAAATGCCCTCCAAACCGGCCATTTGCAGCCATCGCCCGCTCTAAGTTAACACGTGATCCAACGGTTAGAAGCTGAAGGGTGCTTGCTTTAATCGTCTCCGGCATGACATCGACCGTAAATTCATTTTGAGAGTAAGCCGTTACGGTTAAACACACGCCGTTAACTGAAATACTGTCCCCTAAGTTCACATCTTCTAACACGGTCTTCGCATCAATCGTAAGAACAATTGCTTCTGTGGCCTTTTGAATACGTTTTATTTTTCCAATTTCTTCAATGATACCCGTGAACATTTTCTTCACCTGCCTTGGCGCTATTCCAACTTCTTATACCGTTTTGAAATAGCAGCTGCTTTTTTTTCATATTTATCTTTCCCCCAACCACTGAAAATAAAAAAGCCCCTTGAACAAATGTCCAAAGGGTCGGCTGAGCTGAATCAGTTTTATCTATGCAAAATTCCGCTAATTGTATACGAAATAAACAGTTATATTTTGTGTATAAAAACAAGGGTAGCTTTAAAAAAGGCGAGCGTGTCCCTTATTAATTCAACACAAAAAAACAACTGTGCTTCCTGATCCTTCTCCCATCCAGACTTTTACTGTCGGCTCTAGATTTTAACTAGATCCACCGCTAACATACATCGTATGAAAACGGGTCACGGGCTTAAAAGCATACGCTTTATCACCGCCGGTTGGGACTTACACCCGACCCCGAAGGATAATATATTCGACTGCTAGAGTCTTATTTGTTTTACATTATAGCAAAGTAAAATCGACTTGTCACATCATTTAACTTCGTTTTTTCACATCTATTCTTTAAAATCCAGCTTTTAGCTTATTTTTTCTTTTTTAATACATAGCATCCATACAAAAGCTAGTCCAATATAGCCAAATATCGGATACAAAAACTCAAGAAGCTGGGCATATCCGAATTGCCCAATAATAAAGCAAGCCAAGATAATAAATGCAAAAGCTTGTTTGTCATTCAGGGGAAGAAATGACTGAATCTGCTTAGCGATTCCAAATACATTTCCAATCAATGTAGTAAAAATCTCGCCTAACACAACTACCGTAAATAAAACATTCACCCACGCTGAGATATTTTTAACAACGGCACTCATCGGAATATCAAGTTGAAATGAATAAGGCAAATTGGAAAGGGCAAGATGAGTAGAAACAAGCATAAACGTAAGTACACATCCTCCTATTACGGCCCCTTTTTTAATCACGCTCCTATCTTTTACGGAGCTTCCTAATGGAACTAAAACAGCCTGAGCCAAAGCTAGATTTAGGGAAATATATAAAAAGGGACTAACCGCCCACTTCCACTGCGTGACGAGCGTTAAATCCGGCTTCGTTTGAATCAGTGAGAAATAGCTGATATTTGGCACAAAGATGATAAAAGCAAATGAAAGCATCATCGGCACAACAAGAGAATTAACCATTAAAATACCGTTAATTCCTTTGGCGATAAATATATAAGTTAAAACAATTGTAAAAATCATCCCAACAGGAGGCCATAGCCCGAACTGTTCTTTTCCTATTGCTCCCGTACTCGCTAGCATGACTGAAGTTACTCCAAATAAAATGACAATCATTACACCGTTTACCGCTTTTCCAAGCACATCACCAAATAAATATGTATTAAGCTGCTGATAAGAAGAAGCCCCAATTGCGTGCGAAAGCAGCATCATTTTCGAACCTAGCCAAATAAAAAACAAGCCGCTGACCAAAATCCCGACCATTCCAAGTTCCCCGTACTGTGTAAAAAATTGAACTATTTCCTTGCCTGTTGCAAAACCGGCTCCTACAACAGTGCCTACATACGTAGCAGCAACCTGCAGCGTGAGTTTCCACCTTTTCATGCCCATCACCCTTCTACCCTTCATAGTTCACTATATGTAGAAACGGTAAAAAAAAGACGAGCCTTTTTACGTGTAAATCTACGCATATCCCAGCGCTTGTGCCTTTTCGTTTATTTTTTCTTTTTCATTTTCTTTTTGTATTTTTCACAAAAAACTCCTTAACCCCTAACATAACAGTCATTTTCAAACAAAATATACGGATATTTTCCCTTTAGCTTTTAAATTTTCCTCAATATTTGCTGGAAATTCACAATTTACTGTTGTATAATTTCTAAAAATCAGATAAATTATTAAATAAGTATTCTTTCTATTTAAAAAAATATGTTTCAATTATATACAATTGATTCTTATCATGAGAGGTGGAGGGACTGGCCCTTTGAAACCTCAGCAACCAGTCGTTAGAGACATGGTGCTAAATCCAGCAAGCAATTTATTGCTTGGAAGATAAGAAGGCGAAAAAAGTCTTCTTCTTAAGAAGACTTTTTCTATTTTATCGGCATATTGCATAAAACGAATCAATCGTGAAATAGAAGCGGAACAATTTAAGGAGGTTTTGACATGGGGTTACTTGAAGATTTAAAGTCTAAAATTTTAATTGGGGATGGTGCCACTGGTACCCTCCTTTACTCACACGGTATTGACAGCTGTTTTGAAGAACTAAACATCACCAAACCAGAAGAGGTTTCTCGTATTCACAGAGCCTATGTAGAAGCTGGTGCAAACGTTATTCAAACAAATACGTACGCTGCTAATTATCAAAAACTTGCCCGTTATGGATTAGAAGATTCAGTCAAAGACATCAATGTTGCTGGTGTAAAATTAGCGAAACAAGCTGCAAAAGATCAGGCTTACGTGGTTGGTACACTCGGCGGAATTCGTTCTTTCCAAAAAAACGCTATTAGTTTAGAAGAAGTTAAGCGAAGCATTCGTGAACAAATGTTTTGGCTTTTAAATGAAGGCGTGGATGGCCTTTTGTTTGAAACATACTATGATTTCGAAGAATTAAAAACCGTTCTTACACTGGCAAGAAAAGAAACGGATAAGCCTATTATTACCCACGTTTCCCTGCATGATATTGGCGTACTGCAAGATGGGCGTCCTTTAGCAGATGCATTAAAAGAATTAGAAGACTTAGGAGCAGATGTTGTCGGGCTAAACTGCCGTTTAGGTCCTTATCATATGATTCAGTCTCTTGAAGAAGTACCGCTTCCTGATCGTGCTTTCTTATCTGCTTACCCTAATGCCAGCCTTCCGGCGTATGTGGAAGGAAAGCTGGAGTATGAAACGAATGAAGACTACTTTGTAGAAAGCGCACGTTTATTCCGCGAACAAGGGGTTCGCTTAATTGGAGGATGCTGCGGTACAACACCAGCTCACGTACGCGCAATGTCATCTGCCTTAAAAGACCTGCCTCCGATTACAAGCAAAGTCGTTAAAATGAGACCAGCCGTTACGGTTCAAGAGCGTGAGCAGCAGGATAAACCTCATATGCATGAAATTGTGAAGAAGCGCCGCTCGGTTATCGTCGAGCTAGATCCGCCTAAACAGCTGGGTCCGACGAAATTTTTAGAAGGTGCAAAAGCACTCGATAAAGTCGGCGTAGATGCTATTACATTAGCTGATAATTCTCTTGCCTCACCTCGCATCAGCAACTTGGCAATGGCAACACTGATGCAGCAAGAAACAAAAGCACGACCGCTTATTCATATTACCTGTCGCGATCGAAATTTAATTGGACTTCAATCTCATTTAATGGGACTTCATACGCTAGGAATGAATCAAGTGCTTGCAATTACCGGTGATCCGTCAAAAGTTGGCGATTTCCCTGGCGCCACTTCTGTCTACGATTTATCTTCATTTGACTTGATTAGTTTAATCGCTCAGTTTAATGAAGGACTATCTTATTCCGGCAAACCGCTTGGTCAAAAAACCAATTTTTCCATCGCGGCTGCCTTTAACCCAAACGTGCGTCACTTAGACCGAGCCGTTCAGCGTTTGGAAAAGAAAATCGATTGCGGGGCTCACTATTTCATTACTCAGCCTCTCTATTCAACTAAGCAAATTGAAGAGGTATATGAAGCAACCAAACATTTAACAACACCGGTATACATCGGGATCATGCCGTTAACAAGCGCGAGAAACGCTCGATTTATTCACCATGAAGTACCTGGAATTAAATTATCAGAAGATATTCTAGAACGCATGGACACAACGGGAAATGACCGGATTCGCGGTGAAGTCGAAGGCCTTGCCATTGCAAAAAACTTAATTGATACAGCATATGAGCTATTTGACGGTATTTACTTAATTACGCCGTTTATGCGCTATGAAATGACTGAAATTCTAACACGCTATATTCATGACAAGCAACTTGTTACATCAGAAAGGAAGATATAAATGAGCTCACTTATCGAACAACAACTAAAGAAGCGAATACTCGTCATCGATGGAGCAATGGGAACGATGATTCAAGATGCTGATTTAACCGCTGAAGATTTCGGCGGCGAAGAATATGAAGGCTGCAACGAATATTTGACTCGAACAGCGCCTCATGTCATTCAACGCATTCATGAAGAGTACTTTGCAGCAGGTGCTGACATCATTGAAACCAATACGTTTGGCTCAACATCTACCGTACTTGATGAATACGATTTAGGTCACTTGGCGTATGAATTGAATATCGAAGCTGTGAAGCTTGCTTGTGCAGCCCGCGATAAATATTCAACTCCCGAATGGCCTAGGTTCGTAGCTGGAGCTATCGGTCCTACCACTAAAACTCTCTCTGTTACCGGAGGTATTACATTCCCTGAGTTAGTAGAATCGTACGAAGAGCAAGCTCGAGGTTTGTTAGACGGCGGCGTTGACTTGCTTTTAGTCGAAACCTGTCAAGACATGCTGAACGTAAAAGCCGCATTTCTAGGCATTACAGCGGCGTTTGAAAAACTCAAAACCGAAGTTCCTATTATGATTTCAGGAACAATTGAGCCGATGGGAACAACTCTCGCTGGTCAAGATATCGAATCTTTTTACTTATCACTGGAACACATGAAGCCTCTTTCAGTCGGACTTAACTGCGCAACAGGCCCTGAATTTATGACGGATCATATTCGCTCTCTTTCAGACCTAGCCACTTCAGCAGTTAGCTGTTATCCAAACGCTGGACTTCCGGATGAAGAAGGCAATTATCATGAATCTCCTGAGCTGCTTGCTCAAAAAATTAAAGGGTTTGCTGATAAAGGCTGGCTGAACTTTGTAGGCGGATGCTGCGGTACAACACCTGCTCATATTAAAGCACTGGCTGAAGCGGTAAAAGAGGTTGCTCCTCGTTCGCTTGATCGCTCCGAGCATAACCATGCTGTAACCGGTATTGAACCACTTGTATATGATGATTCTATGCGCCCTCTTTTTGTGGGAGAACGTACGAATGTAATCGGTTCTCGCAAGTTCAAGCGTCTGATTGCGGAAGGAAAAATTGAAGAAGCATCTGAAATTGCGCGTGCTCAAGTTAAAAATGGTGCTCACGTTATTGATATTTGCTTAGCAGATCCGGACCGTGAAGAAATGGAAGACATGGAGGAGTTTATTCAAGAAGTTGTAAAAAAAGTGAAGGTTCCTCTTGTAATCGATTCAACCGACGAGAAAGTTATTGAAAAAGCTTTAACGTACTCGCAAGGTAAGGTCATTATTAACTCCATTAACTTAGAAGATGGTGAAGAGCGTTTTGATGCAATCTTACCGCTAGTAAAAAAATTCGGTGCAGCTCTGGTTGTCGGTACAATCGATGAAACAGGCATGGCCGTTACTGCAGAACGAAAAGTAGAGATTGCAAAACGCTCACATGATTTACTTGTTGAAAAACATGGCTTTAATCCAAAAGATATTATTTTTGACCCTCTTGTGTTTCCTGTAGGGACTGGTGATGAACAATATATTGGTTCTGCTGAAGAAACAGTTAAAGGAATTAAAATGATTAAAGAAGCCCTGCCTGATTGCCTGACCATTCTTGGCGTAAGTAACGTGTCATTCGGTCTTCCTCCAGTCGGACGTGAAGTACTAAATGCGGTTTACCTTTATCACTGTACGCAGGCTGGACTGGATTATGCCATTGTTAATACAGAAAAATTAGAACGCTATGCTTCTATTCCAGAAGCTGAAATTGAGCTTGCTAATGCGTTATTATTTAACACAACTGATGAAACGTTAAGCACGTTTACCGACTTTTATCGTGATAAAAAGAAAGAAGCAAAAGTAGAAATTTCTACGCTAACACTCGAAGAACGATTGGCAATGTATATTGTTGAAGGGACAAAAGAAGGATTGCTTCCTGATTTAGAACAAGCTTTAGCTCAATATGATGATCCGTTAGATATTATTAACGGACCGCTTATGAAGGGGATGGCGGAAGTTGGACGTTTGTTTAATGACAACCAGCTGATTGTAGCAGAAGTGCTTCAAAGTGCGGAAGTTATGAAAGCATCCGTTGCCTTTTTAGAACCTCATATGGAAGCAACTGAAAATGATTCTGGAAAAGGCAAAGTGATTCTTGCAACGGTTAAAGGCGACGTGCACGATATCGGTAAAAACTTAGTAGACATCATTTTAAGCAACAACGGTTTTAAAGTAATTGATTTAGGGATTAAAGTAACGCCACAGCAGCTGATTGAAGCAGTAAAAGAAGAAAAGCCAGACATCATTGGCCTGTCAGGTCTTCTAGTAAAGTCAGCTCAGCAAATGGTTTTAACTGCCCAAGATTTAACACAATCAAGCATTGATGTTCCAATTATGGTAGGAGGCGCTGCCCTTTCCCGTAAATTTACTGACTTTAAAATTGCCCCGGAATATGAAGGTGCGGTCCTCTACGCCAAAGATGCGATGGACGGATTAGCGTTAGCAAATAAGCTGCAGAACAAAGAAGAAGTTATTCAGCTTTTAGCAGATTTAAAAACGCGGCAAGAAAAGAAAGTAACAGTTCGAGAACGCCAGCCTCAAACCGCTCAAGCAGCTACCGCTGTTTTAGAAAGATCCGCCATTTCAACGGACGCTCCTGTTTTTGTACCGGCTGATTTAAAGCGGCACGTTGTCAAACACTACGATTTGGCACAGGTTCTTCCGTATATTAACTGGCAGATGCTTTTAGGCCATCACTTAGGACTAAAAGGAAAAGTGAATAAGCTGCTTGCTGAAAAAGACGAGCGTGCTGTTCAATTAAAAGAAACCGTTGATGACCTGCTCGAACTGGCACTAAAAGAAAACTTAATTAAGCCAGCGGTTATTTATCAGTTCTTCCCTGCTCAAGCAGACGGAAATGATTTAATTATTTATGATCCTGCTGATGAGAAAACAGAAATTGAACGCTTTACCTTCCCTCGGCAAGCAAAAGGACAGTTCCTGTGCTTATCTGATTTTGCAAAGCCTAAAGAAAAAGAGATGGACTATGTATGTTTCTTCTCTGTAACAGCAGGAACAGGCATTCGCGAACGCGCGGCGAAATTCAAAGAAAACGGCGAGTTTTTAAAGAGTCACGTATTCCAAGCTCTTGCGCTTGAACTAGCTGAAGGATTAGCAGAACGTGTTCATCAGCAAATTCGTGACCGCTGGGGATTCCCTGATTCGCCTGACTTTACAATGGCGGAGCGTTTTTCAGCCAAATACCAAGGTCAGCGTTTTTCATTTGGATATCCTGCATGTCCAGACCTTGAAGACCAAGCAAAACTGTTTAAATTACTTAAACCTGAAGACATCGGCATTCAGTTAACAGACGGTTTCATGATGGAACCAGAAGCTTCTGTTACAGCCCTTGTTTTTGCACATCCTGAAGCGAAATATTTTAACGTATTGTAAAATATGGCCGCGGTCTTTTAGACCGCGGCTGTTTTTTTACAGTGAACAAACCTGAAAAAAAGGCTGCGACAAATGAATTGTAGCTGAAGAAAGATCCGAACGGTAAATCCAGATTCTTAATTGAGAATCAACTGCGTTCGGATTTTTTTCATTGTGATCGTGAACTGGATTTCATGTAGCTGTTTCTAGCTGTTTGAAGGGTAAAGCGAAGACTCCTGCGGAAAAAATTGATGTAGTTATGTCTTAATCTCTTTGAATTCACCGCCGGTTTGAGCTTTTTTTATGAGTTTCTTGGGAAACACTGATAGAATAAGGAATGTAATAAATTTGTAACGCTCTTATCACAGCAAATTTTTTAGGGAAAGGAATTTTCAAGAAATGATTAAGTTATTTGTAAGCGATTTAGATGGCACTCTTTTACACGAAGAAAAATACGTAGAACAGCATAATGCAGACGCACTTAGTGAACTTCAGCGCCAAGGAGTAGAGGTTTGTCTTGCTTCGGGACGAATGGATGCGGAAATTTTAAAGATTTCTACTGATATTAATAATACATTTCATCGCATAAGCCAAAACGGAGGATTTGTGTGGACTAAAGAAAATCAAGAACTTCATGGAAAAGTGTTTGAAGATGATTTAGCGGCTCAACTTTATAAAAAAACGATAGATCCTAACCGTATTACACTTGTCTGTTCAAACGACACGAATTATGTAGAGCAGCGAAATGAAATTATTGAAGCGATTGAAACTCACATGTTTTTCCCTATCGAAGAACAAATTAAAATGACGGATTCATTTGGTCACGCTCTTTCTCCATCTAAAATCACGGTTCTTGGAGATCATGATGAAATGGTAGCTCTGCAAAAAGAAGTGAACGAAGAGTTTGGTGATTATATTGATACATATATTTCTGCCAAGCAGTGTTTGGATATTATGCCTAAACATATCAGCAAAGGAAATGCCATTGAAATTTTATTAAATCATCTTCAGCTAAAACCAGAGGAAATTGCATGTGTGGGGGATTCATTTAATGATATTCCTATGTTTCAATTAACGCCGAACAGTTTCGCTATGGCTACAGCTCCTGAAGCTGTTCAGCGCCATGCCTCTGCTGTTGTGTCATCTGTTAGTGAAGCAGCGGGTATTGTTTTAGAAAAAAATAAGCAAACCATCTAAAAAAAGCGGTCAACGTTTAAATTGACCGCTTTTATCTATTTAATAAGAAAACGGTAGTTATTTTTTCCGTAAAGAACGAAAAAATTCACCTAAGCTTTTTTGCTTTCCATCTGCATGCTCTCCGTGATTAACCAAGCTGCTGATTCTTTCTCGTCGAACAACAACCATAATAAGAGTGGCAAAAAAGATAATGGAAACGGCAATGACAACCAGTGCAAGAACGGATGCTACAATAGCTTCAGAAGTCGTTAGTGACGATAGCATCTGCCTCGTACACCTCCATTTCGTTTGTGGCGAAAAGGAGCCTAGCAATTAGAAATGCAAATAATCTTTTTTCTCAGCTTGATGCATGTTATTATACACCATTTTCATTTTAGAAGCTGTAGCTTTTAAAGACGTAGAAGAATCCACATCTTCGGCTAACATAATATTTACTAAGTCAACCACAGAACGAGACAACAACTCTACATTATTTTGCAACTCTAATTCGTCATAAGTTGTACGGTCTTGAAGACGAAGTCGAATAATTTCATTTGCTAGCTCCCTAACACGCACTAATTGTTGATGTTCTCCCATAGTATCTCCGCCGCAAGAAACTTATAATCAGCCCTTTTATTGGCTTTTATAAGAGCTAGAAATCCCTGCAGCTTACCCCTCCTTATAAAGATGCCTAGCACACCTTTATGTAAATCACTCTTTCACCTTGTTTACATGTATATTCGCTATAGCTGGTTCTTTTTCCTTTTGAAATTAGCAGCCGGCGTCACCGACCTTCTTCGTTTATCGTTCAGATTTCAAATTTTTAAGGATGTGATATACGAAAATTAAAACGCCAATAGCCGTAAGTGTTGCTCCTGCTGCCACTACGGGGGTAAAAGCTTGGTTTTCTAGTACGATCATGAAAAATAAACCAATCATCATGACCGGTAATCCTATATTATGCAACCATACGTGCAGTTTGGCTAATTTACTTTCGCTAAACGCAGGAAATAAATAATAAATAAGTCCCGCTAACGTAAGCGATGTCCATCCTAATAAATTGATGTGCACGTGAACAGGTGTCAAAGCGTAGCTGTGAACAATTGACATATAATACCCCAATATGATGCCAATTCCAAAATAAACGGCTGATATTTTAATTAATTTAATTCCCATCATTTTCTCCCCCCCTTATATTCCCCTCCGACTTCTGTACTACTTTACGCAGGAAACGTCATTTTAGAAGCGGCAGATTAGCCAAAGGACACGAAATACGGAGTATGATATCTAAAAAGAGGATTCTTTACCGCAAACACAAAAAACAGCTGAGAAAAAATACTCAGCTGTCTATTTTAAGCAATATAATGCAGCACAAAATTCAAGAAAAACAACAGCGCGCTTACATACATAAACATCGATACTTCACGCATTTTACCAAGGAATAATTTAAGCAGTGGATACGCAATGAACCCAAATGCAATTCCATCAGCAATGCTGTACGTAAGAGGAATAAGCGCAATAATTAAAAATGCAGGGAAACCTTCTGTTAAGTCCTGTAAATTGATGTTTTTGATATTTTGAATCATCAATGCTCCAATAACAATGAGAATAGGTGCAATAGCACTATCTGGAACCAGCTTGATAAATGGAATAAACAGAAGTGAACTTAAAAATAAAACTCCTGTAATCAGCGATGTTAAACCCGTTCGCCCTCCTGCTGCAATACCAGATGCTCCTTCTACAGAAGACACCGTTGGACTTGTTCCAAACACGCCGCTTAGCAAAGCTGAGGCGGCTGTTGCTTGAAAGGCCCGCGGAAATTTGCCATCTTGATTCATCATACCTAGCTGACCATGCAGCAAACCGATATTTTCAAAAATCAATACCATTGTTAATGAAAAGACAGCTGCCCAAAACGCAACGTCTCCAATAGCTCCAAAAGACAATGTGCCAAAGCTGCTAAAGAAGTCGTTCACGCTCCCAGCGGACTGTCCTTTTTCTGCACCGCTTCTTACACCAAGTAAGAAGGCAAGGACTGATCCGGCAATCATGCTTAACAAAAAGTTACCTTTCACATTTCGGATAAATAGTACGATTGTGATAATTAACGTCAACAGCGTACTGATCACAAACGGATCTGACAAGTCTCCAAGTGCTACAAAAGTGTTTTCGCTTGGAACTACAAGCTTCCCTTTTTGCAAACCGATAAATGTTAAAAATAAGCCAACACCGACTGTTATCGCTTCTTTTAGCGAATGCGGAATCGAAGAGACAATTTTGGCAGACAGTCGTGAAAAAGCTAATGCTATAAAAAGAAAGCCGGATATCACTACTGCTAATAACCCTTCTTGCCAAGATAACCCCATTGATTGAACCATCGTATACGTAAACAATGCATTAATCCCCATACCTGGCACCAGAATAAGAGGCGCATTTGCCCAAAAAGCCATAATAACACAGCCTACAAAAGCCGAAGCTACTGTTGCGAATATTCCTGCTTCCAGCGGAATACCGGCATCAGACAAAATGGTTGAATTAACAGCAATAATATACACGATGGAAAGAAATGAAATGACCCCAGCTAAACTTTCTTTTCCAACAGTTGTTTGGTGGTCGTTTAAACGAAACAACTTTTCAAATAATGCGTTCAATCTAATTTCCTTCTTTTCATCTATCCCTCGCCCACCCAGTGGCCAAAAATGCCACCGAAGTTATTATAGCAAAATCAACAATTGTTGCAAGGAAAACTTGTCTCCTTTAGCTTAAGCGTTCATTCCTTATTTAAAACTGTTATCATTTTCTAAACGTAACGTCTTGCATTCATTCTATATACACCTTGGACTGGACATAATAAAAGAGCGCTTTATCAGCGCTCATTGTTTTAATAATAATAAGGATAATATGGTGGGTACGGCGGATAATATGGTGCTGGATAACCGTAATAACCTGGACCTCCTAATGCACTTCCAAGAACTAATCCTCCAAGAAATGGAGCTCCAAAGCCCCAACCCCACGGGCGACCAAAGCCAAAGCCGAACCCCGGACGGCCGAAGCCAAAACCAGGACGACCGAAACCAAAACCCGGGCGACCGAAACCGAATCCTGGACGACCAAAGCCTCCAAAACCACCGAATGGTCTTCTTATGTCATTAATATCAAATTCTTGCATGATACATGCCTCCTCAAATTATATTTCATTCTCTTTATTACATATGTTATTCACCTACCTCTTGCATAGGCGATCGCCTCTTTTTTTGTGATTTCTTAAAAAATATTCCTTTTCTACCACCTCGTTAGGATTAAACAAGCGTAGAGACATATATTTTTTAAGGCTTTGAAACATACTACATGTAACTTATGTAAAATAAGAGAGATGAAACGAGGAATGGACCTTTGTAATTTCCAGCACCTGCTGCAATAAGGAATAAACATAATATGAACGCATAAAAAGAACGCTCAACAAAAATGTTGACCGTTCTTCTTACGAAAATACATAGCGATTTTTTATTAATTTATCTGACCCTTTGCTTGACCGTATATGCCCTAAAGCTATATAATCCCCTTTTTATACAATGCGCTTTGAACATAAAATCATAGGAGCGTCTCCCCAAACGCTGCTATGTATGTATATCTGTAATCGCTTACAAACCTTTAATAAAAAACCGATAGGATTTTCTATCTATTTACATTAAACAATATTTTAGGCTAAATTTCAACACATTTTTTGTTTTTCTTTGTACTCAGCAAAAAAACAGGTGATATAGCACAGTGATTTTCCTTTTTTCCTCTCCCTTTTACTTATAGCCATAATCGTTTATAGTTTATAACGAAAGGAAGTGACGCAATGTCTGATCAACTAGAAGAATACTTAGAACGAGGAATGTACGGAGCAAAGGAAACAAAAAGAGACGAAAGAAGATATTTCTTAACTGCTCTACGTGAGAATATTGAACTTGCGCTAAAAAAAGGGCAAGTCATGAAAAAAGATGCAGTAAAAATAAAGCCTCTTTTAAAAAAAGTGAAAGACGGTCATTTGTTTTTAAATGGCTCCTTGTCTTACTCATACCTCTCCCCCTATATTCAAGCGGCTAACGAACATAAAGTGCCTTTTACTATCGTTCAGAACTTAGAAGCTGATACCGATATTGGTCTGGTTTTAACAGGTTCTGAAGGCAGTTTGGAACGAGATATTTTTTTAGACTAAAAAAAGAGCCATAACGGCTCTTTTTTATTTAGCAAATACATGATGATCAATTGTTTTAATTACAGCACGTGAACGAATCCAGTTATCGGTAGCTGTTTTTGGATTATAAAAGTAAATGGAATCGTCTAAACGATCTTTTCTAGTCAATGCTTGCTCTACTGCTTTTTTCGAATCTTCTGAAGCAGGTTTGTTAATTGATCCGTTTTGGACCGGTGAAAAAGCGTATGCTTTTCCGACAACTTGTTTAATAACTCCTGTTACCGTATCTGGAAACTTCGGAGAATCTACACGGTTTAACACCACTGTTGCTACCCCTACTTTTCCTTCATATGATTCGCCTTTTGCTTCAGCTTCTACTAAGCGCGCTAATAAATCTTTTTCACTTGCTGAAATCGAAACTGCAGGTGTTTGCTGTTCCGTCGGTTTGGCTTCTGGTTTCGGTTCCGGTTTTGGTTCTGACTTGGCTGTATTAGCCGGTGCTGCCGTTGAAGGTTCCGTTGTTTCAGCAGCCAGCACTTTTGTCTTACTCGGAATCGCTAATGTTTCACCAATATAAATCATATCTCCTTGACGATTGTTTAATTTTTTAATATCGTCAATTGTTACACTATATCTTTTACCTAACTTCCAAAGACTATCGCCTTTGACTACTTTATAATTAGTTGCAGCCGTAGCTGTTGCATTAAAACCTATAAATGAAAGAGTAGCTAAACAAGCTACTACCATTGATTTCATATAACTATGTTTCATAGGTAATACCTCCTGAAATTTCGTATGGTATTACTCTATCATAGCTATATAGGGGTTTCACCGAACGATTCAATTACATTTCTTTAAGTTTGATGAACAAAATTACGTTCGGAACACAATTATGACATTGTACCTTGTTTTTTGTCATAATCACGGTAATTTTTCTGAAATACAGGTATATTTTCCCGGTTTTTTTTCAGTTTAATCAGAAATTTCTTCATTTGTTTTTCCCTTATAATTCTTATGATAAACATTTAAATTCATCTACTTTTACACAAAAGAGCTGAATGTTGTAATCAACATTCAGCTCTTTTTAATCTTCGATCTCAATTTCTACAACATCATAGAAATCAATCACTAGCTTAGCACCCGTATCATCCATAAACGTAAAGACGTCTTGATCATCTGATAAATGTATCACGTATCCGGTCAACTGCTGTTCACTGTTGTCGTAAACAGTAGTAATTAGAATTTTTTTATGATCTACATATGCTTCTTCTAATAACGAATGGAGGTCATAGTCCCCGTCATCTTCGGGCCGGTTCGTTAACAGCATCCCATAAGTCGTCATTCCATTTTTATCTTTCCATATATGATCTGCAAAATAAAAAGGTGCTGTACTTTTTCGAAACTCATCCATAATATCCCTCCTATAACTAAACACGTTTATTCGCTCTTACCGTACGTTACTAAATAAACGCACAAGCACTTGTAACAGTATATTCTCTACTGTACAGGCTCATACATCCATTATATAAGGCATAATCAAATAATGCCATCATTTCGTTTAGCTCCTAGGAATTTCTAGATACGTATAGGTAAAATCCCCACCGCGTCCAGCTATTCCACGAAAATGTTTGAAATCAGGGCGATTTACTAAAAAAGGGCGAAAGGCAAGAAAGTCTTCTTTTTTAACTTTAATTTCGGTTACTTTTCCTTCACTTAACTCATTCAACATGTTTATTGCTGTTTGTTCATCCATTCAGTTTCACCTCGCTTTTAACTGTTCAGCCAATTTTGCAGAGATGCAAATTGAGCTTCAGCTTCTTTATATCCTTGGTTGTAAAGAGCGTCAAGACGCTCACGATTCTTCTCAATTCTCCCTACTACAAGAGGGGTTTGCGGACGAATCACAAAGATATTCCCCTGTCTTTCCTGTTCTTCAATATATGACAATGTTTCGTTATACAATTTATAGCGGTTCTCAAGCGCACGAGTCAGCCCATCATAATGACGATATTGGCGCTTCAATAACCAAAGCATATTTGATTTCTTTTTTCGATATCCTTCGTTTCGCGTTAGCACAACAATATTTTTTCTATATCCATCCTGCACTGCTTTTTTGATTGGAATCGGATCACTGATTCCTCCGTCTAACAGCTCTTTTCCTTTATATGTAACGACAGGTGCTAAAAATGGAAGGGAACTAGAAGCGCGAACCGCTGTCAAAATGTCCCGGCCATACTCATCAAAATAAACGGGTTCTCCAGTCACACAGTCCGTTGCTCCTACTACAAGCTTCTCTGTACGCTCAGCAAATGCCTCAAAGTCAAATGGAAGAAGCTGATTAGGAATTTCATCAAAAACGAAATCCATTCCAAATATCTCTTTTGTTTTAAAATAATTTTTCCACGACAAGTAGCGAGGATCTTCTAAAAAATCTAAATTAGCTTTGCGACTTCTTCCTATTTGTCTAGATAAATAAGAAGTGGCATGACAAGCGCCGGCTGAAACGCCAATTACATACGGAAGGTACAGATTTCTTTCCATAAAGTAATCTAAAACTCCAGTTGTATAAAGGCCTCTCATACCGCCTCCTTCGAGCACGAGTCCAGTATCTTTCAATTTCTACACCTTCTAATTCTTATAATTTATGACAAGTTTATACCTCGTTTATTATAACGAAAGATGCACAAAGATGGAACTGTCCTGCTTCTCTCTTTCATTAAAGCTACCAATTCCTTTTATTTCTCAGCACATTTTACTTATTTTTTCAATTTTATTTTATATTTTTTCAAAAAACTCTTTACTAATTCCCAGTTTTAAGGCAAAATTGTAAAAAAGAAAACGCTAACTAGTTTTACTATTTTTAAAATTAAAATTATTTAAAAAATTTATAATGAACTAATTTAAAACAAAGGAGCGATAAATCATGAAAATAGCAGAGGTAGGAAACTTGATAGAATTTAAAAATGGCTTACAGGGCATTGTTGAAAAAGTAAATGAAAACTCCGTGATTGTAGATTTGACTTACATGACAAACTACCGCGATTTAGACTTAGAACAGCGAACTGTTGTCAACCACAAAAACTACATCATCATTAATCCAGCTATGTAAAGGAAAAAAGCAGCCGGAAAGCAAAAGCGGTTGCTTTTTTATTGGTTTTGAAAGAATTGATTCTTTTGTTCTTCTGTAATAATCCCCAGCTTATACATGAGGTAAATATACTGTTGCACCTTAACATCCTTCGAATTTTTTTTCACTGTACTCCCTCTTTTCTAAAATGTTTCTTTATACAATAATATATGGCTGAGATAAAAAAAGTTTCCTTAAAGAAACAAAAACAGGCCCCATTTTTTCTTGAAAGGGGCTTATTTTCGTGTGACAATAAGAACAAGCTACTACTATCTTCTTACCGAAAGGAATTACTAGCATGTTTGATACTGTATTGTTTATCGTTGCTCTTATTGTCATTCTTTTTTTCATCGTGCAGTTCGTTTTTAAACGCAAACAAACTTCAAATAAAAAAACATCCGTTGAACCCATGAATTATGCCGAAGAAGATTCTAACTCCTACACAAGCTGGAGTGAATCTGCTTCTAACCACGATCATGATGGTGATGGAGATGGAGATAGCGGTGGAGATGGAGATGCGGATAGTGACGGAAGATAGAAAAAAAGCCCCTTCTTATGAAGAGGCTTTTCTTTATTTTGATAATACTCGCTTGCCGTTGGTAAACGAATAATAGCATTCACCTGTATAAATGTCTTGGCTTTCATGTACATGAACGCCACATTTATCTTCAAGAGCAGCTTTCATCATCGATTTGGCTACGTTATACGCTTTAATTGGACGATACTTTCTCCACTTTCCTACAAGGCAAAATGAACACGACTTTAACGTGTATCCCCCAATCTTTTCAAATAGGCGAAACTCTTGACGCTTCCCTAATAATAAGGATGGGCGGAAAAAGTGAGTAGAACGGATATACAAGCTTGCGATATCTTCTTCTACTTGCCCCTTTACTTTACTGTAAAAGAATGGCGAACGAAGATCAGCACCAATTGCTGTGATCGTTAAAAAGTTTTTGCAGCGATATTTTTCTGCACATTTAGCCGCTTTTAAAGGAAATTCGTAGTCCACTTTAATGAATTTCGCTTTTGTTTTTGCTTTTTTCATTGTCGTGCCTAAACAGCAATACACATCATCAACTGCAAAGCATTCTTCGTGCTTATCAAGCTCTGAAAAATCAATTTCAAGCTGACGTAGCTTTGTGTGTTCGATTGGTAGCTTTTTTCGAACAAACACTGTCACATGGTTATATAAGCTGTTGCTTAATAACATTTTTAAAAGTTCTTGACCAACAAGTCCGCTTGCACCTAATACTAATGCTGATCTCTGTGACATTCTTTCACCTTCTCACCTGTTGTTTTTGCAATGGAAAACAGGTTGCATACACAACCTGTTTGTTCGAATTAACGATTATCAATTGTTTCTGGGTATAAATCATGATTCATCAGGCGATAATTAGCCATTTCTTCATACTTCGTACCGGGACGGCCATAGTTTGTATATGGATCAATTGAAATCCCGCCGCGTGGTGTGAATTTTCCCCATACTTCAATATATCTTGGATTCATCAGTTTAATTAAGTCATTCATAATAATGTTCATACAGTCTTCATGGAAATCTCCATGGTTACGGAAGCTGAACAAATAAAGCTTTAACGACTTGCTTTCTACCATTTTTTCATCTGGAATGTAACTAATATAAATGGTTGCGAAATCCGGCTGACCTGTTTTTGGACATAAGCTCGTAAATTCCGGACAGTTGAATTTCACAAAATAATCACGATTTGGATGTTTGTTATCAAATGCTTCTAGAATCTCTGGTGCATATTCAAACAAATAGTTTGTTCCTTGATTTCCAAGGAGTGATACACCTTCTAATTCTTCATCTTTTCGACCGCTCATTTGCATTTCCTCTCTTTCTACGATTGTCATTCTAACAGCGTTTTTTTATTTTGTATATATCTGTTTTTATTTTTCTTTGTAAATTTTTTGCTATGCGCTTACACGCCTCGTTTATTTCCCCACACAAGGGCGTGAACCTGCGGCAGAACTCTTACATCGTTCATGTTTTTAGCTGCCACTGCCTTATCGATTAACCACTCATACTTTTTAAGCAATTCTTGTGTTAACGACGCATTATCGATTGTCGTTAAGTCCTCGTTGCCTACTTGAACAAAAAATGGAACCTCAGGATAACGTTCATGAACAGACGTTGCATACTCAAAGTCCTCATCATTAAATACAACGACTTTTATGCTTATATGCGCCATGCGTTTTTCCTTTAGTAATGTCTCTATAATATCGTCTAATACGGAGAAATTTGTTTTCATTAATGAACTTGGAGGCTTAGGAGAAATCGTTAAATCATCGATCTTTAGGAACCAATCCTGATAACGGCTTCCCTGTGTTTCAAGAGCTGCTTTTACCCCATGACTGTGCAAAAGCTCTACAAGTGAACCAATCGCCTTGATAAGCGCAGGGTTTCCTCCAGAAATGGTGACGTGATCAAAGCAATCTCCTCCAATTTCTTTTAGCTCCGTCCAAATTTGTTCTGCTGTTAGCTGACGAATATCGTTTTTAGCTGATCCATCCCACGTAAAAGCTGAATCACACCAGCTGCAGGAATAATCACAGCCTGCGGTACGAACAAACATCGTCTTACGTCCTACAACCATTCCTTCCCCTTGAATCGTTGGTCCGAATATTTCAAGTACTGGAATTGTATTAGCCACGTTTTTTCACCTTCTTTGGGCGGTAAACTACGTAACTTGTCGGCGTTTCCCGCACGAATACTTGTACGCAAGAAGGCTTATTTGGTAGTGTGTCTAGATATTCTTGAACCAACTCATAAATTTTACGGGCAACAACTTCAGTTGTAGGAAAATCATTTGGATTTTCTTCGTTAAAGATAGAATGATCGTTCAATAATGTATGATCAAATTGACCAGAAACAATTTTTTTCAATAGCGCAAAGTTTACTAAAAAGCCCGCTTCGTCTAATGTATCTCCGGCAACAGTTAGATTTACAAAATACGTATGTCCATGGACTTGACGGCATTTACCTGCTTCTGTGTGAGGAACAAAATGTGCCGCAGCAAACTGCATATCTTTGTTCAGTTCATATTCATAGTCATGAAATACTTGAGGATACATTTGTTGCAGCATTATTTCTCTCCTCCTTCTTTTGTTTGCAGGTATTGATCTAACCCGCGTTTTCGCAATTGACATGCGGGACATTCGCCGCACCCGTCAGCAACAATACCGTTGTAGCACGTTAATGTTTTTTCACGCACATACTCAAGC
Source organism: Priestia sp. P1_B12_1 (assembly GCF_056406695.1). Classification (NCBI taxonomy): domain Bacteria; kingdom Bacillati; phylum Bacillota; class Bacilli; order Caryophanales; family Bacillaceae; genus Priestia; species Priestia sp. P1_B12_1. The sequence continues at coordinate 682,706 of NZ_JBFTZR010000002.1, read as the reverse complement.
GCCCCTAGCTCATCGGCTAACGCCCACGTTTCTGCTTTATCAATCCACATAAGCGGCGTATGAATCACAAATTCAAAGTCCATTGATAAATTAAGCGTGACGTTTAACGATTTCACAAATACGTCTCGACAGTCTGGATATCCTGAAAAATCAGTTTCGCAAACGCCTGTTACGATATGACGGCCTCCGCTGTTTTTAGCCAGTACGGCTGCAAATGATAAAAATAACAGATTGCGGCCGTCCACAAACGTTGTAGGCAACTCTCCTTCTTTTTGCTCGATCTCAATGTCATCTCGCGTTAAGGCATTTGGTGCTAATTGATTTAAAAGTGACATATCTAGTACGGTATGCTTCACACCTAAATCAGCTGCGATAGCTTTTGCTACCTCTATCTCTTGACTATGACGCTGACCGTATTGAAAAGTAACCGTTTCTACTTCTTTAAAGTTTTTCAAAGCCCAAAATAGACATGTTGTACTATCTTGACCTCCGCTAAATACAACAATAGCTTTTTCATTTTTCATCATTATTGTTCGTCTCCTTTTTGATTGAAATCAAAAGAAGAAGAAACTTTATTGAACCGTTCGTTCCCTTTGTGACTAATTTTATAACACAAAAAAGAGACTGCTCTTTTCCAGCAATCTCCCTAAAAAGCAACTAAGATACACGTCCTCGCCAGCATACACGTCAAAAAGACGCGTTGATAGAAAAGCACGTGAAAGAAGACACGCTAAAACCGTGTCTTTTGTCATCAACGATGATCTTAGTTTTTTATAGAGGGAGTTTTCGAACCTCTCCCGTACATATACAAACGTGTACGGCGTTTCTTCTTGAATTGTCATCGTATTATACCACATGCGTATGAATAATGCTATGTTTGTTGGCTTCTATCGCCTTTAGCTGCCTTATGTTTCTTTATATAAGAAAGCGCAATAAATAACACCGGAAAACAGACGCTTAGTACAAATAAATAAAACGGCCAGTAATATTTTTCAAAATAATTGAAGTACGCTGTATTAGGAATAATGTAATACGCCACGCCTGTAATAATTAGACCTAAAGGAAAGCTTAAAAAATTGCGCACCCGTAAATTACACAATTGGACGATACTTAACTGAATAGCATAGAACACAATAACAACTTTAAAAAAGATAGATAACATCCAAATAATAGCTACTAATACTTCAACATGCTGAATCGTTGCACCTAACGAAATCATTTTTCCTAATAAATAAACTGGGTAGCTGTGCATCGATGCAATATTCGCGCCAAGAGCTAATATACAAGCCGCAACTGCAATCGTAATCGTCAAGCCCGATGCGACAGTGCCGATAACAAACATTCTTTTTACCTTTTTTCCATCTTTTATATGAGGCGTAATCATTAGAATAAAAACCAATTCCATAAACGGGTTTCCTAAAAAATAAGTGGTCCCTAATACTAAATCATCCATGTTAAATTCAAAAAAAGGATAAAGACGATCAATTTTCATCTGAGGAATATTTAAAACAATTAACAATAAAAAGGGGACCACAATCCAAGGCAAAAAGATTTCCGCGGTTCTTGCTACCACTTCAATACCTAGATACCCTCCGTATATAACAGCTAAAAGAACAAGAGCATGAATCCACGTAGGCAGAGTTTCAGGGACAATTTGAGTCGTCATGAATGTACTGATATCTCGAAGCGAAAACGTAGACTGAATGAACATAAAGAAAATGTAAATAAGAGAAATACACGTTCCTGCATAAGGACCTAGCGCCTTTTTAGCTATTTGAATGAATGTTTGCTGAGGGTAACGCTGAATCAGCCATAAAAGCACCGCAACGATTAAAAGTGCAAAGCCAATAGCAAGCACACCGCAAAACCACGCATTTTGTCTATTCGTCTCTAATAATGTAGCGGGAACTGCCAAGATGGCGCTTCCGATACAAAAAACATAAATGAGAAAAAGAAATTGTTTCGGACTAATAAATTCTTTTATTTGCATCATACACACCTTCTCTCCTACATGCTTGCTCACGTGAATAACAAATGATGAACGGTTCTAGTAAGAGGCTTAATTAGTGCCTCTAAAAAGTACAGAGGCGTAGGAACTTCTTTACGGAGTGTAATCGCTCCCCAAAAGAATAGACCCAAACCTATAAGACAAAGGTAGACGACTATCTCACGATAATACTTTTCCTTTCGGAAGTTGATCATTATTTTTTTAGTCAAATAAGCAAGCAGTACAAGTAAGGCGATAAATCCCTCCATTTTCTTTCTCCTTAATGCTTCATTTGCTTCATATATGAGTTATTTAACGTGCCTAAGCGACGGATTTGAACTTTTGCATCTAAATCGACGGTTAAATTCTCTGCGTAAATTCTGTTCCAGTCTCTTTTCATTTTGTACCATCTCTTTACATCTTGTCTGTAAAACGCTTCGCCGAAACCAAAGATATCGCTTTTATAGGTTTTTTGAGCTTTTTCTACTGCATCATTCATTTTTTCTTTCACGTCAGCTGCTGTTTTTCGTTCGAGCATATTGATTACAGCTGGGTCCTGTAAATTCACTTGACACTCTACATCAGCCACGTTCGCTTCTCCTTTTAAATCAACGTGAATATGAGGTTTATGATTTTTCATCGTAGCTGTCACCTTGACATTCGTTCGAAGCATTTCTACTCCAATGATATCATGCTGTTTTTCTTTTTTTTCGCATGGAATAACAATCAACGTACTTTTTACATTTCCTGTAATATAGTTATATCCTTTACTTTCGTCTTCATTGAACCAGCCGATAAGCTTATCATTTTGAAAGACACCTAATCCTTTGAAATTGAGCAGTGTGGAAAGATTGGTGCGAGAAATGCTGGACATATCTCCTGCATTTTTCACATTGCCTTTCACCAATACCCCTGATAATACCGCCTGCTTTCCCTCGCTGGTTAAGTTACTGATCAGTTCATTTAACTTTACTCCTCTAGTAGGTGCCCAAATACGCTGTGACACGTCTAATGAAGCAAACATATGGTTAGCTGGTATTTTTTCGATTGTTGTTAATACGTTCAAAACGCTCGATGCTTTCGTGTTTTTAGCCACAACAACAAAATAATCGGTACGCACTTCATGATCCCGAGCAAAGAAATCAAGCACTTCAGCAATACCGTCTTCCGCCATGCTTTCGCTAAGCACTAGCATTCGTAAATGAGAAAGATAAATTTTCCGCGGAGATTTTGTCGTTATTTTTCTTAACCCCTCCATTACAGACGAAGCCTTAATAGAAAATGTGGTAACAGAAGGCCCGTTTGTAGGGGTTTTGGCCTGAATATCACCAGGGTTAATCAGCTGAACTGTTACAATGATGCCATCTTCTGCTTTATCAATTCCGACGGCAACCGTAATGGCTAGCTCATTCAACTCTCGGCTGCTCCAGCAGCCGCTTAATAGCAATGAACAGATACATAACATTAGAAATGCTTTCATAGTAAACGGCCACCTTTACACAGTTTAGTTTTTTTGCGTCTTTTGACGTGAAATATTCTTCTCGTTAATAAGCTTTGGCCTTGTTTTCATTTTTTTAATCGAACGTCTAATCAGAACATCCTTTTGATCACGCTTCACAAATGGAGCCATAGGTGTCATATAAGGGACTCCAAATGACCTTAAGCTGCATAAATGTAAAATCATTAAAATTAGCCCCAGGATAATACCGAACAAGCCAAAAGTAGCTGCTAAAACCATTAAGATAAAGCGCAGCATCCTTACTGCAATAGCCATATCATACACGGGTGACACAAAGTTACTAATAGCGGTGATGGATACAACGATAACCATTGCAGGTGAAACTAATCCCGCTTGTACGGCGGCTTCTCCTAAAACGAGTGCTCCCACAATCGAAATAGCTGAACCTACTGCTCGAGGCAATCGGACTCCCGCTTCTCGCAAAATTTCAAACGTAATTTCCATAATAAACGCTTCAATAATAGCAGGAAACGGAACACCTTCCCTTTGAGCTGCAATACTAATTAACAAAGCAAAAGGAAGCATCTCTTGATGAAAAGTAGTTAAAGCAATGTAAGCAGAAGGTGTTAAAAGAGCTAAGAAAAATGCCATGTAGCGCATTAAGCGAATCAATGTACTAATATCTGCGCGCTGGTAATAATCTTCGGCCGCTTGAAAAAATTGAATAAATAAGGCAGGAACCATTAATACAAAAGGTGTACCGTCTACTAAAATGGCTATTCGCCCCTCTAAAAGACCTGCTGCCACCGAGTCTGGACGCTCCGTGTTATGCATAGTAGGAAAAGGTGTATAATCTTCATCTTGAATCAACTCTTCGATATATCCGCTCTCCAAAATACCGTCTATATCAATTTTGGAAAGACGCTCCTTTACCTCTTGAATGACCTGTTCATCCGCAATGCCGTCTATATAAACGAGCCCAATATCCGTTTTTGTAAACTCTCCTATTTGCTGTGATTCAATCCAAAGTTTTGGAGATTTTATTCGGCGCCGAATCAATGCGGTATTGGTTCGCAGTGTTTCTGTAAAACTGTCTCGAGGCCCTCTTACAACGGTTTGAGACTGTGGTTCAGAAACAGCCCTGTCTCTCCACCCTCTTGTACTTGCCACAATACACGTTTGATATCCTTCTAAAAACAGTACGGTATCTCCTGATAACACATGAAGAAGAGCATCATCCAATGTCTTTGCTTCCATGATTTCACCCGCTGCCAAACTATAGCTTTTAATCAATTCGTACATATTAACAATGCCATCATCATGTGTTAAATGTTCATCGTGATAGTGCATAATGGAGTCTAGCGCATAGTGTTCAACTTCGTCTTTATTTACTAATCCGTCGATGTAAGCAACACCTAAAGTAAATTTTTCTTCAATCGAAATTCGAAACTCTCGCACAACTAAATCCGTGCTCTGTCCCAATGCTTTTTTCATGCGGGATAAATTATCTCCCGCCCTCTCAGATAATTTCTGCTCTTCCTGTGTAGAAGAAGCACTAGTATCCTTAGTGTCCTTCGAGTCCTTCGATTCGTCAGCTTTTTCTTTCCGCTGTTTGGATTTATTCGTTAACTCAGATAGTTTTTTTATACGCATTGTTCATCCTCCACTACATTGAACGAAAAGAAACGGAATTTCTTCTTTTTAGTCTCTATAGTTTTTGTATGAAAAGGAAATTTATACTTGAAGCCATTTTAATAATCTTTATTTTTGACATCATTTGTGCATTTCTATAGGATAGTAATGGATAATTCTTTGTTATTATGAAGAATGTTTATGCGGAACATTGAAAGGAGTCTATACATGGCACAATCACTTAAAGGCAAAGTAGCTCTTATTACAGGAGCAGGAAAAGGCATCGGTCGTTCAACTGCGATTGAATTAGCAAAAGAAGGCGTAAATATCGGTTTAATTGCTCGTACAGAGGCAGATTTAAAGGCTGTTGCTTCTGAACTAGAAGCATTTGATGTACAAGTTGCTTATTCAACAGCAGATGTTTCTTCTATGGAAGAAGTAAACGCAGCAGTTGAGCATCTACATACAAAATTAGGGGCAACGGATATCTTAATCAACAATGCAGGAATCGGTAAATTCGGAAGCTTTTTAGAGCTAGACCCAGCTGAGTGGAAACAAATCATTGATGTGAATTTAATGGGCGTTTACTACGTAACGCGCGCCGTTCTACCTCAATTAATCGAAAAAAATGGTGGAGACATTATCAATATTTCATCCACTGCTGGTCAAAAAGGCGCTCCCGTTACAAGTGCTTACAGCGCTTCAAAATTTGGCGTGCTCGGCTTAACTGAATCTCTAGCGTTAGAAGTGCGCAAACACAATATTCGTGTAACAGCTCTAACACCAAGTACAGTAGCAACGGAATTAGCGTATAAAGAAAACTTAACGGATGGCAATCCTGATAAAGTGATGCAGCCTGAAGACTTAGCAGAAATTATGGTCGCACAATTAAAATTGCATCCTCGTATTTTTATCAAATCTGCGGGCATGTGGTCCACAAATCCATAAACAAATATAGAAAAAGGAGAGCTTCAGCTCTCCTTTTTTGTATCTTCCTTTATATGGTGGTTACCTTATTTACGTTTAGGCGTGATTTCTTCTGATAGTTCTTCAAAAGATTTCACTTTTCCATGCGATGGGTTTTGTGATTGTTTTCGCACATTCCACTGACGCTCTTTTTGACTTTTAGACTGAGTCATTTTGCTTCATCCCCTTTTTATATGCTTACATGTAGTAGGATCAAACAAGCTGCTCTTTTCCATTCATCAAAACTGCTTCCAATTTCTTTACTGCTTAGCTAAATGTATTTTAAACCATTTATCAATTTCCGCGTTATATTGATCATAATAAGCAGTTAGCGGATGGTCTCCGTTTTTGTACAGTACATATTTGTATTCTTTTCCCTGCTCATCTAATTGTTTCACAAGCTTTTCAGCCTGCGTGTGGTGAACTTTACGATCATGATCACCCTGTAAAATCAAAAGAGGTGAATTTACTTTATCGCTCCAATAAACAACAGAACGACTTTTATACCTCTCCGGATACTGCGCCGGATCTCCTACAATCGTCCGCAGCACTTGTTTCATTTCAGGCCCTCTTTGATCATAGAATTGAAACATGTCTGTAATACCTGATTGTACGACAACTGCATCAAATTTAACGCCGTTTTTCATCGTTAAATACGTCATCATGCCGCCGCGTGAATATCCTAGCGCTACCTTTTGCTGGTGATTTACATAAGGAAGCTGTTCTCCCCACTTAATAAGATTTAACACGTCGTCAATATCTTTACCGCCGTACGTCTCTGTACCTTCACTTCCGCCATTTCCCCTGTATTGAGTCGCAACCACCACGTAGCCTTTACTTGCCCAATATGATAAGTACTGCAGTGTTTTTGCGCGAATCATGCCATGTTCGCGATTTCCTCCGCGATTATATACTAAAAGCGGATAATGTTTGTCTGCAATGTCTTTAGGCTGTACTAAAAACCCTTTTATCTTTAAATTATCACTAGGATACGTAATGCTATATACATCTACTTTATTTGAATAAGGCGATAATAAATTCAATTTTTCTTTATTTACATCATCACTTTCAGCTCGGTTGAAAACCGCTGTCACACCGAGCACAGCTACAGTGATTAATGCAATGATGCCCCATTTTTTCAACAGAAACCCTCTCCTCAATAAATATCTTTTCTCTTTTATAATGAGTGTTTTCATTTGGCTTTACCCTTCTTAAATGTTTGCTAAAAAGGGCATTCATCCCATCGCCAATACAGCTTATTTATCATACCGCAAAACTCAAATTTCTTCATCTGTAAAGAAATAAGAATTCATACAAATACATTAACAAGAAAGACGTATAGTAAATTGTATTATTAAATTATAGATTTGAAAAGTGGAATGATACTTTTTTTGTCGTTTTTTACCTGTCCTTTTTCCAAAAAAAAAGCCCAGTTAAGACTGAGCTTTTTTCTTGGCAATGCCTATGCCTGTATATGCTAAAATAACTGAAAAGATCGGACAGAGAATGCTAAAGAATGTAAATGGAATATAGTCAGCTGCGGGAATATTTAATGCAGTTGAAATAAAAGCACCGCTGACACCCCACGGAATAATAGCATTAATAACCGTTCCGCCGTCTTCAAGCGTTCGTGATAAGTTTTTTGGATCTAAATTCCATTTTTCATACAGCGGCTTAAACGTCTGTCCAGGCAAGAGAATCGATAAATACTGTTCGCCTGTAATAACGTTCACTCCAATTGAAGATAGAAGCGTAGCAAAAATAACGTCTCCGCTGCGGCGAATTTGTTTTGCTAATCCTTCTAACAAAGCATCAATAATTCCAACGGCTCTCATCAAGCCACCTAGCGACAAGGCAATCATGATAAGGGAAATAGAAAACATCATGGACTGCAGTCCCCCTTTATTCACAATCGCATCCACTACTTTATTTCCTGACTCTACTGCCGGCCCGCTTTGAAGAACGCCTAGCAATTGACTCAGCGTAAATTCATGCTGTGTGACCATTCCTGTAATGATGGCCGTTACAATACCTAAAACTAACGTTGGCAGTACATCGACTCTTCTCATCGAAAAAATAAGAACTAAAAGTGGAGAAAGCAACGTTAACACGTGTAAATTAAACGTATGTTTTAATGCGTCTTGAATTCCTTGAATTTCCCCGTAATTGACGCTTTCCTGATTTCCGTTAATTCCGATTACCAGTGCAATGATTGCTGTAATAACAATACTTGGAACCGTCGTCCACGTAATGTGCTGAATATGTTTAGGAAGCGGGACTTCAACGATACCAGAAGCAAAATTTGTTGTATCAGACAAGGGAGACATCTTATCTCCAAACACAGCTCCTGAAACAATCATCCCCGCTGCTAGCCCTGGATGTACACCAATAGCAGTTCCTACGCCAAATAAAGCGACCCCTACCGTACTGACGGTTGTTAATGAACTTCCCGTGAATGTTGAAACTAATACGGTAATAACCAAAGCACTAATTAAAAAGTACTGCGGTGAAATCCAGTGGAAACCGTAGGATAAAATCGTCGGTATCGTTCCTCCTACCATCCAAATCGCAATAAGCATCCCGATCAGCATTAAAATAAGGATAGGCTTAATGCCCAGTCTAACACCGTCTAAAATCCCTTTCTCCATTTCTGTCCACTTATATTTCAACAAAAAGCCAATCACACTAATAAATGCTACACCAAATATCAGCGGAATATGAGGCGGCAGCTTTAATGTAAATAATGAAACAAAAATAATAGCTAATAGAACCAAAACCACCGCTATTGATTGTATAAATGAAATTTCTTTTTTCATGAGGTATTCCCTTTCTATCTTTCTTTTTCACTTAAACGCTTTTATGCTTTTATGCAGTTAAGTGCAAACCTTCTTGAGTATAATTTTTATCCTTCTTGCTGTCAATAACTTATTTTATCCAACGGTAAGCTCTGCACTCATCTTTCCACTTTTCTTCTTATTAATATTAATTCCCTCTCCAAGCAGATCATTGTACAAAATGCCTCTTATGTTTTTACATGTATAGAACGGGTACACATAAAACACATCTTTTTTTAATGTACTGCCTTTTGTACATAAGCGAGGAACTTCCTTCAAAAATTTTTTAAGCAAAAGACTTGAAAGTCAAAAAAGGTCAAAGTATAATAAAATTACGAAAGGTCAAGAAAGGTCAAACACCTGCTGATCTTCGATTAAAATCATTTAGGGAGGCTAATTAAATGATTTGTCAAAACTGTAATAAACGTGAAGCATCTATTCAATTAAATGTACAAACAAATAACCAAAAATCTCAATATCGTTTATGTCATACATGTTATCAAGCACTAATGAAAGAACATAAAATCCCATCAGGTTTTGGAGGTGGCGGCTTTATGAACATCGATGATTTATTCAATCAAATGGCGCACGAACAAGCTGCACCGGAGCAGCCACAGCAAGGAAATGGCGGCGGCTTTTTAGATCAATTTGGTCGAAACTTAACTCAAATTGCGAAAACGGGATTGATTGACCCTGTTATTGGCCGCGAAGAAGAAGTAGAGCGCGTCATTGAAATTTTAAATAGAAGAAATAAAAACAACCCGGTGCTAATCGGAGAACCTGGTGTTGGTAAGACAGCTGTTGTTGAAGGGTTAGCCTTAAAAATTGCGGAAGGAAAAGTTCCTGCCAAGCTGCTAAATAAAGATGTATATCTGTTAGATGTAGCATCTCTCGTAGCTAATACCGGCGTGCGCGGTCAATTTGAAGAGCGCATGAAGCAGTTAATTTCTGAGCTTCAACAGCGAAAAAACGTGATTTTATTTATCGATGAAATTCACCTTCTTGTAGGAGCTGGTTCAGCGGAAGGTTCAATGGACGCAAGCAATATTTTAAAACCAGCTCTTGCACGAGGCGAACTTCAAGTAGTCGGAGCGACAACTTTAAAAGAGTACCGTTCCATTGAAAAAGATGCGGCTCTTGAACGACGCTTCCAGCCGGTTATGGTTCACGAACCGTCTGTAGAAGAAGCCGTTGAAATTCTAAAAGGAATCCAAAGTAAATATGAAGATTATCACGGCGTTAGCTATACAGATGAAGCGATCCGCGCTTGTGTAAATTTATCACACCGCTACATTCAAGATCGCTTCTTGCCTGATAAAGCAATTGACTTGCTAGATGAAGCAGGTTCAAAAATGAACTTACAGGCAGGCATTACAAATAAAGACGACGCGGCCGCTCGCTTAAAAGAAATTACAAAAGAAAAAGAGCAGGCGCTAAAGGATGAAAAATATGAAGTAGCGGCAAAACTGCGCGATGAAGAAGCTGCTCTTGAAAAACAACTAAACGAAGAACAGCAAAAAATGAATGTGGATATCGCTGACATTCAAGCAATTATTGAAAAGAAAACGGGTATCCCTGTTGGTAAACTTCAAGAAAATGAATCAGCAAAAATGAAGCATTTAGCAGAGCACTTAGCTCAAAAAGTAATCGGACAGCAGGAAGCTGTAGAAAAAGTAGCAAAAGCGATTCGACGTTCTCGCGCTGGATTGAAAGCGAAGCATCGCCCAATTGGTTCATTCTTATTTGTCGGCCCAACAGGTGTCGGTAAAACAGAGTTAACCAAAACATTAGCTGAAGAACTATTCGGCTCAAAAGATGCTATGGTTCGTCTAGATATGAGTGAATATATGGAAAAACACGCGGTGTCTAAATTAATCGGTTCACCTCCTGGCTACGTAGGTCACGAAGAGGCAGGACAATTAACAGAGAAAGTACGCCGTAATCCTTATTCCATCATCTTACTAGATGAAATTGAAAAAGCTCATCCAGACGTTCAGCATATGTTTCTGCAAATTCTAGAAGACGGACGTCTAACAGATAGTCAAGGTCGCACAGTAAGCTTTAAAGACACAGTTATCATTATGACAAGTAACGCTGGTGTAGGTGAAAAGAAAATTACGGTTGGGTTTGACGCAGAAAATGACGCACTTAAACAGGCATCCGTTTTAGATTCACTTTCATCTTATTTCAAACCAGAGTTTTTAAACCGATTTGATACAATCATTGAATTTAATCATCTTGAAAAAGACAACTTGATTAAAATCGTGGACCTTATGCTTGCTGAATTAAAAGAAACATTACAAGAACAAAACATTACGCTGAGCGTAGCAGATGAGGTAAAAGAAAAACTGGCTGAACTTGGCTATCACCCTGCATTCGGTGCTAGACCGCTCCGCCGAGCAATTCAAGAACAGCTTGAAGATCGAATTACAGACTTACTTTTAGATGACGCAGACGTATCGACAGTGAACGTAACGTTAAATGAAGCAAGCGAAATCACCGTACAAAACTAATAAAAAAAGCGACTCTACTTGAGTCGCTTTTTTTATAGAAATACTTACGTTTATTTACTTTCATCTGTTTTTTCGTCAGCACTATCCGTTGATTCTTCTTGATCATCAGCTGCTTCATCCCCAGATGAATCATCTGCTTCGTCTTGCTTCATTGTTTCCTGTGAATCATCTGTCGTTGTATCCTCCGCTTGAGTATCATCCGACTGTTCTGTTTGCTGTTCTGTGGCGTCTTTTTCATCCGTTTGTGAGTTGCATGCTGTGATTAACATAATTGCTAGAAGTGATCCAAATAACTTGACTAATAAACTTTTGTTCATTTTACCGTCTCCCTTCGAATCATCTGAGCCTCTATGTAGTCACCATTCATATGGCTCTACTGGCAGTATAGCCTATCCAATTAGAAAAAAGTTCATTTTTACAAGGTTATCACAAAAGCTTTACATCCCCTTCATTTCGTTCATATTCCCCTCATATTTCCTTAATAGTTTATGACTAGCTGTATTCTAGATCTATCTTCCTTGGTCTAAGTGCTCAATTCGGCTATTCACACAGTTGTAACTATGCTAATATGAGTGATATATCACTATATCGTGCGACTAGCTGACTATAAAGTTATTCTCCTATAAAATTATTCACCATTTAAGAAAGGGATTTTTTATGGAATCACACAACCTCATAAAAAAACGGAATTTTATTCTTTTACTTATTTTTTGGCTGCTATATTTTGTCCACATTGTGTTATACCACTTTATTGCAGCTGATCCTCATATGATTGTTTTTATAAGCGGAGGAATTTTATTATTAATAGTGACGGCTATGTACTACTTTCGTTTTCATCCTGCTATCATTATGTATTCTTTTTTTATATGCTATTATGCCTATATTGCGTACATGACATCTATTGAACCTGCTGTTATTAATTATTTATTTTTGTTTCTTGGAATTATTGTTAGCTTTATTTATTATAGCTATGTCGCTATTGTAATTTCTACATTAATGTCCATAATAATTGTTTTGTACTTTTATGTAAGCAACACTCTTTTTACATCTGTAACTTTCGTGAAATTAGATATCGTTTATTTCATTTTGTTTACGCTGATCACAATGATTATTTTGTTGTACTGTGCTCATTTCTCTAAAAAACTGATTGCTATTACGACAGTCAAAATGAACAAAACCGAAGATGAACTGTATTCAGCTCAAGAGTATTTACAATCTTTTTTTACATACAATCGCGACGCCATTGCCGTGTTCAGTCTAGACGGTAAAGTGATTAAAGTAAACGATGCTTTTGAGCAAATATACGGATGGAAAGCTGAAGAAATTGTGGGAAAAGCCATTCCATTTATTCCTGCCGGCTTAAAAGGCGACGCTGAAAGCCGATTAGAAAGGGTTAAAAAAGGAGAAAAGCTAGTAGCCTTTGAAACCCAGGACAAGCGAAAAGACGGAAAAATAATTGATGTAGAAAGCACTGTTTCACCTATTTTTAATCGTGATAAACAGGTCGTTGCGCTTTTTGGTATTTCACGCGATCTTACCGAAGAAAAGGAAACAGAAAAATTTCTTCGCCAAACCGATAAGTTATCTCTAGCCGGCGAAATGGCAGCGGGAATCGCTCATGAAATTCGAAATCCGCTTACTTCTCTGAATGGGTTTATTCAGCTTATTCATGAAGACAGCAGCCGCTATCATTCTTATACAACCATCATGCTTAGTGAACTGAATCGTATTAACTCAATCGTTGGAGAATTTTTATTGCTCGCTAAACCTCATGATACGGTTATGAAAAAGCATGCATTCTCTACTATTTTAAATGACGTTATTCTTCTGTATGAATCAGAATGTGTATTAAAAAATGTCGTAGTTAAAACGCAGGTGGAAGCCCCGCATACATACATCTGCTGTGATGCCAATCAAATTAAGCAAGTACTCATTAATTTGTTAAAAAATGCGCTCGAAGCTATGCCTAGCGGAGGAGAAATTCATTTAAACGTTACTCAGCATACTAAAGATCTTACTATTTTCATTAAAGATACAGGAGTCGGCATTCCTTCACATTTGCTTACGCACATTCAAAAGCCCTTTTTTACCACGAAGCCCTCAGGTACTGGTCTTGGACTTGTTGTGATTAAAAACATTTTGTATCAGCATAAAGGAACATTTGAGATTAAAAGCACTGTTGGCGAAGGAACCAGCGTTTCCCTTACGATTCCTTTATGGGAACAAGAAATTAATCATTAAAAAAGAGGCTGGAACAAAAGTATGTTAGTTGAAGAAAGATCCGAACGAGTTTGTTTCTTGATTAAGAATCAAACTCATTCGGATTTTTTATTATGAGGGTGAACGTAGATTTAATCTAGGTGCTTCTAGCTGTTGATTGGAGGGCAAGGCGAAGACTCCTGCGGGAAAAGCGGAATAGGTGAGACCCCGCAGGAGCATAAGCGCCAAGGAGGCTCACCGGCCGCCCGCGGAAAGCGAAGCCTTGCACAGAAATCAACGGCGGTGTAACAAGCGATTCATACTAGATTGTTTATCCCATTTGTTCGTCTTTAGATTGGATTGATTTGGTTGTGTCTCAATCTCTTTTTTTATAGCTTTTTATCATCAATACTATTTAAATAGTTTTCAATTTCATCTACTACAGACTGCACGCAGCCCTCTTCGAATGGAGAGATCAAATTCGCTTCCTCTACTAATTCTAAAAACGGCTTACTTCCGCCAAGCTTACACAAATGAACGTAATCTTGCCATGCTTGTTCATGATTTTCTCGATCTTTTTTCCAAAATTGAAATGCACAAATTTGAGCGAGCGTGTAATCAATATAATAAAACGGAGACGTGTAAATATGAAGCTGGCGCTGCCAGAAGCCCCCGCTTTCTAGATAGTGATGGCCGTCATAGTTTTTAGAAGGCATATATTTCTTTTCAATTTCTCGCCACGTTTGTTTTCGTTCCGAAGGCGTCATCTCAGGGCGTTCGTATACAGCGTGCTGAAATTCATCTACTGCTATCCCGTAAGGCAAGAAAGTTAAGCCTGAGCTTAAATGAGAAAACTGGTATTTATCTTTGTCTTCTTTAAAGAACAACTCCATCCAAGGCCATGTAAAATACTCCATGCTCATCGAATGAATTTCAGCTCCTTCATGCGTAGGCCAGTGATACTCATTGGTTTCCATATCTCGGCTGGAATACACTTGAAAAGCATGCCCTGCTTCATGCGTTAACACATCAATATCCCCTGATGTTCCATTAAAATTCGAAAAAATAAACGGTGCTTTGTATTCTTCAATAAACGTACAGTAGCCTCCGCCTGCTTTGCCCTTTTTAGCGACTAAATCCATCAAATTATTTTCAAGCATAAACGAAAAAAATTCGTCCGTTTCTTTAGAAAGCTCCTTATACATAACCCGTCCATTTTCAATAATCCACTTTTCATCACCTTTTGGCACTGCGTTTCCTGTTTCAAACTGAAACGGTTCATCATAATAAGTTAAGCTCTCTACTTGAATTCTTTCCTGCTGACGCTTTTTTAGTTTTTCAGTAAGGGGAACAATATACTCTTTTACTTGTTTGCGAAAAGCGGCAACCATTTCAGCATCGTAGCCTATTCTAGACATACGAGCATAGCCCACTTCTACGAAATTTTTATAGCCTAATTTTTCAGCAAGCTTGGTCCGCACTTTTACAAGTTTGTCATAAATATCATCAAATTCCTCTTCATGATCGGTGAAAAATTGAAACTTTGCTTCTGCTGCTTTTTTTCTCATTTCTCGATCAGGTGACTCCATAAACGGATCGAGCTGAGCTAACGTTCTTTCTTCTCCTTCAAATAAAATTTTAGCTGACGCCACTAGTTTCGTATATTGAGACGATAGCTTATTTTCTTCCTGAAGCTCTTTTACTATTTCCGGAGAGAACGTTTTTAACTGCATTTCAGCAAGAGAGAACAGCTGCTTGCCCCACTTTTCTTCTAGTTGCTGTTTAAAAGGCGAAGAGATTAACGCTTTGTAAAATTTCTCTACATATCCTTCTAAAAGCGGCTGTGTTTCATCAAAATAGTCTTGTTCTTCCTTATAAAATTCATTCGCTGTGTCGATAGAATGACGAATATAGCAGATGTTCCCCATTGTGCTGTACTGGGAATACGCATCATTTGCTAGACGAATTGCCTCGTTTTGCTGACTGACTGACGCTGCTTCCGTAAAGTGTGTAATGGCCTTTTCAAACTGCTTTTCAATTTCATTCATATCAGGTCGCGTATATGTATAATTCTCAAATTTCATCATTTGTACCCCTTCCTCTATTGTCTGTATGTAACCTAATTCGTTTTTATCCAGCTGTATTCCTGTTAATTTCAATTTTTTGTCACTTTTTATTTTTTATGTCGATTGGCTATGAAAGAAGTCATAGAAAAAACTCGTTTGTTCAACAGAAACAAACGAGCTTTCCTTAATTAATTAGTCGATTCCGGTAAAAATTCATCTGCATAGTGCCCCAGTTTCTTAAGCATCGAAATAGCAACTTCCTTTTCTTCGCTAGACAGGACGGATAAAATATCATGAATTCTTTTTTCATGACTCGGAAACATACTTTCAATCATTTCCTTGCCTTGCTGAGTGATCGCTGCGTAGGTTACACGGCGATCGTTCGGACAAGCAACGCGCTCTAAGAAGCCTTTTTTCTCAAGCTTGTCTACTACATACGTAATACTGCCGCTTGCGAGTAAAATTTTTCCGCCAATTTGCTGCAGAGGCTGTTGACCTTTGTGATACAATAACTCTAGGACAGCAAATTCGGTTGGATTCATTCCATGCTGTTGAATAAATTTATGCACATGATCATTAATTGAACGATTGGCACGAGATAGTACAATAAATAATTTAAGAGATTGGTCTAACTCTTCTCTAGTTACATCATTCGTCATTTTAATCAGTTCCTTTAATATTATCTTGATATCAAGATAATACTAAAATTTCCCTTCAAAGTCAATCAAAGCAGACTTATTTCATCGGTTATTCTCTCCGCTTGTACAATTTTTTCGATGAAAAATGTATATAAGTGGATTTATACATATGCTTTTAATACAATAAACATATGACCATTACATAAAAAGGTGAATGATTATGAAACCAACCCATTTATTATTTAATTCCGCGATTGGTTCACAAAAGCCTGAAACAATCGTTAACCGGCAAAACCCCTGTCCCTTTTGCGACGTAGAATCTCTTACTGGCATTATTGAAAAACAAGGACCTATCATTTGGCTGAAAAATAAATTTCCCGTTCTGCAAGATGCTTATCAGACGGTTATTATTGAGACCGATGAGTGTTCTTCAGAACTGTCTATTTATCCAAAAGAACATCTGTACACCTTGCTGAGCTTTGCTACTGAACGATGGATATCGATGATGAACAGTGGTGAATATGCTTCTGTTCTTTTCTTCAAAAACCACGGCCCCATGTCCGGAGGATCATTACGACATCCTCATATGCAAATTATTGGTTTAAATGAGATGGATGTAAATGAAAATGTGAAGCTAGAGCAGTTTGAAGGAGTCACAATTGCCCAAAATGAACACGTCACATTTAATTTATCTGCAAAACCTAGAATGGGCTTTTTTGAATTTAACGTGATAACGGATCAGCTTGACAAAGAGATGCACGCATTTGCAGATTATCTTCAAACGGCTGCTCACTATTTATTAAATCATTTTCATCGTAGCTGCACGAGCTATAACTTATTTTTTTATAACCTTAAAAACGGCAAAATTGCGGCGAAAATCATTCCTCGCTTTGCCACATCTCCTTTGTATGTAGGATATGGCATTCCTCAAGTTTCCAATAAGCTTGAGCACATTGCTAACCAAGTTCAGGAGCTGTACTTCACCTAAAAAGTTGAACCTTCACTGGTTCAACTTTTTTGTAAGGTTATTGCATAAAGCTATTCATTTTTAAAATAGTCATGCTCATAGAAAACAAAAAAACATACACTAAAAGAACGATGTGAATTGAGGATAAAAAGAAGAATACGTAAAAGGAGACGGTTTATGACTGAGGTACTAATTGGAAGCATTCTTTCTGCGCTATCGACTGGAGTAGGCGCTTTGCCTATTCTGTTTTTGAATCAAGAACTCACTCATCGCTGGAAAGATATACTTCTTGCGCTCACTGCAGGTATTATGACAGCTGCTTCTACTATGAGCTTGATTCCAGAATCTCTTCAAAGCGGCGGATTTTTTTCCTTAGCAATTGGCTTACTGCTTGGAGTTGTAACATTAACACTCTTGGAGCAGAATATTCCTCACATTGACCTTGAACATTCTAAAACCGGCATTCAATTTGATGAAAAAGCACTTTTAATTGTTTCCGCTATTACTTTGCATAACCTTCCTGAAGGACTGTCTGTTGGTGTTAGCTACGCTTCAAATGTTGAAAATACAGGGAACTTAATCGCCCTTGCAATCGGTCTTCAAAATGCACCTGAAGGACTGTTGGTCGCGCTATTTTTAGCTCAGCAAAATATCAGTAAAATAAAAGCATTTTTAATTGCTACCCTTACAGGCTCTGTTGAGATTGTAACATCTTTACTCGGGTTTTATTTAACTAATTTTGTTGATTCTCTCGTTTCATATGGATTAGCTTTTGCTGCTGGAGCCATGCTTTTTATTATTTATAAAGAGTTGATTCCGGAAAGTCACGGCGATGGAAACGAAAGATTTGCTACTTATTCGTTTATTTTTGGTATTTTGTTTATGATCTTTTTAATTAACATTTTTTAAAGGTGAAGAGAGGCCACGGGCAGCATAATTGTTTTACTGCCCGATCCCGAATGCTTGTCCTGCATTACAGCTTTGAAAAAGATAAAAAGCGGCTAATCAGTGTGGCAAACGATGTCTTTTCTTCCTCTTCTTTTAAACGCTGCTTTTGATAAACGAGTAAGAGCTGATCAAGCTCTTGACTACAGGTAACGGTTTCTTCATTAGTCAAACCTTTTTCTTCTCCGAGCTGCACCATCTTTTGTCTTTTTTGGACGATTTCTACTAATAATCTCTCTGATTTCGTTCTATTTCTCACTCCAAACACAAAATCCTCTCCTATGACAAAGAAATTAGCTTATAACGCATTATTACAAATTCTACTAAATATGTAAATAGAGTCGCAATAATAGACATTTTTTTTGCAAAAAAATTATTTTGTCGGAATTTACAAACGCTTACATTACTATAGGAATACCATTTATCTTTTTTTTACAACTTGTTTTTCGACAAAAGATGCTGCTTGTCGAATCGAAAAAAGATTGAGACATAACGAAATAAATCTAATCGAAAGACGAACAAATGAGATACATGAACTGGACTGCTTATGACACCGCAATTGATTTCCGTGCAAGGCTTCGCTTTCCGCGGGCGGCCGCTGAGCCTCCTCGTCGCTTTCGCTCCTGCGGGGTCTCACCTGTTCCGCTTTTCCCGCAGGAGTCTTCGCCTTGCCCTCCAATCAACTGCTAGAAGGAACGAAACAAATAAAACGATGTGCACCATCACAAAAAAAAAAACGAACCACTCATCAAACAGTTTGATGAATGGTTCGTTTTTTACTTGGACTCAACTACTTTTGTCCCAGCCTCTTTTTTATTCAGCTTTCTGAGCAGCAATTTGTACAGCATCCCATACCGTAGCAAAAGGAGGAGCGTACGAAAGATCTAGCATGGTTATTTCATCTGTTGTGAGGCGGCAAGTAATAGCTGTCGCAAATACATCGATTCGTTTTGCTACTCCTTCTTTCCCAATCATTTGAACCCCCAAAATCTCTTTTGTTTCAGGATGATAAACAAGTTTTATCACAATCTTTTCAGCTCCTGGATAGTAAGAAGCATGACTCGGAGCTTCGGCTGTGACGGCTTTGTATAAAAGAGAATTTTCTCTTGCTTCTCTTTCTGAAATGCCGGTTTTTCCGATTTCATAGTCCATCACTTTGACAATACTTGTACCTATAACACCGGGAAATTCTCGACTTTCTCCCCCTAATCGGTAACCAAGAACCCTTCCCTGCTTATTGGCAATGGTTCCAAGAGCAATATGAACATCTTTTTTTAATACGCGGTGATAGCTCGTTGCACAATCTCCTGCTGCGTAGATATGTGGCACGTTGGTTTCCAACTTCTCATTTACTAAAATAGCTCCATTTTCAAGCATCCTTAGTCCGTTTCTTTCTAAGAATTGCGTATTCGGACGAACTCCTACATTTACAATCACTAAATCTGTTTGATACGTTTGACGGTTTGTTTGAACGTGAGTGATGGAACCATCTGAATGCAGCAATGCTTCCACTTCTTCTTCGAAATGAAATAAAATATCGTCATCTAGCTGCTTTTGTAAATGCTCTGCCATTTCTTGATCTAAAATAGATAGAATCTGCTTTCCCTGTTCAATAACCCGTACTTCTTTTCCCAAAGCCTTCATTGCTTCAGCTACTTCCATTCCGACATATCCTCCGCCGATAATGGTGACTTTCTCTACGGAGTGAGCCTGTAGATATGTATAGATTCTTTCGCTGTCTTCTAATGACTTTAATGTGCATACATTCGGCATGTGATCACTCATAAAATTGGGTTTAACAGCCGTTGTTCCAGTTGCAATGATGAGTTCATCATATGTTATCTCTTTTTCCGTTGACGTCTTTACATCTTGCACTACTATGTATTTTTTTGTATGATTTACTTCTTTAACTTCGTGGAAAAGATGGACGGAGATGTTTCGCTCTTCAAATTCTTGTTTCGTCCGAGCAATCAAATCGTCTTTTTCTTTTACAACTCCTGACAGATAGTAAGGCATGCCACATGCGCTGTAAGAGATATCTCCACCTTTTTCAAACACAAGGATTTCCACTTCTTCTTTTTCTTTCATCCGGCGAAGCTGTGAAGCTGCGCTCATTCCGGCGGCTACTCCTCCTATAATGACGACACGTTTCATCTATACTCCCTCTTTCTACATAAATAATAAGCTATACTATTGTTTTTCCTTATTCTTCCCGATTTCAAACGAAAAAAAACGGCTGTTTACACAGCCGTAGATGTTTGTTTCGAGCGGTAATATGTTAAAGCCAAGGCTCCTGCTAATACAGCTCCTTTAATAATGTCTTGCATATAATACGGAACATTTAGCATCGTTAACCCATTTAACAGCACACCAATTAAAATAGAGCCAATCAGTGTCCCGAATACATTCGGTTTCCCTGCTCCAAATACGGAAAAGCCAATGTATGTAGCAGCTACGGCATCCATTAAAAATGGTGAACCCGCGTTTACTTCTCCTACTCCAATACGGGCAGCTAAAACGACTCCTCCCATTCCAGCAAGCAAACCTGAAAACATATAGGCATACATACGGTAACGATTAACCGGTACGCCCGAAAGTCTTGCTGCTTCTATGTTCCCTCCTGTTACGTAGAAAAAACGCCCAAACTTCGTATAGGAAAAAACGATATGAACAAGCAGCACAGTCAGCAGCATAATGATAACAGGAACAGGAATACCTAGTAAGTGACCTTGCCCCAGCGCAAGGAAAGATGGAATAAAAATTCCCGGAGCTCTGTCTCCGCTTGGTAAAGGCATATTGGTATAAATAGCTGAGCCTTTTGTATACGTTAATAAAATCCCCTGTACGATGAACATCATGGAAAGAGTGGCTAAAATATCAGGAATCTTTACTTTCACTACTAAAAAAGCATTTATTAACCCGATAAGAAGCGATGCAATAATCGGAACAATGATAGCGACTGCAATTTCTTGTCTGTGTAAAACAAGCATAGAGGCTGATAAAATAGTGGCTAACCCAGCCGTAGACCCTACAGATAAATCGAGTCCGTTGACGGTTAACGATATCGTTACACCAAGCGCTATTAAGGTAACAATGGAAATAGAGCGCAGGATATCACTAATGTTTTCTCCTGTTAAAAAGTTAGGTGTGGCAATGGAGAAGATAATCATAATAACAAAAATCATTAAGACTGTCCCATATTTATAAAAAAAGTCGAAAACGCTTATTTTTCTCTTTGGTTTCGCTACAGGTTCTGTTACATACTCCGCACTCATCCTTTTACTCCTCCTGCTGTATAATAAAATAATTTTTCACTAGTTGCTTCTTCTTTGGATAATTCTTTCACGATTTTCCCGTTGTACATAACATAAATTCGATCCGCTACCCCTAGCAGTTCCTCGAATTCACAGGTTGCATAAACAACGCCTTTTTGCTGTGACACAAGATTTGTAATTAAGTCGAATATTTCTCGTTTGGAGCCCACATCGACCCCTTTAGTTGGTTCATCAAACAACAGCACGCTAGAGTCCGTAACAAGCCATTTTCCGATTGCTACTTTCTGCTGATTTCCACCGCTTAACGTTCCAACTGACTGCTCGATAGAATGAGACTTTACGCCAACTTGCCCAGTCGTTTTCTGCGCTTTTTCTTTGATCTTTCCCCGCTTTAGAAATGAATAATTTGTAAAGCGGGACAGACTTGGCAAAACTAAGTTATCGGCAATGGATTCATGAACAAAAATTCCTTCTTTTCTTCGTTCTTCAGGAACAAGAGAAAGACCTTGTGCAATATAATAATACGGCTGCTTATTCAACTTTAATTTCTTGCCTTTTAATCGAACGTTGCCGCTCACATATTGTTCTAAACCAAATAGACTGCGGCAAAGCTCCGTTTTCCCCGCTCCAACAAGCCCTGCAATACCGACTACTTCTCCTTCTTTTACATGAAAAGAGATATTAGAAAGGCGCCCTGGAAGAGATAATGCTTCTACATGTAACAGTTCGTTTCCAATTTCTACTGATTTTTTGACCCATTGTTTTACAGAAGACGTTCCTAACATGAGCGTAATCACGTCTTCAATCGATGTATGTGAAGTTTCTTTTGTAGCTACATAGCGTCCGTCTTTTAAAACGGTTAAACGGTCGCAAATATCAACCACTTCTTGAAGGCGATGTGAAATGTAAATAATGCCTACTCCGCTTTTCTTCAGCTCTCTCATCACAGAAAACAATTGTTTCGTCTCTTCCACACTAAGAGGTGCGGTTGGTTCATCCAAAATTAAATAATCAACATTCTGTACAATTGCACGTGCAATAAGCACCTGCTGTTTTTCTGATAGAGTTAGGTCAACGACATTTTTTTTAACGGATAGAGAAGAGCCAAGTAAAGAAAGAGCTTCTTCCGCTTTCTTATAAATAGATTTCCAGTTTACAAATGTCTTACTTTTATTAGAAGTCTGCACGTCTAACACAATGTTTTCAGCTACTGACAGCGAAGGAATCAGCGCTACATCTACTTCTTGATGTACAATGCCGATGCCGTGGCGCTTAGCTTCTTTAGGAGAAGAAATGGAGATTTCTTCTCCGTTTTTGAATATTTTTCCTTCGTACTCATCGTAAGCTCCGCACAATATTTTCATCAGCGTACTTTTACCGGCACCATTGGCTCCCAATAAAGCATGGATTTCCCCTTTTTGAACAGTAAAATCAACTTTGTTCAGCGCTTGAAAAGAACCAAAGTTTTTTGTAATGTTCTTCATTGAAAGCTCATTCGTCATATCTGTCCCTCCATTTCTATTCTTTATTGCCCCATTCTTTTACGTACTGACTAAGCTGATCCATATTAATCGTTTGATTAGGCAAGTCTGTTTGTTTGACTAAAACCGGATCAAATGAATAGTAGCGAGGAATCTCTTGACCGGAAATCTTTTTAAGAAGCAGATCAACTTGCTTTTCTCCTACTGAAGCTGGATTTACGGCAGCTGACGCTTTCCACGGACTGTTTTTTGCCTGCATCATTTGCAGATCTTCATCAGATAAGTCCACTCCGTACACTTTAATCTCGTCTCGTCCCGCTTCTTTAATCGCTCTTGTTACTCCTTTTGCAAATTCGTCCCAAGGTGCCCAAACGGCCGCGATGTCTCCTTTATTTGGATACTGCTTCAACACAGCTGCCATTTTATTTTGTGTGTCTAATGAGGTGTTGTCCGTTGCGCTTCCAAACGTAGCAATTTGTTTTACATCTGGGTAGCGATTCATCATAATTTTATAAATGCTGTCGCGCTTTTCCATCGGCGCAAAGCCTCCAACAAACGCATATACAATGTTTCCTTTTCCATTAATGTCCTGCATCATTTGTTTTAGACCCTGCAGCGCAAGCATATAATCGTCTTGGTCAATTGTTGTAACGCCTTCTACTTTTAATTCTACGTCTGTTGCAATAACGGGAATTCCTTTTGCAATCGCGCGTTTCACGCCAGGTTCAAGAGTTTCAGCCCGGCCGTGGTCAATCATAATACCGTCAACATTTTGGTTAATAGCCGTGTCTAAATAAGCAGCCATTTTGGATTGATCATTGTTTGAATCAGAAACGGATAGCTGTACCCCTGCTTTTTTAGCCGCTTTTGTCACACCTGTTATGTACTGAGCAGCGTGAGTGCCTGACGTAAATTCAGAAATAAGCGCAATTTTTGTATCTTTCGTAACCTTTTTTCCTTCTTGCTGTACAGGCTTAGCAGAAGCCGCTTGCTGCGCTGGAGCTGCCTGTGCTTTCTCGTTTAGACTTGGCTGTTCTTTCGTGCAGGCAGCCAGCGCAAAGACTAGAAGCACGAGCAAAGTAAGTGGCCACAGCATTTTTTTACTCTTTTTCATGGTGTTCCTCCCATTAAACTTATTATTCATATAAAAATAGTTAGTTTTATAATAGTCCAAAGAATACCCCGCTTTTAGATGTAAAAGCGGGGTGATGATGACCTATGCTTTACAAGTAATTGTTATGCGTAAATAGGTACCCATCCTTCAGTTGTCACGAAAATTCGGACAGCGACTACTTTACGATCTTCCATTAGTGTAAAGTAATGAAGAATATTTTCTGGTACTGAAATTAAATCGCCCGGCTCTAATTCAACATCAAAAAATTCGCCGTCTTTTCCTTGGATAACAAAGATTCCATGACCGCTTACAATAAAGCGAACTTCGTCATCTGTGTGAATATGCTTGCGCTGAAAGTTTTTTAACAATTCATCAATATTTGGTGTAGATTCCGATAACGAGATAACATCTTGAGCTTTATAGCCGCGGCGTTCAGAAATATCTTTAATATCCTCACCAAAAGCGTTTAAAATTTCTGTTTTTTCTTCATCAGTTAAATCATATTTTTCACGAAGATTTTCTGGAAGTTTTGTAATGTCCCAGTTTTCATAAATAACTTCATTGTTTGCCAGAAAAGCTGATACTTCCTCTTGAGTTTCAATTCTTTTATTGTTTACATGTAAGCGAATGTGCGCCATTGTTGTTTCCTCCTTTTATAAATGCACCTTTGGCTTAATGCCTTTAAGTGACAGTAATTTAACGTGGTAGCTAAATAGAAATTCATAGGCTTCTAGCGCTTTTTTTGTTTCAAATGCATTTTTCCCCCATACCGTAATCCCGTGGTTACGAATCAAAATCGCGCCTTGATCGTCTTTTATATGATGAGAAAACTCTTCTGCTAGTGTCGGAATATCTGCGTAATTCGGAATAATCGGAACAGTAATTTCCGCATCTTCTTCCCAAATACCTAGCGCCTTAATAATTTCTTGACCTTTGAATGAAATAACGCCTTCATCTCCGTACAGTTCAGAGATCACGTTATTGTCGATTGTATGTACATGAAGGCTGCACCCAGCATTCGTTAAATTGTAAATCTTAACGTGCAGAAGCGTTTCAGCAGAAGGCTTTAAATGCGTGTCTTCTGCAGGCTTTCCGTATTGATCAACTAATAAAAAATCTTCATTTGTACGTTTTCGTTTATCTTTTCCACTTGCTGATACAAAGAAAGTTGTTGGATTTTGGTCCACTTTAATTGCTAAGTTTCCGCTTGTACCGAAGAACCAATCGCGCTCTGCCAGCTCATCTTTTATATCCGCAAGCTCATGCAACCTTTGCTGAGCCATGATACTCATGCTTTCACCTCTTCTGTTAATTCTTGTAAATGATGAATTACATCATAAAAAGTAGAAAAAGGACGATACGGTAGAGATAGCTCTTCACATTTTTTAATTAAAAAGTCACGTGCAATGACCGTATCAGCTAATTTGGCAGCCTGCAAATCCGTAATGGAATCGCCAATAACAACCGTATGATCTCTTTCATCTGCAAGATGGCGAATAATCGTTGGCTTACAGCAGCCGCAGTCATTTGTACACTGTTTATCACATGTATGAGGCCACGTAATGGAAATATGCTCACCGGAAAAATCAGATCCATTGCAGTAGAGCATTTCCTCTGCAACTCGATTTTCCAAAAGTGGTTTTACAAAAAAGTCAATTCCTCCGCTTACAATATAAAGCGGAATATGGTGCTCTTTTGTATAGGCAATAAAATCATCAAATCCCTCTCGAATAGCAGACGTCTCTAAAATATAAGAAATAATATCTTCTTTTAATTCCACGGGGAGCAAGGCAAACATTTGCCCTACTCCTTCTTGAATGGAGACGCGCTGTGCCAACACGTCGTCTTTAATACTTTCCCACTCCGGAGGAGCAAATTGTTTCATAATAGCAATAATGTTATCGCTATTTGTAATTGTTCCATCAAAGTCACAAAAGATTTTTAACGATGTCATGCTTTCACCTCTACTGTTCCCCATAGTTGCAAAGCTTTTTGCAACTCTTTTGATTCTTCAGCTTTTTCGGCTAATGTTTGATGAGAGAGTACTGCATCTATCGCCGCACGGAATGCTTTTCCTCCTCCGATAGCTCCCTCTGGATGACCGTGAACTCCGCCTCCTGCATTAATAATGCTGTCGATTCCAAAGTCCTTCACAAGCTGCGGTACCATTCCAGGATGAATTCCTGCTGAAGGAACCGGGAAAGACTGCTTATATTTGTATACAGGACGCGTTAATTCGTAGGCAATGCCTGTCGTATCTTCAAGAGAAAGCGCTACGCTTCCGTATGGTGATGGAAACAGAGAGAAATCCGCTCCGGCTAAACGCAATAGCTTTCCAAGCAGTAATGAATTTGAAAAACCGTAAAACTCTGATGGCGTAAGCGCTCCGCTAACAGCTGGGTGTGCCATAATCGGCAAGTTAATTTCATCGTCTTCTCGAAGTGCCTGCAGTACGTCTAACCCGTAAGCAAATACATTGAATAAAAGAGCATCGGCTCCTAGCTCAGCTGCTTTTCTCGCTTTTTCTTTTAATTCAAACGTTCGACCCGTTAAATTAACAGCATACAGCGTGCGGTGTCCCGTTTTTTCGTATACTTCATTCAGTACTTTTTTCCCTTCTGTAACGCGAGCTTCAAAAGGTGTTCGTTCACTATCAAACAAAATCTCGTCGTCTTTAACCAAATCCACTCCGCCAAGCGCTTGCTCACGCAGCTGAGTTGTTAAGTACGTCATATCTCTTCCAATCACGCCTTTAAAAATACTCATCACAAGCGGACGGTCGTAAACGCCTAGTTTCTCTCGGATACCTTCTATTCCAAAGCGCGGTCCTGGGAATTGAGCTAATAATTCATCAGGAAAATCCAAGTCTAATAATTTCACTTTTCCATCAAGTGATAGTTTTCCGAAAACCGTAACTAAAATAGCCGGTAAATCTCTTGAAAAGTTGGCAGTTGGATAAGCAATTTTGACAATTGCCTGCTTAATTTCTCCGCCTAAATATCCGTTTACACGTTCGCAATCTTGAAGCTCAGTTACGGACACGACGCGCCCTTTATGCTTTTGAAGCTGCTGTTGATCTAAAAGCGGCAGATCTGTCCATGAGCCGACGGTTAGTCCTAAAGCAATTCCTTCCGCTTTTTTATAAAAATTTCCTTTATTATCATGTAGTAAGTAGCTTGCAACGATTTCACTCATTATGCTAAAAACTCCCTTGCTGTTTAATATCGTTAATAAAAAAGCCTCTTCTGTGATTAAGAAGAGGCTTTCGTTGCTCTTCTTATCTCTCAGCTGCTGCTGCAAGAATTAGCACCGTGCTTAACATGCGTTAAGTCGGTTGCCGGGCTTCATCGGGCTAGTCCCTCCACCTACTCTTAATAAGAAAGTTGCTATTTATTTAAATTAAATTCATAGATTATATACTAAATAAAAAATACCGCTAGGATTTATCGGTTATTAATCTCGTTAACTTCTTACATATTAAGCCAACTCAAAAAGGATTGTCAATGCGTTTTTAAAATAAATTTAATTTTTTTATTCGAGATACGGCTTCTCTCATACGCTCTTCATCCGTCAGCAGTCCTACGCGCACATAGCCTTCACCATATGTTCCAAAGCCTACTCCAGGCGCCACTACAACGTGAGCTTTTTCAAGAAGTAAATCTGAAAACTGTTCAGAAGTATATCCTTCAGGAACTTTTAGCCATGCAAAAAAGGAGCCCGCTGGAGATGTAACATCCCAACCAATTTCTCGAAGCCCTTGAATAAAGGTATTGCGTCTAGATTCATAGCGCTTAACTAAATCATTCACACATTGTTGAGATTCTAACAGAGCTGCGGCTGCTGCCTCTTGAACCGCCCCAAAGAGACTGACATACATATGATCTTGAAGAAGATTAATAGCTTCTACAACACTTGCATTTCCTACAGCAAATCCAACTCGCCATCCCGCCATGTTATACGTTTTAGAAAGAGTATAAATTTCAATTCCCGTCTCTTTTGCACCAGGAGTCTGTAAAAAACTGATTGGCTTTTTACCATTAAATCCAATTGCTCCGTAGGCAAAGTCGTGTACCACACAAATATCGTGCTTGGCAGCAAACGCCACGGTGTCTTCAAAAAATTCTGCCGTTGCTACTGCACCAGTAGGATTATTCGGATAGTTTAAAAACATGAGCTTTGCCTGTTCTTTAGCACGTTCACTTATCTCTTCGTATACGGGTAGAAAATGATTTTCAGCCGTGAGCGGCATCACTTCCATCTTTGCCTTTGCAAGCTCTACTCCAGACCAGTAATCAGGATATCCAGGATCGGGAACCAGCACCGTATCTCCAGGGTTTAATAAGCACTGCGGGATTTCTACAAGTCCACCTTTCCCGCCAAACAAAATAGCTACTTCTTTTTCAGGATCCACATCAACGCCATATTCTCGTTTATAAAAAGTCACAACGGCCTCTTTTAAAAACTGGTGCCCCCGAAATGGAGAATATTTATGATTCATAGGATTAGCACTTGCTTTTTGCAGTGTTTCTACAATATGTGAAGGAGTAGGCTGATCGGGATTTCCCTGCCCTAAGTTAATAACGTCGTGCCCTTGGGCCATTACTTTTCCTACCTTGCCTACAAGTGATGCAAAAAATTGTTTTGGTAAACTTTTTAATAGTTCCGATTGCTCAAATTGTTTCATCATCGCACACCTTCTCAAAAAATTCTTGAAATTCTAGTCACAAATAATATATTGTAATACTCAACTTGTAAAGTCATTTTTTTCAACTACTAAAAAAAGGACGGATGATAAAGTGAGTGTAAAAATTACGTGTTTACAGCTTGATATTGCGTTTGGAAACCCAACTAAAAACCGAAAATATATCGAACAAAAAATGACGGAAGCCCTGAAAGAAAACCCTGATATCCTTGTGCTTCCTGAGCTATGGGATACAGCTTATGATTTGACTCGGCTAGACGAAATTGCAGATGATGAAGGGCAGCAAGCCAAGCAATTAATCTCTCAGTTTGCTAAAACAAACGAAGTAAATATTGTGGCAGGTTCGATTGCGAAAAAAACAGAGCAAGGTGTCACGAATACGATGTATATTTTTGACCGAAAAGGTCGTGAAGTATCACAATACAGTAAACTGCACTTATTTAAATTAATGGATGAACACCTGTATTTAGAAGCAGGAACAACAAAAAATCTTTTTACACTTGAACAGTCACTGTGCGCAGGAGTTATTTGTTACGATATTCGTTTTCCAGAATGGATACGGGTTCATACTAGCAGCGGAGCAGAAGTCTTGTTTGTTGTCGCTCAGTGGCCGGCTCCAAGACTTGCCCACTGGAAAGCCCTGCTCATTAGCCGTGCAATCGAAAATCAATGCTATGTAATCGCGTGTAATCGTGTAGGCCAAGATCCTAATAACACATTTGCCGGACATTCCTTAGTCATCGATCCGTGGGGAGAAATAATCGCTGAAGCTGGCGATAGCGAAGAACTTTTAAGTGCTGACGTTAACCTGGAACTTGTAAAAGAAATTCGTAAACAAATTCCTGTCTTTACAGATCGCCGTACAGAATTTTATTAATTATGTATTGACAGCCGTTTTTTTGCATGATACGATTTTCACCAGATATCATAAAATATTCAAACAAATCAAAATTGAATAAGTAATCGTACTCTTATCAAGAGTTGGCTGAGGGATTTGGCCCTGTGAAGCCCAGCAACCGACCGTCATTCCATCCTAAGATGGATCACACCCGTAAAACATGTTTTACAAAGGCACGGTGCTAATTCCAACAGAAAGTAATTTTTTCTGGCAGATAAGAGGTTTGAACACTACAATCAAGCCTCTTTCCAACGAAAGAGGCTTTTATATTTTCTAAAATTATAAAAGCCTCCATATATTCTTAAACCTATTAACTTAGTAAACGAATCAGTTTAATAAACTATGGAGGGATTCCGATGTCAACAACAAAAACAGAGAAGTATCAGCCTTTAACAGAAATTTCAGCAATCAAACTTGTGAAAAAGCTAGGTCTTTTTGATGCTACAGAAGCACTGACTGCCCGTGAAATTGGTGACGGTAACTTAAATCTCGTCTTTCACATCATAAATGATCAAACGAATAAATCCATTATCGTCAAACAAGCACTTCCCTATGCAAAAGTTGTAGGCGAAAGCTGGCCTCTATCCTTGAACCGTGCCACAATTGAAAGCAATGCGCTCAAGCAATTCGGTGCATTTACGCCAGAACTTGTTCCCGCTGTTTATTACCACGATGAAACGCTTGCTGTTACGGTCATGGAAGATCTGTCTCATTTAACGATTTCTCGTGCCGGACTTATTCAAGGTGAAAGTTATCCTCTGCTCTCACAGCATATCGGTTCTTTTTTAGGACATATTGCGTTCAAAACGTCTGATTTCGCCTTAAAGCCTCAGGATAAAAAAGAAGAAGTTGTTAAGTACAGCAACCCTGACTTATGCAATATTACGGAAGATTTAGTTTTTACAGATCCTTTTTTTGATATTGATACAAATGAATTTGAAAAAGCGCTGCGTCCTGATGTAGAAGAATTGTGGAATGATAGTGATGTAAAGCTACAAGCAGCAAAATTAAAATATAAATTTTTAACAAATGCGCAAACGCTAATCCATGGTGATTTACATACAGGCAGCATCTTTGCTAGCAGTCAAGAAACGAAAGTGATTGATCCAGAGTTTGCTTTCTACGGTCCGTTTGGATTCGATTTAGGACAATTTGTTGCGAATTTATTTTTAAATGCTCTTTCTCGAGAAACAAATCGCGAACCGTTATTTGCACACATTACGAACACATGGAACGTATTCAAAGATACCTTTACTGCGCTTTGGCATTCTGAAAGCACTGAACCTTTCGCTAAAGATGAGCGCTTATTACATGAAATTTTAACGCAAACGTGGCAAGATGCTGTTGGATATGCAGGATGTGAAATCATTCGACGTACGATTGGCTTAGCTCACGTGGCGGACTTAGACGAAATTTCTTCAGAGGAAAGAAAAATTAACGCTAAACGTACTGCGTTAAAAATTGGACGCTATTTGCTTCTGCACCAACAAGACGTTTCACCAAATGAATTTGAACATTTACTTCGATAACGAATAATGTACACAATGAAAGGATCGGTATCAGCATGACAAATACACTATCACTTCCGCGCTCAGTGGAATGGAATGAATCATATATTACTTTATTAGATCAGCAGCAGCTTCCTGGCAAAGTTGAATATATTAAGCTGCAAACCATTAAAGACGTATGGGATGCTATCACTACCTTGAAAGTACGCGGAGCCCCTGCAATTGGCATTACGGCGGCTTTTGGTCTTGCTCTTTCTGCGCTTAGCTATGACACAGATTCAGTCAAGGAATTTAACAAAAAGCTAGCTCTTGATCAACAGTATTTAGCTAGTTCACGCCCTACTGCCGTCAATTTATTTTGGGCATTGGAGCGCGTAGCGAAAAGCGCTGAATCCGCTTCGTCCGTTAATGAAGCTAAAACAAAAGTTGTTCATGAAGCTATTCAAATTCAAGTAGAAGATGAAGAAACGTGCTACCGAATTGGAGATTATGCTCTTTCTTTATTTAAAAAGAAAGATAAAATCATGACAATATGTAATGCTGGTTCAATTGCTACAGCTTATTATGGAACAGCCTTAGCACCTTTTCACTTGTCTAAGCAGCGCGATATTCCGCTTGAAGTATTTGCCTGCGAAACAAGACCCGTTCTTCAAGGTTCTCGCTTAACAGCATGGGAACTTCAGCAGTCGGGAGTGGACGTTACGCTGATTACGGATAATATGGCCGCTCATACCATTAAAACAAAAGGAATTAATGGGATTATTGTAGGTGCTGACCGCATTGCAGCAAATGGCGATACGGCTAACAAAATTGGAACATATGGACTTGCTCTTTTAGCGAAAGCATTCGGTATTCCATTTTACGTAGCAGCGCCGCAGTCCACATTTGATTTATCTATTCAAGACGGCAGCAGCATTCCTATTGAAGAACGTTCACCTAAAGAAGTAACACACATTGGGGATACGCAAATTGCTCCAGACGGAATCTCTGTGTACAATCCAGCTTTTGATGTGACGCCAAGCGAACTGATTACGGCCATTATTACAGAGCATGGAATTATCCATGCCCCGTCTTTTGAATCCATTCAAAACGTTTTGCTGCAATCTGCTCAATAAAAAAAGCCGCTGCTATGCGGCTTTTTTTATTGAGCACTGATTTCCACCTGCATTTGTAACACAATTGTAACAGTACTCTCTTCTTTTTCTACATATATTATAGGGGATTTCTTTTGAATAAGGGGGAGAGTAAATATGAGTTCAGAGCAAAAAACGGATAAAAACAAAGCGCTGAATCGTAAGCAGCAATATCAGCTATTCGATTTATCCAAAGATGAAGAACTAAATTCCCTCCCTTCTCCTCAGCAAATTGACGGTGTTTTCGTGCAAGGAGAAGGCTGGAAATTGGACGGTGAATAGTTATTTTAACTCCAGAGCACCTTTTGCTACATTTCTTTCAAGCATTAATAGCTTCTCTTTTATATGAGTTTGCGAGCCTGCATAACCTGTTAAAGCTCCATTTTTGCCAATCACACGATGACAAGGCAAAATAATAGGCAGTGGATTTCGACGATTCGCTTGTCCCACAGCTCTTACGGCTTTAGAGCGATTAACAGACTCCGCTACCTCACTGTAAGACCACGTTTGTCCATAAGGTATATGTTCAAGCGTTAACCACACTTCTTTTTGGAAGTCTGTTCCTTTTATATCCAAAGGCAAATCAAATGTTAGCGTGCGCCCTTCAGCATAATCCTGCAGCTGTCGCTTCGCTTCTTTCACATGGTGATAATCCTCGTCATGGACAAGTTTTTTAAGCTGCTCATTATGATCATCGCTATCAAACCAAATATGTTGAACCCCTTTTTCCGAGGCTACAATATAAATTTTCAAATCAGAAAATAAATTCATTTCTCCATAGTACATACTTGCTTATCCTTTCTATTTAGGCTGGAAGAATAACATGAAAAGCTGTGCCTTCTCCTATTTTGCTTTCCACTTCAATGCGCCCTTTATGTTCTTCGATAATTTTATATGAGACCATCAAACCGAGTCCCGTTCCTTTTTCTTTTGTCGTATAAAATGGTTCTCCTAAGCGCTTGATGCGCTCTTCGGGCATTCCGTCTCCTTGATCTCGAATGGAGACCGTCACGTAGTGCGGCTCTGTAGAGGAGACATCAACAAAAATTTTTCCTCCGTTTGACGTGACTTCAATTGCATTTTTAATGACATTTATTAGTACTTGCTTAATTTGGTTCGGCTCGCAGTATACCATTGGCAGCTGAGGGGACACACTTAGTTCAAACTGAATATTTTCTAAAAGCGCCTGAGCATTTAATAAATCGATCGTTTCTTTCACAACCGCATCTAGATTTTTCTTTTCAAACTTTACTGCCTGTGGCTTAGCGAGTACTAGAAACTCTGTAATAATGGTTTCAATTCTTTTTAATTCGGATTTAATAATATCAAAATAAAGAGAATGATCTTCTTGAATGCTGCTTTCTAACAGCTGAACAAACCCTTTTAAAGCTGTCATTGGGTTGCGGATTTCATGCGCAATCCCAGCTGCTAACTGTCCGACTACTTGAAGCGTATCCGATTTTCGAATCTGCTCCTGCATTTGATTTCGTTCCGTTACGTCTCGTAAAAGCGTCATATATAGACCTGGCAAGATATCTTTTTTCGTGGAAAATTCGATATTTTTAACTTTTTCGTTCCCCGTAACGTACGTAATCTCTCCTTCAGCTTCCCCTTTTTGCTCAATCGTTTCTTTATGCTCAATGACCGCATCTAAATTCGCTGAAGAAATAAAATCCTCCATGGAGTGCGCACAAATCTCCTCTTTGCTGAGTTCTAGAATATCACAAAGAGAAGAATTTACATCAATAATATTTCGCTTGCCGTCCCATAAAACTAACCCATCGATCGAACCATTAAAAATCTGTCTGAATTTCTCTTCGTTATTTCGAAGCTCCTGTTCGATTTTTGTACGTTCACTGATGTTTCGAAAAATCGTTAAATGGTCTCCTTCTATAATGCCTTTTTTCCCTGTGAATTCCAACTGCTTGATTTCTCCATTTGGCATGTAAAAAGGAAGCTGATTGCGAATTTCTCCTTTTGTTTGAAACGTTTGGAGCACCTTTAACGCACTAAAGCTTTTTGTATCGATAAACGTATACAAATTGCTTCCAATTAATTTGTTTAACGGCAGCTCAAATGTACGCGAAGAAGCAAGATTAGCGTTCAAGATTTCACCATCATCTCTCCAAATCAAGATCGCTTCAATCGCATTTTCAAAAATAGCCCTGAAATTTTTTTCGCTTCTCAACAGCTGCTGCTCCATCAGCCGTTTTTCCGTCACGTCTCTCATAATGGACATATAGTATTGACTGTATATATTAGCCGTTGTGGTAAATTCAAAAAAAGTAACGTCTCCATTTTCGAGCCTGATCGGTAGCTCGCCGCTTGTCTTTCCTTCTTGATGCAGAGTTCTCCATAATTTTTTCACCTTATAATGATAAGTAGGTTCTACAAGCTCTTCTAATGTTTTGGTTAGAAGCTGTGCTCTTGTATAATTTAATCGTTCGCAAAATGAAGGGTTCGCGTCGATAAGCTGACCCGTTCGATCAAAAATGACAATTCCGTCTACCGCTTCATTAAATACATCCATAAACATATGATGACTAATAAACCGTTCATTTTCCATCATTTTGTGCTGCGTAATATCCCGAAATGTACACACAATAATGCCCGACATGTGACTATGTTTGTGTGAAGTAAATTCAACATGCTTCATCATGCCGCTTCGAAGCGTCATCGCGCCTTCATATTTGAAATAGCTTTCTTCTAAAAGTGCTGGATAATATGCTTCAATCATGTCATACGGAAAATACATCAGAAAATCTTTCATTTGATACGTTAATAGCTCATCCTTTGTTTTTTCAAACAGCCCGCAGGCTGATTCATTTGCATTTATAACTTGAAAATACTCATCAAATACGACAATGGCATCTAATACGTCATTAAAAATAGCTCGTAGCTGCTGTAATTCATCTTGCTGCTTTTGCGCAGCTTCAGATGTTAATTCTCTATGTGGTGACATGCTCATTGCTCCTTTCTTTTGCACTTCCCATTTCCCCACCTTTTATCTATAGACTTAATATTCTACAAGATTTGCTTTTTACCTTTTTAAAATTAGGCACGTTTATTCAAAATGCGACATTTCTTCACATTATCCCGCTATTTAGAAATGGAGCATGAATAAAAGAGGCTGAGACATAACAAAATGAATCCAATCTAAAGACGAATAAATGAGATGCATGAGCTAGCTGAACCGCTTGTGACACCGCAGTTGATTTCCGTGCAAGACTTCGCTTTCCGCAGGAGTCTTTGCCTTGCCCTCCAATCCACTGCTAGAAGGAATGAAACAGCTAAAACCTATGCTCAACATAACAAAGAAAACGAACCGTGAATCAAACATGTTGATTCACGGTTCGTTTTTCACTTCGGCTAAAATACGTTTGTCCCAGCCTCATCGATCATTCACTACAATATAAGTGGCTTGAATAGGTCCATGCACGCCAACGACTAAATTCATTTCAATATCGGCTGAATTGCTCGGTCCCGTAATAAAGTTAATGCAAGAAGCAATCGTTTCTCCTCGCTCTACTTTTTCATGAATCATTTCAGCGGCTTGTGTCATGCGAGGAACAATTGAGCTTTGAGGAATGATTGCAATATAAGTGGCGGGCAGCAAACTGACCGATCGTCCTTTTTCAGCGCTGCTGAACAAAACAACTGTTCCAGATTCCGCTAACGTCAAATCACTGAAGGTAATGCCGACGTTTGCTTGTTCAGCTAGTGTAATATTCTCATCGCCTTTTGCAGAATTCCATACATGAAGGCTACTGCTTGTTTCCCATTTCTCCATCAGCAGATTCAATCCATATTCGGAAAATCTAGGATCATCCCACGTGCTCACAAGACCATTTCCATAGTTCGCTACGGCTTCCTCAAGGACAGCTGGCAAGTGTTGTGATGATGTTTCTACATAGCGAGTATGAATACGTTCGCAATGGTTTTCAAGCTCTTTCTTTAATTGATCCGGCGAATAGCTGCGGTAGACCTCATGCTGAGGAGCGTGCTTCCATTGTGGCTTTACTACGCCGCTTGTTCGCCTGTTTCGCTTAAGATTAGCAGCAACATTGTCTAAAAAACTGTCTCTATTTTGAATGCTTCCGTTCATCATCATCACTCCTTTTATCAAACCAATCTCGTAAGCGCTCTTTTGTAGGTGCCGGAAACTCTCTGCTTTCCGTCCACGCTTTTAATGGACCAGGTCCTTTGGAAATACTGCTTCCTGACATAAAAGGCGTAAGAGCTGCCGGTGCTACTTTAGCGCCCACTGTATATAGAGAAGAAGAAGCTGCTCCCAAGCCAAATGCTTTCATCGCCAGCTTTTCCGAAATAGGTGCTTTTCCTTCTTTTTCGACAATTCGCTGACGATGCTTGTGTAATAGCTCATGCAGCGGAATTTTGACCGGACAGGCATCTGTACAGGCTGCGCATAGCGTTGATGCATAGGGAAGCTCTTTGTAGTCTTCATAGCCTCCAAGCAAAGGAGATAATACAGCTCCAATCGGACCTGAATAAATAGATCCATATGAATGCCCTCCAATATGGCGATACACGGGACATACATTCACACATGCCGCACAGCGAATACACTGTAAAACAGATTGAAACTCAGTTCCTAAAATCGCAGATCGCCCGTTATCTACAATCACTAGGTGAAATTCTTCCGGTCCGTCTACTTCCCCTGGAAGTCTAGGCCCTGTAAGCGCTGTTACATAACTTGTGAGCCGCTGACCTACTGCACTTCTAGTTAACAGGCTTACCAACACTTCAAACTCTTCAAACGTTGGCACAATTCTTTCCATTCCCATAACCGTAATTTGCGTTTTAGGAAGGGCAGTTGTTAACCTTGCATTTCCTTCATTGGTTACAAGTGAAATAGATCCAGATTCTGCAAT
The DNA here is from genome assembly GCF_056406695.1 of Priestia sp. P1_B12_1. Taxonomy (NCBI): domain Bacteria; kingdom Bacillati; phylum Bacillota; class Bacilli; order Caryophanales; family Bacillaceae; genus Priestia; species Priestia sp. P1_B12_1. The sequence continues at coordinate 645,497 of NZ_JBFTZR010000002.1, read as the reverse complement.
CGCAAAATTACATCCCGTGATGCCAATATCTGCTGATAAAAATTCTTTTCTCAGCATTTCCCGGGCATGAAGAGCTAGTTCTTCAGGTTTTTCTGTTTTTTTATACGAAAGCTTTTCCTGAAATACATCTCTAATTTGTTCTTTATTTTTATGAAGTGCAGGAGCTACGATATGAGAAGGCGGATCGTGATCATCTACTTGCAGGATATATTCTCCTAAGTCCGTTTCAATAACTTCACAGCCTAGTTCCTCTAAAGCAGCGTTCATATGAATTTCTTCTGTAACCATTGACTTGGATTTAACCACTTTCTTTGCCTGCTTTTGCTTCGCTACATTTTTTATGTACTCATTCGCTTCTTCAGCTGTTTGAGCGAAAAAAACGTGGCCTCCGCGTTTAGCTACATTATCTGTCAGCTGTTCTAAATAGTAATCTAAGTTTTCAAGCGTATGCTGACGAATTTCTTCACCAAGCGCTCGCCATTCTTCCCAGTTTCCTAACTCTTCTGCCGCATCTAATCTACGGCTTCTTAAGCGCTCTTGAGCACCTGAAACCGCAAAGCGCATAAACGCATTATTGACTCCATCATCAACACGTTTTTTAAACTGGTCGTTTCCTATTTTCATAGACATTCGGCATTCTCCCTTCTTTACATTCTGCTATTTAATACTTCAGCGATATGCATCACTTTTACAGGCTGTCCTTTTCGTTCAATTCTTCCTCCAATATTCATAAGACAGCCGCAGTCGGCTCCAATTAAGTACTCTGCGTTTGTCTTAGCTATACAGCCCACTTTTTCATCGACCATTTGTTCAGAGATTTGCCCCATTTTAACCGAAAACGTCCCGCCGAATCCGCAGCAGTTATGACTGTTTTCAAGGTTTTCCATTTCAAGCCCCTTTACATTGTTTAATAGTGTAAAAGGTTCTTTTTTTACGTTTAGCAAACGCGTCATATGACAAGAAGAATGATAAGTGGCTTTACCATTTAAGCTGGCGCCTACATCTTCCACTTTTAAAACGTTTACAATAAAATCCGTTAGCTCATACGTTTTATCAGCAAGTTTCACGGCAGATTCATGCCATGCAGCATCACTTTCAAAAAGATGGGGATACTCTTTGAACATTGTCACACACGAGCCAGACGGAGATACAACGTACTCTGCATGCTGAAACGCTTTTATCATGTTTTTCATCGCTTCTTTTGATTCTTTTACATAACCGCTGTTATATGCAGGCTGTCCGCAGCAAACTTGACTCTTTGGAAAATCCACTTCGCATCCTAATCGTTCTAACAATTCTACCGTCGCTTTTCCTACATTTGTTTGAAACATATCAATCAAACATGTGGCAAATAAAGATACTTTCATCATTTGCTCCCTCCAAGCTGATCATTTTACTTCTTTTAGTTAACAGGTCATCAGATGACTTAATGCTATTATACTCCTATGTTTTTCTAATTTCACTAGTTTTTCAAAAATACCTTTCTTTGTTTGCTATCTTTTTTCATAGAAAATAAGAAATTGAGATACGTGAAACCTACGTTTGCCATGTCATTAAAAAAATCCGACCGGTGAAGATTCTCTATCAAGAATCTTCACCGGTCAGATCTTCCTTCAACTAAAAACTACGTTTGTCTTAGCTTCTTACTTATTTATTTCCAAAAATCATCAAATACTGTGATTGGCAATTGGCGTTTATGCTGCGTTTTTAAGAAGTGACCTTCAATGACGTGACTTGCATGTTCACCTACATCTTTGCCTTCTAAATAATCGTCGATTTGCTCATACGTTACGCCAAGCGCTTCTTCATCCGGAAGCTGTGGACGATCTTCTTCCAAATCAGCCGTTGGTTTTTTCATATATAGATGCTCGGGACAGCCTAATTCTTTTAGCATTTGTTTTCCTTGTCGCTTGTTCAGACGGAAGATAGGTACTAAGTCAGCTCCTCCGTCACCGAATTTTGTATAAAATCCTGTAACAGCTTCAGCAGAGTGATCCGTTCCGAGTACGACTCCACTGTACATGCCCGCTACCGTATATTGCGCAATCATTCGTTCACGTGCTTTTACATTTCCTTTGTTGAAGTCGGAAACTTTATCATCTGCCGCTTCTTCAACAGCAGAAAGCATCGCATCTACTGCTGGTTTTACGTTAATAGAAATAGATTTTGTTGGTTGAATAAAAGCAAGGGCATCTTGACAGTCTGCTTCATCTGCTTGCACACCGTATGGAAGACGAACAGCAATAAACTGATAGCGCTCTTCTCCGGCCTCTTCGTTCAACTCATTAACCGCTAGCTGCGCCAGCTTTCCAGTTAACGTAGAATCTTGGCCGCCGGAAATACCTAGTACAAACGAACGTAAAAAAGGATATTTGTTCATGTAGGATTTCAGAAAATCAACGCTGCGGCGAATTTCTTCCACGGGATTAATTTCTTTTTGGACGTGCATTTCTTCAATAATTTGCTTTTGTAGCTCTTTCATAAAAAAACTCTCCTCTCATTACTAGCTGACGGAATCTACACAAGTACGGTATCAGATAGTAACTTGCTTCTAGTCTCTTCAATATTTTGCATTTTGTTATCCCAGCAGTTTGTACTCAAGTCTACCGGATACTCTGTAGGACGGAATACATCTTCGTTCGATTTTGTAATGACTTTGTAGTCATCCCATAGATGCTTTAAGTTTTGTAAGCAGTAGGCTCTCATTTCTTCAATTGTAGGCTGCTCGTACACAAGCTTTCCCTGCGCAAAGATTGGCTGGTGAATTTTACGTGCGTTAAAGTTCGTGACAAACTTGCTGACGTGCGTATGAATCGGATGAAACATTTTTAAGTGCTGCTCTTCGTTCGGCACTTCGTCTTGCATCGTAATATAATCGCCTTCCCATTTGTGGTTCACTTGGTTTACAATTCGGTATACTTCTTTTAAACCAGGAGTGGAAATTTTCTCTGGATTTTCTGACAGTTTAATCGTATCCACCATGTTTCCATGATCATCTTCAATCGAAACCAGCTTGTACACCGCTCCTAGCGCAGGCTGATCAAAGGACGTCATGAGCTTTGTTCCAACTCCCCATCCATCAATTTTGGCACCTTGCGCTTTCAAATCTAGAATGCTGTACTCATCGAGATCATTCGAAGCAAAAATTTTCACATCATGATAGCCAGCTTCATCAAGCATTTTTCTTGCCTCTTGAGAAAGATATGGAAGTCTTCCGCTATCTAATCGAATACCGATAAAATTAATGCGATCTCCCATTTCATTTGCTACTTTAATAGCATTGGGAATACCTGATTTTAACGTATTATATGTGTCTACTAAAAAGATACAGTTACGGTGTGATTCCGCATACTTTTTAAACGCGCTGTACTCATCACGATAGACTTGAACAAGCGCATGAGCGTGAGTGCCGGATACAGGAATTCCAAATACTTTCCCCGCTCTGACATTACTGGTTGCATCAAAGCCTCCAATATAAGCAGCTCTCGCTCCGTAAAATGCAGCGTCCATCTCGTGTGCTCTTCTTGAGCCAAATTCCATAAGCTGATTCGTACCCGTATGCTCATATAAATTATCTTCTCCCGCGGCTAGGCGAATACGCGATGCTTTTGTCGCAATCAGCGGATGGAAATTTAAAATATTTAAAAGCGGCGTTTCAATAAGCTGCGCTTCCGCTAAAGGAGCGTCAATTTGCAGCATCGGTTCGTTAGCAAAAATCATTTCGCCTTCTACAACCGAACGAACATTACCGCTAAAGCGAACTTGCTTTAAATAGTCGATAAACTCCGCTTCATAATGCAATTCTTCATATAAATAATCTAAGTCCGTTTCGCTAAACCTAAAATTAGCAATAAAATCAATTACTCTTTCTAGCCCGGCAAACACAGCATAACCGCTTTCAAACGGCATCCGACGAAAGTAAGCTTCGAATACAGAACGGCGTTTATGAATATGGTCTTTAAAATACGTATGTGCCATATTCAGTTCATATAAATCTGTATGCAAAGCTAAACTATCATCTCTATATTGCTTTTTCATACTTTGTAACCCTCCATTTGACAATCCTAGTTTCTATTATGTAAATCTTTTCACAATAGAGCAAGCATAAATTATCGGAAGGTGCTTGAATTTTAGTTTTTCTGTTATTTGGTGCACACTTTTCTACCTGAAATGGCATTATTTTTCTTCTGGTATGTATTTCATTAACACGTGTTCAACATTATCAAGATGACTCATCATAAAATGCTGAGCGTCTTCTGCATGCTGAGAAAGAATAGCTTCATAAATTTGCTGATGCTCTTTATAAATCCGTTCAGCCGTTTTTTCTTCTGCATAAAGCCAGATGCGTCTTGTCTCTTTCATCGTTTCAATCATCATTTCTGATACGTTATTCATAAGCTTCACTAAAAGAGGGTTTTGGGATGCTTTGGCAATGGCTAAATGAAAAGCAAAATCTGCTTTCTCTCCCAGCTCTTCATTGCCAAACGCTCCTTTCATTTGTTCCAGGCTATCGGACAGCTGGTTAAGATCCGCATCCGTTCGCTTTTGAGCTGCCGCTCGAACAGCCCCAATTTCTAATACTTTTCTCACTTCAAGCAAATGTTCAATATCATTTTTATTCATTAATACAGCGCTAGTTACAGGCAAAGACAGCATATCGGAGTTAAATTCGCGTACAAAGGTGCCTTCTCCCTGCTTCATCTCGAGCAGCCCCATCGCCCGCAAAGCGCTAAGAGCTTCACGAATAGCTGAGCGCCCTACCTGAAAGTTTTCCGCCAGCTGCTGCACTGAATCCAAACGGTCACCAGGCTTTAAACTGCCTTCTTTTATATTCTCAAGAAGCGTTTCAGCTACTTCTTCGTATATTTTTTTTGGCTTAATTCGCTTATATTCCACGTTTTCCACCTCATTTTTTTCGTTCACCAAGGTTTACATTAACCGAGACTCTTTCTTCTTTTACGTTTCTGTTACATTTTACCGAAATCCTTTCCCCTCCACAACAAAAGTAGCAAGGTATTTATACTTTATTTCTCAAATGTGCTAAAATAGTAAATTGATTTCATATTACGAGTTAAAAGGAGCTTTTTGAATGAACATTGTTGTCAGTACATTGAATGCGAAGTATATCCATACTTCTTTAGCCCTTCGATGTTTAAAAGCCTATGCAGAGCCTGACTATAAAGTGGATATGGCCGAATATACGATTAAAGATCCTGCTATGAACATTGTCACGGATTTATATAAACGCAACCCAGATATTATTGGTTTCAGCTGTTACATTTGGAATATTGAAGAAACGATTAAAGTGGCCCAAATGCTTAAAAAGATCAATCCCGAGCTCATCATTATATTCGGTGGACCAGAAGTAACCTATGATGTAACTCACTGGCTAGAGCGTATTCCTGAAGCTGACTTTATCGCGATCGGTGAAGGAGAAGAAACATTTAAGCAGCTGTTGGACGAACTTCACGGAGAGCGTCAGTTTGAAAACGTAAGCGGCGTGGCTTTCCGAAAAGAAGGAAAACCAGTTGTAAACCCGCAGCGCAATAAAATTGATCTGCGCGAAATGCCTTCTCCTTTCCGTTTTGAAGAAGACCGCCAAGAACTTTCAAAACGCGTTGTGTATATTGAAACGAGCCGCGGCTGTCCGTTTAGCTGTCAGTTCTGTCTTTCTTCTATTGAAGTAGGCGTTCGTTATTTCGATAGAGAAAAGGTAAAAGAGGATATTCGCTATTTAATGGATAACGGAGCCCGCACAATTAAGTTCGTAGACCGCACGTTCAACATCAGCCGCAGCTACGCCATGGAAATGTTCCAATTTTTAATTGATGAACACCGTGAAGGCACCGTATTTCAATTTGAGATTACTGCCGATATTATGCGCCCAGAAGTTATTCAGTTCTTAAACGATCATGCGCCAAAAGGATTATTCCGCTTTGAAATTGGCGTTCAATCTACAAATGATGCTGTCAATGAACTAGTCAAACGCAAACAAAACTTTAAAAAATTAACGCGTACCGTAACAATGGTAAAAGAAGGCGGAAAGATCGATCAGCATTTAGACTTAATCGCGGGACTGCCAGACGAAGATTATAACTCATTTAAGAATACGTTTAATGATGTATTTGCACTTCGCCCTGAAGAGCTTCAGCTAGGCTTTTTGAAAATGCTTCGCGGCACCGGCTTACGCTTAAGTGCGCCTCGCTATAATTATCAATACATGGATCAGTCGCCTTATGAAATTTTAAGCAATAACGTCTTGCCATTTTCAGATGTCGTACGTATTAAACATGTAGAAGATATTTTAGAAAAGTTTTGGAATGACCATCGAATGGATGAAACAATAGAGTTTTTAGTAGAGCACTGCTATGATACACCTTTTGATTTCTTCCAAAACTTCGGGACGTATTGGGATGAAATGGGCTGGGTTCGAATCGGCCATCAGCTTGAAGATTTATTCAGACGCCTTAGACAGTATATTGAAACAGAGAATTTTTCAAATGAAGAAATGATTGAAGGGTTTATGAAAATTGATTATTTACAAAACCAAAAGCATAAGCCTCGTAAACCTTGGTGGGACGATAAAGTAGAAAAACAAGTCCGCTCTCATTACTATCAGCAAATGCTTGCTAACCCTTCTATTATGGGACAGGCTTTTGAAGCTGAACAGCTCGCTGAAAAAGAATTATACAAGCACACTGTTTTAGAGATTCTGCCATTTGACTATATGTATTATAAACAAACGGGAAAAATAAATGAACAACCATCTGTTCTTCTTGCTTATTATGATCAAAAAGCAAATGATACAAAACTTTATTCAGCACCTGTAGAGGCATTTGGCCTTCCAGTTGTAAGCTAAAACCTCGGATATCCGAGGTTTTTTTCTTTAACATTCTTTTTTCTTTTTTTGCTCTTTATCAGACTTTGTCTTTCCTAAGGATTCATATATTTTAGCTGCGTTAGGATCGCCCATTTCCGCTCCGAACTCTTCTTGCAGTAATTGCTTTTGCTTTGCTTCGGTGCTTGCTATATGCTTATTATTTTGTTTATGTTTGCTCATCGTTACTTACCTTGCTTTCCTTTTTTCGAATTACGATTCGCGCCTTTAGCCGGCTCCTCGCCGCCAGCATATTCAGCAGCAAATTCTGCATCTGAAAGGCTCTCTTTTGGTGTATTATTGTTAGTCAGTGCTGATTTGTACCCTACTTTACGCTTTGCCATCATATATCCCTCCTATGCTTGGAAGTCCATTGAACTTCCTTTTCTTAGAATGCACTTTCTGATGCGCAATATAAGCAGAAAAAGCTGTAAAAAAGCGGTTGAAACATAACGAAATTACTTTAATCTAAAGACAAACAAATGGGATACATGAGTTCATCTGAACCGCTTTTCCCGCAGGAGTCTTCGTCTTGCCCTCCAATCAACAGCTGGAAGCAGCTAAACATATGAGACCTATGTTTACCATCATAAAAAAATCCGAACGAGCTTGATTAAGAATTAAGCTCGTTCGGATTCTTCTTCAACTAACATATTTTTACCTCAGCCTCTTTTATCCAATAATAATACGTTCTTTCGGATAGTGATAATCCGGTCCAGACGTTGGACGGCGAAGCATTAAAATAAATGAAAACATGCCGATTCGGCCAATAAACATTAAAATCATAATAACGCATTTACCGATATCAGAAAGCCCTCCTGTAATTCCCATTGATAAACCTGTTGTCCCAAAAGCTGAACACACTTCAAAAATAAGCTCAATGAGAGAAAAATGTTCTGTAATACTTAAAATAAGAAGAGAAATCGAGCAAATGATTACCGCTAACATCGATACAGCTACTGATTTAATAATGTCATCTTCATGAATTTCGCGGCGAAAAATTTTAATCGTCTTATTTCCTCTTACGTAATAAAACAGGAAAAGAATATTTAATGCAAACGTCGTCGTACGAATTCCTCCACCTACTGAGCTCGGTGAAGCCCCGATAAACATCATCGCGCTCATCATAATTAACGTGGGAAGCGAAAACTCATTAATATTCATGGTCGCTACTCCTCCGCTCCTTGTAGCAGCGGATTGGAAAAACGCATAAAAAAACGATTCATCCCAAGACTTATCTGCTAAAAATCCTGAATGCTCTAGCACAAGAATCAAGATTGTCCCCCCTGCTAACAGCAGAAAAAACATAATAGTCGTTAGCTTCGTAAATAGCGAAAACTGAAATTTACGCTTATCTTTAAATGTTAAAAAATAGTGCTTAATTTCAATTAATACAGGGAATCCAATCGCTCCAAGCGTAATTAAAATAACGGTTACCACTTGTACAAAATAATCATGGGCATACGGAATAAATGAAGATCCTGTAATATCGAAGCCAGCATTTGTTGTAGCGCTGACAGAAGCAAAGAAACCATGCAGAAACGCATCTGTCCAGCTCGAATAATAACGGAGAAAATGTAATCCTAAAATAATGGCGCCAACTAGTTCAATGGCAAAAATAATAAATAAAATATTTCTCATCAAGTCAACTAACCCTGATAAGCGGGATTGGTTATGGTCCGTCATAATGAGCTGACGTTCCTTTAAACCGATTTTTTTACCCAAAATCATCCAAATAAATGTACTGAGTGTCATTACACCAATACCACCGATTTGAAAAATAAAAGCGAGTAAAAAATAGCCCGTCGTACTAAATGTATCCGGAGTAGAGACAGGTGTCAGCCCTGTTACACTTACCGCACTGACGGCAATAAATAAGCGATCAATAAATGCTAACTTCACTCCCGGCTTTAAAGCTTCTGGAATACTAAGTAATAGAAATCCAAGCGTAACAGCCACTATGTAAAATGTAACAATAATTTGAGCTGAAGACATCTGCCTTACTCGTCGTTTCCATGGTTGCGGCATAATCTGACATTCCTTTTTTGTTATAATACTAATAGTTTTCTTCTTTCTTCCCAAAGCATACTCATTGTTACACGGATCGCAATATCCATGTAAAAAATCCCATGTTCAAGAAGGTGACTACATTAGTATAAAAGAAGTCACCTCACTTGTCATTAGATATCATACATTCCAGCAGCCCGCATAAAGAACCGTCAATCAATATTGTCTGTTTACAAAAAAAAACGAGGTTGAGACATAATTAAATGAATCCAATCTAAAGACGAACAAATGGGATACATGTGCTGAACCGCTTGTGACACCGCTGTTGACTTCCGTGCAAGACTTCGCTTTCCGCGGGTGGCCCGTGAGCCTCCTCGTCGCTGACACTCCTGCGGGGTCTCACCTGTTCCGCTTTTCCCGCAGGAGTCTTCGCCTTGCTCTCCAATCAACAGCTAGAAGCAACTATATATTTGAAACCTACGTTTACCATAACAAAAAAACGAACCACTAATCTCAGTGGTTCGTTTTTCACGTCGGCTAAAATACTTTTGTCCAGCCTCGTCTTTATTTTATTTAGAGCGTTTTTCTAGCCAATCGCCGATTGAAGGATATGTTTCCTTCACTGCTTTTGGACCAAATACAACAGATACGTGACCTGTTTGCAACAATTTATACTCTTTATCTTCACTTGAAACAGCGTCCATTAAAGCTGCCACTTGATGCGGCATCGCAATATGATCACGGCTAGCAGCAATGTTTAAAATATTAGCTTTAATATTTTTCAAATCTACTTTGCGTCCGCGAACTTCAAGTTCACCATTGATTAATTTGTTTTGTTGATAGAAATCACGAATCCACTGACGATAAGCTTCACCAGCAAATGGGATGCCGTCAGCAACCCACTTTTGCATGAGCTTCCAGCTTTCAACAAAACGCTGATTTTCCGAACGATCCACCAACGTTACATATGGACCGTAGAAATTCGTGATTGGTTTTAACATCTTGTTTCCAAAGTCAATCATCTCTGGAGGGATATTTCCAAATGTATCTACTGCTTTATCTAAATTAAAGTAGCGATCGTCTAGGAATGCCCCGTATAAACCTGTATCCGAAAAATCAAATGGACTTGTCATAAAAATTAAGTTTTTAATCGGCAAGTCTTCATTTAATGCAGCAAAAATAGATGTCATAGTTCCGCCCATGCAGTAACCAAGAACAGACAACTCAGGAGATTTAGAAGTGCGCAGCACCTTTTTCGCCGCTTTTGGAATATAATCCACAATATAATCATCTAGCTTCATATTGCTGTCTTCAAGCCCCGGAGTTCCCCAGTCAAGTAAATACACGTCAAAACCGCGGTTTAATAAGTATTCAACAAGGCTGTTTCCAGGCGTTAAATCTAAAATATATGGTTTATTGATCAATGCATATACGAGTAATATTGGTGTTTTATGCAGGTTATCTTTTACTGGCGTATAGCGGTATAATTTCGCTTTGTTCTTTTTCCAAATAACCTCTTTTGGTGTTAATCCAACTTCCGGTTCTGCTTCTGTTGTCATAATTTCATATGCACGCTTAAAACGTCTTGCAGAACTTTTATATTCACTTGGCATTGATTTAATTAATTTTTCCCACTCTTGCACGTAAGGAATTGCCACGAATATACACACCCTTTCATTTCATTAGTAGTTAGTTAACAAGCACAGCCCCGACAAAAGTCAGGGCCAGCATCTATTACATGTATAAGCCGCCGTTAATGTTTAACTGTTGTCCTGTAATGTACGCGCCGTCTTTTGCTAAGTAAACCACTCCGCGTGCAATTTCTTCAGCGTGGCCTAAGCGACGAGTTGGGATTTTTGCTACAACTTTTGCACGAACTTCTTCCGGCATTGCCATTACCATTTCCGTTTCAATAAATCCTGGGCAAATTGCATTAACTGTTACGCCTGACTTAGCTAGTTCAAGAGCTAATGATTTAGTGAATCCTAGCATACCTGCTTTAGCAGCTGAGTAGTTTGTTTGACCAAATCCGCCCGCTTGACCAATAATTGATGAAATATTGATAACACGACCACCTTCAGATTCTAAAAGGTGCGTTAGCGCAGCTGATGTTGTGTTGTATACGCTATGTAAGTTTACATCAATTACTTTTTTCCAATCTTCTTCACCTAACTTCTTGAATGAACGGTCGCGCGTAATTCCAGCATTGTTTACTAGAATGTCTAATTGACCAAACGCAGCTTTTGTTTCTTCGATTAGGTGTTTTGCTTGATCTACATAAGACACATCAGCTTGAACCGCAATAGCTTCTCCGCCGTTGTCTTTAATTTCTTTGACAATTGCTTCTGCAGATTCTTTACTGCTGTTATAGTTTACTGCTACTTTTACTCCATTAGAAGCAAGCTCACGTGTAATTGCTGCCCCGATACCTTTAGATCCGCCTGTTACGATTGCTACTTTACCTTGTAATGTTGTCATGAAAAATTTCCCCCTTGCTTCTTCAGCTATGATTTTTACTGTAAATACAGCAGTTAATGTTGTTATAAAATCCCCTATACCTTACTTGCGAGCTGGCTGCTCAGTTTTTTGAGCGTTTGACGGTTTTGCTTCAGATTTAGCTTCTGCCTTTGGCTTTTCAGCTAATTTTTCTTGTTTTTCTAACAGCTGAGCCTGAAGCTGCTCACCTTGAGTTTTAATTTGTTTTTGAATAGTTTCTTTTAACTCGTCTTGTGTTTTTTGCTGCCCTTCAAGAAGAGATAAAACTTTGTCGAGTTTTTTGTCTAACGATTTGACATCAGATTTCAGCTTAGTGACATCTTTTTTCAAAGCAGATGCACTTTCTTGCTGTGCTTCTAATTCATCAAAACGATCGTCAAATTGCTCTTCTAATAATTCTACTTTTTCTTCCACATTAATGACTAATGACGCAACGTTTGCTACATCTTCTTTTGTTGGTACATTTACTTGGTGCAGATAGCGCCCCGTTACTTCATTTACTGCTTGTTGATATTGAAGGTTCATATTTAGCACATTTCCCATGAGCTGGGAAAATTCTTCACGATTCATATTGTCCCCAATAACTTTACCCCAGTAAGATTCGGTTTTGTCATATACGTCTTTCCATGCTTGAAACGGATCAAATACTTTTTGCTGTTCCAAAACTCCATCTCCTTTCTTGTGTACGTTAAAAGTGATGGCTTTCAATATGGACACTTAATGTGACAAGCGACATATTAGAAGCTCTAAGTAAACGCAACCAATTTTGCGTTTATTTATTGGATAATGTAAATCTTTTCACAATTCACTTACCAACAAATTATAAATGTTATAAAAATTACCTACATGTACTATTATAAATACGTTTTCCGAAATAAACAATTCTAAATCTTTGTTTATTTTTGAATTTTTTTGACGCTTTTTGTCGAAATCCAAAAAATCGTTCTTTTTTCCTGTATTTGAAAGACCTGTTTTAAAGTGTTGACAATTTTTTCATCTAGGTGTAAATTACACATATGGAAAACAAATTCTCTTTTTTCGAAGGGGTGATTACCTTGGGATCAAGTGAAAAAGATAACACCTCTAATTCAAACAACTTAGAAAAATCGATTAGCGGTGCACCAAAAAACTTGATGGTTCCTTTTCTTCTTTTAAGTTTAAGAGGTTGGAATCTACATGGTTACAAGCTCATTCAGCAACTAATGAGCTTTGGATTCACATCAGTTGATCAGGGAAATGTCTACCGCACGCTGAGACAGCTTGAAAAAGACAACTTGATTACATCGCAATGGGATACGTCAGCTGAAGGCCCTGCACGTCGGATTTATTCATTAACAGATGCCGGCGAACAATATTTAAGCATGTGGGCTAATTCACTTGAACAGTATCAAAACATGTTAGATTCATTTTTTCACATGTATACCGACATGTTGTTCCCTTTTAGCTCTTCTTCTTCTAAAAAGTCAAAAGAATCAAAAGAGGAAGAAAACGATTAAAGGGATTCACGCAGTACATCTGCGTTTCCTAATATAATGTAAAATTTCACGGTCAACCAGCGAGCGCGGAATGTTAGGTTTATCACACAACTACGAATTTCTTCTTTAACGTTTTGTTCATTACGATAACTGTTCGCCAGACCAAATTATTCAAGGAGGAATTTGATTATGTCAACAGTAAAGTATGATACAGTAATTGATGCAATGTGGGAACAATGGACAAAGGGGTTACAAAACATTGCAGACGGAAACAAACAAATTGAGCAATGGACGTTAAAAGCACTTGAGCAACAGCAAGAATTTGTAACAAAAGCAGTTGAACAGCTTCAAGCAACAGACAAACAATGGAAAGCTGAATTAGAAGACCTTCAACAAAAAACAGTTGAAAACTTACGTAAAACAGCTGGAAACGCTGTTGCCGATTCTTATGAAGAATGGACAAACCGCACGCATGAAGCATTAAATAAATTACAAGAGCTTTCTCTTAACCAAAGCAAATCAAGCTATTCTTTAGTAAAGCAAGCTCAAGAACAATATCATCAAGTAGTAACACAATTAGTAGAAGAGCAAAAGAAAACGCGCCAAGAATTCCAACACGTATCTGATGCATACGTAGAACAAGTAAAATCTCTTCAAAAGTCATTTGCTCAGTCTCTTGAGCAATATGCAGTTGTAAAATAATATATAAAAAAGCCCAGCTTTCAAAGAAGCTGGGCTTTTTTATACTTTCTTGCAAACCATTACCAGTATGCAAAATAGGAAACAACAAATAATACAGATACAGCAGTGAACTGCTGTACCACTAAAAAAGGAGATGACTAATCATGGCTAGAACAAATAAACTATTAACACCAGGCGTAGAACAATTTTTAGATCAATATAAATATGAAATCGCTCAAGAATTTGGGGTAACTCTAGGTTCTGACACTGCTGCACGCAGCAACGGTTCAGTAGGCGGAGAAATCACAAAACGCTTGGTGCAACAAGCTCAAGCTCACTTAAGCGGCAGCACACAAAAATAAAACTTAACTTCATAACATGGCTAAAAAAAAGGCACCTGCGTGTGCCTTTTTCTTACATAATATAGTCTTTTAAATATACGTAGTCCCCCGCTAATATAATAACCATCGCGATAATATATTTACGGTTTCTTTCAATTGTTTTCCGGCTCACTTTGACATGTTTTTCAATCAAGCGAATAGGAAGCTGCCGCTTTAAAAACAGCTTATCTTTTAATTCTTTTTCATTGACGATAAATGATGCAACTTCGACTGCATTTCCCCTTGCATCCTTATGTTTAGGAGACGTGTTAATAATGTCTTCAAGAGTTAATTTAAACAATTCTAACGCCTGACAAAAATAAGTCATTTCCTCTTGAATATATGAAGTTTCACTTTGCCTTTTATAGTTAGAAAGCGATATGTCCCTTTCTACCTTACCTTGAATAAAACCTTCATTTTCAATTCGGCTATAGAGCAGCGTTTGATTTCTCTTTTCTTTTCGAATATAGTCGATTACTCTTCTTTTAATAATAAGTTCGGCAAATGCAAGAAGAGATCGTCCTTTTTGGACTGTGTAATTTTCAATGGCTTCATTAAATGCAATTAGACCAATGCTAAATTCATCATCAGCTTCACTTATATAACGTTTACATACAGCTGAAACAACTTTAGCAATAAACGGTTTATACTGTTGTATCATTTCATTATGTAATTGTTTATCCCCTTGCTGAATCGTCAGTACAAGCGTTTCAAGCGATGGAGGCGTTTGAACTTTTGTGAGCATTGGCTTCACCTCTTTTACTATACTCAGTTGCTTTATACCATGTTAATATCCATTCTTTTGATGACGAACAGGGTTGAGAAGCGCTCTGCTCCTTTTAATTTCCCTTTATTATAACCCATAATAGCTCAATTTTACCAATTAACATACATTTGAAATATATGTTTATAAACTGAAATAAACTTCATTGAACTGAATTACTCATGGGTGCTTCTGTTCTCTACAGAATATGAACGAAAAAGCAAAACATTCGGATATAAAATAATTAAACATTAGTTAGTTCTTTTACCCTTTATCTAAACAATCCAAACTAGGTATTTTGTCTCAAAAATAAAAAACGCGCCTTCAATTAGCATTGAAAGCGCGTTTTTTTATTATTGATTTTCAATTTTTTTTAACGATTCTTTTTCTTTCTCTGAGCTTTCAAGATCAGTTTGTTCTTTATTTTTAGATAGAAACCAGCCTGAAGCTGCTATGGCAAGTAACACAATCCAAAACGTAATTTTCCACACTTTTGATTCAGGGAAATGTTCATTAATAATACCCAACTCCGGATGAGCAAGGGTATAGACCGCTAACTTAACCCCTACCCAGCCTACAATAGCAAAAGCCGCCGTTTCTAGGCCTGGGCGCGTATTTAATAGCTTGACGAACCAAGTTGCAGCAAAACGCATAATAATTAATCCCATAATTCCTCCGGCGAAGATCACCAAGAACTGTCCACCGTCCAGTCCGCCAATTTGAGGAAGATTTGTTGTTGGCAATGTAACGGCAAGAGCTACAGCAGCCAAAATTGAATCAACGGCAAAAGCAATGTCTGCTATTTCTACTTTTAAAACCGTCATCCAGAAACTTGAGCCCTTTTTCCCGTCTGCTTCTTTCACTTTTTCATGATCGTCTTTTTTCATATATCGCTTCACAATATGATTAATGGAAATGAACAATAAGTAAATGGCTCCTATAGCTTGAAGCTGCCATACGTCGACTAAAAATGAAATCAAGAACAATGAACCAAATCTAAAAATAAAGGCACCGGCTAGTCCGTAAAATAATGCCTTCTTGCGTTTTTCTTCCGGTAAATGTTTGACCATAATGGCCATCACAAGAGCATTATCCGCCGCCAAAATTCCTTCTAATGCAACCAGCACTAGCAATACCCATCCATACTCTAACAAAAGTGATGCATCCATAAAAATCCCCTCTCGTTTCTTTGTATAAGTTTATTTATCCTCATTACTGGAATAAAACACAAAAAGACCTTTGCCAAATATGGCAAAGGTCTTGCTAAGCATAATCATTATGCCAACAAAGCCGATGGAATACTCCATGTAATGACGACTTTGTTTCAGGTTTCCCTGACGCTACTCCCCTTTACTCCTTAAGAAGTAAATGTATTAAGTTGTTTTTATTTTACAAAGAGTTCACTAATAAGTCAATTAAAAGCCCTCTAAACTTTTGTTAAGCGTTTGTTAAGCGTTTGTTAAGCGTTTTAATACATTCAAAAACGTTGCAAGATGAATAGGCTTTGTTACGTATTCACTAAAACCGACTAAAAAAGCTTGATCGATATCGGTTTGCATCGCGCTTGCACTCAGGGCGACTCGGGGAATATGCTTCAACTCTTTTTCTAGCTGAAGCTGTGTGCATACCTCAAAACCATTCATATCAGGCAGATCAATATCAATTAAGATTATATCCGGTGAAATAGACCTGATTAGCCCGATGCCATTTTCTCCTGTTTTAGCAATTAAAAGCTTAACGTTTTTATATGGAGAAAGAATCGATTGCATAAGCTCAATATTTGTATCATTATCCTCAATATACACAATTGAAATTGGCGTGGAAAAACCTAAAAACGGCTCGGCTTCTCCTTCATCGGATAAGCGTTTAGGAACAGGTGGATGGACTATGGGAAAACGCACCCAAAATGTACTGCCTTTGCCTTCTTCACTTCGGACTCCGCACGTTCCATTCATTAATACAACAAGCTGTTTTACAAGCGCCAACCCAATTCCTGTTCCGTCTTTTTCTAGTCTATTTACACGGTAGAAAGGCTCAAAAATCCGATTTAATTCTGAAGCTGGAATTCCAAAGCCCTTATCTTCAATCGATATAGTTACGTGATCCTGAGTGATGTCAGTATAGATAGTGATATCACGATAAGCGGGCGAATATTTAATGGCGTTTGTAAGCAGATTTAATAAGATCTGCTGAAACCGAAGTTCATCTACTTCAACAAAGACTTCTTGGTATGCGTGAAAGCGAGTATAAAGTATACTATGCTTATTTTTTGCTAGTGGTTTCATAATTTTAAGGGCGTCTTCAATTGCCTCTTTTACCGACACCGGTTCAAGATTAATCGCTAAGTGACCTGATTCAATTTTCGATAAATCAAGCGTTTCATTTATCAAATAAAGAAGATGATTACCTGCTTTTAAAATTTTTCGTATACGATTCAATTGTTTTTCTGTTAAATCTTTTTCCCCTTGCTCTTCCAATATCTGTGCATAACCTAAAATACTGTTTAACGGCGTACGAAGCTCATGGCTTACTTTTGATAAAAATTCAGACTTGGCTTGATTTGCTTTTTCGGCTTCTTCTTTTGCTATAATCATTTGCTGATTAGAATGAAGCAAATCTTGTTCTTGTTCCTGCTGTTTTGTAATATCATAAAATGTGACAACTACGCCTTTATAATATTTGCTTTCTTGAAGCGGTTCAGCATTCACCGAAAGCCATGTCAACTTTTTCTCATCTAAATAAATACCCATAACTGTATTTCGCACAGCCTCTTTTGTGTCAAGACATCGAACAGATGGAATGTCTTCCAGTGCAAAAGGTGTACCGTCAGGATGAATAATTTCCCAGTCTAAACCAAACGGGTTAACCGATAACATTTGGTCGTAAGGCACGTTTAGAATTTTAGCAGCGTAGGCATTGGCAGCAATTAAGTTACCTTCAAGGTCATGAAACACCACACCTTCTGACATTGTAGAAAGAACGGAGCGATACATGCTTTCACTTTTAGCCAGCTTTTCTCTTGCCTCGTGAAGATCAGTGATATCTACTATAGAACCAATAACTTCTTGTACTTCTCCTTTGTAGATATGAGGTATTAACTTCGTATAGTAAGCAAAGTCGTTCATAAGTACTTCATAAGACACTTTCTCTCCCGCCCATGCTTTCTCATAGTATCTCTTATTTTCTTTCGCGTAGGATTCAGGCAAAAATTCTTCAAGTGTTTTACCAACAACATCTATTTCCTTATATCCCATTTCACGAACCATTTTTCCTTCGCACATGGTATGAATATACCCTTTATCGTTTTTCACAAATTTAAAAATAGCGCCATCTTGCTGTGAAAGCGTGCGTTTTAAATCTTCTTGTAAATCCAACAGCTGCTGTTGAGCCTTTTTTCGGTCTGTCACATCTTTGGCAATAACGTAACTGCCTTTAATTTGACCATGAACAATAATAGGCATTTGCGTTACTTCAACGTATACAGGCTGATTATCTTTGCGAATGAGCGTTGCCTCATAATACACAGAGTCTCCGCTCAGAGATTTCCACATATATTCTTCAGCTCTTTCAGCTTCTCTAAACATATAAGGAAACGGAATTTTCTCCATTTGATGCAACGTGTATCCTGTTAGCTCTGTTCCTTTTGGATTAATCGTTTGAATATTGCCGTACAAATCAACCGCACACACAATATTGGGATTGTAGTTAAAAAGAGATTGATAATACTCTTCTTTTAATTGACTTTCCCTCACTTCTTCCTGCCGCTTAAAAGCAGCAACGAGCAGGAAGACAATGAGTAGTGTAATTGTGATGCTTGCAATAATATTGGAAAATGGCGCTTGATACGGCAGCCACTGGCCCCACCTTCTAGCAACTGAATGTGCAATATGGAGCTTCATTCCATACATACTGATGAAATGCATAGCTGAAATTCCAATACCCAGCAAAATAGAGCTAACAAGTTTAAGAAACGGATTAGCTTTCACGCTTTTCGAACGAAAAAACAAGTGCATCGCATAAAATGCAACGACCAGGGCGATGATGATGGAAAGCAAAACAGATAGCACGGCATAATGAATACGTGCTTCTGTTTCGATTGCTGCCATTGCAATGTAATGCGTACCCAGAATACTGCTTCCTAAAATAAGCCCTGACCATACCGACGTGCGCCATTTCCAGAATGTCCAAAACGCAACTAATGATCCGCTGATCGCTATTATTAAAGCAAGGACAGAAAGTACAGGATCAAAATGAAAGCTAACAGGAACATAATAAGCAAGCATCGCAATATAGTGCATCGCCCCCACTCCAAGCCCCATTGAAGTTGCTGACAGTGTAAGCCACAAATAATTGTTCCGCTTCTCTTTTATCATTTTGCTCATAATATCAAGTGCTGTATAAGAGGCAAGAATCCCTACAATGACAGCAAGAAATACGGTAAATTCATTATAGTTACCAGTAATTGAAATCATTTTCTTTCCTTTCAATTCAACGTTACGTCTTCTATCTAACTCTTCTCATAAGAACTATATTACGATCATTTATTCCGAAAGCAGACACATGAAAGAGACGAAACTTACATAAGCTTCGTCCTTTCATCAACATAGCTATTTTAGAAGCAGCAGCATCTTTTAATTCGTCATTAACTGATGCAGCTGTTTTTGAACGTCTTGGATTTTTAATTTTGAGATATGAGCATATTCATCAATTTCTAAGAAATAAACAAGATATGTTTCGTTTTTTGGTGTGATGTGCGAAACTTTCTGTAAATTCACGATATAAGACCGGTGTGTTTGACTAAATACAGAAGGGTTCAAATACATATAGATATCACTAATATTTTCATATGTCTCATAGACACGTGATTGAGTATAAATTAAGCATTTTTTTCCGGATTTCTCGATAAAAATAATTTGATCAATTGGAATGTAATAAGTAGAACCATTAAATTTTACAGGCAGTCTTTTTAATTGCTCACCTGGCTTTTTTGACTGATTTTTATCAATTCCAATGGAGTTTTTTGCCCGCTCTAACGCCATATAAAGCCTGGTTTTTTCAATCGGTTTTACAATGTAATCCAGTGCTGACAACTCAAATGCCTTTACAGCAAATTCATCATAACCGGTGATAAAAATGAAGTTTAAATTCGGCTTAATGCGCAGGCACTTTTTTATGGCATCTACACCGTTAATCGTAGGCATATTAATGTCTACGAGCAAAAGGTCTGGACTCTTAGCCATCACTTCCTGTACAAGCTGCTCTCCGTCTTTGCAGGTGCTAATCACTTCAAATTCCGGAAGCTGTTCTATAAAATAATCTAAAATTTCAACCGAATCTTCGTTATCATCGGCAATAATTAAGTTAATTTTGTTCATCCTGACTCCCCCTAGGATACAATGTTAAAGTATAGTACGAACTATTGCCCATTCTGTTTTATGCATGTCTACACATAGTTATAGTGTTTTTATGTTGAGATGAATGATCTACACGGACGCTAATCGTTAATGGAACGCACAACGATTGTTCATGGGGAATATTGCAATAATTGTAGGTTTTCTAGAAGAAGACATAAAAACCGTTTATCTATTATCATTTATTTTCCTAACAATGATTTAATACCCTTTTTATAATCTGTAAATCAGCATGCCAAAATCTTTATTTACTATTTTCGATAAAGACGACACGCTTTTTTCAATCATTTTGTTTTCTCTTACTATTAAAACATGTTCTACGCTCTTTCACCCATACTTTTATTCATTTTTTACTTTTTATTCAAGGTAATTACTTACATATTGTCCTTAATAACCATGACTTTGTGATTTCAGCCAAAAGAATTTATGTATTTTTTATTCATTTTATTATAAAAATTCTAGCATACAAAGGTATGAACTTACATATGTATTCCGAACTAGTTCCTTTTAAAACTATGATTATTATACCATTTCATAGTACAAATCACATATAGTTAAACGTGAAGACTTTCCATTTCTTTAAGTGTTCAAAGCTATTTATTTGTAAAATAAATAGCTTCATTCCTCTATAAAGGCTACATAACCTAATTAACCATCTATTATTTGTAAAAAAACAGGCCTAAAGTTATAACCCGGCCTGTTTTGTATTCATTTCTTATTTTTCATTTTTTACAATTTGCTGTGCTTGTTTCGATACAAAAAAGCGATTCTTTTTATCCTGTACCACCACGCTGTCCATTTGAATTTCTTTTCCGTTTACAATAGCAATATTTTTGTTTACTGGGAAACGCACCGTTCGCTTATTGTTTGTAACAACCAGCACAGGGTTGTTTTTGTCTTTTGAATCAACCGCTACCTTTGAGCCTTTAAAAGCTTTATTTGCCTCAATAAATAATTCATTTGTTAACTTGTTTAAGTTAATATTCATTGATTTAGCCATATGTTTGGCAATATCCGTATTATCAAAGTGCCCTGTTGGTCGATTTACACCGTACGAATACAGAAATACATCCTCACCCGTATGACCACCCGTTGTGAATCCAAGGTTTGCTCGGTTGGCTAATAACTTCGATAGTGCAGCACTGATTTCTTTTTTATCTCTTGCTTTAGTCAGCTGCGCTTTTTCCTCTGAAGTTAGATTGGACAAACCATACAAAGCAGCCACTTCTTCTTTATTTGATAAATCTTCTTTTAATTTAGACGTAGCACCTTCTAACGTCATTTTTGCTTTTTTTAACGGATCAATATAAGCAGAAACAGGTGTGGTATCGTACCCTTTTGTTGTATTTGCATTACCGATTGAAAGACCGCTGTTTCCGTGATCAGCAATCGCAATAACCATCGTATTTCCATCTTTTTCAGCGAACTCTACTGCTTTGCCTACTGCCTCATCAAACGCTAATACATCGCTAATCATTCCTACTGGATCATTCGCATGAGCTGCCCAATCCGTTTTGCTTCCTTCAACAAATAAGAAAAAACCGTCTTTATCTTTGGATAGTGTTGTTATTGCTTTATTTGTCATCTGGGACAACTTTGGCTGTTCTGCTTTTGTCTGCGGTCGGTCCATATCATACGCTAAGTCACGGTCGGCGAAGCTCCCCCAGATTTTTTGGGCGTGTGACTGCTCTAATTCCTTTTTATTTTCTACAAAGTCATATCCTCTTGTATTCAAAACATCGACTAAGTTTTCACCGTCTTTCCGGCTTTTTTCTTCTTTTCCTGGAAGAAGAGATTGCTTGCCTCCTCCAAGCACTACATCAATGTTTTGATACACTTGCTGCTCCGCTAGCGTTTGAAAATCATCACGGCTATAGTTGTGGGCTGAAAAACCAGCTGGTGTAGCGTGCTGGATTTCAGAAGTAGCCACAATTCCTGTCGCGCGCCCTGAAAGCTTTGCTCCTTCTAGAACGTTTGCTACGGGACGAAATTGATTTTCTTTTTCTACGGATTTAACCCCAGGTGTGTTCACTACTGAAGGAAGCACACCTACATAACCTGAATTTGATTTATTTCCTGTTGCTAAAGCAGTAGCTGCCGGAGCGGAATCTGTAATAGCAGATTCTGCCGAATACGCACGTACTCCCCCAGCCATCAGCTGATCCATATGTAACGGTTTTCCCTTGTACCATCTTGCGAGTGTAGTAGCATTTGAACTCGTCCCGTCCATTACCATCATAATGACATTTTGAGGCTTCTTAGCTGACTTATGCTCCACTTTTGCTTCCGTTTGAATAAGTGAGTTTCCTACACCAAACGAGGCCAATGCTACTGCTCCTGCCAGTGTAATACCTGCTAATTTTTTCTTCATATAAATGTACCCGCTCCTTTACTTAATTGTCTTCAACATGTCTAAAGTTACCATTCAAACGTAAATCCACTGTTTATCTGCTGTAAAAGAGTGTAAAGTTTGTCTTTATATTCTTCCTTTCTTCTTGAGAAAAAATAGTCGAATAAAAAGGAAGTACATGAACAAACTACCAGTAATAGAAAGTCATGCGAGGGGCACGGTTATGTTTAAACATTTATTTAAAAAAAAGAATGCAGACGATCAGCCCAAAAAAACATTGGATGAACTGATTAAACAATTTAAAAAATCAAGTGATTTCACAACATTAGCCATTGGTTCGCAGCATCGAAAGTACATCATTACTTATTTTAAGCAGCTCGTAAACATGCAAAGTGTTGAAGATAAAATACTCGAGCCTTTTCAAAAACTAGACTTCACGTTAAGCAGTATATATGAAGTTGAAAATGTTCTGCCGATTGAAGATATTTCAGTCACAAAAGATACAAAAGAAATTTTAGAAAAGATGCTGCGCGGCTACGTAATGTTTCAATTACATAAAGACGATAAGCTAGTAGCTCTTATTAAAGTTCAAAGCTTTGATACAGGGTTTCGAAAAGAAAATGAAACAGAAAATGAGTTCAGCGTCGTTGGTCCTAAAATTGGTTTTGTAGAGGATTTAGATGTCAATCTCTATTTAATGAGAAAAACGGTCATTTCCGAAAACCTTATTTTTAAAGAACTCACCGTAGGAAATAAATCAAAAACGCGTGTCGTTCTTGTTTACTTAGAAGGCGTAACGAACCCTCAGCACGTGGACACTATGACGCAGCGCCTGAAAGATATAGATTTCGACGTCATTTTTGATAGTACAATGCTTGATCAATTAATTTCCGATAATTCTTCTACGGCGTTTCCTCTGTTTTTAACAACAGAGCGGATCGACCGGGTCTTGTTCAGTCTGTTAAACGGCCAAGCTGCCTTTTTCTCAAGCGGTTCACCCTACGCAGTTACAGGTCCGTCAACGCTGCTTGACTTCTTTATTTCACCTGAAGACTACTATTTACCGTGGGTTCTAGGGTCATTTTTCCGAGTTATTCGTATTTTTGGCGTCTTTTTCTCTATTTTTGCTACGCCTCTTTATGTAGCCATTGTTACGTATCATTATGAGATGCTTCCAAAAGATCTTCTGGGGCCTATTATCTTTTCAAGGACAAACGTTCCTTTTCCACCGGTCATCGAAGTACTTTTTTTAGAAATCACCATTGAACTGCTTCGCGAAGCCGGGGCCAGACTTCCAACAAAAGTAGGGCAAACACTGGGAATCGTAGGAGGGATTGTTATTGGGCAAGCAACAGTCGAAGCGGCGTTAACAAGCAATATTTTGCTTATTATTGTTTCACTGACAGCTTTAGCTTCTTTTACAACGCCTATTTTTAAAATGTCTAATACCATCCGGCTGCTACGCTTTCCGTTTATTTTGTTTGCCACTGCGTTCGGTTTAGTCGGCATTACCTTTGGTTTTTGTTTCTTACTGGTTCATTTGCTTCGTTTAAAATCTTTGGGCATGCCTTATCTTGTTCCGCTTTTTCCGTTTCGTCCAACAGAGTATAGGGACACCTTCCTGCGATTGCCCTATAGTCATACGGCTAAGCGACCAAGCTACTTGCGTCCTTTAGAACGCTTTCGCTATAACCCTAATAAAGCGAATAAGACTAAACGAAAAAGTAATCTAGATAATGAGTAAAGCGGGGAAACGTCATGAAGAAAATACTTATTTTATGCACTTGCCTTACTTTCTTAACAAGCTGTGCAGACCGTGAAACGATTGACGAAATTCAAGTAGTTAACTCTATAGGATATGATTATATTCCTCAAAGCAATAAAGTCAGAGGAACCATTTTATACCCTATCTATAAATATGGACCAACGGAAGAACCAAGTATTATTGCAGCTACTGCTAATTCATCATTTGATATTCCACTTCGCTTAAACAATAAATCATCTCTTCCGGTCGCTTTTGGGCAGCTGAGGAGCATCGTCATGGGAAAAGAATTTGCAACACATGGCGTGGATGAATTAGTAAACACGATTGCTAGAAATCCAGACCTTGGACGTAATATTAAATTAAGCATTGCAGATGGCAACGCACATGAATTATTGAGCTCCGTTACCAAAAAGAAAATTAAGGACTATCAGTTTATTTCTAATTTGATCGAACAAAATATCCGAACAGAAAATTTGCCCAACACTAATTTACAAATTTTTTTATTCAGTTTTTTCAGCGACGACCGCGACCCTTATCTTCCTGTTTTAACGCAGCAAAAAGATGCTATTAAATTAAAGGGACTGGCGCTTTTCAAAAAACAAAAAGTCGTTACAACCATCGGAATGAAAGAAACGTTTCTATTTAAGCTGCTAACAAGCGGAACAAAACATGGCCGCTACTCAGTAACAATTAAAGAAAGTGACCGTAAAGGCGAAATTATACTGCAGAACTTGCGAACCAAAACAAAGTATGAAATTAAAGGAAATCATCAACATCCAAGTATTGTTGCGCACTTAACTATCGACGGTCTTGTAAAAGAGTTTCCCGGATGGATAAATTTAACAGATCCAGCTAGTATTAAAATGGTTGAAAAAACGCTTCAAAAAGATATTGAAAAAGATGGGGATGCCTTTATTAAGAAACTTCAGCGGCACAAAATCGACCCCATTTGTTTTACAGATTACGTTCGAAGTAAAACGCGAGGATTTAACAGTGAAAAATTCAAAGCACAATATCCGGATATGAATATTGAAGTAAAAGCTCGCGTTCACCTTATTCAAACCGGGATTAGCAACTAGGAGGAAGAAAAGATGCACAATACAATTAAAGAAGAAAATCAAGTTTCCCCTTCTTTTCTTTTTTTCTTAGTCCACTCTACGCAAATTGGTGTTGGAATACTAGGATTTCAGCGTTATATTATTAAAGGAGCTGGATATGAAGCTTGGATATCTATTTTCCTTGCTGCGATCAGCGTCTGTATTTTATTAGCGATGATTTTTAATATTTTAACCCGTGAAAACAGCGATATTGTCGATATCCATCGGTTATACTTTGGGAAATACCTTGGAGGAGCTTTAACTCTTGCGGCATCGGCTTATTATTTTATTTTTGCGTTAACTATTTACCGGACGTACGTAGAAATTTTACAAATATGGATGTTTCCACAGCTGGAAACATGGATTGTATCACTTGTTTACTTACCTATTATTTACTATACAGTTTCCGGTGGATTTCGTGTGATTACTGGAATTGCTTTTTTTGGGGTTATGCTTCCCTTGCCGCTCGCACTTGCATTGATTTACCCTCTGAAATACGGGCACCTTAATAATTTATTTCCTTTGTTTGACCACACGATATGGGAATTTTTAATTTCAACTAAGATGATGACTTTTGAGAATTTAGGATTTGAATCTGTGCTTTTTTTCTATCCTTTTATAAAAAATGGCGCTACTAGCCAAAAATGGGGTCAACTTGGGATATTGTTCAGTGCTTTTTTGTATTTATTCACAGCATTGGTTTCATTTTCCTACTTTAGCCAAGGACAATTAATGCATACAATCTGGCCAACTTTAACGATGGCCAAAATTATTGAAATTCCGTTTTTACAGCGTTTTGAATATATTTTAATTGCTCTGTGGCTTATAGTGGTTCTTCCTACGATTGCTGTCAGCGTATGGTGTACAATTCGTGGATTTAGTAAAACATTTAATAAGCCGCCTACGCTTTTTCTTATATTAGTTCTGATTGCCCTTCTTGGTTTTTCTATTTTCTTTGATGATCGAGAAACCATCGATCAGCTTAATACACGATTATCCATGACCGGCTTTTACTTTATTTATGGCTACATTCCTTTCCTTTTTCTCTATAGCCTCATTCGAGCTAAAATAAAACAAAAGAAAGCACAAAAAGAAGAGCGTGAGCCAACTTTAAGTTGAATCACGCTCTTTTTTTCATATTATTTTATTTCTTAAATAAAACAGCGTATTCCCCGTATCCTTCTTTTTCTAAATCTTCCTTCGGAACAAAGCGAAGAGCTGCTGAGTTGATGCAATAACGCAAGCCGCCTGCATCTTGCGGACCATCATCAAATAAATGACCTAAATGAGAGTTAGCGGTTTTGCTTCGTACTTCTGTACGAACCATATTATGACTAACGTCCATGTTTTCTTTTACTTCATCTTTATTAATCGCTTTTGTGAAAGACGGCCATCCGCATCCGGCATCATATTTATCAGTTGAACTAAACAACGGCTCTCCTGATACGATATCTACATAAATACCATCTTCCGTATGATCCCAAAATTCATTGCGAAACGGAGGTTCCGTTGCGTCGTTTTGAGTCACTTCATACTGAATGGGCGTTAATATCGTTTTCAGCTGCTCGTCCCGTCCAAAGTCTTTCCAGTTTTCTTTAATAAAACGATCACGTCCAGATCCTCGTCGATACATAGCATAGCGGAATTTATTTTTCTTATAATAACCTTGATGGTATTCTTCGGCTTCATAAAACGGTTTTGCCGGTAGAATTGGGGTAGCAATCGGCTCAGAAAAACGACCGCTTGCTTCTAATTGTCGTTTGGATTCTTCAGCTAGTGCCTTTTGATGTTCATTGTGATAAAAGATTGCTGTTCGATACGAGTCGCCTCGATCGGCAAATTGTCCGCCTGCATCCGTTGGATCAATTTGAGGCCAGTATAGTTCCAAAAGCTTTTCGTATGGAAAAACTTCTGGGTCAAAGGTAATTTGGACCGCTTCATAGTGGCCCGTTGTTTCTGAGCATACTTCTTTGTACGTCGGGTTCTCTTTGTGACCGCCTGTATAGCCAGATACAACTTTTATAATGCCTGGCTGTTCATCAAAAGGCTTCACCATACACCAAAAACAGCCGCCGGCAAAAGTTGCTACTTCATATTGTTCTGTCAAAAAGATGACCTCCTTCATGTGTTCTTTCTATTATTATACGCTGATTTTATGTTCTCACCAACTAACTTGCCTTTTATACTCTTTGCGTTTTAAGACAAAAAAATAATCAGTGAAGGCCATATTCACTGATTATTCTTCCGTATTTAAAGCGCTTTATTTTTGATCGCCTTTAATTTTGTGAAACAGTTTATTCATCGTTTCAATTTCTTTATCGGTAAAGTGCTCAAAACGCTCAAGGAAATAGGCTCGTTTCTTCTCTTGAATAGCATTAAAAATATCCTGTCCTTCCTTGGTCAGTTCGATATCAATAATACGCCGATCGTTTTCAGACCGTTTGCGTGCAATGTAGCCTTTTGATAAAAGCAAGTCGGTTACCGCCGTAATGTGGCTTGCTGACACTTGAAGATACTTTGATAAATCAGTTGATCGCTGCCTGCCGGAATCAACCAGCATACGAAGCACCATAAATTCATTTGTTGATAGCTCTGAATTGTATACTTCATTAATTTCTTGGCGAAGCTGTCTGAACACAAAGCGAAACAGCGTCTCCATTTCTTGAACGAGCTCTTCTCTTTTTTTCACTTGTCACTCTCCTTATCGCTATTGCATGATAACGAATATGTATTTACGAAAGTATTTCACTTTCTTAACTTAATTAGTTTTATCAAATTACTAAGCGTTTCGTCAACTATTATTGAGATTTTTTTCCACAAACCTGTACGAATTGATGTATTTTTCATAAAATTCCATAAAAAAAGCGATTTACCGTTATGGTAAATCGCTGCTAGTAGCTAAAAATACCGGTTAAAAAGCTTCTCCATCTCGGAACAGGCTTTTTACCTTTTAAGCTATCTTCACTTTTTAACTGACTTTCAAGTTCCACTACTCGATTTTCTAATTTCGTAATAACTTTATTTAATCGATCGATTTCTGAACGATGCTCTAAAATTTGAAACGTCACTACTTCTCCCGCTTTTTCTTCTGTACGCTTTTCATTTTCAATCAGCCTTAAAAAAAGCTGATCAAGCTGCTTTTGCATGTCTTGCGCACGTTCATCAGATATAACGACTTCCTCTTTTTCTACTACTTTTTCTACCACTTTGACGACGGCTTGACGATTGCGGTTTTTTTGAAAGTTTCTAAGTGCTTCAATGTTTTCTTCTGTAAACTCACAGTGTCCCGATTCATTTCTCTCTAGCTCGATATCCGCCATTTTGACCCACTTTAATACCGTACTTGGATGTATTCCCAGCGCTTTTGCCACATCTACCGTTTTCATCGTCATGTTCCATCCCTCCATTTTTTCATTTACTAGCCATTTCGAGAGAAATTTTTAAATCCCTTCATACGTGACAAAACTAGTATGAATTCGTCAAAGAAAGTGGACGTTCAACAAATGAAGAAAATGATGTCATTATTGCTTAGAAAAACTCGTACAATCCTTCTGCAAAATAACAAAATTCGTGCTGTGAAATCTGCTTGCCGTATCCCTTAAAAAAAGCAGCGCGCTCTTTACCGGTAAAAATTCCGCCTTCAAAGCGAACAGCAAGAGCCATATCATAACGGGCATCTCCGCAGGTTCCTCCGCTCCAGCCAATAACAGCTGTTTGAACAAATTTGTAAGCACTCGGGCTTTGAAAGTCCGACAGTGCCCGTATATTTTTTAATACATAATATTCCCTATATAACCATTTTCTGTACTTTTCCCCTTTTGTCCGCTTTAAAACATACTTTCCTTTAGCCGTATGAAGGATACCAACATTCGAGGTACATCCTTGCTTTGGAAACGTCACTTTTTCGATTTGCTTTACATACTTTTTTATCGAATGAGAAATTTCTTCTACTATAATATGATACAGCTGTTTCACTCTCCTTTCTTTCCATATTCTCTTTTAATTTCTATTTCCCTACAAAAAAGTTGAGACATAACGAAATCAATTGAATCTAGAGACAAACAACTGGGGTAAATGAGCTATTATGAGGCGCTTGTTACGCCGCTGTTGATTTCCGTGCAAAACTTCGCTTTCCGCGGGTGGCCGGTGAGCCTTCTCGTCGCTTCCGCTCCTGCGGGGTCTCACCTGTTCCGCTTTTCTCGCAGGAGTCTCCGGCTTTCCCTCCAATCAACAGCTAGAAGCAGCTAACTACCTACTTGAAACCTACGTTCACCATTCCAATAAAAAAATCCGAACGATTACTCGTTCGGATTTCTCTTCAACTAAATTACTTTTGCCCAGTCTCTTACCCTTTACCAAGCACCCAACGGCTTTTGGTAAACATCGTATAACCAATCGTAAATAAAACAATAATGCAAACCGACAAGCTTCCTGCTGTATACGCAAGACTCTGCATGTCATAGACACCATAGAGAAGCTGTTTCATAAGTGCAAATACGTTATAAATAGGAATTAAAAAGGCACTTGACTGCAGCTCGTTTACAGATTTCCCCATCATTAGGAAATATGGAAGCATCGCTACTGTAATGATTTGTGATGTATAGCTTTGCGCTTCTTTAACGGAGCTTGCTAAGAGACTAAAGATACAAAGAATTAGTCCTGCTAATAAAGCAAATAAAGTGATAGCTACTAGTAATGAAACGCCAAAAGCAACGAGGTGATTGGTTAGATTCAAGGCATCATTTAACGTCACGGTAAAGTAGCGTACAAAAAGCACAAATGAAATAGTAGAAAGAACTCCGCTTAAGACACCAAATGTAGAAATAGTGAACCATTTCCCTACTAGTAAATGTAGTCGTTTAACAGGAGCCATGAGTAGAGCTTCCATCGTTTTTCGCTCTTTTTCTCCTGCAAAAATATCATTAGCGGAAGGCAAGATACCTCCTAATATACCTATAATAATAATTAGGGGGGCATAAATTGCTACCATGTATAGTGAACTGGTATCTTCTTTTGAAACACTTTGTTCAATTACATGAAAGGGCTCAATCGTTTGATTATTAATATTTAATTGATTTAAACGTTCTTTTACGATGCCTTCTCTCTGTTTGTTTAGTATATTTGTAACGTACTCTGTCGCCCCTGAAGATTCTACACTACTTGGACTTGTATAAATCGTCACATCTGGAGATTGCGTATGGAAAATTTTATCGGAAAATTTCTTGTCAACTTTTAAAGCTACTAATGCTTTGCCTTTTTCTACTGTTTGAAGTGGATCTTCGCTTTCAATAATTTGAAGGTTTCTATCTCCCTTCAACCATTCCACTACACTTTTATCTGAGCCTTTCTCAACAGCTATAGACATACCATCAGATTGATCACTAGACATCATTCTATCTACAAAAAACAGCATCCCTATATTTAACAAAATCGGAATCAACACACTAAAGATAATCGTCTTTCGATCTCGCAAACAATCAATTAACTCTTTTTTATAAATATGCCAAATCATATTAAGCCCCCCTCACGATACGCGACATAAAGATATAGTTTAAGTCTGTGCTTTCCTCTTCTTTATACAGCTGTTCGTTTGTTCCTTGATAAATCATTTTCCCTTTATGAATCATGATGATAGACTGACACAGCATCTCCACTTCTTCCATAATGTGACTGGAAAAAATAATCGTTTTTCCTTCTCTTTGCAGACTTTTAATAAGCTCACGAAACATGTTTGCTGATGTAATGTCTAATCCTGTAGTCGGCTCATCAAATAGGATAACGTCCGGGTTATGAAGAATAGTGCGTGCAATGGCTACTTTTTGACGCATTCCTTTTGAAAAGCCTCCGACCCGGCGATCCAAGTAGTCTTTCATTCCAAAACGTTTGGCCAGTTCCTCGATCCTTATCTTTGTTTCATGTTTGCTCATGCCATAAAACTTAGCAAAATAAGCTAAGTTTTCACGAGCGGTTAAACGGTCGTATAAACCTGTTTCACCGCCAAAAAGCACGCCAATTCTTTGTTTTATTTTATCCGGCTGTTTATGAATGTTAATTCCATGAATGAACATATTACCTTCCGATGGTTCAAGTACAGTCGACAGCATACGTAAAAGAGTTGTTTTCCCCGCACCATTTTCACCTAATAGCCCTACAATTTCTCCTTGTGAGATAGTTACATGAATATCTTGAACTGCTGCAATTGTTTGCTTTTTCTCTTTAAAATATTTCGTAACACCTTTGATTTCAATCATATCCGCTCTCCCCTTTTACTGTGATTGACTATATATTAGCTTATTTTTCATACAGCATCTTCCATCTTGTCATAAAGAGGGTTTTTTATGTCGCGAAACGTCCTTTCCACCTTGTAAATCATGGTAAAATAGTGTGGTAATATCCAATAGAATGAAACAAAGAGGGTTTTTATTTATGAAAGTAGGATTAGTGGACGATCATTCATATGATTTAGAGAAATTGAGGATTTCTTTAGAAAGAGAAGATGATATAGACATCCTTTTTTCGACTAGCAGCGCGGAGGAAGCTTATAACGAAATTAAAAAAAATGAAATTAATTTATTAATTACAGATATTGAAATGCCAAAGCTATCAGGTTATGAGCTTGCAGACTTTATCAATGCTTACGCACTTGATATTCAAGTCATCTTTGTCACTGGGCACAGCGGCTTTGCCGTTCATGCATTTGAACTCAACGTTTTAGACTACATTATGAAGCCTTATTCTAAAGAGCGTCTGTTAAAAGGCATTCAGCGTTTTCATCAAAAAAAACAATCAACTGACACAAGAGATAAGCTTATTTTAAAACAAAAAACCGAAATGCAAGTGCTGAACAAACAAGATATTATATTTGCAGAACGAACGGGTCGCTCTACCACAATCATAACGACAAATGGAGAATTTAGTACCTATCAATCATTAAACGAAATTGAAAAAGAATTAACAGCGAGTCATTTTCTAAGGTCGCATCGAGCTTTTATTATAAACATTTCCTATGTTCAAAATTTCTCCCTATATACTAAGCACTCCTACTCAGTGATGTTTCAAAGCACCGAAAAAACAGCTTTAATCACGAAACCAAATTTAGACATCTTGCAAAGAGAATACTTTTAAAGGAGGGACTATCTAAAATGAAACTATTTTACACATTAGTTTTACTAACTGTTTTCGTGCTCCTCTTTTTTAAAGACCTGCCTGTTAGTTTACATCTCCTACTTAGTTCTTTTATAATTGGTTCATTTTTTATATGGAGAAAGAAATATCAAACGGCTCCTTCACTAACGATAAAAAAAGCAATCGTACTGACGTCTTTTTTCCTGCTTTTATTTAGCCTATCTTCACCTTTTAGTGTTAGCTTAACCGTTATCGCAATGATTGGTTATATGACTGACATGTTTTCTTCTTATCAACAATACATATTTGTAACCAACCGGGAAAGCAGTGCTTCACGTGAAATTCAAAAAAACAATGAGCTTTTTCAAGCGTTAAGGGCTGAAAGACATGATTTTATTAAACATGTCAGTGCTGTATCCTATCTTTTAGAAACAAATCAAAGGCAGCAGGCACAAGAGTATATTCAAGATTACGTTGAAGCTTTGAATGATACCCATTCATATATTCAAGGTGAACATTCGCACGTTGCTTCTGTTGTCCATCAAAGCAAGAATCAAGCACATACGTGGGGAATACATATGAATGTTCAATTAGATTCACCATTATCACAGCTGCCTTTAAACCACCTTGACCAAATGAATCTCATCATGAATTTACTGCATAATGCTTTAGAAGCCGCTCATTCTTCTGAGAAAAAGGAGATAACCGTTTCGAGTATGATTCGAAGCGGCATTTACATTTTAGAAGTCAGCAATTCTACCGCTGCTTTATCACGAGAACGTCAAGATCACTTGTTTACTTCTTTTCATGTTACAGAAAAGAAAGAACGCCACGAAGGCCTTGGCACGTGGATCATTTCTGAACTTGTTTCCAACTACCACGGACGCTTGGAATATACGTATCACGATTTAACTCTTTCCATTAAAATAAAATTTCCAATAGTCGTTGCCTCAAAACAAGCAACATAGCCGCTGCAGACCAAGCGGCTTTTTTTCGTATGAGCCTCTTCTATACGCACACACTATAAAAAGCACCGAAAAAAAGAAATATTTCACACTTGTTTTAGCTCTTTTATCGTCACTTTTTCAGTTTTTGATTTTTTATATGCAAATCTATTGCATTTCAAGTAAAAAACGAATATTATATATCATGTTGCTTTTAATGTTCGTTATTTTTGGAGGTTACTTATGTTTAAGTTAAAAGAATATAACACGGATGCTAAAACGGAGATTTTAGCTGGTATTACAACGTTTTTAACCATGATTTATATCGTCATTGTGAACCCAGTTATTTTGTCCAGCGCCGGCGTTCCTTTTGATCAAGTATTTACAGCTACTATTATTTCAGCAGTCGTAGCTACGCTATGGATGGCTCTTGCAGCTAACTATCCAATCGCGATTGCTCCCGGTATGGGAATGAATGCGTACTTTGCTGCTTTAGTTGTTGGTTCAAATGGAAGCATCGACTATGCTACTGCTTTTTCAGCTGTATTCGTAGCGGGTATTATCTTTATCATCCTATCGTTAACATCGTTTCGTGAAAAATTAATTGAAGCTATTCCAAACAATTTAAAGCACGCGATTAGTGCTGGTATCGGTTTATTTATTGCTTTTATCGGGCTTCGTTCAGCCGGTATTATTGTTGCAAATAAGTCAAATTTAATTGGACTTGGTGATTTGCAGTCTGAAAAAGTAGTTTTAACACTGATTGGACTTGCGATTACAATCATTTTATATACGCTAAATGTAAACGGCGCTTTATTCTTCGGTATGATTATTACGGGGTTAATTGCTTTCTTTAGAGGACAGCTTTCATTTGATAAAGGTTTGTTTGCTTCTCCTCACCTTCCAGACGGCTTAATGATTTCAAATCCTTTTGCTGCTTTTGGAGATGTTATTCATCATGATCTGTACACAGTTGTTTTTTCTTTCTTACTTGTGACGATTTTTGATACAACAGGTACAATGGTAGGCGTAGCTCAACAGGCCGGTCTTATGAAAGGTAATAAGATGCCTCGCGTACGTCAAGCATTGCTTGCTGACTCATTTGGTACAACGATTGGAGCTTTATTTGGTACAAGCCCAACAACGGCTTACGTTGAATCTTCATCTGGTGTAGCAGCAGGCGGACGCACAGGTCTAACGGGCGTGACGGTAGCCATTCTATTTATTGTTGCAGCGTTCTTTAGTCCGGTTGTAAGCTCGGTTTCTGGCGTAGCAGCTATTACTTCACCTGCATTAATTATTGTCGGAAGCTTGATGATGGGTGCTGTAGCTAAAATTAATTGGAATGACTTTGATGAAGCGTTCCCTGCCTTTTTAGTTGTTCTAGCGATGCCTCTTACATCAAGTATTGCAACAGGAATTGCGCTTGGCTTCATTTCTTATCCGTTAATGAAGCTGGTAAAAGGAAAAGGCAAACAAGTCCATCCGCTTGTGTATGTCTTTGCTGTTCTATTTCTCTATCAGCTCATCTTTTTACCGCATTAAAAAAGCTTGGAGATTTCTCTCCAAGCTTTTTTTATTGAAAGTGATTGTTATTTTCTTTTGTTTGATAAAGATAATTTTCCACATAGATTTGTTCTGCATCAGAAGCATTCTTTATTCCTTCTGCTGGATCTAACTCGATACTTCTCTTTTTAGCTATATAGTCCACTAGCGCCCCAAATCCTAGAAGACCGCCTATGATCCCAGCAAATACAATCCATATTGGCAATCGCTTCACGTCCCTTTCCTTTTAATTGTATCATCCTCAGCACAACAGGTAAATATTAACATATTTATCCATTTGTAAATAAAACGTTTTTTACCAAATATACGTAAAAAACTTCTTTGTATTTGGTATACTAAACTCACGGCATGTTCTACAGAGAAAGGGGCTTAATTGCATATGAACAAACAGCTTGGAACATTAATGTTTGTTATTTTTATGGTATTTGTCGGCTTTGGAGTGATCATCCCCATCGTACCTGAAGTTATTCGTGCCACGGGTGCAAGCACGGTCAATTTAGGAATACTAATGGCTAGCTATTCGATCGCATCTTTTATTACTGCACCTTTTTGGGGGAAGCTTTCCGATATAAAAGGCCGGCGTCCCATCTTACTTTGGGGCTTACTCGGCTTTAGCGCAAGCTTTTTTCTTTTTTCGGTGGCAGAAAACTCTCTGACTTTAATGTATACGTCCCGCATCATCGGAGGTTTGTTCGCAGGAGCTGTTATTCCTTGTGCTTTTGCATATGCTTCTGATAGTACAGATGAAGAAAACCGCACGAAAGCAATGGGACTGTTAGGAATGTCGATTGGCTTAGGCTTTATTTTTGGACCGGCATTAGGCGGCGTCCTTTCATCTTTCGGCTTGTTTTTCCCCTTCGTTATCTCTGGTATCTTGTCACTGATTATGACAGCGTTCTCATTCTTTACGTTAAAAGAATCTTTACGAAAAGAATCTGCTGATAAAGTACAGACATCGAGATGGCATGACTTCACGTCAGATTTTCAAGGAGCTATGAAGTATTTATATGTTCTTTCATTTTTAGCGACTTTTACGCTCGCTGGTTTAGAAGCTACTTTTCAATTTTTTCAAATAGCGAAAATCAATGCTACTCCTACGACAATCGGATGGATGTTTATGGCGAGCGGTTTAACTCAAGCGCTGATTCAAGGCGGTGTGCTGCAGCGATTTAAAAAAGGAAATGAAAAAAAGCTGATGGCCATTGGCTTATTGGTTTCAGCAATAGGATTTACATCTATTTTGTTATCTTCTAGTGCCGTTAATGCTACCTTATTTTTGTGCATATTTACAGCAGGTAATGCCCTTATTCGTCCTTGTGTCCTCTCATTAATTACAATGAGAACCAAAGTAGGATATGGCTCTGCTTCGGGGTTAACCGCCTCAATGGATAGCTTAGGGCGTATTTTTGGGCCTCTGCTTGGTGCATTTGCCTTTAAACTCAATATGACGCTGCCTTTTATTATTGGAGCGGTTGTCACTTTAGCTGCTTTACTGCTGATTCAGCGCCATACAGCTCTAGATTATTCTGAGCAAACACTCTCATCGTAGAGGCTGGGACAATATTATTTTAGTTGAAAGAAGATCCGAACGATGAATCGTTCGGATCTTTTTCATGGTGATAGTGAACGTAGGTTTCATGTATGTAGATACTTCTAGTGGTTGATTGGAGAGCAAGGCGGAGACTCCTGCAGGATAAGCGGAAGCGACGAGGAGGCTCAGCTCTCGCGGAAAGCGAGGTCTTGCACAGAAATCACCAGCCAATCCCTACTAGCTTATGTCGCTAATTTGTTAGTCTTTGGATTAATTTAACGATGTCTCAATCTCTTTTCATCGTTACTAACACAAGATTATCAGCAGCTGCAGTGTGTTTTATAATTGAAAACTGATGCGCTTTGTACAGCTTAATCGCAGGTGTATTTTTTTCGGCTGTAGACACCATACATTCACATTTTGAATATCTTTGAAGTACATGTGTTAAAAGACGGCTTCCTATTCCTTTTCGAAAGTAATGAGGACGCACAACAAGGCGGCAAATCGTTAATCGCTCATTTTCTATTTCAAACGACAGCACTCCTGCTAGCTTACCTTCAATCATTTCTCCGATAAACACTTCCTTGCTTTTCATAATATCTTCTTTGCTTTCTGTAAGCTGAGGAATATCTGAAAAACCAATGAGCCTTGCTTCTTCTTGATAAGCTTCTACTTGCACAGCTACTATTTGAAGAGCGATATCCACTCTTTGATGTTCGAGGATTTGAAGCATGAAAACCACTCCATTTCTTTCACAAATTTAGACAAATTCCATGTTTTCACTATATCCAAACGCCTTCCTTGTACATATTGTATTATGTACCGAATTAGCCAGGAGGTGTTTATATGCATATCACTGCTGAAAGAATTAGAGAAGCAACAGAAGCGATTGCTTCTACTGAGCTTGAAACATTTATGTACCAAGAGCCAACTGCTCTTCACAGGCGCTCTCGTCGTCGTTCTACTCGCCGTTCTACTCGTCGCACTACTCGCCGTTCTACTCGCCGTTCTACTCGTCGTTCTACTCGCCGCACTACTCGTCGTTCTACTCGCCGCACTACTCGCCGCACTACTCGCCGTTCTACTCGTCGTTCTAGCCGTCGCCGCTGTCGCTGCGGTTCACCTTGCTGCTCATATCCATGGTTTAATAAATCATTTGGATGCTGCTATAAGGGGCATGGCTGTCGTCGCTAACTAAATCTAAAGCAAGTCGAGTTTAAAACATACGCGGCTTGCTTTTTTTAAGATTTTCATTTTACATAATCATTCGTTTTACTCCTCTTGAAAAGGAAAACAACGTATAATAATGGGAAAGAATCTCTTTTAAAAGGAGGCCTATCCATGCACTTATCTTTTGATCATCTTGTTCATTTTTCACCTGACCCTATTAAAGCTCAGAAAGAACTAAACGAATACGGAATACATGTCATTAAAGGCGGCACCCATGAAAAATGGGGCACTTTTAACACGTTGGCTTATTTTAACCTCAGCTATATTGAATGGCTTGGGCTTAGAGATATCGCGTTAGCTCAAAACGTTACAGATAATGACCTTATTCAGCAGCTTGTTAACGAACATACACCGGTTGGTCATTTTGGCCGATTTGCACTTCGTACAGATGATATGGATTTGCTGATAAAAGAGCTGGAAAACAAGAACGTCACTGTAAAAGGTCCTGTAGCGGGTTCTCGCCAAACCAATGATGGAGAAAGACTTCAATGGAAAATGTGTTTTATTGAAGCTGATCACGATTCCCTGCCTCTTCCTTTTTTTATTGAATGGGGTGAACCAGAAGAAAAACGCAAGCCAAAGCTAGCAGATCTTTCTTCTCACCAAGCTGGTCAGCTGCAGCTAAAAAATATTTACTGTGCTGTACATAACCTCGAAGAATCCATCAGCAAGTGGACGAAACTGCTGGACGTTCAGTCTGGCGAAAGCTACAAAGACTCTTTGCTTGATGCACGTTGTCAAAAACTATATGTCAATGGAGGAAACCTTATTTTTTGCAGCGGAACACAAGGTGTTGTCCATGATACATTAAAAAAAGTTGGAGAGCGTCCATTTTTGGTTGAATTGGATCACGCTCTAACACCGCAACAAATTACCGTACAAGGAGCTTCTTTTAAATTCAACAAATAAACATCCGCAGGCGGATGTTTATTTCTGCGCTTCTTTTATAGCTTGATAAATGAAATGAGGCAAAATTTCAAAGGAATACTGAACGTCTAATCTTTCGGTCCATTGATGCGCATCTCTTCCCAGCGGTCCAATGTTCAGCACCGGCATCTTCAGCTCCTCTAGCTCTTCTAGCGGGATATGATACCCTTTATTCCATAGCGGCATATTGGCTACTAACGTGTTAAATGTATGAAGCGGATGCTGCAGGCTGGCATAGCTTAAATCCGAAATTCCGCCAAAATAACTTTGTTCAACTAGCTCCACTTGGAATTGCTCTTTGGCAGTTGCCTGTACGTTTGACAAAATCTCTTGTACAAAGGGATCATCATGTGAACAAACGGCCGGATAAAAAGGCGGCGTAAAAAATAAGACCATCATCGGAGCTGCTTCTTTACATAAACCAGCTAAAGAGTTTACTAAGTTAATGGTTTTATTTCTATCATCATCCTCTTGTTCCAAAAGTGCTGCTTCCATTTCTTGCACATATTTTTCGCCGTGCTGTTTGACTGCATGAGTATAAAGTTCTTCATACGTCCATACGTTCACGTCAAGAGATGAACCCTCCATTCCCGCAGCGTACTGCCTAGCGGCTTTATTATAATGTTTTTTCACATTCAAAGCCGCTTTGTCAGCCGATTTCAACAGCAGATCTGTTACTTCTTTAAGAGAGCGGTTTAACATAAATAAATTAAATAAGACAACGGCAGAATGCGGAACTTGAACTGAATACTCTTCTTTTAAATCTTTTTGTATCAGCACCGTAGGAGGCGGACTCGTTTCATCTCTTATTTTTTCGCAAAAATCAACGTTTAATTCTATTTCTTTTGTTAAATAAGAAGCTAGTAAATTAGCATTTAAACCAGCTAGCGGTTCCCCTACATGAGTTTCTTTTCCATAACACAAAAAGCTTGGCATGATTTTTCCAATTGATCCTGAGTACACATAGTTCGTTAGATCTCCAGGATAGCGGCTGAACACCGGTTCTGCATTTAGCATGAGAGAAAAATCCAGCTGATGTTTGCGGGCAAGTTCTAAAAGAACAGGCACTGCTTTTCTCATCCCAAGCGAATTTACTTCTTCATCCGGTACCGACAGCAGCAGGATGTTTCCGTCAAACTCTCCGTTGCATGCTCGTTCAACCATACTGATATGCAGGGCAATGCCTGCTTTCATGTCCATCGTTCCTCGGCCAAAAAGCCAGTCTCCTTTTATCATATCTTTTTGTACGTGCGCCGGAACTTGTTCCATATGGTTATAAAAAGTACTCGTTAATGTATCAGCGTGAAAAGCATCCTTTTTCCACTGTCCATAATCTTGTACATCCACTACATCGTAATGACTTACGAGTACAACTGTTTTATTCGTATTTTTCCCTTGAACAAAAGCTGTGACAATCGATCGTCCGTCTCCTGTTGA
Source organism: Priestia sp. P1_B12_1 (assembly GCF_056406695.1). Taxonomy (NCBI): domain Bacteria; kingdom Bacillati; phylum Bacillota; class Bacilli; order Caryophanales; family Bacillaceae; genus Priestia; species Priestia sp. P1_B12_1. Next base: position 605,435 of record NZ_JBFTZR010000002.1, on the reverse strand, counting down.
ATGAAGCTCGACTTGCTCGTTTTTTTGAAAGTAAGGCAGCTTCAATAAATACGACGCTATCGATTCAGCCATTTCAACTTCTGCCATCGTTCCTGTCACGCTAGGTATAGAAACCAATTCGCTTACAAGTTTTTTTAACTGTTCTTTTGTTTGATACAAAGATGTTTTGTTCGACATACCCTTCATCTCTTTCCTTTTTCTAAATTTTCTATCAAACAAAACCATTCGTCAATCCCTTTGACAGAGACCCTTTCATTCTATCCCTATGTATCATAGTATGGCGCTGCCTTTACACACATGATAAAAAAAGAGTGCGCGGCTAGGGATAGCACCGCACACTCTTTTTTTACTTTTGGTCATCTTCTAAAAAGTCTAGGATACGATCAATAAGCTGTTCGCTTCCTGCATCGTTTCCGTGTTCAAGAGACATTTCCATTTCAATGCTCCTTTCATAAAATATTCTTGTTTTATAACATACCACAATTCATTTCGAATGTAACCTTTAATTTGTGTAAAAATTTCGACAATTTATGATTAATTTTAAAACCTAGTGAGTATTGATTATACCCACCAGATTCTTTGCTTGTCAAAAACCATGCTTTCTATTTAAAAACACTTAAAAAATAGAGGCGCGAGCAGACTTCTATAAAAGACAGCCTACTCGCTCAAGCTTGGAACAGCATGATGAATAAATTTCTAGTTCATTTGCTTTTTGTACATCTTTAATATCTATGCCTACAGCATATGTACGAACATGGTTTTCGACCACAATTTCATAAAATGTTTCTAACTCACGATAAGCTACTTGATAATGCTTTCCTAATAATTTCACTGCTTCCTTTAATGCTTTCTCTCCTGTATGTGCTGCAACTGCTGTATGACCCATAAAACCCTCTCCTTTTAGAAAAATAAAAAAAACTCATTTTGCTTTGATGCAAAATGAGTTTTTCACCCGTTTTATCACCCAAAGCACATGCTTTGCTGGTAGGAGCACCTTACATTCGTAGGTTGCTGTGGAGTCAAAGAGCCAGATCTCTCGTCCACTCGTGATAACTTTTTAATTTAAAATTTATTTTATCAAACAATTCCATCCGCGTAAATAGAAAAATAAAAATATTTTAATTTTTTCGGTAATGGAATGAATTCAAAAAATGAAAGCTTAGATTAGCAAAATAAGAAGCTGCTACAAGTAATGCTTCTTCATTTAATGAAAAAGAAGGATGGTGCCATTCATATTCTCCAGCTGTACCCATCCATACAAAAAATCCTGGTACATGCTGCTGATATACGGCAAAGTCTTCTCCTCCAGGCGATTGTTCAGCTTCTACGACTTGGTAACTAAGATCCTCTGCCGCTTTAGTAGCCAGTTTTTCCAGCGTATCATCATTGTTGACTACAGGAAGATATGGATACCATTTAACGTCTACTGAAGCCCCGAAAGCTGCCCCAATCCCTTCAGCAGTTCGTTTCATAAGAGCCGGTATTTTTTCTCTCGCTTCTTCTTGAAAGGTACGCACCGTTCCTTCAAGCGTTACTTTGTCAGGAATGACGTTCCACGAGCTCCCTCCATGGATTTGAGTTATGCTGACAACAACATTTTGAAAGGGGCTGAGATTACGGCTGACAATGGTTTGTAAACTAGTAACAATTTGACCAGCAGCAGCAATCGGATCTATTGTTTTTTCAGGAATACCCGCGTGACCTCCTACTCCTTTGACGTCAATTTCAAAACGATCAACACTTGCCATTAAAGGTCCCGGTTTGATACCAATGGTTCCTACAGGAAGATCCGGTTTGTTATGCATCCCAAATATCGCTTCCACTCCTTCGAGCACACCTTTTTCAACTAGCATTTTTGCCCCAGAAGCCGTTTCTTCAGCTGGCTGAAAGATAAATCGAACCGTGCCGCAAAGCTCCTGCTGACGCTCTTTAAGAAGGATAGCTGCTCCGATTATAGAAGCCGTATGAAAATCATGGCCGCACGCGTGCATAACACCGTTCACTTCAGAAGCAAATGGCAGATTGGTTTTTTCTTCAATTGGCAGCGCATCAATATCAGCTCGAATAGCGATAGTAGGTCCCGGCTTTCCTCCTACAATTTCTGCTACTGCTCCTACGTCTAATTGGAATGTATCCGCTGTAGAAATATCATAGTGCTTTAACCACTTTTTAATACGTTTAGTTGTTTCATATTCTTTCATTGAAAGCTCTGGAAACCGATGCAGCTCACGGCGTATGTCTATTAACTCGTTTAGTAGTAATTGATCTGTCATATTTATCACTCTTTCACATTTCTTAATTTGGATCACTTCTTTATCTTTTACGACAAAAAGTGTACCTTATTGAATTTTTTATAAAGAAATACGGTCGTATAACCTTCTGCAAGGTGCTTTTCTTTATCTTGAACATATCCTTTTCGTTCATACATCTCAACTAACCAAGGATGTTCTTTTGCTGTTCCTAAAGACACACCTGGTGATTTAAACATATTTTTTATTATCTCTTCCTCTACTAGATGCAGCAGCTTAGATCCAACGCCTTTCCTGGCAAACGACGGGTCTACTGCAAACCACCAAAGATGCGGAACTGCAAACGGACCTGGATGTTCTCCCCAAGGCATTCGTATAGACACAGTTGCAGCGATTCTTTTATCTTCTTCATATACATAGCAAAGGTTTTGAGAAATATTTTTCTTAACGAGGGCAAGATCAGCAGTAGCTGCTAAGAAAGGAATGCCTAGCTCTCGAATAGGCTTATATGCTTGCAGAGTTAAGTTCAATAAGCTATCTGCGTCGTCATTTGTTGCCAAACGGAATTCATTTTTCATCTCTTCGTCTCCTTATGTAGTGCTTAAATATTTTATTTAACTTATAAGTTTACTAAGAATTAAAAAAGACAGACTGCCGCCTTGCCTCACTATACAGCTGCTTTTATAACGTGTCAATTCTATTTATCGTTTTCTATAAAGGGTATAAATAAAACAAATACACGCAGTTTTCTGCGCGTATTTGTTACATATCAAGACAAATTTTAGGACTCACTTACCGTAGCTTTTAAATTAGCTGCCAACACTACAAGTTCTTCTATAGATGCTAATTCCTCCTGTGAAGCCGCGGCTACTTCTTCAGCATAAGCAGCTGCTTGTTTGGCAACCTCTGAAAGCCCCATGACAGACTCCATTACCTTGAACGAATACCCATCAATCTCTCCTGTTGCCCTTGTCATTTTGTTCATTTGTTCTTGAGCAGCAAAGACATCTTCCATGATTGTGGAAAATTGTTCAGTTACATCTTCGACAGTGGCAATCCCAAGTGTGACTTCTTCTGTATTGACTTCCATGTTTTGATAAGCCTGCTTTGCCTGCGCTTCAATTTCTTTTAACAGATGACTGATTTGTATAGCGGACGTTTTAGATTCTTCCGCTAGCTTACGTACTTCCCCTGCTACTACAGCAAAACCTTTTCCATGTTCCCCAGCTCTTGCAGCTTCAATAGCAGCATTAAGTGCAAGAAGGTTTGTTTGTTCAGCAATTCTTGTAATCGTGTCAATAATTCGTCCAATCTCTGTAGAACGATCTTCGAGTCCCTTTACTTCACTGGTGGATATCTTAACTGATTCATAGATTTTATTCATTTGATTCGTCACCTCTTTCACCGAAACATTGCCAGTGGAAGCATGTTCAGAGGCTCTGTTCATCGATTGTTGTACCTTTGAAGAATGATCAGTCATTTTCTGAAGCAGCTTAGCCATATCCACCATAGCTTGCTCGGTTTCAACCACATTTAGCAACTGCTTATCAGAACCCGCAGCAATTTCTTGAATAGACATCGTAACTTCTGTCACAGCTGTTTTTGTTTCCTCCATGCTTGCAAGCAATTGCTCTGAGGAGTGACTGACCGTGTTCTTTGTTTTACTTATTTTCTGACGCAGCATTCTCATGTGAGTCATCATTTCATTAAATGAAGATATGAGTGTACTAATCTCATTTTTCCCTTTCAAAGGAACAACATCTACAGATAAATCACCGTTTGAAATCCCTTTCATTGTTTTTGATAAATTTTCAACCGCAATTATGTAGCGACGTATGATAAAATAGAACACGGTAGTTGTAAAAGAAACAAACAGAAATGTAATCACTAGCGTAATCGAAGCTGCTTGCTCTTGTTTCACAATAAGATAATAATTTGTTACTTCAATTACAGTAGATGTTATGGCCACCATGGCTGCAATCATACATAGCATTTTCATGCGTAAACTTTGAAAAACTTTTTTCATTTTTTCATCCCCTATACAATCTAAAGACATAGAATGTCTAATCTATATTAGTAGTATCGGCATATTTTTATATTTTTTTGTAAAAACTAAAGAAGAATTGAAACAATTATTATTGGCGCTTTTCCACTAAACATTGGAATACATATCATTCTGCAAGGCGCTGCAACAGCAGTTGATAACTGTCTGATTATTCTTTCATTTGACCAAACTCTACCTTTGCTTATAAAATGAAGATTTGTAGAAAGGAGTACGAAAAATTTTATGTATACGTATCAAACAGGCAATCAAACAATTGACTACAAAATTGAAGTCGTTCCAAATAGAACCGATATCACGGTGCAAATTTGTGACAAAGAAGGGGTAAAAGTTATTATCCCTAGAGGTCTTAATGAAAACAATGTGCGTTCAATTATCGCACGCAAAGCAACATGGATTTTAAAACAACTAAACGGTTCACAGCCAGCTGAGGAAAAGCCAGCTGCTCCAAAGAAAGAAGCAGTAAAAAAAGAAACAGCTAAAAAAGAGGCTCCTAAAGCAGCAGCTTCTGCAGCTAAAACTGGTTCTTTTGAAGAGGGAGACAAATTCCCTTACCTAGGACGTCAATACCGCTTAAACATCGTTCGTGGAGATGTAGCAAAGGCTGAAATGACATTCCGTGCAAAATTCATTGCTACAGTACCTGAAAGCTGGAACGAGCAGCAAACAAATGAAGGTATTGGACAACTGTTAACAGAATGGTACCAAGGCCGCACAGGTGAAAAATTCCAAGAAGCTTTGAAATCTGTTAAAAAAACTGCAGACAATGCTCCTGAATCTGTTAAGTGGGACGAGTTAGGTGAAGAATACGCTACGACTCAAGATAATACAATCGTATTAAACTGGCGTTTGCTAACAGCTCCTCTTGCAACAATTGAATATGTCATTGCTTCTCAATTTACAAATGCAGATGAGTTATTCGAAGATGCAGCTGAACGCAAACAGTGGTTAAGCGATAACACCCTAAACGCATTTTAAGTTTATACATAAAAAAAGCACGCGGCGAACGCGTGCTTTTTTTATTTGGATAGAAGTACCCGAATAATCTCACTCCTCAAAAATTAGTTAATCTGATAGGTTCATTCAAGCGCAGTTTATAAACCAATATATAATATACATGTTTAAAGTTTTATTAATCTAATTTTAAAAGCAGTAAGTAAGAATAAACTGATTCTATAAAAAACTGCTTTCTATCCTTTTAATACTTTAAACGCTTCTCTTACTTTTCGTGCAAAATCTAACGGTGGTTCTACAGATTCAAAATGCATATACATTGCTCTCGGCTCTTCAAATAGCCAATGGTTGTGAACGGCCGTAACCTTAATATCTCTTTTTCTAAGCTCCGTTAATAATGGATTTACCTCTTCTTGCAAAAGCACGGTTTCACCTAGATTTAGCGCTCTTCCCTTGCTATCTAAATCTTCAAAAGTAAAAAATTGAGGAGTAACTAACGGAGAGCGTGTTGGACGCCCTAAAATTTTAAAACGAATCGTCCGAAATTTTTGTACTAAACAAACGCCATTTTCATCTAAACTGCCTTGTCCACCTAGAATTCTCGCAAACTCCTGACATAGACTCTTTTTATTTTCCCAACTCATTATGCTGACTTCCTCTCTTGTAATAACTTGTCCTACTTTAATAAATATATGTGAAAGTTATCAAGTAGAAACGGCAAACACACAGGAAAACTACCCATTTTATAAATCCTGATTATCAAAAGTCATATTTATTTTTCTTTGTTCATATCAATAGCATGTATTTTTGAATTTAACTAAACAGAGAAATTTAGATGCCATTTAAAAAATTTACTTAAGCAGTTTTTTTAAATTGAATTTATAGGGGGAAGTAAAATGAAAAAAATAGGCAAGGATGATTTTATTTCAGGGTTTGTTCCTCATCATAATCATGGCTCAGTGGACTACACTTCTGTTGCGTCAGGACATGTCCATCAGTGCCTCGATGTAACGTCTCCTCCAATTCAAAGCGAGGATGGAAGCCACATTCACTATACAGAAGGCTATGTTGTTTTTGAAGACGGACATACACATCATTACAAAGCCTACTCTGGTCCCGCTATTCCCATTGGCAACGGTATGCATGTTCACTATTATGACTTTTATACCAGCGAAGACAACCAGCATCGGCATCATGTCAAAGGTGTAGACCATCCTGCTCCGGGCGATAGATAATGAAATAGTTTAATGCAATTAAGCCAAAGTCTCAGCTTCTGAACTGATTTTCATCTTGTGTTTATACCCCTTTATTAACAGTGAGACCTTTAATAGATAAAGGTCTCTTTGTGCATATATGAGTTAAATGCCAGTCTCTCCCTCTGCTTAAGCAAAAAAGGATATGCGAGCTCTTTATTCCAAAAGTTCGACATACCAGGTCTTTGGACATGTCAAAGTTTCTACACCAATCGATATATTGTGTCTTGAAAGAAAGATATATATAATCAAGAAAATGTTTGATTTTGTTTAAATGTGGATACGTATACCTATAAGCAAGATAGCAAACACTTAAGATGAGTGGTTACGCTATAAAAGTTGTAATGACCATGTAAAGAAAGGAAGTGCAGCTTATGAAAGGACAGAGCTTTTTTATTTTAGGACTTATATTTGCTCTTATCATTGCTGTTTTAGCTGTAATTAACAACGATCCTGTACAATTTAACTATGTATTTGGTTCACAAAAATGGCCTCTTATTTTAATTATCTTAACAACGGCCGTGTTTGGAGGAGTTGTTGCTGCTTCATTGAGCTTTGTGAAAATTGTTCAACTAAGAGGACAAGTGAAACAGAAAAACAAGCGAATTGCTGAGCTGGAAGAAGAAGTCAAGCAGCATAAGCCTGTTGAGCCTGTTGTGGAAGAAGAACCAAATCAACCAGCTACTCGAACTGAGCGCGCTCAGTTATAATAAAGAAGAGCCGTTATTCTAGAGAATAGCGGCTCTTCTCATTTTTTGGTTCCGCCCAGCATATTTTTGGCATATACGCATAAATAGATAGATATGGAAAACTTTAGTTCTGAATGGTACAATCAACACTGTTATATCTCTATGAAAAACTTAAATTGACAGTCTTACCGTTAAGAAGGTGTTCATCCATTATGGTCAATAAAAAAATAAAGCGTGAAATTCTTACATACACAAGCGTCATCCTCGGCACCGTTTTGCTTTCTGTTGTCGTTCAGCACTATTGGTTTCAGCCCTACACTGTAAAAGGCGATTCTATGAAGCCTATTTTGCACGAAGGCAATCGAATTATTATTAACAAACACAGCAAGCTGGAGCGCTTTGATATTGTCGTGTTGCAAGCTCCCTATAGCAGTGATTTTCTAGTAAAGCGCATCGTGGGCTTACCAGGAGAAACGGTCGAATACAAAGATGATGTTCTGTATATAAATAACAAAGTCAAAAAAGAACCGCATCTCCATAAATATTTATCCAAAGTTCCTGCTTACGAGCGATTCACTGAAAATTTTTCCACGTACGAACTGTCTCCAGACGGCACGATACCGGATGGATACGTATTAGTGCTAGGTGACAACAGACGCATTAGCCGAGATGGCAGGCATTTTGGCCTCACTCCGATTTCTTCGATCATGGGAGAAGTCAATATGAAATACTGGCCTTTAAAGGAAATGACTTTTATGCATTAACACATAAAAAAGAAAGCTCAAAAGTGAGCTTTCTTTTTATTTTGGATTTTCCTTGTTTTCTACATGCTGTTCTTCTGCAAATTCTGTGTCATACGCTAGTTTTCGCTTAAAAGCGGGACGCGTTCTCGCCGTATGTTTCGTTTCAATATGGTTGAATAAGTAGCGGTGAACAAAAACCTCGGCAAATGTAATAATAGCTGCAGAAATAATGCTTCCCCAAGCAATTTGAACGTAGCTGTCTAATAACAATGTTCCAAAAATCCATACGCTCATATAGGTTAGAACAAATTCAACAATAATGGCATCACGGTTGCCCACTCGAGGCAGTACAATTCGATCCACTACTAAATATGTCACAACTGTCGTTAGCAAGCTAAAAGAAATAATATCTCCGATGGTTGCATCAAAAAACAAATCAAGGCCTATACCAAACGCAATAAGTGCCGCTGCAAATTTAATGAGCAATAATGTTGCATGATTCATATTTGAACCCTCCTTTTTCTATATTAATTTGAACAAAAATAGGGAAATTAATACCTTTTTTGCCAAGAAGGGTATAATATAGGCAAAGCCAGTACGCTTGAGGCTGCTCGAGCGTACAAGAATGATTTGGGAGATGTTGTAATGATTGTACTAGAAAATAGCAAAATGAAAGTCAGCATTCAAGAAAAAGGAGCGGAAGTTGTAGAAGTATTTCATAAAGAAAAAGACCTGCAGTTCATGTGGAGCGGAGACCCCGCTTATTGGGGACGAGTATCCCCGGTATTGTTTCCAATCGTAGGCAGATTAAAAAATGATCAGTATACCGTTGATCAGCGCGAATACTCTTTGCCGCAGCACGGCTTTTTACGTGATTCTGCTTTTAGCGTGATCGAACAAACAAACGAAACGGCACGGCTGCAATTTGCTACAAACGGCCGTTTTAAAGACGTATATCCGTTTGAATGTTCAGTTGAAATCAGCTACCGTCTGGAAAATAACCGATTAACGTTTCAGTGGAAAGTAGTGAATGAAGATAAAGACGATATGTATTTTTCAATTGGAGCCCACCCTGCTTTTCGTATTCCGTTACGTGAAAACGAGCAGATTTCTGATTACTTTTTAGAAATAGAGCCTTCTGAAACTACGCCGAAGGAATTTATATTAAAAGACGCTCTTATTCATGAAAAAGGAGCTGCAGAAAATGTGCATCAGCTGCCGCTAAGCGCAGATTTATTTGCAAATGATGCGTTAATTTTTAGCCATATTGACGGAATTACGATTAAATCTGCGGTTAATGAAAATCAAATTAACGTTCAGTTTAATGATTTCCCGTATGTCGGTATTTGGTCAAAGTATGATGCAGAAAATCATACAATCGCTCCTTTTCTTTGCATCGAACCTTGGTTTGGAATTGCAGATACGCATGACCACAACGGAAATTTCAAAGAAAAATTAGGCATCAACCGTTTATCAAAAGACGGTGTATTTCACACAGAATTCTCTGTTGCCTTTAGTTGATGCAACAAACACATAACATAACAAAATCAATCCAATCTTAAGACGAACAAATGGGATATATGAGCTGGACTGCTTGTTACACCGCTGTTGATTTCCGTGCAATTCTTCGTTCGCCATAACAATGAAAAGCTCCGCACGATTACTCGTTCGGAGCTTTCTTCAACTAAACTGCTTTTGTCCCTGCTTCTTTTTATATTAGTTATTTACAACATCGCTATTTTTTAGCGCATGGACTTGCTCTATTAGCTTCTGAACGTATTCTTCGCTGAGTACACCTGTTGCTCCTCGAATAATTTCAGTCGAATAGTGATCGGGAGGTGCGACTTCTTTTTCTTTATTTAACACAAAAAAAGTAAGCACATGATCCACCATCTTACCTTCATGCTCGACAGAAATAATAGCAGGACGATAGCCGTTATTATCTACGCCTTCTCTGCCATACAGGTACGTAATAGCTTCAGGCGGCACGCGGTACAATTTGCCTTCAACGACTCCGCCTTCTTCAACCATGTCTGCACGTCCTCCGTCATGAATAACGTGGTTATATCGAAGCGTATAGCCATTGAAAACAGCTCTGCCGAGACAGTCTTGGAAATGCTGATCCACCCCGTGCTTAATAAAACGATCGTTATCCATACATGAACCGTAAGCGAAATACAGCATACCTTCTAATAAATCTTCTTTCCACACGCGCCAGTTTCCGCTCGGGATAAATTCGTGCAGCAGCGAACGGTCGCTTGCCACATACACAACGGCTTCAAATTCACCTTGGTCCGTTTCAACCGTTTGCACAACTTTATCATATTCATTGTCTTTATGACCTTCATGAATGTATCCTTCTAATTCATCAAGAGCCTTCCACATAAGCTGATCGGTCACTTCATATACTTCTCCGTATACAATATGTTCACTGTCGATATCGAGCATAGGATAGCCTTGCTTTGTGTCATATAATTTCCCTTTCGTTTTTGCCTGCTTGGCAATAGAGCGCGCATGATGCAGCAATCCGTGATTACCTTCTCCTTCAAGAAGCGTTCCGTATACAAATAAATAATTGCACATACTCCTTATTCCCCCTCTTTCTCTTCATAAAGCTCTAGCGGTAACCCGTCTGGATCAGCAAAAAAAGTGAATTTTTTTCCCGTTAGTTCATCTACCCTAATAGGTTCCACATCAATCCCTTGCTGCTCTAGTTCACGCTTAGAATCCTCTACGCTTTCAACCGCAAAAGCTAAATGTCGTAAGCCGCACGCTTCAGGCCTTGAAGGACGCTGTGGCGGATTTGGAAACGAGAACAACTCAATTTGATAGCCAGGAGCTACTTCTAAATCTAGCTTATATGAATCTCTTTCTTTTCTATATGTTTCTTCTATAATCTTGCATCCTAACACATTTACATAAAAAGCTTTTGAACGTTCATAATTACTTCCTATAATGGCTACGTGGTGCATTCGTTTTAAATTCATTTCATTCTCCCATAAAAACCCTTTTCTAATCATCCTACACAAAATGCCGGCAAACATCAAATAATTACGTTATCACCTTTGACGAGAGTGATAAAAGTCACGGACATAGCGCCTCATAACGAGTAACATAACAACGAGGTGAATAACATGATTTCGTTAACATTTAAAGCAAGAATTGACCGAACTCAAAATTTAGATTCGTTAAAAGAAGAAGCGTCTATTATGCACCGTATTGCTGATCAGCTATCTCCAATGAGCCCTGAGTTCATAGAATATACTGAACGTATTCAATATGTGTATGAACGCATGCACATTATCGTACGTCATCCTACTAAAAAACTCGCTTAATATAAGCGAGTTTTTTTATAAAATCTTTGTCAAACTACCTTATTTTGAGATATACTGAATGCTAATAAAAAAATGAAACTTTTTGATCTTACGCGCGTATACTTAATTACGATAGGATAAAAGATAAATAGTTACGCAGATAAAAACCATCACGTGATGGTTGACATAGTTAAAGGAGGTGGTATTCTGATGGGGTTGCGACATACAAAATTGGCGAACTTGCAGAGATGGCACATGTAACGAAACGCACGGTTGACTATTATACCAACATTGGTTTGTTAAAAGCAGAACGCTCTGCTTCTAACTATCGCTTTTATAACGAAGAAGCGCTGAAACGTCTTTACTTAATTGAAAAATTAAAAAGCGAAGGCCGTTCTCTTGAAGAGATTTCTTCTCTATTTTCTATAGAGCAATCCGAGAATAGCCACTCCAAAGACGAATTAGCATCCAAATTTTACGTACTAAACGACAGTTTAAAAGAAGTTGCACCGCTTATGGAAAAGCTGAATGAAGAAGATCGAAAAGTAATGATGAATCGGCTCTCACCAGAAAGCGTCACTCTTTTGCACTCTTTACTGCTGCTGCTGTCGTAAATTTATTATTTACAGGAGGTGTTTACTTACTTTATAGCATTATAAAGTAAGTATATTCATTGATAACCATTAACTTAATTATTTTTGCGATTTTAATTGTACTCACTGCTTTTTTCGTTGCTTCAGAGTTTGCAATTGTGAAGCTTCGTAGTTCACGGGTAGATCAACTTGTTGCTGAAGGAAAAAAAGGAGCGAATGCGGTTAAAACCGTGACGACACACTTAGATGAATATTTATCTGCGTGTCAGCTTGGTATTACGATTACTGCTTTAGGACTCGGTTGGTTAGGAGAACCGACTGTTGCGAAGATTGTAGAACCCCTGTTTGAAAAAATGGGTGTTGCTGCATCTTTAACACATATTCTTTCATTCATTATCGCATTTGCGCTTGTAACGTTTGTTCACGTAGTCGTTGGTGAATTAGCGCCAAAAACATTTGCGATTCAAAAAGCTGAAACAGTTACGTTATTGTTTGCTCGTCCGTTAATTTTATTCTATAAAATTATGTTCCCCTTCATTTGGTTACTAAATGGTTCTGCCCGTTTATTAACTGGGATGTTTGGATTAAAGCCAGCTTCAGAGCATGAACTTGCGCACAGTGAAGAAGAGCTGCGCATTATTTTATCAGAAAGTTTTAAAGGCGGGGAAATTAACCAGTCTGAATATAAGTACGTGAACAACATTTTCGAATTCGATAACCGTGTTGCTCGCGAAATCATGGTACCAAGAACAGAAATTTCAGCTGTTTCTGAAGACGACAGCATTGAAGATTTCTTAAAGCTTGCTGTAGAAGATCGCTACACTCGCTACCCTGTTACCGTTGACGGAGACAAAGATAACATTATCGGCTTAGTCAACGTTAAAGAGATTCTAAACGATGTCGTAATTAACGATGCGTTAAAAAAGCAAAGCGTGAAGCTTTATATGAATCCTATTATTCAAGTAATTGAAACCGTAGCGATTCAAGACCTACTGCGCTCGATGCAAAAGAAACGTACGCATATGGCTGTGTTGATTGACGAGTACGGCGGTACGGCTGGTATCGTTACCGTTGAAGATATTTTAGAAGAAATCGTTGGAGAAATTCGAGATGAATTTGATACAGATGAAAAGCCGCTTGTTCAAAAAATCAGCGATCAGCATTTTGTCTTTAACTCAAAAGTACTGCTTGAAGAAGTCAACGAAGTGCTTCATATCGAAATTGAAAACGACGATATCGATACAATTGGCGGCTGGATGCTAATGCAAAATATCGATATCCAGGAAAGCGAATCGTTCAAACTTTTCGGATACGAGTTTATCGCAAAAGAAATGGACGGTCACCAAATGAAAGAAGTAGAAGTACGTGCCCTTCCTGAAGAAGAACGCGTGCAGCCTGAAAGTCATTCACCAGAACAAGAAGTTACACAAGCATAATAGAAAGAGCCGCTTCTTTATAAAGCGGCTCTTTTTTTATTATTACTTTATCTTAATTATGCAGCAGCTTATACACAACGTTCTCTTCTGCCTCTTCCCCAGTCTTTTCCTTCGCTTGGTCCATCGTGCCGACAAATTCCAGCTTTCCTTCCTTTAAGACCGCAAACCGATGACACACATCTAAGATTTCATTCAAATCATGGGTAATATAGATAATCGTCTTTCCTTTTGCCGCCAGCTGTTTAATATAACGAATGATCTCAAGCTTGGACTGCAAATCAATTCCGACCGTCGGCTCGTCCATTAACAAAACGGACGGTTCATGAATAAGTGAAACGGCTATGTTGAGCTTTCGCTTCATGCCTCCTGATAAATTTTTCACTTTTTCCTTCCATCTTCCTTCGAGCTGAACAGCTGAGCAAAGAGACTGAAGCTGTTCATTCGACAGAGAGCGTGAAGTCATTTTACTCCACATTTTCATGTTTTCTTTTACGCTAAGCTCTTCCCACAGCGCTATGTCTTGTGGAACGTAGCCAATGACTTCTCGAATCGCTTTTTGATTTTTCTTAAGCGATAAGCCTCCAATCGTGACCTTCCCGCTTGAAGGAGCCGTAATGGTAGACAAAATAGACAGAAGCGTCGACTTACCAGCGCCGTTTGGTCCTAAAAGACCAATGACTTCTCCACTTTCTACGGTCAGCGTAACATTTGCTAACGACCGTTTTTTTCCGTATGTTTTGCTAACATTGTTAATTTCAATCATTTGATGCTCCTCACATTCCACACTAGTTTAAACGCGCACAAACATATACATGCAATGGAAACAGCTATCTCTTTCCAAATGAACGTAAGCGGCAGTGCATGCTGATACAGAAGCAGATGCTGCGGAAGCCACTGACTTATTCTTTCAATCGTTGCAGAAAGCTCTCCTACCGGGAAAAAGCTCCCTCCTATTATACTGAGTCCTGTGACCATAACAACGCTGATCATATAATAAGATCCAACTCGCTTACTTTCACTTGCAAGCCACGTGCTAAAAGCAACGCACACAATCACATAGATACACATATACAGCAGCACACCGTAAGACTCTACTCCATAAAGCCATTTAAATAGAGTAAAGCTTATGAGAGCTTGAAGCACGTATAGCACAGCATAAGCGGCGCTGGCGCTTCGAATATAACCGTAAAGTCCTTTTTGCATCGTTTTCATTCGTTTGAAAAGGTGCTTCCGCTCTTTAATCATCCAATCTGATGTGATGCAGCAAAGTAAAAGCGTAAAGAATCCCCATAGCGGCACGTATCCGGTCATTTGAACGTTCCCTTGCTTCGTAGGCTTCGTTCCTTGCGCCTCGTAATCAATTGTCATCAGCGGCTTTGGCTTCCACTGGTTATCAGTATAACGATACGCTTCTTTCCATAAATCCGGTTCTGCATGAATGTTATAGACTTTATATAAAAAACGCACTTCATTTGCCGCTTTAACATTTGTCGTTAACCTTGTCACTTCACTCGCCACAACTTCTCGAACCGCTTCTGTGGCAACGGAAGAAGGCAGCGTGAGCAAATCAATGACCCCTTGATAATTCCCCGCTTCTACTTCTTGTTGAAATCCGTTAGGAAACATAAAAATGCTGTCAATTTTATTTTTTGCCAGCTGCTTTCTCGCTTGTTCTTCGTTCAGAGAAAGAAACTGAATTTCTGTTGTTTTCTGTAGTCGATCCATCACTTGTTTAGACATTTTGCTGTGATCTTGATCGACAAGAGCAACAGGTATTTTCGAATCACTTTGTACTTTTGCTAAAAACGAGCTGCTAATAATCGTTCCTATTAAAGGTAAAAAGAAAATCATAATAACAAGCATAGGGCGCTTCAGCAGCTGCTTTATTTTTTCACTGATCATTTTCTCCACCGCCTTTGCAAAGTCATCACGTAGCCAACAGCAAGAACAAAACTTCCTGCTGCCGTAATGAGAATAGGCTTAAGGTGAAGAAAAGCTTCGTTTGTGTTATATCCATCAAACTCATAAAATAACAGCTCCAAGACACGGGTGTTGAGTGACCATTTCTGGAAACCACTCGCCCAGTCCGGTAAATAGACGACCGGCACAACATGTCCGCTTAAAATCGCACTCAGCAAAATAAACAGCAAACCGGTTATTTGATAAGCTTTTTGTGATAAAAAAAGAACCCGAAGCAGTAAAAACAAACATAAAAAAGCAAACAAAATTCCGCTTACCCCTAAAAAAAGCTCTCCGTACGTACCGGTTACAGGAAGTTTCAATCCTTTAAGAAGGCTTCCAAACAAAACGACGGATACCGGTAGCAAAAGAACATACAGAGCCGTCAGCTGCGCTAAATAAATGTGGACAAATGATACACCTCTTGTTTTCATTCGAGCCAGCACGGGAGAAGTCTGCGTTTCACTAGCAAGCAGCCAGCCGCCGTAGCTCCAAATCATAAGCAGCAAAGCAGCAAAAGATAGGACGTAATATTGCTTCATATCCTGCTGAAAGAAACTCGTTTCTATTTGTTCATCAAATAAACTTCCTCGATCTAACACGTGAAGCCCAAACGTCACCAAGCTTTTCTTAAACTCTGCGCGTCTATTTTTATCGGAAACATTTTCTTTTTCTAAAAAGGTATCAACCGTATTAATACCGCTTTGAGCAGCTGATGTGTAGTCGGCTGCACTTTCCATCACATAACGAAAGAGCTGTGACTGAAGCGGCTTATTGCTATTTCCAATGACGTGTAAAGGCTGATTTTTTCCATGAGCAATATCATGACTAAAACCTTTTGGCAGCGTCACAATGGCTGCCACTTTATTTTGCTGCAGCAGCTGTTTAGCTTTCTGTTCATTCGTGTAAAGAGGCTTCATGATCTTGCGAAGCTTACCTTCAGTCAGCTGTTCGATGACGTACTTCGTTTGTGCAGTATCATCTTTATCCACAATTGCCACGGGGAACCGATTTACTCTCTCCTCACCTTGCATGGTCTGACTAATAATGATCCCTGCTCCAAGTAAAAACAGAGCAGGGATCATTATTAGCAGTATGAGAGATTTTATATTTTTCAATAGAGCTTTACATGTAAAAAGAGTCAAAGAGAAATATATCTTCATCTGCTTTGCACCTTTTAGTAACCAGCTGTTCCCATATTCATCATGAGACCTTGAACATTTTTAGCGAAATTTTCTTGAATTGACAGCATATCTTCAGGCGTTACATCTTTTACGTTTGTCGCATTAGATGCGTCAAGCTCTGGAATAGCTGCTGATTTTTTTAATTGAGAAGCAGAGTCAATTTTTAACGTAACGTTTGCCGGATCTGCTTTTGGTCCTATTTTTGTACGAATATCAAACGAATAATCTGCTTTTCCTTTTGAAGCACTTATTGCTTGATTCTGCTTTACTTCCCCGTTTACTACTAGATCTTCTTGATCACCTAAGTCTAAAGAGAAAGTACGGTCAGCCGTTTGTTTCGCATCGGTTTTACCATTGATTACTGAATCCATTTTAAACGTCATATTCGTGTCTTCATCTTTTGAATCTTTTGTTAACAAATGAATAGACATGTTTTCTTTTCGTTTTTCACTTTCCGTTGTTACGTCATTTTTCATATCAAACGTAAACGCATCATCGGTAGTGCTATCAGTTAGAACTGCTTTAAACTGCTTAGCCGTTTTGTTATCTTCATACGGAATATTTTTAGTCACTACGTTAAGTTTGCCTTTATCGTTAGAAGCATTTTTTACACCCATGTCCATATCGCGAGCTACCACAACATCATCTTGAACGTACACAGTTGATTTAACACCGCCAGGGTAAGTCGTATCTTTTGCTTCTTTTTGGAAGTCTTGAAGACTTTCTTTTACTGATTTTTTCAATTCTTTTGGATCTGCCATATCTTTTAATTCTGGATTCGTTGCTGCCGAAGATTTAAACAGCTTAGATACGTGATTTGCATAGATGGTATGAAGCTTGTCATCTTTTGCTACCTTCGCAATAAGCTTATCCATAAATTGTTTTGTTTCTTTATCAGACATGTTAAGCGTCACGCTTGTTAACTGAAGCGTTTTGCCATTTGTTTTATAATCCACATTTTTTTCTTTTGTAAAATAATCGCTGTCTAGCTGATCATAAATGAACGTTCCGTACTCTTTTGCAATGTAAGTCTTTTCTTTTTCCGTTAACTTTAAGTCTTCTAAACTCACGTTGCTTGTGTTAATATCAAGCGTTTCAGGACCTGAATAAGAAGGATCGAACTTACGCGCTACCTGCCCATATTCGTCTAAGTTTAAATAGAAATATTCATTTGCTAGAATAGGGGCTTTAAAGCCTATTCTTTCTTTCGTTTGAAAACCTTCTAGATCAAGCGCTTTTGAACCGCCGATATTAAGAGCCAGTGAACCGTATCCTTCACTTTTTTTCGGATCTTGTTCCGCTTTAATTTTAATTTCAGCTTTACTGATAAGGTCTTGAATCATTTTAAAGCTTGGATCATATGAAAGTGAATCCATGTTAAAGCCGCCTTTGATAGTAGCATTTGTAGTAGAAGGCTGCTTCATCGCTTTTTCCTGATAAGCCATCGTTTCACTGTACTTTGTTTCTAATTCATCAGCTGCTTTTTGATACGTGTTTACTTCAGAAATTAAGTATAATTGCTTAGGAGATTTTTTAAATACCGTAGCAAATGTAATTGCTCCTCCAATAATCACAATTAAAGCTGCTAAAATGATAATCCATTTAGCCGGCGCTTTTTTGGGAGCGGGCGCTGTTTCTAGCGAAGCCGCTGTTTCGTCTGTTGTTCTGTTTTGATCTTTCTCACTCATCTACACCAGAACCTCCTATGTATTTTGTTACTCACTTTGTACATGATAAGGAATGGTTTCCATAAATTCTACTACTTCGACAAAATAAGACAATAATTAGTCCGATAAACCGATGTCTTTCGGTGCAATATCGTGTGCAAAGTACTCTACTTAAGTACCCAATATATTGAAAATAAAACCAATTATTCAAAACTATCTCAATAACTATTAAAATAGGTAAATGACTTAACTTCTTATTTTATTACAATATATTCCTATTTTTAAGCATTTACACCTAAGAATTACGAATCGGCGTTTTTCTATAGTCGATTCTTTTTCCTTTAATCACATACAGGTGATATCTATGTACGCCTTTATGAAAAGATGATAAAAAAGCAGCGTTTTGTTCCATTTCGAAAGGGAAATAATATATAAGAAAGCTTTTTTCTTGCCGGTGATGTAAAAATCGAGTAAAGTATTGCTAAATACATTTTACACAATTTAATTTGAGGATAGAAAAAGGAGGATATCATTATGAATATACGCGTCACTCCTTCTGCAAAAGAAGCGTTGCGGAACGTAGAACAAAATCAAATGATTCAGCTTTCTTTTGATCGAGGAAGCTGCGATATTGTTAATACGATTTATGAAATGAAGATCATCTCAAAGCGCAGCCTTCAACCCTATGAAAAAGTTATAACGGTTGAAGACTTAGAATTTATTGTTGATGACGACATGGAAGAAGTATACGACAATGAGCTGGTAATTGATCACGCAGCAGGTGCTTTTGTCTTCAAAAATCACAACCAAATTTTTAATAACCGCGTAGGATTGCGCTATATCAATTCATAGAAAAAAGCAGGAAACTAACTCCCTGCTTTTTTTCTTGCATATGTTAGGAAACTCGCTTCTATCGATTGACTTTTAAGCGCTCTTGGATAAATAACAACACGTTCACAAGGCTGTTTTCTTCATATACATTAACCTGCTGACGCTTAAATTCTCCTTGTTCATGGTAGTAAATAATATCTCCTATCCCTTTGTCTTCATTCATATGTAAATGAAAACTAAGCGGCGTCGCCAAAATAGATCCATCTTCATCTCGCTGAAGAATTTGACATAGCGTTTGATTCCCTTGTTTTTCAGATAAAAAATCATAGCCAAATTGATGTGCTAACTTCTCCACTTGTGCAGCAATAAGAGCTGTAATCGGTTGATTGTCTTCCATAAGCAGTATTTCTCCTTACTTCATCTCATTAGGGTTTTCTTATTAGTATACTATACCTTAAACTTCTGGAGCTAACGACTTAACCTGTGCATATCATGACCACATGTCCATCCGGATCTTTTATCGTAAAAAACGAAAAATCATCAAAAGAAGTAATCGGAGACTCAATCGTATAGTCCATCCCTTTAACAAATTCATACGCTTCTTTAATATCTTCCGTATGGAAATTAAAAATTGGATGAGGGCTAGCCACTATTTGTTTTTCTGTTCCTTCAGGACCCGCGTCTAGTGTTAACCCCGTTTCTCCATCAATGTTAAGATTATAAACGGGGTCCTTCACCTCGCTCATCTTGTATTCTTGACTCAGTAACTCGCTATACCATTTTACTGAAGTTTTTAAATGAGATACGTGGATAAATACCGTATTCATTTTATTGAAGACAGGACTCGACATTTTTAATCCTCCTTTTTGGTTTTGGTCCATTCTATACCATTATCCACGTATCATTTTATACCTGCTATTCCCTTAACTTTTGCCCATATATACAAAAAAGCTTGCGAATACTATTCACAAGCTTTTTCTTCATGAAAAATATGTATGCTGTACAACTACAATCACAACCGCAATTAAAATCGAAGGCAGTAAATTCGCAACTTTAATTTTAATAATTTCTAATAAATTAATTCCAATCGCTAAAATTAACACGCCCCCTACTCCTGTGACTTCGGCAATGATACTATTCATTAAATCTTGCGGTACAACCGCATTAATTTGCGTGGCAAATAACGCAATGATGCCTTCGTATAGAAACACGGGCACTGCTGAGAAAATGACGCCTATTCCAAGCGTAGTCGTTAATAATAAGGAGATAAACCCATCCATCACCGCTTTTGTAAACAATACGCTGTGATCGCCGCGTATTCCGCTGTCTAATGCCCCTACAATCGCCATCGCTCCAATGACAAAAATTAATGTCCCTGTTACAAAGCCCTGTGACATACTGAATGTTTGCTTGTCATTTTGCTGTGATTGAAATTTTCGTTCAATCATATTGCCTAGAAGGTTTAGCTTTTCATCTAAATCAATGAACTCACCAATAACCGCTCCAATGGCTAAGCTCAAAATCACAATTAAAAACTGATGACTTTTAAAGCCCATTTGCAAACCGAGCGTAATAACGGATAACCCCATCACTTGCATCACCGTCACGCTTACTTTTTCAGGAATGCGGTGAGCAAGCTTGCCCATTAATGTTCCTACAACAATTGCTAATCCATTGACTAATGCTCCTATAATAAACATGCCGTCACCTTTACCATGAATAATGCCGCTTCTTTTTTCATTTGTTCTACTCCCTCTCTGCTCCGCACTAGCTGTATCAAACACACTAAATTTTAACATAAAATTCTTTCAATTATGAAGAAAAGAAAAAAGAGATTGAAACGTAACTAGATTACCCCCATATAAAAACGAACAAATAGGATACATGAGCTGATTGCTTGCGACAACGCTGTTGATTTTCGTGCAAGGCTTCGCTTTCCGCGGGCGGGCGCTGAGCCTTGCCCTCCAATCAACAGCCAGAAGCAACTAAATAGATTAAATCTACGTTCACCATCACAATAAAAAGATCCGAACGCTTCATCGTTCGGATCTTCTTTTAACTAGAACAGGTTTGTTCCAGCCCTCTTATTAAAATGTAATAACGTCTTTTGTGCCTTGCTTTTGGTAGCCTGTTTTTAACAGCTTTACTTCTTTATCCGCTGGCAAGTTGGTAAATACAACTGGTGTCACAATAGACGGTGCATGCTTTTTAACATAGTCTACATTCACTTGTAAAAGCGGCGTCCCTTGTTGAACGCTGTCGCCTTCTTGAACAAGCGCTTCAAATCCTTCGCCTTTTAAATTCACGGTATCTAATCCAACGTGAATGAGGATTTCAATTCCTTCGACTGTTTTTAAGCCAATCGCATGTTTTGTTGGGAACACGGTCATAACTTCACCGTTAATCGGTGATACGAGCGTTCCTTCAACAGGTTCAATCGCAAAGCCGTCGCCCATCATTTTTTGTGAAAACACTTGATCTTCTACTTCACTAAGCGGCTTTACAACGCCTTCAAACGGTAACACAAACTCTGTGTGTACGTCTGCTTGAACAGCCTGTTGTTCAACAGGTGCAGCGGTTGACGCTGTGCCGTATTTAACTAATTGATTCATTGCGTCTGCAACAAACTCTACTTCTGTTCCGACAATGACTTGAACATTTGTTTTGCTGAGCTTCATGATTCCTCTCGCTCCGTGACGCTTTAAGGCTGCTTCGTTAATGTTGCCGGCATCAGCTACTTGTAAGCGAAGACGAGTCGCACAGTTATCAATTACGGTTAAGTTTTCTTTTCCGCCTAAATCTTCAATAAAATACGATGCCATATCCACATATTTATCGCCTGTTGCTACAACCGTTTCGTTTGATGTGTCTACTTCTTCATCATCTTCACGTCCCGGCGTTTTTAAATTTAATGCTTTGATCAGCGTGTAGAAAATGACAAAGTAAACCACTGCATATACAATTCCAATTCCCGCTAACAGCAGCGGTTTTTGTGAAATTCCGTAGTTTAAGAAGAAATCAATGGCCCCTGCTGAAAATCCAAATCCAGCGTGAATACCAAGAGCAACGGCTAAAGCCATTGATATTCCTGTTAAAACGGCATGAATAACGTATAATAACGGTGCTACGAACATAAATAGAAATTCAATTGGTTCCGTAATTCCCGTTAAAAAAGAAGTAACCGCAAGTCCGATTAACATACCGCTGACTTGTTTGCGCTTTTCTTTTTTAGCTGCTGCGATCATCGCAAGCGCAGCTGCCGGTAAACCAAACATCATAACCGGGAAGAATCCAGACATAAATGTTCCTGCCGTTGGATCGCCTTTAAAGAAGCGATTCAAATCTCCCGTTACGCCGTGATAGTCTCCGAATACAAACCATACTAAGCTGTTTAACACGTGATGCAGTCCAATTGGAATCAACAGACGGTTTAAAAATCCGTATATACCTGCACCAAGCGCTCCTGCTCCTGTAATCCACGTTCCTAAGTTGTTAATTTGATCTTGAATCGGCGGCCAGATAACCCCGAAGATTCCTGCAAGCGCGAGCATAACGACTGACGTAATAATCGGTACAAACCGCTTTCCTGCAAAGAAGCCGAGCCACTCTGGCAGCTTAATGGCTGAGAAACGATTGTATAGTAAACCAGCCGTTACCCCCGAGACAATCCCGCCGAGTACACCCATGTTAATATCTTTATCAATAGCTACAGTACCTTTTGTTAACACAAAATAACCGACCACTCCGGCAAGTGCTGCTGCGCCGCTTCCATCTTTTGAAAGCCCTACAGCAATACCGAGTGCAAACAGTAGTGCTAAATTCGCAAAAATTGCATCTCCGGCTTGAGCCATAAATGGAATATCCAATAAGTCCTTTTGACCCAAACGAAGAAGCAATGCCGCAGCAGGTAATACTGCGATTGGCAGCATAAGCGATTTACCAATACGTTGTAAAAAATTCAGCATGTTTCTATCCCCTTTGTATAACGTATTTAACCCGATGTTACGAGCAAGGATTTTCGTAACAATATTTATCGGATGACAAGTTACCGCATTCATCCCCGGCCTATGATTACATCATTAGCTGAAATAACGGCGGTTTTACTGCATGGACTCATACTAGCACATAAAATATATAGTTGTCTATACCAATTTTCTTTTTAAAAACCTCTCTATATCAATGTTAAAAGCCCTTACAAAACTTTCTAGTTCACAAAAAAGATTCAACTGGTCTAGACAACTATTCCAAAAAGCGTTACACTTAAATCAATACAACGAGCAAAGGAGTGTATGTATGGATACACATTCATCCATCATTATTTATAATGTAACCGTTTATAGTGAAAATCAGACATTAAAAAACGGGTATATTAAACTAACGAACAAGAAAATTACTGAAATCGGAGAGACACATCAATACGTCCGTCAGCCGAATGATCATGTGATTGAGCTTTCTCCTTCCTATAAAGTGATTCCTGGTGCCATTGATGTGCATATTCATGGCGTTAACAATGCCGATGCAATGGACGGTACAGCAGAAGCATTAAAAACAATGGCGCGCACGCTCCCAAAAGAAGGTACAACAAGCTTTTTAGCAACTACTATGACGCAGTCGAATGAAGCGATTGAAAAAGCGCTTCGCAACGCGGGCGCTTATATCGAAGAACAAACGGATGCGGATGCTGAAGTAGTTGGTATTCACTTAGAAGGTCCGTTTATTTCACCAAAACGTGCGGGTGCACAGCCCCCTACTCACATTCAAGATCCGAATGTGGCACTGTTTCAAGAATGGCAAAAAGCAGCCGGAGGACATATTAAACTTGTAACATTAGCTCCGGAGCAGCCAAACGGCTTAGCGCTTACTTCTTATTTAAAAGAAACAAACGTCGTCGCTTCTATTGGCCACTCCGACAGCACATATGATCAAGTTGGTGAAGCCATCGAAGCAGGAGCTTCTCATATTACGCATTTATATAACGGCATGCGCGGTCTTCACCATAGAGAGCCGGGCGTATTAGGGGCCGCTTATTTGAGAGCTGAATTATTTGTAGAGCTGATTACAGACGGCATCCACTGCCGACCTGAAATGGTCAAGCTTGCGTACGATCAAATTACAAGTGAACGCATGATTCTTATCACGGATTCTCTTCGTGCCAAATGGCTAAAAAACGGTACGTATGATTTAGGAGGACAGCCTGTTCACGTAAATGACACGACTGCTACCCTTGCAGACGGAACGTTAGCAGGAAGCATCTTAAAGATGAACGATGCGATTAAAAACACGATGAGCTTTACGAACTGCTCATTAGAAGACATCATAAAAATGACCGCTGAAAACCCAGCAAAACAGCTTAATCTGTTCGATACAAAAGGAAGCCTTAAAATTGGAAAAGATGCGGATATCGTGGTGTTAAATGAAAACTTAGATGTTGAAATGACATTTTGCCGAGGCACATTGAGCTTTCAAAAGGAGGACTAACAATGAATATCATCCAAGTGAAAAACTACAGTGAAATGAGTGCAAAAGCAGCTGATATGCTGATTAGCAAACTTCATGAAAAACCAAATATGAATCTGGGACTTGCAACGGGAGGTACGCCGAAAGGATTGTATGATCGTTTAATTCAAGATCATAAAGAGCACGGCACGTCTTACAAACACGTTACTTCCTTTAACTTAGATGAATATGTCGGAATGAAGCCGCAAGATCCAAACAGCTATCACTACTATATGGCAGATGCGTTATTTAATCACATTGATATTGACGTAAGCAACACGCACGTTCCTAACGGCCTAGCTGATACGCCTGAAGAAGAATGCCGCCGCTACGATGAAATGATTCAAAATCACGGAGGCATTGACCTTCAGATTCTTGGAATCGGCCAAAACGGACACATTGGCTTTAACGAACCTGGTACGTCATTCAACTCTCCTACTCATATTGTGACGTTAGAAGAGTCAACGCGAAAAGCGAATGCGCGCTACTTTAATTCTCTTGACGAAGTGCCTACTCAGGCTATTACAATGGGCATTGAATCGATTATGAAAAGCAAAGAAATTTTACTGCTTATCTCCGGGGAAGCCAAAGCAGAAGCGATGTATCAGCTGCTTAACGGAGAAATTACAGAAGACTTCCCTGCTTCTATTTTAAAGAAGCATCACTGTGTTACAATTATTGCGGACCAAGAAGCTTTAGCTAAAGTATCGACTACGGTTTAATTTATAGCCTCCTCGTCTTTTTTAGATGAGGAGGTTTACATAAAGGAGAGAACTTAAGTGATTGATAAAAGCTCACCTCTTCCGATTTATTATCAAATTGAAGAACAGTTGAAAAAACAAATTGAAAACGGAGAGTTAAAACCAAATGATTCGCTTCCTTCTGAACGAGAGTTTGCAGAACGATTTGAAATCAGCAGAATGACCGTTCGCCAAGCGATTAACAATTTAGTAAACGATGGTTATTTATACCGTCAAAAAGGTCGCGGCACCTTCGTATCTGAAAAAAAACTGGAGCAGCAGCTCGTTGGATTAACGAGTTTTACAGAAGATATGAAAGCGCGCGGAATGGTACCAAGCAGCAAGCTGCTGAGCTTTGAAATTATTGCGGCTTCAGAAAAAATTGCCGATCAGCTGCACATTTCTCTTCATGCACCTGTTTATGAAATCAAGCGTATTCGTTTAGCTGACGACGTGCCAATGGCGCTTGAAAGCGTGTATGTATCCGCTAACTTAGTCAAAGGCTTAACAGAATCCATTGTTAACGACTCTCTCTATCGCTATATTGAAGAAGAGCTCGGGCTGAAAATTGGCGAAGCCAATCAAACGCTAGAATCCATTTTAGCTTCTGAAACCGAAGTGAAGCATCTTGGAATCAGCTCATATTCACCGGTTCTACTGATTCAACGAAATACGTATTTGCAAGACGGTACGCCGCTTGAAGTGGTGAAGTCTTCGTACCGAGCAGACCGCTATAAGTTTACGATTAACATGACACGATCTTAACTAAGGAGTTTTTTTATGTCTAGTTTATATCTACAGGAACTAACAAAACTGCTTGCTAAAGTGGAGGCGCATGAACAGCAGGCAATGGAATCCGCAGCCGAGAAAATCTCACAGCAACTAGCTTCTCATCACCTCATTCATTTATTTGGGTGCGGTCATTCTCATATTTTAACGGAAGAAGTGTTTTACCGTTCCGGAGGGCTTGCACCGATTCATCCTATTTTTGTAGAAGAACTGATGCTTCATAAAGGAGCTTCGCGCTCTTCACAGCTAGAGCGTAAAAACGACTATGCAAATACCTTTATGGAAAAAGAAGATATCGTACCAGGTGATATCATGATCGTCATTTCTACGTCGGGCGTAAATCCCGTTCCGATTGATGTGGCTTTAATTGCAAAAGAAAAAGGCGCCTTTGTGATCGGGCTTACCTCTCCTTCTTATGCCACAAGCCGGGCTTCGCGACATAAAAGCGGAAAATACCTTCATGATGTCGTGGATCTTGTTATTAATAATCACATTCCAAAAGGAGACGTTCTTCTTCATCAGCAAGACATTTCTTTCGCTTCTGGCTCGACAGTAATTGGAGGCGCTATCTTAAACGATATCTTATCTAGAACCATTCAAAAACTGCTCAGTCGCGGCATCACCCCTCCTATCTTTTTAAGCGGAAACATGGAAGGTTCAGATGAACATAACCAGCGATTGATTGATGCTTACAAAGGAAGAATTACTGCCCTATAACAGCCCCTGTGGCTGTTTTTTTGCACACAAAAAAAAGATGCTTGAAAGCATCTCATCAAAGTCGGACTGTACGATTTGGACTAGATCTCCTCTTTATCAGTAGAAGTCTTGTTCACAGCACCATAACCTACTTATCCGACATAATTACTATGTTTAACATAAGTATACTCTTTTATACCTTAGGTGTCAAATAAGTTATAAGAAATTTCGTAGGGCATTCATTTGAAGATTTTTTTACGGTAATGTTCTAGCTGGCTTTTAGCTTCTTTCATAATTGTCGTATGTATGATTTCATCCGTAATGTTAAAATAATTGTCTCCGTACTGATAGTCATCTATCATATCACTAATTTCAAGCCAACCTACTAACTTCGTCGGACAGTCGAGTTCAATGAACATGTTGTATAAGTGATTGGCTTCTGTTAGCGCTCTCTCTTCATGCTGCACAATCGTTTGAAGCCGCGTATAAATCAGGTAATCTGTACATTCCTGTTCACTCGGTTTCAATAAGAAAAGCTCTTTTAAAGTACGCTGAAAATAATCTTCTATTTCAAAGAGATTATAAGGTGGTTGGAGAGAAGCTAAAATAGAAAGAGATAAAGAATCCTGTTCATGCTCCAGCATAGAAAGTGCCCATGGTAAATAATGTTTTTCCGCTGTGACACTCTTTTGATAAATATAATAAAAGAGCTCGCATGTATCCATAGAACTCCTCCTTCCTTTTTCGTGCCGATACAATTTCGAATAGTTTACCATACCTATAAATTTTACATGTAAATCCCTGCCGAAGCTTTATATAAGTTTTATTGTGCATCTCACAAAAAAGAACCTGCATCAAAACTGATGCAGGTTCTTCCCTTCATATCATGCTAATTATTTCATGTTCATTTGCCCTTGTGAGGCCCTTTCGCTACGTATATCGGTTCATAACGAGAGTGCCAATTGTCAGATCAGAATATCTGCTTTTCATGTGAGGTAATACGTTTGCTGAAGTTGCTGTTAAGTATTCCAAAACTAAACCAGTCCCTTCATGAAGCTAAGTATTTACCTTTCACAGTAGCCTTAGAAAAATTTCTATCAGCTCTGTACTATCTGTATACCACGTTTCAATTGAACTAAACTAAAAAATTCATTTTAATCAAAAAATTCTTATCACAGGGATACAACCATTAACAGCGAATTACAAATGGAGCTTTAATCCTTCATGAGAAGCAGTAAATCCGAGCTTTTGATAAAAACGCAAAGCATCTGACCGTTGCTTGTCGGTTGTTAATTGTATCAACTGACAATTACGTTCTTTCGCTCGTTCAATCGCCCATGTAATGAGCTGATATCCAACCCCTTTACCGCGCTGTGACGAAGCGGTTCGAACTCCTTCAATCGTTGCTCTCCACCCGCCTTGTCGTGCAATGTGAGGCGTAAAGGTTAGTTGTTGAACACCTATTACTTCACTATCTTTACATGCGACAATCAGTTCATTGTTTGGATCCGCATCAATTGCCTGAAATGCTTGAACATAACAGGCGGGAAGCGGTGATTCGTAGCGCTCTCGTTTGCTTCCAAGCATATCATCAGCAAGCATTTCAACAATTTGATCTAAATCTTCCCGCACCGCTTCTCTAAAGGTTATTTCTCCCATTTCACACAGCACCTTTCCCGTATCTATTTATGATATTAAAAAGAACACTGACGAACAAGCTCAGAACCGATGCCAAGAACAAAGCAGCCGCTAAAGCACCAAGACCCATTCCTTCAAAGCCGCCAACTCCAAATATGCTATATAGAAATAGAAATATGCTTATTAGCATGCTGCTAAGTGAAATTCCGTACTGCACGGGTGAGTTCTTTCTATAGAAGAAATACGACGCACCAAAAAGCAGAACAAAGAAAGCACCCATTAATCCAAATAAAGAAATCATTTACACCCTCCTCCTTACTTTTAAAAAAGGAATTTATATCCATTATATACTATCATTTTTATTTATTCTATCTATATTAATAGCCCTGCAGCCACAACTAAATAGACATGACCAAAACGGCCATGTCTATTTTTCTACTATATTAAAAAGAAAGTTCTTTGAACCAAAAAGAATAAGGGGCTAAGCAAGCTTCATCAATTTCATTCATACGTTTTTTACATCGCTGCAGCACCTCAGCAGGAATGTGTCTCTCTAAGTATGCAGATTCTCCGTTAGCTTGAATCGTTTCTTCTACTAGCTCTTCAAATACATCTAAGCATGCTAAAAACTGCGGAAAAGTTGTATTCACGAAACGCTCGCAGTCATCGTTGGACGTATCGAGCAGCACAACCGAACCGTTTTTTTGATGAAGACAAATTGGATCTCCAGCGCCTGTTGTTCCTAAAAACCAATAGTGCTGGTAGCGAGATGATAACTCAAATGTTTCGCATAATGTTGTTAGCTTTCCTTTGGATGAAACGAACTCTAGAAATGGTGAAGCTTCTTTGGGCAATCCTTTTTCTGTTAGCAACTTCTTTGTCTCTTCATCAATATCAAGGGGTGCAAGCTGTTCGGCATCAAACTTCATTCGTTTTTCCTGTCGTTGCATCACATTTGACAACTTCTTTCACTCCTTTTCACCATTTGCTCTTTCTTTGCTTTTGTTTATTATAAAAGAAATCCAGCTCGTATTATATGCTACAAATGAACTTAATTAGACTGAAAATTTTTCCAATCTTTATTTATATAGCCCGATTTCCTCTTTATAAACACAGGTAAAAAGAAACCGATCAGATTTTCTCCAGTGAATTCTGCTTTGAAAAATAATTCTCATTCCCTTCTTCCCTTTTCAGCGTACTCTCGCCTCTTATAAACAGGCTCAATCTTTATTATTCCAATTTTTTCTACTTTTTGCAACTAGGACTTATCTCACCATTTCTTATGCGAGATTAATAACTTGACAAAATAATAAAATAAGCAACAGTAATTATTTACAAATTTTTAAACTTTATGGTTTAATAGGTATGTAATTCCTGTTTTTTACTATATTTTTTTGGAGGTTTAACATGAAAAAAGGGTCAATTTATCGTTTTATTGCTTTTGCTTTAATGTTCACCTTGTGTTTTAGCCAATTAGGCTTACTGAAAACACAAGCGGCAGGCAATCCACCTGCTAATGAAAAAACATTAAACATTGATAAAGCAGCAAAAGGAACATTTACAGAACCAGAACAAACACATTGGTACAAAATTAATCCTTCTAAGCAAGAGGTAGCAAAGTTTTCACACTACCGAATTAAGCTTCAAAGTGATGATGAAGTAAACATCACGGTTTACTCTAGTCTTGAAAATGCCAAAAACAACGTGGCATTTGACCGTTATATGGGATACTCCTACAAAGACGAGCCTGCTCAGCTTGATTTTCCAATCGCCTGGACTGGCCCTTATTATGTGAAAGTTGAGTATTATGGAGATGAAGATATCATCATCGAAGACGATACAGAAGAAGATGGAAAAACACCTTCTGAACCTCAACCGGAATTAAAAACAGAAGTTCCTTACACAATCAGCTATGAAGGCGCTTCACTTCCCCCTTCTCAAATGGAGGCAGAAGAATGCCCGGCTGAATTAAGTACAAGCCAAAAAGAAAATGGAAAAGGTATTTTAAAAGATTTGCGTACGATTCGCGACGCTGTGCTTTCAAAAACAGCAAGCGGAAAAGACCTTTCTTCTCTTTATTACAAAGCCGCTCCGTTTATCAGCTCTAAAATAATTATCGACAAATCAATGCGCGAACAAGTATACAAAGATTTAGTTCAGCTAAAAGGTCTATTTACAGATGTGGCGAAAAACGGCGCATCAAGCACGTACATGATTACAAGTGCTGATCAAAAAGCAATCAATGATTTATACAGCATCGCTTATAAATCCGTTCCGGCTGCTTTAAAGAAAGACTTAGAAAAAGTAGCAGCACAGACAAAATTAAAAGACGTAACGGACTTAAACGTATCGTCTGTATTAGTAAGAGCTAAGTTAGTCAGCGCAAACAGCGTTTCAACAAAAGCTGAAACTCGCTATATTGTTAAATTAAAAGATGGTGCAAATGCTAAATCATTCAAAACAAAAGCACAGTCAAAATCAGCAAGCATTGAATCTATTAATCCATTAAAACAATCAGCTGCTTCTTTTGATAATATGTTTGTTATTCAATTAGATGACAGCAATGCAAAAAGCTTCAGCACGTCATCTGCTCAAGGTAAAATGACGGCAAAACAAATTCAGGCACTTCCTGAAACTGAATTTATCGAGCCGGTTCAAGAGTACCACGCTCTTTCAATGGATTCACAATATCCGTATCAATGGTCATTAAACAATACGGGTAAAAATGACGGTACGCAGCATGCCGATATTCAATACGAATCACTTGAAAAATTACTAAACGGTCAAAAATTAAAAGATACGGTTATTGCCGTTGCGGATACGGGTGTCGATTCATCACTAGCTGATTTAAAAGGCGTAGTGGATACAAAAACAGGCTATAACTACGTGGATCGTTCGTCGAATGCAACAGACGACAACGGACACGGAACTCACGTAGCAGGTATTATCGCAGCCTCTGCAAACAATAACTATTCAATGGCCGGCATTAATTCTCATGCAAAAATTTTACCGGTTAAAATTTTAGACGCATCTGGAAGCGGAGATACAGAACAAATTGCGTACGGTATTAAATACGCGGTTGATCACGGTGCAAAAGTCATTAACTTAAGCCTTGGCGGATCTTACAGCCGCGTGCTTGAATATTCGTTAAAATACGCATACGATCATAACGTAACGGTTGTAGCTGCAAGTGGAAACGACGGTATGGAAGAACTCTCTTACCCTGCTTCATCTGCCTATGCGATTTCAGTAGGCGCATCAAACCGTTTAGATATCGTATCTGACTACTCAAATTACGGAAAAGGATTAGATATTACAGCTCCTGGCTCTGATATTCCAAGTCTTGTTCCAGACGGAAACGTCACTTATTTAAGCGGAACATCAATGGCAACGCCTCACGTGGCAGCCGTTGCGGGATTATTGCTATCACAAAACCCAGGCTTAAAGCCAAAAGACGTTGAAAAACGCCTAACGGATACAGCGAAAGATATTAAATTTGATGAAAAAGATGCTCCTGTATACGATGATGAAGAAAGTCCAGCAGAACCCCCTGCTCCAGGCTACGATTACGTATCAGGATGGGGACGTTTAAATGCGTACAGCGCGGTAAGTGCACAGCAGCTGCAAGCGCAGGTAAATACATTTGTCAGCACGCAAAAAATTGTTACAGGTAAAGCTCAAAGCGGTTCAACTGTTAAAGTATTGAACGGCTCAAAAACACTTGGCACAGTGAAAGCTGATACAAAAAATACGTTCTCTTTGAACATTCCAGCTCAAAAAGCTGATACCGTTTTACAAGTAGTTGTCACAAATGGAAAAGCAAGTACGAGCATTCGTGCAGTTGTTCAAAAAGCACCTGCCAAACCAGCGGTAAAAGCCGTAACGAATAAAGATGAGTACGTAACAGGAACGTCTAAAGCGAATTTTACGGTAAATGTTAAAAACAGCGCTAAGAAAGTGATTGCTTCAGGAAAAGCTGACGCAAAAGGCGCGTTCAAAGTAAAAATTCCAAAACAAAAAGAAAACACAGTCTTGTACATTACGGCTACAAACAGCCAAAAACAAGAAAGTGAAGAAGTAAAAGTAACGGTGCGTGACGTTATTGCTCCAAGTGCACCTAAAGTAAATCCGGTCAGCGACGCGGATACAGCTATTAAAGGAACAGCTGAAGCAAATGCATCTGTTGTAGCGAAAGTAAACAATAAAGAAATCGGCAAAGCAAAAGCCAACGCAAAAGGCCAGTACAGCATTGCCATTAAAAAACAAAAAGCAGGTACAGCAATTAGCGTAACAGCAGCAGACGCAGCTAACAACACAAGTAAAGCTACGACTGTAAAAGTGAGCGATAAAACACCCCCTGCTGCACCAAGCGTCAATGCTGTCACAACAAAAAGCACGGCTGTAACAGGTAAAACAGAAGCAAATGCTACCGTAACGGTAACAGTAAACAAAAAAAGCATTGGCTCTGCTGCTGCTAACAGCAAAGGACAATACTCAGTAAAAATTAAAAAGCAAAAAGAAAAAACAGTCTTAAGCGTAACGGCAAAAGACAAAGCGAATAATACGAGTAAAGCAACAACAAAAACGGTGACAAAATAAAGAAAAAAGGCGCTTGGCTTATGGCCAAGTGCCTTTTTGTTATAAAAGCTGTTTGTTTTTAAAGTATTTCCACATTCCCCACGTTAACACAATTAACATAACAATAATAACAGCAGTAGCCCAGTGGGAATTTTGATATGGAATCGGTACGTTCATCCCAAAAAATCCGGTTACGAACGTCAGCGGAAGCATAATGGTTGAAATCAGCGTTAAGACGTTCAGCTTTTCAGATGAAGTTGCATTGGTAATAGAATAATACGTATCAAGTGCACTGTTTACAAGGTCTCTAAATGTTTCAGCAGAGTCTACAATACGCTCTAAGTGGTCAAGCAAGTCAATATAGAAAGGAACATTTTCTTCTCGTATGTCGAATTTCCACTTTCCATTCACCGTTAAGAAAATTCGGCGCTGAGGCAGAATAACGCGCCGGATTAAAATAATCGTTCTTTTTAACGCCAAGAACTCTTCCGTCACTCCGCGCACTTCTTTGTTGTAGATTTCATCTTCTAATTCATCAATACGCATGTCAATTCGGTCTAAAATCGGAAAGTATTCGTCTGTGATGCCATCAATCAAAGCATACAGTAAAAAGTCGGCGCCGCGGTTCATAAACTTTGGATAGCGTGAGCAAACAGCATCCATTTTGCGAAGCCAGCCCATTTTATGTTTATGAATCGTCACTACGTAATTGGATCCGACAAAGGCATTTAACTCAAGCGTCGTAATCTCGTCATCACTTTCTTCGTTATAGCGAAGCGCGTGAAAAACGAAAAATTTATAGTCTTCGTAATCATCCATTTTAGCGCGAGGACTGTCGTGTAAGCAGTCTTCAATCGCCAATGGGTGAAAATCGAATAATTTAGCAATTTGAGCAAGCTCTTGTCCGTGGACATCATACAAATCAATCCACAGCAAATTATCAGGATTGCGCAATTTCTCATGCACGTCTCCTAAATCAAGATTCGTTACCATTTCTTTTGTTTCATCATCATATAAGTATGTTTTAATCATTGATTTTTCACCTCACATCATTGAGGCATTAAGGAGTATTTTCCTTCGTTGAAATGAGAGGAACATATACACCTTTGTTGCCCCTATCTTGTTTTGCAGTAACCTTCATCGAAATGGGGTCATCAGTGCCCATTCATCTCACCTCCTAATTAGTTGAAGGAACGCTGACTTGTAATACAGCTACTTCACAAAGTTTAATTTTAACATACAATCTAACTCTAGCGTAGCGCTTTTTTTCAAAACCTTTCCCTCACCTTTTAAAGTTTCAAACAAAACTTCCGATACTATAAAAGCAGTTAAAATCGGCAATCGATAACTAAGATCGCTTGAATCTTCCCACAAAGGTCTAGAATATCTATCATGGCCGGTCTTTGGTCATGTGAGATTTTCTACACCGATAAACATTATATGTGTGATGGGGAAAAACGTGTAGGAATTTTTGGACTTTCATCGAATACTTACTTAACAAACTTAGATTACGAAAAGGACTGATGATACATGCATTTTAAACGTGAAGAACCGTTTCGCTTTTTATTTGAGACCCCCATTGTTGGAACGTTTTCCATTGCTAAATACGACAACAAAGAAATCGATTCTAAGCCAGGTCCTTTGTCCGTTATCGACCTTTCACCAAAAGGAATCAAAATAATCACGCCGCTTGATTTACCTATTTTCAACCATCAAATTCAGCTAAAAATCAGCTTTTATTTAAATGAAAAACCCATCCATATTACCGGACTTTGCGTGTGGAAAGAAAAACGGCACACCGAATACCTTTATGGCATCGAAGCGTTTAACGATGTGGAAGAACAAGCGATTTTAATCACAGAGCTCAAAACCTATGCCAAGAAAAAGCAAGATAAGCAATAAAAATAGCGCTCATTTGTTTTACTTCCCTTTTAAGATGGCAATACTACGAACGACTTCGATAGAAAAAGGTGAGACGATGAGCAGCAAAGCAAAAAAAGAGTGGATTGGCGGTCTCGTACTATTTTTACTCGTCAGTTTTGTCAGCATCACATTTGCAGGCTATCATACGGTGAAAGCTGCCGTTGAACAAACATATGTACCGCTTGAGCTTGGTAACAAAACACACGTCAATTTTAAAAAAGGGCAACCGTTTTCCCTGCTTTTAATTCAAGAGAACCATCCAAATACGTCATTTGTATATATGACTGTTAATAAACAGCATGAATCAATAAAAATGACCCACTTGCCAGGATCAACTCAGCTCGGCAATGAAACACTGCGAACCATTTATCACCGAGGAAATATGAATGCTGTCGTAAAGAACGTCGAAACGTATGCAAAGCTTCCTGTTGATTATTATGTCAAAATGGATCAGCAGTCAGTCGTCGATGCTGTAAATAAATTAGGCGGCATTATCGTCACAAACAAACGTGCTTTTGAACAGAGCAACATTGTTTTTCCAAAAGGATCGATTCGCCTTAACGGAAAAGAAGCGCTTGTTTTTTTAAAGGAGCGTAATGAGCAAGACATCTTTACTGCCCATGAAAGACAGCTGTCCGTAGCGAAAGCTATTTTTAGTCAAGCAGCTACGATTCCCAATGTTGCAAAGCTGCATTCTCTTGTATTTACGCTCGCGGATCACATTGAAACCAACGCAACGTTTAATGATATCAAACGGATTCAAAAAACCTATAAACCGGCCGTTTCTCACGTAGACAAGCAGCAGTTTCCGCAAAACGAATGGAATCAAAAACAAGTCACAACGCGGCTGTATAAGCATTTAGAACGCAACGAGCTGTTTTTTATAAAAACGCCTCACGAAAAAGAGGCTGGGACATAACAAAATGAAACCAATCTAAAGACGACCAAAGGAGATAAATAAGCTGAACTGCTTGTGACACCGCAGTTGATTTCCGTGCAAGACTTCGCTTTCCGCGGGCGGCCGCTGAGCCTCCTCGTCGCTTGCGCTCCTGCGGGGTCTCATCTGTTCCGCTTTTCCCGCAGGAGTCTTCGCCTTGCCCTCCAATCAACTGCTAGAAGGAATGAAACAGATGAAATCTACGTTCACCATAACAGAAAAACGAACCGTGAATTAAACATTTTGATTCATGGTTCGTTTTTTACTTCACCTAAAAGACTTTTATCCTAGCCTCTTTTTTTGCTACTTGTCTTCAGCAGGCACTACTTTTTCATTTATTTTAACCACAATTCGTTCATCCCGTTCATCTTTGAGATAGCTCTTTTGATAAAAAGAATGATCATTAGGCGGCCCAATGATAACCGTATCCGTAATCGGAGCAACGGCTTCTGCTACTTCGCTCGCGCTTACTCCGTATGCTTTTTGAAACACGATCGGAGGCGTTAAGCGCAGCACGTCGGATCCTTCTGTAGACTCAAATTGATCATTGTTAAAAAAGAGATGAAGATGCGCTTCTTCCGATAAGGGCTCAATCCAATGCCACCAGCCCATCGGTATAAACACAACTTCGCCTTCTTTTATTCGGTAATTGTGCATGCTGCTTGTATCAGGGTCTAAAATAGATACCTGCACTTCACCTGAAACAACGACATCTAATTCCCACGCGTTTGGATGCCAGTGCGGTTCTCTCATATGCCCTTTCGTCATATATAAATCAACAAACGCTCCTCCGAGCATTGCAGGCAGCTGAGTTGAGGTTAGTTGATACGCTATATTTTGATCGTTTCGTTTGAACAGGACGTTTTGCTTATAATTCACTGACAGATTAGGCGTTCCTGAGCTTTTTTTGATATTTGAATTATCCGGCACAAATCCAGATTTACTCATAGTGTCATACCCTCTTTTCATCAAAAAGTTATATGCACTATCCTATTAAAACTCTTAGCTAAGGGTGTTTTAATTAGGAAAAATAAAAAACGAGCGTTTCCACTCGTTTTTTATCCGACAAGACGTTCAATTTTCTTTTTCTTCCATACAAATTGATAATAGCTGTACTGCAAGATTAAGCTGACCACAAACGCCGCTGGATATCCAATCCAAATTCCTTTGATCGCAAGAGGTGTAAACTGCGATAACACGTAGGCTACGGGTACTTCTACACACCAAATAGCCATAATACTAAAGACCGTAGGCCAAAGCACCGTACCGCTTGCTCGCATCGTAGCGGTAATAATTTGAGCATGACCGAAAATCAAATAGCTCCAAAGTGTTATCACTAACAGCTCTTCGGCAATATGGAGCGTGTGCTGACTTGTTAAGAACAGAGCTAAAATTTGATTAGAAAAGAGATAAATAAGTAAAATCAATACGCTGCCAATAACGTAATTCAGCATAATTCCAGAGCGGATAACTTCTTTTAAACGCTCAAATTTATTGGCACCAATCGACTGCGCCGCAAAAATAGAAACCGCAATTCCTAAGCTGATTGCCGGCATTTGTACATAGCTTGCCACTTGGTTCACCGCTCCGTACGCTGCTGTAGCGTCTGAGCCAAATCCATTTACAAACGTAATAACCGCAATTTCAGAAAGAGAAACTAAAATCATATTGATACTAGCTGGAATCCCTAAACGCATAAGCAGCTTTAAAAGCGTTCCGTCCATTTTTAATGAAATAGATGAGTCAAACTTTAACGGATGATTTTTCTTGCGTAAATAGATAATCATAATAATGAACGTTAATACGGTTGAAAACACCGTTGCGTACGCAGCGCCGTACACTCCAAGCTTTGGCACTCCGATCCATCCAAAAATTAAAATCGGCAGGAAAATGATGTTTAAGACCGTACTCACAACTAAAAAGTAAAAAGGCGTTTTAGAGTCTCCGGTTCCGCGCATAAACGTCGTATAAACAAAGTATAAAAACAATACAGGAATTGCCACAAACAAAATGCGCGCATAGTGAACCGTTACGTCAATAATATTAGCCGGTGTTCCCATAATCCGAAGAATATCCGGAGCAAATATGCTTCCCAAAACAGCAAGCACAATTCCGACTAAAAAGGTAAACGTGAGCGTGGTACCGATAATTTCTTTGACTCGTTTTTCGTTTTGTGCCCCGTACGCTTGCCCGATTAAAATGGAACTTCCTGAACCAATTCCAATCGAAAACGACACGAGCAGAAAAAACAGAGGAAAAAAAGCGGAAATAGCGGCTAACGCATCAACTCCAAGCGCTCTTCCGACAATAATACTTCCCGCCAGCTGCCCAACTGACTGCATGGCGTTACTTAACATGAGCGGAATCAAAAACACAAGCATCAGCTTACTGACGGATTTTTCTGATTCCACTGCTTCACTTTTAACATCTTGATTCTTCACACCTATTTCTCCTTTGTATCAGCTTTCGGCGAATGATAGCCTTTTTCGCCGTAAGGCTGCAGCTTCTCTAACCATTTCGCTTCCAGTTTCAGCAAATCCTTTTTTGAAAGTGCTTTTTCTTCTTCTCTTTTAATCGTTTCCAGCATCTCAATTGAAAAAGCATCCGCTCCGTACGTATTCCACTCTTTTTGAAGCTCTTTATTTTGATGAGTATTCGTCTTTAACGTGAACTTTACGCCGTTTAACGTTTTGATGTTAGGCGTAGAGCTAATGTAAATCTTATCGTTGTGAAGGTTTTTTATTTGATACACGCTGCCTTCTGTTTTTACTTCTTTCGCTAGCTGCTTCATTTGCTTTTTATAGTCTTTTTCGCTCATCTCTGTCTCTCCTTTTCTCCAGTAGCTGCTTCCGTCTGCGCTGCGCTCTAAGAAACCGTACTCAATTAAATAGCGTCTCAGCACGGCGTAGTCGTCATAAAAAGGTGCTAACCTATCATTTACTTCTTTTTCGGTATACGTTGTTCCAACATCAAAATGCCCGCTTAACTCTTCAAGAACAATAAGACGGTGTTTTTCTTGCAAGTGAAAGGTGCGAAGAGGTCCGTTTAAACCTTGCGGAAAATTCTTCGCTAAAATATTTTCACGTTCTTCATCACTGACGCTGTAGCGCTGACTTCTTCTAGGCGTCGTATTTGTTACGGATACCGCCTTCTCTTCTTCCCCGTCGTTCAACAGTTCCATCAGCGTTAAAAACACTTTTGCCTGACGCTCTTTTTTCTTTAACGTAAAGCGGTGATTCCGAATGGTCGATGAACTGCCGATTCCCATTTCTTTTTGAATATCACTATCGCTTTTTCCTTCTTTAAAAAACTTCACTAAATTTTTTTGATGATCAGACAGACCCGTTACCTCTTTATCTAGCTCTATTAAATGTTGAAATACAGATCCGTGCTGCTGTTCCACATGAAGCTTCATATAGCGTTTTGCTTCATAAAAAACACCTTCCACCGGATAAATAATGCCTTTTTCAATGCTTTCACCGCACAGTAAGCAGTGATAGTGATCTTCGCTTTCCCCGTACCCTTTTTTCATCTCTTCAAAAGATGATTCCCAAAACAAATCGTTTACCATTTAAATAGACACCTTTCTTATTTGTTTATTAATTTATAAACAAATATATTATATGTTTATTATTATGTCAATCTTACGTTTATGATACATAAAAAAGTTGAGACATAACGAAATGAATCCAACCTAAAGATGAACAAACGGGATACACAAGCTCGTATAGATCGCTTATGACACCGCAGTTAATTTCCATGCAAGACTTCGCTTTCCGCGGGCGGGCGCTGCGCCTCCTCGTCGCTTTCGCTCCTGCGGGTCTCACCCCTTCCGCTTTTCCCGCAGGAGTCTTCGCCTTGCCCTCTAATCAACTGCTAGAAAAACCTACACACATGAAACCTACGTTTACCATAACTAAAAAAACGAACCACGAATCAAACACGTTGATCAATGGTTCGTTTTTCACTTGAGCTAAAATAATTTCGTTCCGGTCTCTTTATTCCATTCACTTAAATAAGGAAAATCCTTAGATATAACGGGCTTATCATCTAAAAGTGTAATTAACTCCAAACTGTTACCGTCAGGGTCATTAAAATACACGCACGCTGCCGGCATCCACGTATGAACAATCGGCTCTATCTGCGGCTTTCCAAACGACGTCTCTTCCGGTTCAATACCTTTTGAACGCAGCCATGTTAATGCTTCATGAATATCCGCTGCTTCAATACCAAAAGCAAAATGACTTCTTTTCAACTCTTTTTCATCGGTTTCCCAAAGCCCAAGCATCTGCTTTTGTTCCCCAACAAAGAAAAAAGCACAGCGCCTCTCTTCAACTCGATGAACAAACGTCAGCCCAAGACGTCTATAAAACTCAATCGAATCCTCCAAACTCCGAACGTGCACATGCGTCTCATAAATACTCTTAATCATAGCCTCTCCTCCATCCTTTTCTCCTACTATAAGCCATCTCACACCAAACAGCTTCCTAACAAAGAATGAAAAACAATCAGCCTTAAGAATGAGAAACCCCAACATAAACATGCAGCCTTGAAATTCCGAAGAGCACTGAAGAACACTAAGATTTGGTTTCTACTAAGGTTTTGACCTTCACTAAGGGTTTGAGGCTACCCCGCAAGGGGTGCCTCAAACCCTTAGTTCTAGAAAAACCCCCATGGCTGTACTTTAGCCATGGGGGTTTTTCTACATCGATAAATTAAGCGTGGGCTTTTGCGAGGCCGATACAGATACCGCCTGAAATAATCAGTACACTCGCAAGAGATACATAGAATAATTGACGCTTTGTTTTCTTTTCTCCCAAGAAGACAATACCGCCAAAAATTGAAATAACGATACCCATTTGCGATAATGAAAAGCTTGTTGCTACGCCTAGTCTTGATTGAGATAAGAATAAGAACATGTTTCCAGATGCCCAGATTAGACCTGGTAAGATATTACGAATCGTATATTTGTTAAATGGCTTATGTTTGTATGTAATGATTAAGCCGCCAATTAACATACCGATTGCTTGCGGGAATAAAGCTGCCCATGCGTCTACGTTGAAGATACGTGCGATAACTACGTAAACTAAGAACCCAAGACTTGAAATGATAAGAGTGATAACTCCTTTTTTCGTTTGTCCTGGAGTCCCTTGTGCTCCTTCTTTTTTACCGTCTAATGAAGAAAGCACAACGCCTGCTAGTATTAAAAGAATCGCAATAGATCCAAGTACAATCGTTTGAAGCGTTGACCATTCTTTAAATACAATAACACCAAAAAGAGCTGTTGATACTAATTGCATACCCGTTGAAATCGGCATTGACTTTGAAACACCAAGGTATGGAACACTTTTAAACTGATTGCTTTGACCTACTGACCAGAACAAACCTGAAACAATTCCGACAATAACGAGCGTTGGCGTTAACACCGGCTGCACAATCATAAACTGAACAAATGAAAGAATCAAAGCTCCAATAATTGTTCCCAGCGTTTGACTGTAAGGTCCACCGCCCATCTTCATACTAACTAAAATCATGCTTCCCCACGCAACGGAAGGAAGAACACCTAGCAAAATATCCATCTTTCTCTTAACCTACTTTCCTATTTCTAATCTATGTACATCGTATGTAACGACCTGCTGCTTTTCTCTCATCAAGGGCAAAGAGCCAAGCACTTATACTCCCTCGAATATTCCCCCAAAGGTCCACTTACGCGGATGATGCCTACCCCGCAAGGGAGGCATCATCCGCTTAGGTCTAGAAAATTTAATAGGGTCGCTCTTTGATCCTATTAAATTTCCTACATCGATAAATATATAACGTTTTCATAAATGGTGGTAAAACTGCTATTTCTTGCTGCTCGTATTATACTAACACGAACATTTATTATTTAGCTAGAAATTTTTTTGATTATTTTTTAAAAACAGAAAAATTTTTTTTCTTCTTACTCCGCAGCTCGCTTCTTCCTCTTATGTGATCTGCAATCAGCAGAAACAGACGCCTCTGCTGATTGAAAATAAGAAGAGATAAAGCCTTTTCATTTTAGTTAGCTACAGGCTTACAAAATTGCTCTACTACTTCTTTGGCTGGAATCGAACTGATTGCACCTTTTCCAGTTGTCGTTAAGGCACCGCTTGCATTTGCAAAGCGCAAAATAGCGTCGTGGTCAGAGTCAAGAATAGCCGTTAAGTTTTCTTGTGACACATCTCGGCTTAATAGCTGATAAAGGAATCCGCCAATAAACGCATCTCCTGCACCTGTTGTATCAACAACCGCTACTTTGTAACCGTTTGATTCATAGACAGCTTCTTTTGTATAAAGCGTTGCGCCTTCTGCACCTTTTGTGAACACAACTACTTGAACGTCACCTGTAAATAGAGACTGAATCGCTTGCTGTTCATCTTCAATGCCTGTGATAAACGCTAGCTCGTCGTCTGAAATTTTGACAATGTGCGCTTGAGGAATAAATTCTAAAATTGTTTGACGGCATAGCTCATGATCTTTCCACAGTGGAAGACGTACATTTGGATCAAAGCTGATAACGCCGCCTTTTTCTTTCATGCTTTTAATCGCTTTCATATGAGCGTATTTCATAGGGCTTTCAACTAAATCAACCGAACAGAAGTGAAGAACATCGTTGCTTGCAAACCAATCAGGGTTAATTTCGTCTTCTGTTAGCAATAAATCTGCTGAAGGATTACGATAGAAGCTGAAATCTCTTTCTCCGTCTTCACGCAGTGAAACGAAAGCTAAAGCTGTGTTTGCTTCTTCTGTACGATAGACCATATCAGTACCTACTCCTACTTCACGAAGCGTGTCTACTAGAAAGTCTCCAAACGCATCTTCTCCAACTTTTGTAATAAGCGCTGACTCATTACCGTATGTAGCAACAACTGCTGCAACGTTTGCCGGCGCTCCGCCTGGCACACGCGTAAACGATTCCACTTCTTTCAATTGAAGACCCTTTTGAGCTGGAATCATATCAATTAATACTTCACCGATACTAAATAACTTACCCATTCTATTCACCTTACTTTTCTTTTTTGTCATATTGTCATACTATGTTCCAAAAAATCCTTAAATCAAATTATACGTCCCAAACATCTTTTTCGTAAAGAGAAATTTCCAATTTATTTTAAAAAAATCGCAAATTATCGTTTTTTTCTCACAATCTTTTATTCATTAAACCTTTTCCATCCCTTGTTAAATCTGGGATTTAAAAGACCTTGTTAAACAAAGATCACAGAATAAAAAAAGTTAATTTCCAGTTTAAACTGTTTATTTATTTACTTTTCGTTCGACATCTCTTTCCTTATTTCCTGTTTATTCGCCGTGAATATGCAAATAATGATAAAAATTCGTGTTTTTACCCCTATTTAAGAAGGAATAGCTTAAAACGTGTCGAATAGACTTAGGTAGGTATATGACATTATGTATGTTACACTAAATACAAGGCAAGGAAGGGAGAATCAGTCATGAAAATCAATGTTTTTCTAGACGACTATCGCAAGTGCCCTGACGGTCATGTTTTAGCCGAAACGATTGACGAATGTATTGACCTGCTAAGAGCATTCGATGTTGAACATTTGTCACTCGATCACGATTTACTCAGCAAGACACGGAATGGATTAATGCTCGTGCATTTTATGGTAAAGCATCATTTATATGCCGATCGAATTACGATTCACTCCGCTAATCACTTAGGCAGCAAAGCAATGTACAACTGCTTTAAAGATGCTCAAAAAGAGCATAAAATGCCAAACAACATTAAAATTCTAAGATGCCCTCTGCCTCTTCGATGAGACCTGCACCCTCACACATTCATTTCAACAGAATCTGTCCGGATTCAATTCTCACAGACTTCCTGTTTCTATAAAATGAAGAACAATACTGCTTGTTCGATACGTATAGATGTGAATACGCTTTAAGCAGTTTATATTATATAGAAGAAAACCGCTCTAAAATACCGTTATGTTAGCTTTAAAAGCAGACTATATGGTACAAAGGGCGGTTTTTTGCTATTTAGACAGTTTAGCAGAACTCAAGTCAGGTGAGAGAGCAGCCGGCTGTTTTGCGTTTTCTTTTAGCTGCCTAGCGTTCACGAACCAGTAAATGCTTCCCACAAACAGACCTCCCCCTACGATGTTTCCGAGCGTAACAGGAATTAAATTATGAAATAGTCCAGCAGCTGAAATCGCATCAGGATGCGGAAGCAATAAAGCTAGGCCAAGAAACGTCATATTTGCCACGCTGTGCTCGTATCCTGAAGCAACAAATGCAAACAGCATCCAAAAAATAAGCATGATCTTTGCTGCATCGCTTTTAGTGCGCGAAGCGGTCCAAATCGCCAGACAAACAAGCCAGTTGCAAAGGATGCCGCGAAAAAACAATTCACTGACCGGCAAATTCATTTTTTTAGCTGCCAGCGTCATGAGTAAATGATTCGGTTCAATTCCTTTAAACAAACCGGTTCCGGTAATTAACAAACAAAGCCCAAACGCTCCTATCGCATTTCCGATAAAACACCACGTCCAGTTTTTGAACGTATCTTTCCATGTCGTGACTCCCGATAGCGTACTGACCGTATAAATCATATGATTTCCCGTAAACAATTCAGCTCCTGCAAATACAACAAGCAGGAGAGCAACAGCAAATGATAACCCCATCACAAGAGAAACGACCGGTAAAGAAGCAGAAGCTAAAGGCGCTCCTACCGATAGAGCTAATATAACGCCAAGCCCTACGTAAGCACCCGCAAGCATCGCTAACAGCAAATAACTCGGTAAATGATCATTCACAAGCTTCGTTTTTTCACGGGCTAACTCATTCATTGACTGCAGTGAATTCTTAAGCAAAAGCGTTTCCTCCTTTTATTCATCTTAGACGCATACTTTTTCTTCTGTTTTTTCCAAAAACCAAGAAAGAACAGAAGCTTGCTTCACCACTTCACCAATCACAATCATCGCGGGATTGCTGACTTGCTGCTCTGCAGCCGTATCTACGATTGTACCAAGCGTGCCTGTAAC
This sequence comes from Priestia sp. P1_B12_1, assembly GCF_056406695.1. NCBI lineage: Bacteria > Bacillati > Bacillota > Bacilli > Caryophanales > Bacillaceae > Priestia > Priestia sp. P1_B12_1. The sequence goes on along the minus strand of NZ_JBFTZR010000002.1, from coordinate 560,681 downwards.
CGTGCGCTGATAAAGCGACGTGCCTTGTTCAATAAGAGCGACCGGCGTATCCGCGCTTTTTCCAGCGTCTAAAAGCTGACGGCAAATATACGGCAAGTTTTTAACGCCCATATAAATCGCAAGCGTATCAACTCCTTTTGCTAAATGCTCCCAGCGAATACTTTCCGGCTTGCCGCTTAAACAGTGTCCCGTCACAACGGCAAACGAACGGCTCAGCTCACGATGCGTCACAGGAATTCCAGCATAAGCCGGCGCCGCGATGCCCGCTGTAATACCCGGAACGATTTCAAATGGAATTCTATGCTGAGCGAGCACTTCTGCTTCTTCACCGCCTCTTCCGAAAATAAACGGATCTCCGCCTTTTAACCGTACGACGGTGTTTCCTTTTCTTGCGTAGAATACAAGCAAATCATGAATATCCTCTTGAGAAACGCAGTGATCACCAGGCTTTTTCCCGCAGTAGACGAGTTCGGCTCCTTCTTTTGCATACTGAAGAAGAACAGGGTTCACTAATCGGTCGTATAAAATAACATCTGCTTTTTCTAAACATTTGGCTGCTTTTATCGTTAGTAAATCTGGATCTCCTGGTCCGGCTCCTACAATGTACACTTTTCCTGTTCTCATTTTTGCTTCGCTCCTTTTAGTGTGTCCCCTTGAATTTTTGTGGCGCGTTGAAAATCAACGCGCCACGGTACTTATTCTTCAATTAAAAGATACAGTAAATCTCCTTCAACAGACGCTTCGTACGTATCGACACATCCGCTGTCAGGCTCTTGCACGTTACCGTCATGCAAGCAAATTTTCCAGTCGTGCATCGGACAGAACACCGAGTCGCCGCTCACGATTCCTTCACTTAACACCCCGCCTTTATGCGGACAGCGATTTTCAATTGCCCGTATTTTTCCGCTTGATAGCTTAAACACCGCAATTTCTTTTCCGTTTACTTTCACTGTTTTACCTAGGCTTACCGGAAAATCATGAATCGATCCTACGCATACTTTTGTAATGTTTTTATTCACCATCTTTATTTCCCCCCAGCTTTATGATGTGACAACTGTTTCGAACAGCTCTTTTTTCGTCTTTTTGCTTTCAACGATTTCTTTCCAAGGATCACGGTACGTAGATAGCGCTTCGTCCATACGCATATTCAGCTCTCTTCTCGTCTCAGCGTCATCAAGCACGGACTGAATGTGCGAAAGTCCCATGCGCTCAATCCATGCAGACGTACGCTCTAAGTAATTAGCCGTTTCTCGGTAATACTGCAAATAAGCTCCTGTGATGTCCATCAATTCTTCGTCTGTTTTTACTTTATACAATAAATCTCCGCCGCGAAGATGCGTACCTCCATTTCCGCCTACGTAAATTTCCCAGCCGCCGTCAATTCCAATAAACCCAATATCTTTAATACCTGACTCAGCACAGCTTCTCGGACAAGCGGATACAGCCATTTTCACTTTATGAGGCGTCCATAGTCCTTCAAATTTTTTCTCAAGCGTAATTCCAACGCCCATTGAATCCTGCGTGCCAAAACGGCAAAACTGTTCGCCCACGCATGTTTTCACCGTCCGCAGCGACTTACCGTACGCGTAGCCAGAAGGCATATCTAACTCTTCCCATACGCTAGGCAAATCTTCTTTTTTAACGCCAAACAAATCAAGACGCTGACCACCCGTCACTTTTACGAGCGGAATTTCATATTTATCAACAACATCGGCAATTTTTCGTAAATCTTCTGCATTTGTGACGCCTCCGTACATGCGAGGAACTACAGAATACGTACCGTCTTTTTGAATATTTGCGTGCATGCGTTCATTCACAAATCGCGATTCGCGTTCATCAACGTATCCGGTTGGATTCACCATACCTAAATAATAATTTAGAGCCGGACGACATTTCGAACAGCCTTCTTCATTATTCCATCCGAGCACATTCATCACTTCACGCGTATGCGAAAGGCCTTTTGCTTTAATCTCTTCGACAACTTCATCTCGTGACAGAGTCGTACAGCCGCAAATCGCTTCTTTTTGCACCGCCGCGTCAAAGTCAGCGCCAAGAGTATGCTGAAGCACTTCCGCTACAAGCGGTTTACATCCTCCGCAAGAACGAGAGGCACTTGTACAAGCTTTGATTTCATCAACCGATGAGCATCCTTGTTTTTGGATAGCTTCCACAATCGTACCTTTTGTTACGCCGTTACAGCCGCAAATAATATCATCGGCGCTCATGCTTGCTACTAAGCTTTCACCTGCGTTACCGCCAGATGGCTGTAAAATCGACACTTTTGCGACATCGGATACATCTTCTTGCTTTTGAATCATTGAAAACAGTCGATTTCCGTCGCTGCTGTCTCCAAAAAGAACGGCTCCTACGATTTGATTGCCTCGCAAAACAAGCTTTTTATAAATGCCGTCTTGTTCATCGAACACTTTGATCGCTTTTTTCTCTTCATCTTCCGTGAAGTCTCCTGCTGAGAACACTTCAACACCTGATACTTTTAGCTGCGTGGATAAAACCGATCCTTCATAAGGGACTTTTTCTGCCCCGCAAATCGCTTTTGCTAATGCTTTTCCTTGTTCATACAGAGGTGCCACAAGCCCGTATACCATTCCTCTATGCTCTGCACATTCTCCGACAGCGTAGATGTTTGGGATATCCGTTTGCATATAGTCATTTACAACAATTCCTCGGTTTACGGTAAGTCCCGCTGCTTTTGCAAGCTGAACATTTGGCTTAATTCCAACGGCCATCACGACTAAATCAGCGTCTAAAAACGTCCCATCTTTAAAAGATAATCCTTCAACTCGCTCATCGCCGACGATTTCCGCCGTTTGTTTTTCAAGCAAAAACTTCATGCCTTGTTTTTCTAATTCGTTTTGAAGCAGTTTGCCGGCTGTTGGATCAAGCTGGCGTTCCATTAAATACGGAGCTAAATGAATCACAGATACGTCCATCCCCAAATTTAACAGTCCGCGCGCTGCTTCTAATCCAAGGAGTCCGCCTCCAATAACCGCTGCTTTTTTATACTGCTGAGAAGCCTGCAGCATTTCGTCCGTGTCTTTTATATCTCGAAAAGCCGTAACTCCTTTTTTATCAGACCCTGGAATCGGAAGAATAAAAGGAAGAGAGCCCGTTGCTAAAATCAACTCATCATACGATTCTACTCTGCCGCTGTTTGTCGCGACTTCTTTTTTTATCGAATCGATACTAGTAACCGTTTCGCCCGTATATAATGTAATATTGTTTTCTTGATACCAGTTCCAATCGTTTAACGTAATGTCTTCAACATTCGTATCTCCTTGCAGCACTTTTGATAGTAAAATACGATTATAGTTCGGATGCGGCTCGCTTCCGAAAATCGTAATTTCAAACGCTTCGCTTGAAACCTTCAATACTTCTTCAATCGCTCGAACTCCAGCCATTCCATTTCCAATCAATACGAGTTTCTTTTTTTGCATCTTCCATTCCTCCCCTGGCGTCTATACCTGCTTGTTTCAAAGATATATTTCCTATGCATCTTTAAAGATACATTTAAGATATATGAATTTTCTGAATCGTTCAACTTATGTGTTAGATTATCTAACACAGTTATGGTATGTATGCGATTCCATTGCTTTAACAGCAAGCAAAAAAAATAAATGGTCTAATTACGTATTAATTGAGATCATCCTTTGCATTTTTTTGTGATGTTTTTCACAACATTAATGTAGCAAGAATAAATAACCTGAGCTATGATAAAAATCACTCCTAAATGTTGATCAGCCAAAAATAAAAACTACGAAGTTCTTTATAAAGAATTTTTTAAATAAACCGTTCTTTATAGTATTTACTATTACTCTCGTATTCTTTATAATGAATATATAGACCTTTATAAAGAACAGAACGGAGAATTAAAATGCCACTCGTAAACATTAAAAAACTTTGGACTCCTTTAGAGATCTTTGGCTTTAAGCTTTATAAGTGTAGAGATACAAAAAGCTATTACTATAAAACGAGGAAAAGTCATAATCTAATAAAATTATAAAAAACAAGCCCTATTCCTTTTCAAATAGGGCTTGTTTTTTATTTTCCCGTAAACCAATTCACAACGTACTCTCCCCACACTTCATTTCCTTTTTTCGTTAAATTACCGCTGTCTTTATTTATATACTCTCCCAAATGAAACGGCCAAATCAGCGAGTGATTCATATAATATACCCAGTTTGCTTCAGAGACTCCTCTGATCGCTTCTACCCCTTCTTCATAGGACTCCGTTTGTGAAATATATGGCTGTGACGGCTGAACCATAAGGGTTTTTTTCAAGTCTTTGAGCTGATGAATGAGCTTGTCTGTATTTTCAAGCGTCTCATCTAGCGCAAGGTGCTGATAATCATTTTTAAGAGGTGCTTCAAACAGAATAATGTTTGGCTGAAGTTGATCAATTTGATCGGTAATATGTGAGGATAACAGTTCATCCGTTGTGCCGTTACCATATGAAAGTGTTTTAACCTTAAATACATCGCTTCCATATGTAGCTGCTAGCTCTTTTTTTAACTGCTGAGGCCACCCTGCTTCCTTTGCGGATGTGGCAATTACAAGAGTCAGAGGCTTTTTATTTGCGATAGATGACTGGATTTGCTTTGTGATAAAGTCTGGAAGATTTTTTGTATAAGCAGATACATCAGAAAACTGTTTTTCTTTATGTACAACAGCAGTTTTTACTTCACTTGCCTGCGCTTCCGTTTGCTCCTGCCAGTGCTGCGTCCCCGCATACATCACCGCACCGCACAAAACAGCCGCCGCCACATTTACCCCAACCATCGCCTTCATTCAATCTCCCCTTTACAAGTTCTTCTTACAATCTCAGCAAATTGCTTTCATAAAGAAGAACTCAAAATTAGTAGCTCCTGCGAATATCCCCTCAAAGGTCCACCTATCCGGATAGGTACCTATCCGGATAGGTCTAGCAACTCTACCATCACCGCTCTTCCTTGATGGTAGAGTCGCTACATCGATAATAGATATATAAACAGTATAGATTAGTAGAATTTGGAATGGGGGACCTTTCGTACGTAAAATCTCTACAAATACACGTATACTTCGCATATTTCCTAGCGAAACGTGAAGTTTCCGGGGAAATTACGTCACGTTTCTTAAAAAGAAAACATAATGTACGTTCATTCGCACATGTGATCTTCCCCTTGTACAGTAGAGATACCGGCGGAATACAGCAAAAACGCGTTTTTGAAAAAGGAATGCCACATGCAAAAAAGCTCGTTTGATCAAATCGCTTCATCTTTTCATCCATTAATTGTGTCGATGATTAAAAAATTTCATATTTACAAAGACTACGACGAATATTATCAAGTTGCGTTGATTGGTTTATGGAGAGCGTATCAAAAATTTGACGAAAGCAAAGGATCTTTTTCTGCTTATGCCTACACAACCGTGCGCGGTACGATCCTTTCTCATTTAAAAGGCACCATTTTATACGAAGAACGCGAAACACCGGCTGAGCAGAACCTGCTTTCACTAAATGAAGATCCCGCTCTTCCCGTTCCGCTAGAAAGTGAAATCATCAAGCAGCATATCGAACACTTAACAGGAAGAGAAAAAATCTATGTAATTGAACATCTGCTAGAAGGCTACTCGTATAAAGATATTGCCTGCAAATACGGAGTCTCCACGGGAGCCGTTAAAAACTGGGGAAAAGCAGCTCGCAAAAAGCTAAAGACCTCGCTTCTTCAGGAGTAAGAAAAGGAGGAAGCTTATCATAAGCTTCCTCCTTCCGTTCATATGTGTAGTCCAAACGATTGTTCATATGTAGGACAAGTTTATTCGATAAATCGAACGCATTATGCCAAGACAAGCGGACTTTCTAAACAATAATTGCGAATCACAGCCGCTCTGGCCAGCTTTTTTTCTAAACTATAATAAGAAAGCTTCACTGGGATGAACGTTCCGTCTTTGAAGTGAATCAGCATAGAGGGTGAATGAACTGAAGCAAGCGTACGTGAAGTATGAACATGAGAGGCAAAAATCCAGGCGCAGCTATAGTCGTTTGGCGAAGATGTCGGAAACGCAATGAGGGCTTGTGAACGATTAATAACAAGCGGCGTAAGCTGTTTGTATGGAAACATTTTTCTAACGGCGGCAATGGACCCCTTAAACGTACTTAATTCTCGAATGCACGCTTCTTCTAATAATTGCTTACACGTCTTTCTTAGCATGTATTCTCCTGCTGCATCCAAAACCTTTGTGCGGTGAATAGGATCATTCACTGGAATTAATGCTTTTGTCGTCAAACCAATTTGATAATTTTCAACATTTGTCATACATCTACCCCCTTTTGCTACTTTATAACTATTCTATACTATCGAAAAGGGGAAAATCTAGTCTTTTTTCTCATTATTTGAAATATTATGAATTTATTTTGTATTAAAGAAAAAAGCGCTGGTTTCAGCGCTTTTCTTTTAAATAAAAATGTCTAAAATAAGAACCATTGCAAACGCTGCAAATGATAGAATCGTTTCCATCACTGTCCACGTTTTTAACGTTTGAGCCACTGACATATTGAAGAATTCTTTAATTAACCAGAAGCCAGAATCATTTACGTGTGATAGCATTACAGAACCTGCGCCTGTTGCTAGCACCAATAGCTCTGGGCTTACGTTTGGCATTGTTGCTGCAATTGGTGCTACAATACCTGCTGCTGTTGTCATTGCTACTGTTGCTGAACCAACTGCTGCACGAATTAACCCTGCAATCACAAACGCTAGTACGATAGGAGAAAGATGTGCATCTTGAGCAAATCCTGCAATTGCGTCACCTACACCGCTTGCTGTTAAAATTTTATTAAAACCGCCGCCTGCACCGATGATTAAAATAATCGAAGCAACCGGTCCAAGACATTCGTTTGTGAATTTTAATAAATCATCTTTGTTGTATCCTCTTGCAAAACCGAACGAATAGAAAGCAAACACTAGAGAAATCAATAGCGCAACGATTGGACTTCCGATAAAGTTTGTTACGTAACGAATCGTACTTGTTTCTGGATAAACAAACCCAGTGATTGTTGCTAAAAGCATTAATAGTACCGGTAGTAAAATCGTGAATAACGTAATTCCGAAGCCAGGAAGATCTTTATGCTTTGACTCTGTGAACTGCTCCATAATTTCACCCGTTGGCTCTACGTGAACACGGCGTGAAATGAACGATCCGTAAATCGGACCTGCCACGGCTGCAGCTGGAAATGCCACAACTAATGAATACAAAATCGTTTTACCTAAATCTGCTTTAAAGATATCCACCGCTAGCATCGCTGCTGGATGTGGAGGTACCAAACTGTGAACAACGGCTAAACCGGCAATTAGTGATAAACCGATTTTAATAAGTGACGTACCCGTATGCTTAGCAATTACAAACACAAGCGGAATTAATAACACAACACCAACTTGGAAAAAGACCGGGATACCGCAAATAACGGCTACAACCATCATTGCCCAGTGTACGTTCTTTTCACCAAATACTTTAATTAACGTGCGGGCAATACGCTCGGCTCCGCCTGACTCTGCCATCATTTTACCTAACATCGTTCCAAGACCAAGAACAATCGCGATAAATCCTAAGACGCTCGCTACTCCTTCTTGAAAAGCCGTTACGATATCAGGCAGCTTCATTCCTGAAATAAGACCCATAAACAAGGCCGCGAGAATTAGCGCTACGAACGGATTTGTTTTAAACTTAGCAATTAAAAAGATAAGTCCAACGATCGATACAATTGCATACAGCAAAAGACTTGCTTCATGACTTAATCCGAATACTGAATTCATATGTTCATCCCCTTAGTGTGACCATTTTTCATGTACGTACATCCAAATAATGTATACGCTTTCAAATATTTTCTAAAGTGAACGCACCTCGTACGTTCACTTCTTCCTATTTACTTAGTAATTCAACCGTTTCACGAAGCGTTGTTTTGGCTCCGACGTTTCCAGGGAAAATGATGTACGCAATGCCTGGAAACTTGCTTTCCTCTCCTGTTACCCATACCGGAATGCCGGGTTTGATTTGGCCAGCAACCGTCGCGCGCTTTACGGATAAGCCGTTTACGCCAATATCACTTGACGTAATGCCGCCTTTTGCGACGATAAAGTTTGGACGAACGTTTAAGCGGCGAACAATGCTTGTAACCGCATCTGAAATTTTTACCGATAATTTAAGCTCTTCTTCTTTTTTGCCTTCGCCAAGATCTAAGCGCTCGCGTCTTGTATACACAGCTACCGTTTGACCTTGTGAAATAAGCTTCTCTGCTTCATTGATAATACGATTCACTTCTTCTTCAAACTTTTCAGGTTCTAAGACAAGATGACAATCAAATTCAATAAATTCAATGAAGCTGCATTTCTTCAATTCTTCTAACTGCTCTGTTGTTTTTTTAACATGCGAACCAACCATAATTAATCCGCCGTTTGACGACTTTTCTTTAATGAGCTCTTCTTTTGTTAAAAGGTCTTTGTCGCTCACGCCGCCCATTACTTTTGTTAAAGCTGCAGCACTTCGATACATAAAGTGCTTTCCAAGCTTCATCGCGCGAAGAAGCGCAATCGTCACAACTTTCACGTCCACATAATCCACTGCGTTCACGATTACTTTGTTAAAGTCTTTCACTTCCATTAACTGATTTGTAATCGTCACTAAATCAAGGGCACGAATGCTCGTGAGCGAAATATACGTCGTATGACTTGCTTTGAATTTTCCTTCTGACTTTTCTTCCACCCACTCGCCTAAATGAGATTTACTGTAGCCAAACGTACGGTCTTTTGCAAACTCCGTTTCTCCTGCCGGCACTAAGTAGTCTTCATCCTGCACGTAGTGAATGTTATCAACTGTGAATCGTCCGCCTTCTTTAAAGAAAGGAAAGATCACTTCGCCGTCAAGCACTTGATTGGAATGCTGTTCAACCGTTTTCTTTAACACTTCTGTTTCTAACGGATAGTGACCGCGAAGAGTCGAATCACCTCTGCTGATAATTAAAAACTCTTTATCTACTTCAGCCGCTACTTCTGTAATAACAGCGGCAATGTCCGCGTGGGCTTTTTCCGTTTCAGAAGCGGTAAATCCGCGTGAATTCGTTAGAATAAAAAACATGGAGTTTTCTTCTAAAAATCCTTGCTTGATGCTCTCTTTGCTCCAGTCTGTATAGACGGAAATACCGTTAACCGTTTGAACACCCGTTGGATCATCATCCAGTACGATGATTTTTTGATTAAACGTCAGTAGCTCTTCGTCGAGCATTTTTTGTACAAGTGCCTCATCGACCGCTGGAATGTCTTTAAACACATCGCTTACAAGACGTTTTTCCTGCTGTTTAATCATGCTTCCACCTTCTTTTTCACTTCAACATTTGCTAACTTTTCATAGTACTGTACAATTCCGCCGTGATCATCGCTTGCTTTTCCGTCTACTTTTAACGCATGGAAAATTTCCACAAGCTGACTTGAAAGCGGAAGCGGTACGCCAATGTCATGAGCCGTTTCCATCACGTTTGTCATATCTTTTAAGTTAATATCAATGCGTCCGCCTGCTACAAAGTTGCGGTCTAAAATCAGCGGTACTTTTGCATCTAATACAGCGCTTCCTGCTAATCCGCCGCGAATCGCTTGATACATTTTTTCAACGTCAATGCCTGCTTTGGCTGCTAGTACAAGTGCTTCAGACATCGCTGCAATGTTTAAGTTTACAATCACTTGGTTTGCAAGCTTAGCCGTTACGCCGCTTCCGTTGTCTCCAACAAGCGTTATTTCTGCTCCCATCGCATGAAGAATAGGTGAAACGCTTTCAAAGATATGCTCATTTCCTCCGACCATAATCGCAAGCGTACCGTCAATTGCTTTAGGTTCTCCGCCGCTAACGGGAGCGTCTAGCATGTGAATTCCTTTTTGTGCAAGCTCAGCGGCAATTTCTTTTGATGCTACCGGTGAAATGGAACTCATATCGATGATAACGCTTCCTTCTTTGGCGCTATGAATCAACCCTTCTTCTCCAAGAACTACGCTTTTTACATGATGTGAAGCCGGAAGCATCGTGATCATCACGTCGCTGTTCACTGCAACTTCAGCAAGACTTTCTGCTCCAAATCCTCCTGCTGCTTTCACTTCTTCTACTGCTGCTTTATTAATATCGTAAACCGTTACCTCAAAGCCTGCTTTTAATAAATTGAGTGTCATCGGTTTTCCCATAATTCCAAGTCCAATAAATCCAACGCGTTTTGTCATTTCGTTTCCTCCCCTTGTTGTATACGTTTTCAAATACGTTTTAAAAAATAATGTATACGTTAAAATATTTTTTGTATACATTTCTGATAATTTTGTATACACTCATCATATTCGCATTTTATTTATTTGTCTAGCCTTTTTTCAAATGAAATTTATTTCCAAAAACGAAACTTTCCGTCCCACCTTTTCACAAGTTATAGTATGATTTGGGTATACGCGTACAAAATGATAAAAAATAAAGAGAGAAAGAGACGAGATTTCCTCGTGTCGAATGCTAGAGGTGAAGTAGAGTATGTTAAGAAATCAAGGTTCTCGTTCGTCTCATCACCCTTCTTATGAGATGATTCGAGATAAAATTTTAAACGGTGAGCTTGAAGGCGGTACAAAAATCGTCGAAGAAAAATTAGCGAGCGAGCTTGGATTCAGCCGAACGCCGATTCGTGATTCCATTAGACGCTTAGAATATGAAGGACTGATTGTTCGAAAAAAAGTGGTGTCGCCGACAGAAAAAGATCTACGCAACTTGTTTGAAGTGCGAATGCTGCTAGAAGGCTCAGCTTCTAAAGCTGCCGCAACTTTTTTATCTGATAACGAATTAGAAGAATTAAAGGAATGCGTAGACACAGGAAGAAACGGCTCGTTTGAAGAAATCATGAGCGCAAATGAACGTTTTCACGCCATTATTGTGAACGCAAGCAACAATGACGTCATGATTAATATCATCGACCGCATGCAGTCGATCATTTACTTATTCCGTCATACGGTCGTATTTTACAACCGCCCGTTTTTAATTGACGAACATGAAGAAATTTATAAAGCTATTAAAGAACGCAATGCTGAAAAAGCGGAAGCGTTAATGCAAGAGCATCTTCAAAAAGACTTAGAGTTTTGCCTGCATTTACTTCAAAGAAGACAATAAAAAAGCTGCCAATCGGCAGCTTTTTTTATACGTACATCTTTTCTTTTACAGAAATATCAGCTAACTGTCCGCTGCTGTTTTTGAACACCACGTGTTCCTTTGAAAACTTCGTTGGCGAATCAATACCGGCTGCTGCGGCTAAATTAAACAATCCTTCACGTAATGACAGCACGTAGTTGCACACGCGGTATGATTTTTCTTCAATAATAAGCGCTTTTTGCAGCTTCGGATCCGTTGTCGCTACGCCTACTGGACAACGATTATTGTGACAAACCTGCGCTTGAATACAGCCGACAGAAAACATAAAGCCTCTGGCAATATTTACGCAGTCGGCACCCAGTGATAAAGCCGTCGCAATTTTATCAGCCGTTAACAGCTTGCCCGATGCAAAAAGCTTTACTTCATCACGAACGCCATACTTTTTAAGCAGTTCATCCACAAAAGGAAGTCCTGAAAACAGAGGTACGCCCGCTCCGTCCGCTAATTCTTGAAACGATGCGCCCGTTCCTCCTTCTGCTCCGTCGATCGTAATAAAATCAGGACCGCTTCCCGTCTCTTTCATATACGCCGCCATTTCTTCAAGATCATTTGTGTTTCCGACAACCATTTTAATGCCTACTGGCTTGCCGCCTATATCTCGAAGTTTTTCAATAAACTGAAACATTTCAGGATACGACGCAAACTCTTTAAAGCGGTTTGGGCTGTCTACCGATTCTCCTGGCTTTAAGTTGCGGATTTCAGCGATTTCTTCCGTTACTTTTGAACCGTCTACGTGACCGCCTCGCGTTTTAGCTCCTTGAGCGAGCTTAATTTCAAACGCTTTGATTTGCTTCATTTCACTTTTCTTTTTAAATTCTTCCCATGAAAATTCGCCTTCTTTTGTTCGAACGCCAAAAAGCCCTGGCCCAATTTGAAAAATGATATCGACGTTTCCTTTTAAATGATACGGTGACAGTCCGCCTTCTCCCGTGTTCATCCACGTGCCGCCTGCACGTCCTAATCCTAGTGATAAAGCCGTAATCGCGTGGTCACCAAGCGCTCCAAAGCTCATTCCGGATTGACCGATTAATCCTTTTACAACAAACGGCTTTTTGCATGAAGGACCTATAACGATCGCCTCTTCATCCCGCAAATAAAACGGATCCGCTTCTTTTTCTTCTCGGTGCTCTCTTCGGCTGAATAAGTTATCGGCGTCCATTTTATATACTTTCGTTTTAATTTTTTGCGTATTATCCGCTTTCATTTCGTCGCGCTGCTTTGGAAATACCGCATTACGAATATAGTATCCTGGTTCGCTAAAATCACGCTCTGAGCCAAATCCCATCATTCGGTTAAGGTATTTACCTGACTTAACGGTTTGCTCGTATTGATTTCTAGAAAACGGCTTGCCATCATTATTATTTAAAAATAAATACTGACGCAGTTCAGGCCCCATTTTCTCAAAAATATAGCGCATTTTCCCGAGCAGCGGATAATTTCTCAAAACCGAATGCTCTTCTTGTTTTTCATCTTTCATCCAAAGAATAATAGCAATAATAACCGGCACTACAATTACAAACATCATGACCGTACCAAAAATAAGTAAAATGATTTCAAACACTCCCATGATATCCCTCCTAAAAAGACTCTCCTGTACGGAGAGTCACTGATTAAAGCATTCTGCTTAGTCCTTTACGAAGCGGCGGCATTTCGAGCTCATGTTCTTTAAAGAACTTTTTCATGATGTGCTTCGAATAATTGGCCGCTTGTCCGAATGAAATTTTGCCTGGAAGCGGCGGTTCATCTGCGACAACGACATCAATCACAACAGGAACATTCGCAAGCGCTGCTTTTTCAAAAACGGTTTCGAGCTCCTCGTATTTTTCAACACGGTAGCCGATTCCTCCGCACGATTCAGCGAACTTCGCAAAGTTCATTTCACCAAGCTGCGTTTGATAATCCAAGTGACCTTGAATGGCTTGTTCATATTTAATCATCCCGATTTCGCTGTTATTAAGGACGACAACAACAATCGGCAGCTTGTACTTCACAGCCGTCACAAAGTCTTGCATGACCATCGTAAAGCCTCCGTCACCGCATACGGCTACCGATTGTTTTTCAGGATGAGCAAGCTTTCCTGCAATCGCAGCCGGAAGTCCGCAGCCCATCGTTGCCAGCCAGCTTGAAATCACAAATTTTTGATTTGTCATGCGGAAATGTCTCGCCATCCATACCGTCACGTTCCCGACATCAACAGATACAATCGCATCATCATCTACGATTTTTTGCAGCTTAGGAATAACTTGCTGCGGCTTGATTGGCGTACTCACTTCATTTTCTTCTTTTTCTACGTGCTTCCACCAGTTTTCCATATTAACTTGACACTCTTCTAAGAAACGGCGGTTTTCTTGATAATCTAAATTATGCGCAAGCTGCGACAGCGTCGTTTTCGAGTCTCCGACTAATCCAATCGATACAGGATAGCGTCTGCCGATTTGTGTGGCGTCAGAGTCCAGCTGAATCGCTTCAACCCCGTCCGGTAAAAACTCACGGTACGGAAACGATGTCCCCACCATAATCAATAAGTCGGTTTCTTCCATCGCTTCATACGCCGGCTTTGTACCAATCTGCCCGAGCTGACCTAAGTTGTAAGGATGATGATCAGGCAGTATTCCTTTACCCGGAAGCGTAAAGATAATCGGCGCCGCAATTTCCTCCGCAAACTGCGCTAACTCAAGCTTGGCGTGCTTTGCACCTGTTCCTGCTAAAATAACTGGTTTCTTAGCGTATTTAATCGCTAGAAGCGCTTTAGCTACATCTTCAGGGTCACTGTGAGAAATGGATTTTGATACATTGGCAACTGGCGTTTTTTCATCAATTTTAATCGCTGAAGACGGAATATCATCTGGAATGACTAATACCGCAACGCCTTTTTTCGCGTAAGCCGTTCGAATGGCTTGTTGCAGCAGATGCGGAAATGATTCAGGGGAATCTACTCGGTGATTAAACACCGACACATCGTCAAAAACACGTTCTAAGTTCACTTCTTGAAACGATTCATTGCCAAGCTTCGCGCGAGGCACCTGTCCGGCTAGCACCAGCACCGGTGCACCGTCTGCTTTAGCATCATACAAACCGTTTAACAAATGAATCGCACCCGGTCCTCCAATTGACAGACATACGCCGATTTTACCCGTGATCTTAGCGTAAGAAGATGCCGCAAGTGCGCCTACTTCCTCGTGACGGACTTGAATAAACTCGATTTCATCTTTTTCACTGCGCAGGTTGTCCATAAAATGATTGATTGAATCTCCCGGCATACCGAAAATGTGATCAATCTTCCATTCTTTTAATACCGACATAGCTGCTTTTCCAGCTGTAGTTTTTATCATATTCAGCCTTCCTTTCTTTAACTTTGTTTCTATTCCATACCACAATGAAAGAAAGACAAAACAAGGGACTTTCCCATTTTTGTGGAAAAGTCCCTTGTTTTCAGCTAAATAATTTAAATAAACTAAATTTTTTCATCGGCTCAGGGTCTAATTGATGCACCGGACGACCGTCGATAATCGCTTCTGCATTTTCAATAAAAAAATAAAGTTCTGACGCACCGTACATATCGGAAATGTAATCATACGCTTTTGAAAGTGAATAGTCGTGGTAATTGCGAGCATGAACGCCAGAGGCAATCACGTGGGCTAAGCGGTATTTAATAAACGTACACGCCGCTTTTCTTTCTTTTTTTCCGTTTAAACCAAGAATACTAGCCGCGCTTAGCTGAACAAGTACGCCTTTTTTAACAAGCTCATACAAACGCTCAGGGTGATCTCGGAAAATTGGATGACATTCTGGTGAACGAAGAATAGGCACAACGCCTTTTGTTAGAAGATCAGACAGTATCTTTTCAAAATAAGGTGAGACATCATAGTCAGGCAGTGAAAGAAACAAATATTTATCGGTGTGATTAAGCGTAAGAAGCTGATTTCGCTCATAGTTTCGCAGAAGTTGAGGCGATAAAGGGACAAGCTGACCCGGTAATACTTGAAGAGGAATACATGAATTCGTGAGCCATTCATTAGCTGCGTTCACATAGAGAAATAAATGGTGTTTCATAAACTCTTGATCGCTATCATAAAGCGGCGTCGCCACGACGGACTGAACGCCTTGATTCGCTAAGGAGCGCGCCATCTTCAAAAAGCCGTCTACTTCCTCAGGTCCGCTATCGATATTAGGCAATATGTACGTATGAATATCAATCACTTTATTTCCCTCCCTGCGCTTTGTATAGCTCTATTCTACGACGATTTCTAGTGTGAAACTATGTATTCTTCTCGACATTTACCACCACGAACCCCGGAAAACCGCGTACTTTCCTGTCATCTACTTAACTAACAATATTTTACTATCACTCTATGTGAAAACGCAAACATAATTTGTAAAATAACTCCAAATAATGATGATAAAAGAAGGGATTGAAATAGGTCTTTGTATGCAAATACCCTGATTAAACAGAAGTTAATCAGGGTACAAAGGGAAAATTTAAAAGATTCCTAGGAATTTTGTTTTTTTGATGCGTTCAGGCTCTTGTTTATAAACAGCCTTCCCACTCGCAATGGCTTCAGCATTTTCCATGAAATGATAAAGCTTGCTGTTGCCGTATTTTTTGGACACGGCAGAATAAGCTTTTTGCAGGCCGTACTGCTGGTAATTTTCACGATTCACGCCTGATGCAATAACGTGTGCTAATCCGTGATCAATGAACTGATAAGCTGCTTTTTTAGCTTTACTGCCGTTGCCTCCAAGCACACTTTGCGCAGACAGCTGAACGACTGCTCCATTTTTTACGAGCTTGTACAAGTGCGGAGGATTCTCCACAAATAATGAATGGCACTCAGGCTCATTTAAAACCGGTACAATACCTTTTAGCTGAAGCTCGTAAGCAATATTTTCTAACACTTCAATTTCCACGTCTTGTGGAATGTGTAAAAACATATATTTTTCATTTTCATTTATTGTCATCGTGTAATACTCTTCATTTGATACAATCATATTGGCAGAGGCAATTACTTTTTGACCTGGTAAAACGCTTAACGAAATAGAAGATTTTCTTAACCATTCATTTGCAAGATCAACACTTTCTCTACAGCTGGAATCTTTTCCGTCATAAAGAGGTGCTGCTACGACTTCTGTTACTCCTTGTTTCACTAATACATTTGCCATTTCTAAAAATTCTTCTACACTTTTGGGACCACTGTTCACATTTGGCAAGATATTGGTATATATATCTATCATTTTTTTCTCCTCTTTCTATGCCTCAGATCATGGATAGTATTCCATGAGTTATATTATATCACAGGGCTTTTTTTCTATCTTCTAGCATAAGTATCTATTTTTGCTCATGCTCTCTTTTGGGATTGATAGACGTTCCTTTTGTATTGAAATGTAGCATTCTTTTCTTGAAGAAAATGTTAAAAAAAAATGAACTAAAATATTCAGAGCATCATTATGAGTAAATATACCTAAATGTTAATTGGATTTTCCCTTAACGGCCTCCGTATTGAGTCCAAAATCCGACGTCCCATTTAACAATTGAAGTATATGTATGCATAGATTAACAACATACATTACTTACCTCCAAGCGTTTATGTCAGATGAAAAGCATAAATAAATGGGGCCTTACGCAAAGGCATTCTTAGCCAGCACACTATGCAAGATTGTTAGAACAGCTTAACGCTTTACTTTTACCTGCTGTAACAAATCAAAAAATAAAAGCACGCACCTTTTTTTATAAGGTAGCGTGCTTTTTCATTATGAATTGGTAAAATACTCAGAGAGAAATTTGAACCATACCTTCTCCCCTTCTTCGTTCGGTTGACCATTTTCATCAGATAAATACTTTAAAATGTCTTCCCCGTTATAATCTGGCCATGCACTCCAGTGATTTACAAACACGTATCCATTTTCTTTAGCAAAGGTTTCTAAGGCCTTTACGTCATTAGGGTAGTTTTGAGCTTGATAGACCGGCGCTGATGGCTGAAAAATAGTAACTAATTCTTTATTTTCACTTTCAATATGCTTCATAATAATTTGCAAGTTATCAATTGTATTGTTAATACCTACTACGCCGTTATCATTTAATAAAAATGGTTCAAAAAGCAAGATATCAGGCTTTGCTTTTGTAATGTCTTCATACGTTTTCGATTTCACAAATTGTAATGTATTCATTTGTTTGTATTCATACAACTCTACAGTTATTAAATCCGTTCCATATGTATCTTCTACTTTATCTTTCAATAAAGTTCCCCATGTTTTTACATCTTTCTCAGGAGCGGATCCTACAATTACAAGCTTTACAGGATTTCCTGTTTTCTTTGCATTCTCTAATTTCTTTACAATTGATTCCGGCAGATTCTTAGTCTCGGTTTGCATATCATTTTTTGTTTCGACTGCGCTTACTCTCGTGGGCTTTGTTTCAAACTGCTTGTCTAATTGGTGATTCCAGTACATCTTTCCTGCTACTAAAGATGAAACAAAGATGAGAATAGCAAATACGTTAATTAAAATTTTCATAAATTGTCTCCCTTACTATATCTTTCTTTTTTTCTTTTATTATAATATAATTTTAAAGTACATGAAGAAATTTGATCAAATTTGTCATTTTTTTAATCATTTTGACGTATTTTCTGATGAAAAAGATAAGAATAATGGCTTACATAGAAGACATTTATTTTATCAATACATAAGGAAAAGGAAGAGAGGTTCCACATGGAAGAACAAGTACAACCTTCAAACGCGCGCAGACGCAAACGAAAGAAACCGAAAAAGAAACGCGCGTTCAAAATTATTCTTGGTATTATTTTAGTATTAATTCTAGGTGTAGCAGGCTATGCATATAGCATATGGCATTCCGTTGAAAAGACATTCACACAAACTCACGAGCCATTAAAACGTGATGTATCTGAAAAACGTTCAAGCAAAGTAAGCTTGGAAAATGGAGATCCTATCTCTATTTTACTATTAGGAGTAGATCAGCGTGCCGGTGACCGAGGACGTTCAGATTCTACTATTTTAATGACGGTAAACCCAAAGACACAGTCTATGAAAATGGTAAGTATTCCACGTGATACGCGAACTGAAATTGTCGGAAAAGGAACACAAGATAAAATTAACCACGCTTACGCTTTTGGTGGCGTAGATATGGCTGTAAATACGGTAGAGAAATTCTTAGACGTTCCTGTAGACTATTATGTTCAAGTGAATATGGAAAGCTTTAAAGACATTGTAGACGCTGTTGGCGGCGTAACTGTAAACAATAACCTTGCGTTTAATTACGACGGCTACAGCTTCCAAAAAGGGCCTTTGAAATTAGATGGTAAAGAAGCATTGGCTTTCACACGTATGCGTAAACAAGACCCTCGTGGTGACTTCGGACGTCAGCAGCGTCAGCGTCAAGTGATTGAGGGCGTTATTGACGAAGGAGCTAGCGTTCAGTCTTTAACAAACTACGGTACGATTTTAGATGCGATTGGTCAAAATGTAAAAACAAACCTTACATTTGATGATATGAAACAGATTCAATCAAACTATAAAGACGCACGTAAAAATTCAGAGCAGCTTCAAATAGATGGAAAAGGCGAAAAAATTAATGGTATCTACTATTATGCCGTGTCTGATGACACTCGCAATCAGCTGTCTACTGAATTAAAAGAAAGTTTAAATCTAAAATAAAAAAAGATCGCGGGATGCATCCCGTGATCTTTTTTATTTATTATGATTTTGTTACTTTTACTAATTCTGTGCTTTTTGCAACAGCTTTTTCTTTTCCAGCTTTCACGTATACGCGTACACGATAGTCGCCAGACTTCGTTAGCTTATAAGCTAACTCTTTTTTTGAAGAGTAAGGGATTTTTTGGAATAGCTTACCGTCTTTATAAACGGAATAAGCGTATTTAAGGTCTTTCCCTTCCGCTGTTGTTTTTACTTCTAAGCGTTTGTCTCCTACGTTTTTAATAGAGACTTTGTTTAATGCTGTTTTTTCTTGTTGAGTTTGTTCCGTTTTAGTTGGTTTGCTTGCAGTCTCTTTGTCATTGCTGCAGCCTGTAAATAATAATGCACCTGCTACGATTGGAATTAATACTTTTGCTTTCATTAGAGATCCTCCTCGAATAGTAGATATATCAATCTACATATCTATTCTCAATATTATTAAAATGCTTTATAAATCTTATGTATAAAACATTAAAATCGCTAAAAACAAAGACAGCATAGATAGAATGCCTACTTGAAAATACAGCTTAAACGTTTTTCGTCTTTCTTTTTTTCGTTCACGTCGCTTTGTACGCTGCTCTAACGAGTATAATGGCTTAGTATACTCACTCTTTTCATTCATCAAAGCATATTCATCTTTTGCCTGATTAGCCAGCATATCTAGTTTATACTGCTTTTTCTCTTCATCAGTTAATCCATTAAACCATTTAACAAACTCTTTATATTTTTCTAAAACAACACGAGTGCCGCCAAATTGCTTTAACTCTCCAAAGTGAATCCACATGACCTTGTTGCACACACTGCGGATTTGAGTCAACGAATGACTGATAAAGAAAATAGTTTTACCTTGTTCTTTAAATTCATTAATCTTTTTCAAACATTTATCGTAAAATGTTTGATCTCCAACTGATAACGCCTCATCTACTACCAATATATCTGGATTGGTATGAACCGAAATGGCAAATCCAAGCCTTGATTTCATACCGCTCGAATAGTTTTTTACCGGCTGAGTAATAAACTTTCCGATATCAGCAAATTCAATGATATCAGGAGTAATTTTTTTAATTTCTTCTTTCGTTAATCCATGCATCAGACACTTCAACTCGATATTTTCTAATCCATTTAAGTTATTATTTAACCCTACCGAAATAGCAATTAATGATGTTTCACCATTGATTTTAATATCACCTGACGTCTGAGGCACAACTTGCGACAGCAAGTTAGAAAGAGTGGATTTTCCAGATCCGTTAATTCCTACAACACCAATTGTTTCTCCTTCATTTACGGAAAAAGAAATGTTTCTTAGTGCATAAAAGCTTTCATTTTTCTTTTTTGGAAAGAAAATTTCAAGCAGTTTATCGGATCTTTTTTTATATAAAACATACTTTTTACTAACGTTCTCAAACTGAACTTTTAGTGCCATAGATTACGCTCCTAGATTACAAGTAATCGATGAATTTATTTCTGAATTTTAAATGCAGGATTGATCCTACTGTTAGTATTAATAATGTGATAACCCAAAAATATAATGTGTATATCCAATCCTCATAAAACCAACCGTAACCTAACAATGAATATCTAAATCCTTGCACAATGTAAAAGAGTGGATTTAATTTTAAAATCGTTTCATATACATGTGACAATTTAGACGTATCCCATAAAATAGGCAATAAGTAAAGCACCATTCTCATTAATGATTGTAATACTTGCTGAAAATCTCTTATTAGCGTTGAAATAGTTGATGTTAGCAGCGTAAGCGCAAATAAAAACACAAATAATGCTACTAAATAATATGGCAATTGAAGTAAATACCATCCCGGATTAATTCCATAAATGACGAAGATAACTCCCATAACCAGCATCATGATGATGAACTGAAAACTGTTACTGACAATCGTGACAGTTGGCAGTACACTGACTGGAAACTTCATTTTTGAAACCAAACTTACCCTTGCATACACACTGTTTGAACCTTGAGTAATGGAAGGACTAATAAAAAACCAAGGGATTAACCCTGCAATTAGCCACGCGAAGAATGGAATTCCGTGTACGGGTGCACCTCCACGAATTCCTAATCCAAAAACAAGCCAGTACAGAAGAATCTGTATGGCAGGTCCTAAAAACTGCCATACAGCTCCAAGATAGTGCATTTGGTATTTACTTTTTGCATCATAAAGAGATAATCTCAATATTAAATGAAAATTCGAGGATTGTTCTTTCAAAATCCTCCCTACAGAATTCATGCCATTACTTCTTCCTTCTTAAGGAATGCATGTAGGTTACCATAGTTAATGTAACCGAAATCGTCAGAACGGTTAGCTACCACGTTTTTCGTATCGAAAATACGTTTTGTTGCCATACCTTCTAATTCGCTCCAATTTAATTCTTTGAATTCATTATGGTCTGTTAACACAAGAACTAGGTCAGAGTTGCGTACAGCTTCCTTGATATCTTGTTCAACCCAATCTTGTTCTACGTGAGGATCAAATGCGCGAATTTCATATTTACCTTCTGCTTTTAATAGATCGTAGATTTCCATTGCCGGACTTTCACGGATGTCGTCTACGTTTCCTTTATACGTTAAACCAAATACTGTCACAACGCGGCCGTCTACTTTTTCCATTAGAGCATTTGTGTTGTCTACTACGTATTGAGGCATAGACGTATTAATTGTTCTTGCTAGATTAATAAGCTGAGCTGTTTTAGGCGCTTTCGCAACGATGAAATATGGATCTACAGCCAAGCAGTGTCCGCCTACACCCGGTCCTGGTGTATGAAGGTTTACACGCGGATGCTTGTTAGCCATTTGAACAACTTCTAGCGCATCGATTTCTAATTCGTTACATACTTTTGTTAATTCGTTTGCTAACGCGATGTTTACGTCACGGAATGTGTTTTCCATTAGTTTTGACATTTCTGCTGTTTTTGCATCTGTTTTAATGATTTCACCTTGTACAAATGTACTGTATACCATTGCACCAGCTTCTGTACAATTTGGCGTAAGTCCTCCAACAATACGGTTGTTGTGGATTAATTCGTGAAGGATTTGTCCTGGAAGTACACGTTCTGGACAATGTACTAAGAACACGTCTTTTCCAACTTCAAAGCCTGCTGCTTCTACTAACGGTTTCACATGGTCATCCATGCTGCGCGGTGCGATTGTAGATTCTACGATTAATACGTTTCCTTTTTCTAAGTAAGGAATAACATTGCTTACAGCACTTAATACATATGATAGATCACAAGATTTATGTTGATCATCATGGTTTGGTGTTGGTACAGCTACGATGAATGCATCTGCCTTTTCCGGCTGTAATGCTGCGCGGAATGTACCTTTTTCAATTACTTCATTTAATGCTTCCTGCAGACCAGGCTCTTCTAAATGGATTTTCCCGTTGTTTAATGATTCAATTACGCGTTGACTTACGTCCACACCTACAACGTCCACATCATGTTTTGCAAACATAATAGACGTTGGTAATCCAATATATCCTAATCCTACTGTACAAAGTTTCATTTTATTTCCTCCTGTGTTAACTGCTTAATAATGTTTTATATAAAGACACTATTTGTGTCTCTAACCGCTTTTTGTTTGTATTGATTTCTTACAAAAATTCTACATCTGTATTCGCCTTTAGCTCTTGGCTTATAGCGGAAAATTTCTTCCTCGATGTAAGAAGTTTTGTGAACGATTTTATCGTCTTTATAAATGTAATACGCGTACTCTAAATTGCCCTGGCCTTCTGTGTCACATCGTACGATAAAGTAGCTCTCGTTATCTTTTAAAAGAGCTCTTTTAATCTTAAATGGCACATGTTCAACATACTGCACGTCTAAAATTTCGCTAATCGTTCGGCCAAGATACAGAGGAAAATAACCTTTTAAATCTTTATGATTTGCTCGATCTTCTAAATCTAACGTTACTTTATATCCTCTGTCTTTTAGCTGATGATACAGCGGCAGAACATGACTTTTATGATGATAATCCCACGTTCCTACATACAAACGGATGTCTGGTGCGCTATCTACAGGCTGATCTAGTAAGTTAAATAGAATTTGATTTAAGTATTCTTTGTTTACATTATCAGAGCCCGAAATATACTCTGCAATGTTGACATGCTCTGCCTGATCAATCAAAAAGTCTCCTAATTTACTTTGAGGAGCACCGGCAATTACTTGTCCAAAATGATACTTGATTCCATAGTATAACGCCGCATAGCCGCCTTTAGACGAACCTACGGTCATGACATTTTTGTGCGTAAAACCGTGCTTGGACATAATATATTGAATAAGCGAAGATACGCTTGTTTCAATGAGATGATTTCTATTTTTGCCTAAGTAGTAAGAGCCTTGTTCACCAAAATCATCTAAAATAAATAGCTTATTCGCTCCAACTTCATCTAACGTTTTCATGTAATTATATACATAATGATATTTATTAGCTAAAGCAGAAAAGACAATAACCAATTTATCCTGTAATGTCTCGTCAGCTGCTGGAACAAAGTGATACTTCACACCGTTCATAGATTGGTAATGTGACTCTAATTCAAATGGCCCTTGATCTCTTGCTGCGATTTTATAATTCGCTAAGCGGAACTCTGTCACTACTTCAACCGACTCTTTGCCGCTGCTGAAATCCAGCTCAAGCACAGTGGCAGGCTTTTTCGCTTCCATTTTAGGAAATACCCATCCTTGCACGTGCGGAACTGTTTGTTCACGCACAGCTCGTATATTCACATCTGTAGTACACGTAATTTCAAGTTCAGCTACTTTGTTATTGTTTCTAAACAACTCAACAATTTGATCTCTTACGTGAACTTCTAAGTCTGGAGCCACATGCCAAAACAGCTTGTATTGATGAGTATCTTCTGAAGCGACTTGATCACGTACAGTGATATGCTCAAGCTGTTTGTTATAGCGTACGTTACGTGTGTGAGTAACTCCGCTATAACGTTCATTCACTCCCGTTGCTTCTGAGTAGTCTTCCGTTAGCTGATAATCTTTTATATATACTTTTTCGTGCTGATGATCCACTCGAGGAAGACCGCGGCCATCCACGATCAGCGTGTTGTGTCCAAATGAAGAATAAGCATATTTCGTAAACTTATCTTTGTAATTATATCCATTTGGCCCAGCTTCTGTAATGATATCACCGTTTGAATAAATGTGCATATTTAAGTCATCACTGTGCTTATGATAACTAGTGTGATAAGCTGCAGAAAACAGTACGTACGTTTCTTTTTCTTTTCTTTCCCATCCGCTTCTGAAAATTGCATAACCGGAGTCTTTGAACACCGCATCTTTTTCTACAGGGATTCTCCCAGCTCTACCTTGGTGGACTGCATATAGAAACTCTTCACTTTTGTACAAGCTTCGGTAGCTGCTGTTTACAACAGGCTTAGACTCTGTATCACAAAGAGGCGGGAATAATCCGTCTGGTCGAATAATATAGGTTGCATATTTTTCCGTCTTTTTAAATAAATCAACGAAAAACTTTGCGTGGTTAGGGCTCAAATCTTTCAGCCATACGACCAATTTATTTAAATAATTGGATACAAGAAAATGATAAGACGGCGAATGTTCCTTATGTACGCCTTCTTCTGTATACACATAGGTAAAGTAATCAACGAGACGCTTTAATGCAATATCACGATAACGATCCGACTCATTATCTGCCTCCTCGAAATACATCGCGTAAGCAAGCAAAGAAATATCTTGGAACATGCCGTGATTTGTATTTGTTGAATGAAAGTCATCTTGAGACAGTAAATTAGCCGTTTTAGCCATATTCTCTACGATAAGCTGTTCATCGGACGAAGCAAGCTTGTCCTTCGCTAAAATGTATAACCTCAGCCAATACTGCAAACGCATTGCCGTTGTTTCATCGTGAAAAGCCATTTCATTTGAACCATTAGGATATGGATTTTTTTGAATCCAATCTTTGACTAACCCAATGGCTTTATCTTTATACTGCTCTTCTTTTGTCTCTTCGTAAGCATCCGTCAAACACCCTAAAAAAGTATGACCGTGAATCAAGCGTAAAAAACTTCTAGATTTATCTTCATTCCATAGAATTCCTTTTGGGTATCGAATGACCCCAAAAGGCGGAAGCGGATATTTATTACCCATAATGTTTTTAGCAGCTGCTAGCGGATCTTTATTCCGACTTTTCGGTAAGATCCTCATCAGCTTTTGAATTTTTTCTTCATCCAATGCTGTTAATGCTTTTTTTGTATTTATCATTCAGTCATTTCCCACTTTCTCATATGCGCGCTGTACACATACAAACTATAAATTTCAAAAGGAACTTATAGATTAACTTAAAACAGGTTCCGCAACGTTCACAATTAACTCTTCCCATTGATTCGCTACTTTTTCAGCTCCAAAGTGCTGCTTTACATACTCTTTTAAAGAAGCTTGAAGCTCTGCATCTGTTTCTTTTGAGTTCAGTGCTAGAATACGCGCTACTGCTTCCTCAACATCAGATAGAAGATACTCTTTCGGATAAATCGTATCACTGCCGTCCCAGTTGAGAATAATTGGATAAGCACCTGAAGCCATCCCTTCACTTGGTGAAAGGTGGAAGCTTTCAAAATCACTTGTTGATAGAATAATTCCTACCTTTGAAAGCCATTCAGAAATATCACCGAACCCTTCAAAAATAACAGCGTCTTTCCATGGAGCTTTTTCGATACGATTAAAAATTGCTTCGTAATATTCACGCTCTTCTTCTTTATTCCACAGCCATGAATATTCCTGCGGCATTTTTCCTTTAACAAACAGCTTATAGTGATTATCTTGATGCCATAACTTATCTAGCATATCTACAGCCAAGTCTAGACGCTTTCGCTGTGGACAAATTCCGATAATACCTAAGTGATACTTAGCCTCTTCCGTTTTAGGAGCATCCACTTTTTCTGTATCTACTACGTTATAAATCATCGTCATCTTTTCACGCGGAAAATTAAACGTTCGATAAAACTCTTCATATACGTATGGAGAAATCGCGATAATTTTATCGATATTTTCCATGTTAAAACTATGAGGGTAAATCGTATCACGCTCTTGAAGATGCATGCGTACAATTAACTGCTGATGAGGCTTTTTATGATGAGAATACCACACTGCATTTCCAAGTCCCCATTCGCAAACAATAACGTCGGCCCATTCTAAGCAAGCTTGGCTCTGTTCTTCATCATGAGCATTATGGCCACTCCACTCGTCCGTTTTAATTTCAAACCCAGGACGGCTTGCCAAACGGTCCATAATGATACGTGCAAATTTTAAATCATGTCCTGCAAATAATATCTTTTTCATTTTTGTAACCTCACAGCTCTATTTTATTTACCATAGCAGTGATGTCGTCCTTGCTGCTATCTTCTAATTTCAAGTAATTAAATTTGTCATTACTAAAGAACTGCTTGCCGTATTTAGCATATGACGCAAGACTTTGATCTTGTTCAAAGAGATTAATTACTTGCTCAAGCGAAAGATTGCTGTATACATTTGTTTTAGCAACGGAGCTCTGTGACGATAACTCTCTTACAAACTCGTATTCTTGACCTGCATTTTTCTCTTCAAGCTTTCCGTTTTCCACACTGTAGTGAGTTGTTTTACCAATAAAGTCACTGTCCGTAAACGTTGTACTCAGCATTAAGTCTAGTAAATAATTTTGCCCATAATAGCTGTCTTGGCCAAAGTACGTTACATACTCACTTGAAATCCAGTCGCGAATGTTTAAGTAGTTGTGCATATAACTGCGAACAAACGTGTGAATGGTTTTTGTGTTGTACTTATTGTAAAGGTCTAAATAGCCATCGAATGTATCTACTAGAATATATAATTGCTTATTTTCATAAGCTTGACGGTTAAATTGATCAACGATGTTCTCAAACTCTTGACGCGTATTAGCAATCGCGACTACCGTAACTGTCGGCAGTTCAAAAGCAAAGTTTAAGCCCACTTTCTCAATGATGTACTCTAGGCGATGCGTATACGTATGCTTAGTTAATACATCTCGAATACCCGTTAAAGCTTTTTCTTCGTAGTAACGTTCATCTTCTAACAGCTGTTTGAATTCTTCATGCAAATTCGTTGGATCTTCAGACATATAAACAAGATCACCGAAAATTTCTCCAATTCCCTGTGCATAAGTACTAATAACAGGCGTTCCACATGCTAACCCTTCATATACACGGCGAGAGAACATCGTCGGAGATTCTTTTACTGTATTTACGTTAATCATAACTTTGTAGCCTTTATATGCTTTATCAATTTCGTAATACTTTAAGTTTCCTTTTACATAAGGAACAAAGCGATCTGGGAATTGATGATTTGGCATAAGCCCTTTTAAGTTTTGAATATAGTTTCGATCGTAAATATCTAATCCCACTTTAGCCGCAGCATCTAATAATCGGTCCATATCAATACATCTTTCTTCATGATGACGATAATAAGATCCAGCAAAACACGCTTTGTTTTCGCGTTCATCCACGATCTTAATCGGGTTATGAATAGCCGGCTGCGCAGCAAACGGCAGCGCAAATGCGTTTTGATGTCCAGCTCTTTCTTGGTAGTAAGGAACCATGTTTTCATCCGTTGTGAAAATGTAATCAAATCGTCTAGCTGTTTCAATAAAACGATTAAAGTGAACAGGATCTTCCTTGTTCCAGAATACGGTTGGCACATTATGCTCTTTGCACCAAGCTAACAGTGAGTAAAGAGGCTTCATATTCTCTTCTCCATAGTAACCAACACGCTTATTCCAAACGCCTCCGTTACCACGCCAAGCAGATTCAACCATTAACAAGTCTGGCTGTTCTTTTGTCATAACCTCAAGCCAGTTATCCGGCGTCATTTTAATTAATTTACACTCATGTTCATAAGAAGCCGTCGTAAATTCGTCAAAAATAACCGCCATCTTCATTTCTTTAATCGGCTTTGGAGGAAGCATGTTAAATGCATCTACTTCTTGTTTGGCTACGTAATCTAATGACTGCTCTCGTTCAATGCTTTTCATTTCATTAATAGAAATCGTATGAACATCAAATTCACCTTTTCCAGAAACGCGTAAAGCAATTCGGAACTGTGTAATGTCAGGATGAATTTGAACTTTTGTCATTGAGTTAAATTTTAGCTGCAGCACTTGAAGCTTTTCTTCATCTGAATATCCAATAAACATTGGAATCACAGCTACATCTTCATCTGCTTTCCCTTTTACAGTGAACTCATATTCAAATCCTTTTTGCATCGTCATGATATGGTGAGTCGGAAGCATTTTAAAACTGTTATTTGTTTCTTTATAAGAAATATAGCTGTTTTTGCCAGCTTCAATATTTACTGAACCGCGCAGCCCTTTTTCTGATGCAGAAAGCTGTACTAATTTCCTCGCGCTTGCAAACCAATCTGAAGCTTGTAGCTCTAGCTGTGCACTGTTGGTAATTTCAATTGGCTTTTCTTGAATGTTAATTTGCAAGCCTCTAAAGAATCCGCTCTCCGTCACACGTATTAAAAACTCAACGTGTTCCGTATCTTTTTTGAAACGCAGTTCAGCTTTTTCATTCAGCTCAAGCTGATGGATTTCATTTTGCTTGTTGTTTTTATATCCTACGGCATATACAACTAACTCAATACCTTCGTACAATTCACCTGCTGGTGTAATCAAATACGTAGAATTATGATCAACAGCTACTGAGATATTTTCACTTGTATTAAAGTGCTGAGCTGTTAAATGAATGAATTCTTGTCCTTTTAACTTCGATTCAAACAGCTGGTTCCAAGGATGATAAATGACACCATTATTTGACTCTTGCCATCCTTTAAGGGAGTGTTCGTTAAGAGCATATTTAACAGGTGCATCAACCGTCATTTTAGGAATTGTTACTTCAACGTCATGAACCCACCAATAAGACACGTTGTTAATGATGATATCGTCAAGTTTAAACTCACCTTTACCAGATACTCTCACTGCTAGACGAATAGAGTTATATTCTTCTTGGAAATGAATCAGCTTTTTATTATTTAACTTTAATTCATCTGTTCCTACTTTTTTTCCGTCTAGGTAGAAAACAATAGCAAGACGTACATCAACAGCATTCTCTTTCTCACCTTGGAAGCAAACCGATAGTGTATCGTCATGAACAGCCACTGGACTTGCAGGCTGAGCAGAGAAAGCAGCATTTCCTTCTCTGTGCGTTACATACGCGAATTGCTTATCTTCAAAACTTACGTTGAACTTTTTGTTAAATGGATCATAGTATAGTTGATCGGACTTAGGCATGTACCACTGATTTTGTTCTAAAACAATATAATTTCCTTCTGTCAAAAGCTCGCTTTGATTCCAGAATCCTCGGTCATTAATTAACATACTCTCAATTTTAAATGTTCCCTGCCCTTTCACGCGCAGCGCTAAGCGGATAGAATCAGTAGATTGAGAGAACGGTATAATACCTTCACTGTTCATTTCAAATCTATGTATACCTACTTTTTGACGATTTTTATATTCAATAATGAATAACTCGACGGAGACACTCTCACTTTTTGTCCCTTTGAAGACAAGCGTTTGCTGACTTGAAAAGTCAAATGCAATATTTTCTTCTACAGGAGCTTGTCGAAAGTCGATATTCTGCTCGCGATAAGTTAGATACGTATAGTTGTTAGAATTCAAATCAACAGTAAAACTTCGGTCGTCTTCATTAAATGAAACAGCAACTTGATGCTTTTTAAACCAGCCGCTATTTGCTTCGACTTCTGAAAACTCTAGGCTTGGAATGCGATGTGCTTTTGCCCAATCTCTTTTTTGCGTAATCGACTTCATACGCTTTTGAATATCACTGATCATTATCTATGCCCCTTTGTTGCTTTATTTGTACCCATTCGCTTTCGAACCGTCCAGTACTTTAGCGTTAACTTCCCTAGAAAAGAACGGCTGATAGCCGCATATCTTTTTTCTAGCATCGTATAGCGCTTTTGCAAATCTTGGTACTCTTTTAATTCTTTTTCTCTTATGTTTAATTGTTCGATTAGTTCCGATTTAACCACTTGAAGTTCTTTTTCCAGAACTTCTACAGATACATGGCTATGGAGTTTGACACCCATACGCGTAAGTTCCTCCTTTTACGTTATATTGCTTGATAGACTTTCAAAAATTGAACTTGTTCACTTTCCCAGTTGTACTTGAACTTCGCTGTTTTACAGTTGTTGCTCATCGTTGCGCGCAGCAAAGGATCTCGTAATAACTGATTAACAGCACTCGCAATCTCTTTGTAATCATGCGAATCTACACACAATCCAATATGCTCGCCTTCTACTACTTTTTTAATCTCGGGAAAGTCGCATGCTACCACCGGTACATCGCTCATGATGTATTCAAATAACTTATTTGAAGAGGCCGAGTAGTGATTGAAGCACACATTATTTAATACTTGAAAACCTAAGTACGCATTTTTTGTATACTTTGGTAAGTCTTGCAGCGGTACTTTCGGAATAAACTTCACTTTATCTTCTAACTTCATTTCCGCTACCATACGCTCTAGCTCTGGCTTGATGCGTCCGTCTCCAATAAAGACTAACGTTCCTTCTTTAAATAACGGCGCCGCTTGAACAAGCTTTTCAAGGCCTCGTCCCGTTTGAATACCGCCTTGATACAACAGAATTTTTTCATTTACAGGAAGTCCTAAACGTTCGTGCAAATTCACTTGTTGCTGCTGCTTCGTTTTTGGACGAAACGGGTAGTTATAGACGACGTTTGGATAGAAGCCATATAAATCTTCATTGTATTTGGCACGCGTATGATTTTCTACAATCATAGAGTCAATTTTATTAATAAAGAACGACTCCATTTTTGCGTATACGCCGCTGTCATAGCCCGTTCTGCTCGTTTGCACCTCATGAGAATCATACACAAGGTACTTACGCTTAAAGCGAAGCTTTGAACAGATAAATCCTTGAGGAAGCGTATTTAAATCATTCGAATGATAAATATCGTACTTCTTCTTCCTACCTTTTAAAATCATCCTTAAGATAATGCTTCCTCTTACCCAAACTACTTGCAGCTTTGTTTTTAATAACAACGCGGCTACAATTGTAATAGGAAGGACTACATAAGGAGCTACGTACGCTGCTCCTAACCACAGCAAAAAAGCGATCATAGCGAGCACTTTATATTTTAGAAGTGCACGGTACGCTTTTTTCATAAAAAGCAGCGAAGAAGGATAACGCTTTACGCGATGAACGTGAAAATGTTCATTTACTTCTTCATACTGTTTTAAATCCGGATTGTTCGGATCATGAATACAAATTAAATCAACGGCGTAACCATTCTCTGATAAAGCCGTACATTCGCGCAGAACGCGCGCATCATTGGTAAAATGATTCCATACAAACATACAGACATTTTTTCTCATAATACTTCAACCTTATCCACTGATTCTGTCTGCTCCACATGCAGCGGTTCAGAACTTTTATTCTCAATTAAACGTATTAATACTTCGATATTTTTCTCCCAGAAGAAATGCTTTTTTACATAATTTAAGCTGTTGCGAGACATTTCACTTCTTTTAGAAGGGTGCTGATACAAATACAGGATATGTCTAAGCATCTCATCTGCTGTATTTGTCTCTGATACAATTCCAGCTTCATGTGAAACAATCACGTCTTTGGCATAGCCAGAAACCGATGCGACAATCGGGATTCCACACGTCATATAATCAATGATCTTGCCAGGAAGAACCGTTTCAAATACTTGCTTACCGTTCAACGTCACAATTCCAATATGATGTTCAGAAATAATATGTAAGCACTCTTGACGGGTAGTTGGCTTAATAAATCGAACATTTGTTAACTTATGCTCTTTTGTAAAACGTACAAATTCTTTCTTTTTAAACCCATATCCCATAACTGTCAATTCAATATTATACTCATGTAATTCTTTTGCAAGGTCCATTAGAACCGTTACATCTTGAGCTAAACCAATATTGCCTGCATACATGACTTTAAATACATCGCTTCCAGATTCAATCATTGAAATTTCATTACGATTTGCAGCATTAGGCATAAAATGAATTTTGTTTAACGGAATGGCATATTTC
Source organism: Priestia sp. P1_B12_1 (assembly GCF_056406695.1). Classification (NCBI taxonomy): domain Bacteria; kingdom Bacillati; phylum Bacillota; class Bacilli; order Caryophanales; family Bacillaceae; genus Priestia; species Priestia sp. P1_B12_1. The sequence goes on along the minus strand of NZ_JBFTZR010000002.1, from coordinate 528,675 downwards.
TCTGTCATAAAACGAATAAACCCTTCACTATTTACAATAATATGATCTGCTCTTACATAGAGAATTTTCTCGAGACGACTGAAAACAGAAATGACGACTGGGTAATTGAACACACCTACGCCTTTTAACGATTCAGGCCATAAATCTCGAATGTCTAAAATAAGCGGCCTTCGATAACGGTATTTGGCAAGCAGACCGACGACAGCAATAAAAATAGGCGGAGATGTAACGAAAATCACATCGTACTTTTTTCGGTCGGTTAAAATGAATAACATCATTTTAAAAGCAATTTCTAAATAATACATTAAACGATTGATAATACTTCTAGAATACTTGCGATTTTTCACACCAATGCGCGTTACATCATTTTCTTCATCAATTGACTCATCATCCCAAAACTGTTCGTCATGATAGATCTTTTTATTTGGATATGTGGGCTCAGTCGTCAGTACATTTACGTCATAATTTTCATCTTTTAAAAGCTTATATATATTTTTTATACGATTTCCTGCACTACCGATTTCAGGATAAAAATGTTGAGAAATCACAAGTACCCTTTTTGTCAAAGCAACTTCACTCCAATACAATTTCACTAGCTCGCCAAGCGAACTAGTGAAACATCAATTAAGCTTTTACGTTTTCTCTCTGTAATAGCTCATCCATAAATGTAAGTAAATCATCACGTAAATCTTCATGCTGAAGAGCAAATTCTAGCGACGTTTGAATAAATCCAAGCTTTTCACCTACGTCGTAACGTTTGCCTTCAAAGTCATAAGCAAATACACGCTGAATCTCGTTCAGCTTTTGAATCGCATCCGTTAATTGAATCTCTCCACCTGCGCCTACTTCCTGCTGTTCTAAAAACTTGAAGATTTCAGGCGTGAAGATATAGCGTCCCATAATAGCTAGATTCGAAGGAGCTGTTCCTAAAGCTGGCTTTTCAACAAATGTATCCACTTGATAACGGCGGCCGTTGCTTGAAATAGGATCTACAATTCCGTAACGGTTCGTTTCGTTTTCTGGAACCGTCTGCACACCAATCACAGAAGATAACGTTTCGTCATACTGATTCATCAACTGACGCAAGCAAGGCGTTTCTGCTTGAACAATGTCGTCTCCTAACAGCACAGCAAACGGCTCATCTCCGATAAATTTGCGCGCACACCAAACCGCATGCCCTAATCCTTTTGGCTCTTTTTGACGGATGTAGTGAATCTCTACGTTCGCTGATTGACGCACTTTTTCCAGAAGCTCAAACTTTTCTTTTTCCACAAGATTTTGTTCTAGTTCAGGAGCATTATCAAAATGATCTTCGATCGCACGTTTTCCTTTACCCGTTACGATAATGATGTCTTCAATACCAGATTCAATTGCTTCTTCAATGATGTACTGAATAGTCGGTTTGTCTACAATTGGAAGCATTTCTTTTGGCATTGCTTTCGTTGCTGGCAAGAAACGTGTACCTAATCCCGCAGCTGGAATAATTGCTTTTTTTACTTTTGACATGATTAAACTTCCCCCATCTACTAATTACTTATTTTGAGCACTAAAATATTCGCTAATCGCATCGGCAATACGTTTTGAAGCAAAGCCATCACCGTACGGGTTTGATGCTTTAGACATACGCGCATATTCTTCTTCATTTGTTAGAAGCTCTTTAGCAAGTGAATAAATGGTTTCTTCTTCTACACCTGCAAGCTTTAACGTTCCAGCTTCAATTCCTTCAGGACGTTCAGTTGTATCACGAAGTACTAATACCGGTACACCTAATGAAGGAGCTTCTTCTTGCACGCCGCCTGAATCCGTTAAAATGATATGAGCACGTGAAGCGAAATTATGGAAGTCTACTACTTCTAGAGGTTCAATTAATTGAATGCGAGGATCATTTCCTAACACTTCATCCGCTAATTCACGAACAACAGGATTTAAATGTACAGGGTAGACTACTTGTACGTCATCATGTTCCTCTACAATTCGTTTAATCGCGCGGAACATATTGCGCATTGGTTCACCAAGATTTTCACGACGGTGAGCAGTTAACAGAATTAAACGATCGTCCCCTACACGATCTAATACGGGATGAGAATATTCTTCTAATACCGTTGTTTTTAATGCATCAATTGCCGTGTTTCCTGTAATAAACAATGTTTCTTCTTTTTTGTTTTCCTGCAGCAAGTTATGTGCAGATTTTGTAGTAGGAGCAAAATGAAGGTCCGCTAATACACCTGTTAACTGGCGGTTCATTTCTTCCGGATACGGAGAGTATTTATTCCATGTGCGAAGACCCGCTTCTACATGACCTACTTTAATTTGATTATAAAAAGCCGCAAGACCTGCAATGAAGGTGGTTGTTGTATCGCCGTGAACAAGTACGATGTCAGGCTGAACTTCTTTCATAACTTGATCTAGTCCTTGAAGTCCGCGTGTTGTTACATCCATAAGCGTTTGGCGGTCTTTCATAATGTTCAAGTCGTGATTTGGTGTAATATCAAACACACGCAGCACTTGGTCTAGCATTTCACGGTGCTGAGCTGTTACTGTCACGATAGATTCAAATTCTTCTGAACGTTTGTTTAATTCTAACACAAGAGGAGCCATTTTAATGGCTTCTGGACGTGTTCCAAAAATCGTCATTACTTTAATACGCTGTTGCAATGCAGTCACCTAGTTTCATTAAATTATGTATAAAAGCACTAGTATTTTTAATAGAAGATACTAGTCTCTTTTTTTATAAAGTTCTTGTTCTTTTTGCTGAATGGCATGTGCTAAATGTTTCTTTAAAATCAGCAGCTGATCGTAAGACGCATCTTGGTAAATGTACCGCACAGCCTTTTTTACACTCTTAGGTAAATGATCAAATTCTTTCATGATTTTTATACTGCTCAATAGCTTCTACCCTCTAGGCATTAAAAAATACCTAGAAACTTTTTCCGCATAATTTTTTCCGGGGATTCTTTGTAGCATCTTGTTCCGTCTACAACGCATTGAGCGTTTTCTAGAAACATATAATAATAATCTCTTCCATGCTCACTCTCAATCATATCAATTGCGGCTTGCATATGAAAAGAACGATGTTGGAGGTTATGAGCGTCTGATGAAACAAAGTGTACAAGGTTGGCGTCTATTAACTGGTGAGAAAATTTCTTTATTTTCTTTCCAAAGTTTCCAACCAAGCTAGAAGCTGTAACTTGAGCTAATGCTCCTTTATTAATAAAGTTATAGAGAAGATCAGAATCTTCTAACAACCGACTGTTTCGTTCTGGATGGACAATAATAGGGATCATTCCCTGGGATTGAATATCAAACAGCAGCCGCTCCGCATATCGAGGGACTTGACTCGAAGGAAATTCAACAAACAAGTATTTTCCCGTATTGTTTAAAGTGAGAATCTTGCCTTGATGATAGTCGTCTAAGATTTCACCGTAAATACGGTTTTCTTGACCAGGTAAAATGGTTAATGGCACTCCTTCACGAACTAATAAACTATTTAATTGTTCAACACTCTGTAAAATAGCTTCTTTTTCATTGAGATATCTGCCATTCTGATGATGAGGCGTGGCAACAATAGCCGTAATGCCTTCTGAGACAGCTCGCTTTGCCATTTCAATACTCATCTCGTTACTTGCAGAACCATCATCCACTTCAGGCAAAATGTGACAATGTAAGTCAATCATCTACCCTCACCCCTATCCTTCTTAAGACCTAATAAAAGCAATACTTATGTTAGCATATTATATCATGTATTTCTATGTCTTTTTTTGTCGAAACATCTGCAAAGCAACGCCCTGTAAATATTTAAGAATAGTCTGAATATATCTATTCATTTCATTCGAACTACTAAACAAGCCCTAAAAAGTGCTGTTCACCAAGAAAAACCTACTTTTTAGCTATCTTGTAAATACATTAACAAACAGCAAAATTTTACTAATTTTTCATAAGTACCTTATCCATGAAAAAACTCACATTTTAAACTTTTTATAACAATAGTCATAATTTCTTATAGGTTGTTTCTATAAAAATACGCCAAAAAGCCTCCTCGCTAGCACATGCTAGCGAGGAGGCTTCGATTAATTGGTACCGTAATAGTAATAGTAGTTGCCTTCTTCTACTTTGCGGTTATTTAACACAACTCCAAGCAATTTGCCTTGCGCATTGCTTAACAGCTCTTTCGATTTTAACGCAGCGTCTTTCTCTGTTTTACCGCTACTGACAACCAAAATCGTGCCGTCTACTTGATTCGCTAAAATCTGCGCATCGGCCACAGCTAAAATTGGCGGCGTATCAAAAATAACCATATCAAACTGTTTCTTCATTTCTTTTAACAACTCGGCCATCTGAGCAGATGCTAACAGTTCAGATGGATTCGGTGGAATAGGACCGCTTGTTAAAACAGAAAGATGAGGAATTTCTGACTCTTGAACCGCTTGCGCTAACGTAGATTGACGAGTTAATACATTCGTAAGACCAATGTGATTTTCCAAACGGAACGTGTAATGACCTGTTGGTTTACGTAAATCAGCGTCAATGAGTAATACGTTTAACCCTTGCTGTGCATAAACCGTTGCTAGATTGGAAGTCGTTGTGGACTTCCCTTCTTCAGCACCGCTCGATGTAACAACAATAGTCTTAATATCTTGATCAACGTTTGAGAACTGAATATTTGTACGAATCGTACGGTACTGTTCCGCTACCGGATCTTTTGGGCTATTATGAGCAAGCAAACGTCTTTTTAACGTCAGCATTTTATCATTTTTTTGAGCTTTGTTTTTACGAGCCATACGTTTCACCTCTTTGCGGTACGCGAGCAGCTACATCTGGTCGCGATACGTTTGATGGCTTAGGCACATCCTTAATATTCGTGACGACTCCAATCACAGGAAGTCCTAGAATATTTTCAATATCTTGCTCCGTTTTTAACGTATTGTCTAAGTATTCAAGTAAGAATGACAACCCGATACCTACCATTAAACCAACTACGATCGCAATCGCAATGTTTAAAAGCGGCTGAGGTTTAATCGGACTAGCACTTTCACCAACCGTTGCTTTTGACAGCACTTTAACATTGTCTACATTCATAAGCTTAGGCACTTGCTTTTGGAAAACAGAAGCCGTTGTATTGGCAATTTGAGCTGCACGTTTTGCACTTGTATCTTGTACGACAATCTGTGCTACCTGAGAGTTCTGAGAACTTGTTACTTGGATTTGACTGCTTAAGCTTTGGGCAGATACATTAAGTGTTAATTCTTTAATTACTTTATCTAGAATAGCTGGACTTGTAATAATATCATTATAAGTGTTAATCAGCTGCACGTTTGTTTGAACGGCCTGCGTATTATATAACAACTGTTCATCGCTTTTCGCTTGATTAATTAAGATCTGTGTTTTCGATTGATACACAGGAGTTAGCACAAAAAAGCTAATGACTCCACTTACGGTTGCAGCGATAATTGTAATCAGTACAATAAGCCAAAGACGCTTACGAAGCACTGTAAACAACTCTCGCAAATTAATTGTCTCTTCCATAGTTGACCTCCGAACTTAATAACTTCTAAAAACCTGTATACTTTTTATTATAATTGACAAAAGTTGTTTTCACTATGGGTTTTTGTATATTACAACTAAAAATTTACAGTTCTTTTATTCTCTTTACTATTTTTATATCGACAACATAATAAAATTATTTAGTTTTATTATGCTACCTTATTTAATTAAATTGGGGCACCTTTCAATTTCAACGTTTATTTTCTAACATAATAGTTTACATACCAATCGGAGAATTTTTGCAATCCCTCTTCTATTGAAGTTTCTGGCTTGAATCCTACAGCACTTTGCAACAACTCTGTCGATGCATATGTAGCCGGAACATCTCCAGGCTTAATAGGCTCAAATATTTTCTCAAATACTACCTCTCTGCCTAGGGATTTACTTAAACATTTTTCCAAAGTTTCGATAAAAATCATTAATTTCTCTGGATTATTATTTCCGATATTAAACACTTTATGAGGAGCGTTGTTTTCTCCATTTGAAGGGTTAGGAAGTAAACGTTCAATTCCTTCTACAATATCATCAATATAGGTGAAATCTCTATATAGGTCTCTCTCGAAATCACCGTTATTAAAAATTTTAATTGGCTCATTTACAAAAAACTTATTTGCAAACCCAAAGTAAGCCATGTCTGGTCGTCCCAATGGACCATATACTGTGAAGAATCGAAGCCCTGTAGCTGGAATGTTATATAAGTGACTATAAGTATGAGCCATTAGTTCATTAGATTTCTTAGTTGCTGCATAGAGTGATACTGGATGATCAACAAAATCACTTTCTTCAAATGGAACTTTCTTATTAGAACCATACACAGAACTTGAAGAAGCGTAAACTAGATGATCTACTGGATATTGTCTGCATGCCTCAAGGATATTGTAGAAACCAATAACATTACTTTGCATATACACACTAGGGTTTTCAATTGAGTATCGCACACCTGCTTGAGCAGCTAAGTTTACAACAATTTCTGGTTTATATTCTTTAAACACATTTGTAAGAGCTTCTTTGTCTGAAATATCTATTTTTAGGAACTTAAATTTATCGTACGGCTCCAATTGCTCAAGACGAGTATGTTTAAGCTTTACATCATAGTAGTCATTAACATTATCAATTCCAATAACTGTACATCCTTGCTCTAGTAATTTCTTTGATAAGAAGTAGCCAATAAATCCCGCTGCTCCTGTAATAAGATATGTTTTACTAAGATCTAATTGATTGTAACTCACGTTGGTTTGGCTCCTTCATGTTTTGTCTTTCTACTATTTTTCTTCCAATAGAATGATACTCTACTTGTGCTTGTTCCATTTCACCTATACTGTAGATATTTCGTCCATCATAAACTAATGGAGTTCGCATTAGTTCCTTATACATACTTGGTTTAACTTCTTTTACTTCACCCCACTCTGTAAAAATGAAACAAACATTGGCATCTTTGATTGCCTCTTCTATATTAGACACATAAGTAATATTTCCTTCTGTATGGCGACCTTCAGGATGTACTCTCGCAAAGTTGGCTGCTCCAACGGGATCGAACGCATAAATGTCTGCACCTTGCTCTAATAATAAAGGTATATTCTCAAGAGAAGCGGCTTCGCGTAAATCGTCTGTTCCCGGTTTGAACGTTAGACCTAATATAGCAACTTTTAGACCATTAAATGTAATAAGTCGACGACTTGCTTTTTTATAAAGCATTGTCTTTTGCTCTTTATTTACATCAATAGCAGCTTGTACTGTTTTTAGCTCGTAACCATTTTGCTTTGCTAGGTAATCTAATGCTTTTGTATCTTTAGGAAAGCATGATCCACCAAATCCAATACCTGCATTTAGAAACTTGCTACCAATACGTTTATCAAAGCTCATTCCTTTAGCAACGTCTTGAATATCAGCTCCTACTAACTCACAAAGGTTCGCAATATCATTCATATAAGAAATTTTTAATGCTAAAAAGTCATTTGAAGCATACTTAATCATCTCAGCCGACCTTCTGTTTACTGAGACAATTGGAAGATTAAATGGTTTATAGATGTCTTGTAAAAGTTCTTCAGCCCATTTACTTTCTGTTCCGATGATAATCCTCTCCGCATGAAGAGTATCATGTACAGCAGATCCTTGAGCTAAGAATTCCGGGTTTGAGGCAACTTCTACTCTCACATCATTAATTAAGAAGTCTTGGATAAATTGTTCTACTTTATCATTTGTTCCAACTGGGACGGTGGATTTTACCACGACTAAGCAATTCCTTTCTACTGATTCAGCAATTTGTCTTGCAACAGTTGCAATATAAGAAAGGTTAGCTGATCCATCTGGTTGTTCTGGAGTTCCTACACCGATAAAAATAGCATCTGCATCTTTATAAGCGGACTGATAATCTGTTGTGTAGTTAAGGTTTCCTTCTTCATAATTCTTTATCATCAAGTGCTGTAAGTCTGCTTCATAGATAGGTGAAATACCTGATTTCATTAACTCTACCTTATTTTGATCAATATCTACACAATTTACTTGATGGCCCATTTCAGCAAAACATACGCCTGCTACTAAGCCAACGTAACCTGTTCCCGCCACAGCTATCTTATACATTATTTCTCCTCCCTTTACTAATTATTAAATATTTATATTTGAGCCTAACTCAATCAACATAAATTGTAATAAAGTCCCTATTATACCATTTTCAAGTTAAGTTATCTTTAAAATCTTACTGGCCTTTATTTTTCTTTATTACTATAATAAATAAAATTATAATTATATATTTTTTCAGAAAGTATTATTTTGTTTTGTACCTTTGAACTTATCTATTGTCACACGATTTGTTTGATTTATACCTTCCCTTTTAAAAACTTTAACTACCGTTAACATTAATATTTTTATATCTAGCCAAAATGAATGGTTATCAACATACCAGACATCTAACTCGAATTTTTCTTCCCATGATATAGAGTTACGACCATTTACTTGCGCCCATCCTGTTATACCCGGTCTAACCTCGTGTCTTCTAGCTTGATAAACAGTATAAAGTTCTATATACTCCATTAGTAAAGGCCTAGGTCCTACTAAACTAATATCTCCTTTTAAGACGTTAAATAACTGTGGAAGTTCATCGAGACTTAATTTCCTTAATAGATTACCGAACGGTGTGATTCTTAGATGATCAGGCAATAGTATTCCTCTATTATCTCTTTTATCGTTCATTGAACGAAATTTATATATATAGAATGATTTAGCATTTATTCCGGGTCTTTCCTGTTTGAAGATAATAGGTGATCCTAATTTAATTTTTATAAGAACTGCCACAATTAAAATAATTGGTGACAGTGCTAAAATCATTAATAATGAAATAAAGAAGTCAAAGAAGCGTTTCAATATTTTTCCTCCTTAAACCTAAAACTTTATTATTTCTAAATTATATACGTGGTAATAAACTTAGTTTTCCTTTAGCATTTTTTTATAGATTTTGTCTATCCTGTTTACTACTATTTGCTCGGTGAACTTATTAGTAATAATATTCCTTCCTTGCAAACCAAATTCTTTTGCTAATGTGTTACTTTCAAAGACCTTTTCGATTGCTTCGGCCATACCTTTTGAGTCCCCATATTCAACTAATATTCCGCTACTATTATGACTTACCAATTCTTTAGTCCCAAGTACATTGGTAGCTACAACCGGTTTACGGAAACTCATGGATTCCATAATTATTCTCGGTATACCTTCCTTCTTAGATGTTAGACAAATAATATCCGACATTTTAATTAATGGGTACACATTTTTTTGAAAGCCAATTATTTTGACCTCATCTTTTAGATTATAAGTATTAATTTTTTCCTCTATATATCTTCTTAGAGGTCCTTCACCAGCTAGTAAACACACAAACTTCTGTTTGGTGTTTTTTTTAAAAAAACTTAAGGCTTTTATTAACATCTCATGGTCTTTTATTGGTTCAAACCTCGCCCCCATAAATATTACCTTAGTATCTATATCAATATTATATTTTTTTCTATATTCATCAAGAATAGAATCATTAATATCTGTATTTATAGTATCTAGCTTATTTATATCTATACCATTACCTTCATAAAACACTGGTTTATTCGACGCATACCCTTTTATCTTACTAATATCCTCTTCATTTTGTGATGCGAGAGCGTGGGAGAATTTCGCTCCTAATCTTTCATAAGAACTATATAATTTATATTTGAGCCTAGGTTGCCCCTCATAAAAAGGTAGACCGTGACTTGTATGAATAATTAAGGGGATTTTAGCTATAGATGCTGCCACCCTTCCTAAAATTCCTGCTTTAGCTGTATGAGTATGGACTACATCAAATTTTTCTTTTTTAAATAATTTAGATAAGTGAGTAATTGATTTAATATCATCTATTGGATTAATTTTTCGGTTCATATCTATGTACCGAAATTTTATTTTACTATGTCTTATGTATTCTTTATTCAATCCTTCATTAGAAGAAATCAAATAAACTTCATACCCTTTTTCCATCAATAAATCTAATTTATCAACTAAAATTTTATGACTTACAGCTGAGGTACAAACATGTGCAACTTTAATCAATTCTTTTTAAACCCCCATCTTTAACATATTTTTTTCATGAAGAACAACCATATCCTAAGGTACCTGTTTAATCTTTTTCACAGGTACCCCAGCGTAAAGACCGTTTTTTCCCAATTCACCTCTCACTACTGCTCCTGCTCCTATCACAGTATTATTATCTATACAAGATCCAGAAAGAACCCTCACGCCACATCCTACCCAAATGTTAGTACCTAGAATAATTCTATTTCCCTTTACTGGATTATCCCTAATAATACCTCCTGATAGGTAGTCATGTTCAAAAGTGATTAATGAGCAATTATGAGCAATTGATACATCATTACCTATTATTAAACCGCCGTATCCGTCAATGTAACATAAAGGATGAATACTTATATTGTCTCCTAACGATATATTCTCCAAATTAAAAAAGTACGAACCAGGTGAAATCATTATATTCTCTCCACAATCTTTGCAAAGAGTCTTAAATAAACTAAATCTTAGTGCAAGCCCCAAGGAGCCAGAAGTATTACGAAACATCGATAGAAAAACATATCTAAATTTCTTAGGAAAGAGCTTAAAGAAAAATGTCATAAAGTTTAGTACTATTTTATATTTTTGTGCTTTGTCTCTGCCCCTCAAAAATCAAACTCCCTTTCCAGTTACATATCTAATAAAATCCTTCTTTATTTTGCCTTTGTTGGTTCCGTAAGAAAACCTCCAAAGAAGCAGCTTCAGAAACCTTACAATAAACGGTGAATATCTGTAATTTTTAAGGACTGGTGGTACATTTGTAGATTTTAATAATAGATTATATAACTCTATTCTTGCTTTATCTTTATTGGAAATTTTACTCATTCTTTGCCTAAAGTTACTTTTCTTTAAAGATGAACTACTATTATTGCTATGAGATCTATATCCCATCAGTGGTTGGTGTAAGCAAACAGCATTTGTTTTACTTAATACTAATTGCAAAAGCACAAAGTCCTCTCCTTGAATAAGATGTGGAAACCCACCTACATCTTGGAACAAAGATCTAGACACTAATATGCTACTAGTAGGTATAGAATGAATCTTGAAATTCCAGTTAAAATCCACCTTTACAGGAGGTTTTGCATATAAATCAAATAACTCTGTTGGCTTATCTTTATCTTTTAAATTATCCATTATTATTTGTAACGTTTCTTCTCCTTTTACTACAAATCCGTTTGTAAAGGATAACAAACATTCATCTTTACCTTTATTTAAAGATTTAACCTGTAATTCTAACTTTGTAGGTAACCAGATGTCGTCAGCATCCAAAAATGCTATATAATCTCCTTTTGCTAGATCTACGCCCTTATTTCTGGCCGCAGCTGCTCCAGCATTACTCTGAAACATATATTTAACTTTAAGATTATCTGCATTATTTTCTAACCATTCTCTTGTTCCATCCGTTGACCCATCATCTATAATGATTATTTCGTAATTTCTATAAGTTTGCATGTGTATACTTTTTATAGCTTCATTCAGCAACTTACCTGGATTATAACTTGGAATAACCACACTAATAAAAGGATTAGACACCTTAATTACCTCCTACTAATTCTCTAAATTCAGAAAAGAATTTCACTTTCCTTTTTAGAAGTCTAGTTTCTGTAAAACTTTGCATCATTTTAACCCCTTCTTCTGAAAGTTGGGTGAGTATGTCAGGTGAATTAACTAGTTTTGAAATTGTATTTGCTAACTCTTTATAGTCTCCTACTGGTACAATACATTGTTCAGGCAATACTTCTATTGAGCCTGAGACTTCAGTAGATACAACTGGTAATCCTCTTGCAAGTGATTCTAGTACTACACGCGGCATTCCCTCAGTTAACGAAGATAAAACAAATAAATCACTTTTATCATATAAAGAAAACAGCTCTTCACCCCAGGGAACAAAACCATGAAAAATTACATTATCTTTAATATTCATTTGCTCGGCTTGTGTTTGTAATTCTTCTCTTAATGGTCCTTTACCAACTAAGTGTAACTCAATGTTGTTTATTCCTTTTTCCTTCAATACTTTTATAGCCCTCAATAAAGTTGCTTGGTCTTTATAAGGGCTAAGGTTTCCAACGTTAATTATTTTAAATACATGAGGTGAAGTTCCCCATTCCCTAGCTTCCTTTATAAAGTGGTCTGGAAGTCTTAAATCACTAATTACTGCTGATTGAATAGCATTTTTCGGATAATAACGTTCACGAAGAGTTTCAGAAACATAAATACATCCATAACTTTTTTCCAAGTGGTTTAAATGCATCTTTTTAAATACACTGGCTATGGTGTTAGGGAAAGGAAGATGTTTAGCTTTCAAAAATCCCGCATGCATAGATTGTTCTCCACGATTTTCTACAATATATGGTTTTTTATATTTTTTCAAAGCACGATAGGCTAGCTCAGCTTCAAAACATGGACTATGCAAAATTCCACAGTCCACACTCCTAACAATTTCTTTCACCATCCTAAACAACCTTGTAATTCCAGATAATTCTTTTTTATGTAAAGCCGAAGAGTCTACAAACTTCACATTGGGCATGGTTGCTAATTTACAACCTTTAGGTAATTGATCTACTTCTATAATTGGAGCTAGTACGTGAATTTCAGAAAAGTTTTGCAAATATTCTCTCCACATGTCATTGTTATATGAAGTTGTTGTCCAAACTTCCCCTCTATTCATGTAGTACTTTGAGCTTATTGCAAAAATTGTCTTCATATTGCCTCTCCTTTTCTTCTCGTCTTTAATTTTAGTAATACAATTAGAGGAATTACGGTAACTACGTATTTAGATAAATGCCAAAGAATTAATCTAGAATCTTGAAGTAAAATTTCCGAACCGAAAGTAGCTATTAACCCTGCTAAAACAGGGGTAATGTATCCTAAGCTTCTAGCTTTGATTATTTTATCTAAAAGACCTAAGATATATCCTCCTACAATGGCCATAAGCCATACTCCTATTATGCCAAAATTAACATAAGATTCCGCCCAAAATCCTCCTATTTTAGCAGTGCTAGGATGATAGGCTTTATAGTACCCTCTTCCTGATTCAGCATCATGAGAGAGTTCAATCATCCCTGGTGGCTTATTTTTTACAATCCATTTTGGAAACATTGTGAGAATGGCATCTAAATATGTTTTTCCATACTGATAATCAATGTTTCCACCTGGCTGTAGTTCTTGATAATATAACATCCAAATATAATATCTTCCTAAATCAGTAGCTAGAGTATAAGTAGGTGTTAACTGACTATATTGCTCTTGTATTTGGGATCTATAGTTAGAATCTAAAACATATTGACTATCATAATCTGTATACTTATACAACTTGTATTGAGTAAGTAATGGTATCAACAGAACAATTATTATTAAAATTTTAGCCATATTTACCTTTGCCACATGAGTTGAATATATATGCAATCCCCAAAAAGCATATATTAAGATAAAAAACCTACTTCCCCTTTCTAAATTAAAATAGGAAATTAAAAATATTATGATTATTAATGAAATAAAACATAATACTTGATGCTTTTTTTTATCTTTTATTCCTTTATTTGTTAGTTTTTTTATAACTCCATAATAAACCAAAAGTAGTCCTACACTAAAGAAATCTTTTAATACGAATAACGTACCTGCTACGAGTGGTATTCCCCCGGCAATCATGATAGCTATATTAGCACACATGCCTGTAAGGATATAGAATATCCCTATATTAATAAATTTATTAATAGGTTCTTTTTCATAACTATGTTTAATATAGTCGGATTTCTTTTTTACTAATAAGGATCCTAAATAAAAGAGAGGAATTATTGGTACACAAGTCCATGCTATATAAAAAATCAATTCTGTCATGTCATAAGGCAAATTTTTAGCAATAGGTCTCCCTGCGATTAAATGATATAAAGGAGAGTAGATAAAAACTAAAAGAGCAGTGTAAGTAAATATAGACCAAACATCAAAGGGGGGCCGTTTGCCTACTATGATTAACGAAAGCCTTGGAACAAGAAAGATGAAAGTAATCATAATAGGAATAATTATAAGAATATTACTGTAATTATTCTCTATAATATAAAATACACTAACAGAAAGAATTAGAAGCATTAATAAAGGTCCTAATAAATATTCAGACGGTACCTTTGAATATCTAACTGATGTGTTTAGTTTGTTCATATATTTTACCACTCGCTTTTAATTTATTTGCCCTAATAATAATAACTACTCTTCCTATGGCTGCTATTAATGAAGAAAGTAATATTGAAAAAGCTGCTCCGTTGAGACCCATTAAAGGTATTAGTTTCCAACTACTTATTACACTACTAATCAACATTATAATTAACATAGGTACTTCAAATTTATATGTTCTTGATGCAATAGTAGCATAGCCTATGAATTCTGCTGGATAGCGTATAATTGTGGCACTCATTAATAATGTTAACAATATAGAATAATGACTATACTCGCTACCATAAAAGATTGTTAATATATCACTACCTAAAAAACTAGTTAGTATTGTAGTGAGAACTCCTATTAATAAACCAAACAGAACCATAGAGATTAGTAATTTATTAAACTTGTTATTGCTTGTTGAGATATTATAATAAGTCGCCATTCTAGAACTTAACGTTTGACCCACAGCACCAATAAATGTGTTACCTATCATCATTAAATATGCACATGCAGTAAAATAACCTAAAGCAGTTTCATCAAAATAGTAAGTTACGAAATATCTAGTTATATTAGTATTGAAAGAATACAGAAGAGAGATCAAACCTAAAGGAAGAGCTAAAATCCATAGGTTCTTCATATTATGAAATTTAATATTTATTAACCCTTTAAATAGCTGAGTCGTTCTTTCAAGATTACTTTTAGGTAAATCATAAAAGTATAGTACCAAAAACCAAGAAATAACAATTCCTAGAGTTGCAAAAACTAATTCTCTTGTTACATAGAAAATAATACTGAAAAAAAATAGGGATACTATGCCCTTTAAACAATTAGATACCCCTACTAGTACAAGTTTCTCCTCTCTTTGCATCTTGCCATATATGATTTCTCCTAATGTTTGTAAAAATTTAGCTATTGAATATAACAAGACCAAAAATACCATTTCAGAAGATTTATTTAATACACATAAAACAGTTACTACCAGAGCTATAGTAGCATTAACAAGACACAGAGACATATAATCCATAAACTTGTATTTTTGATCTCTATCAGTTACATACATACTTCTTAATTGCATAGAAAAAAACATATATATTGGACCTGTAATAGCTACTGCTAAACCAAACTCCCCTACTTCTCGAGGAGATCCTAATTTTGCTAGTACTACAATTATTAAGAATTGTGATGCCATGAAGACTGTGGACCCTAAGAAAACACCAAAGACTTTCCTTATTAAAGAATCTAATTTTCCATTCATTTAATCATCCTTATTTAATCATTACTTAAAACTTTAACGGGATATTATGTATAAATATCAATTATTAAATTATTTTGCTCTAAACACGAGAAATAATTTGATTACTCTTTATAGTATTGACCATTATAAAAAATTCAATTTCGAACAGGAAATTACAACAACTTAGCTATTATATTTAAGAAATATTATACATTACGCTTTAACCTTAAATTATCAAAAGTGGAATTTTAACTATAATATCCATAAACGTCTAATAATTCCTGTTATTCTTCTTAAATCATCTAAAGTCATTTTGGTATCACTAGGTAAACACAAACCATTTTTAAATAACTTCTCTGCAATACCTTGACCAACAAAATCGTATTTTTCAAAGAATGGCTGCATATGCATTGGCTTCCAAACAGGTCTTGACTCAATATTCTCTTTTTCTAACGCCTCCATAACATCAAGAGGTCTCACTTTGCCGTTCAAAGTCATACTGCTTAACCAATAGTTCGGTTCATCCCATTCGTTGCTGGGCATAAATTTTATTCCTTCGAGACCTTCTAATTGTGCTTTATAATAAGAGAAAATTTCTCTTTTTTTCTCTACACGTTGATCTAGAACCTTTAATTGACCTCGACCAATACCTGCAACAACATTACTCATACGATAGTTAAAGCCCAATTCACTGTGTTGATAATGTCTTGCTTGGTCACGACTCTGTGTAGCCCAGAAACGAGCCTTTGAGATTTTTTCTTCATTGTTGGAGACAAGCATTCCCCCGCCAGAAGTTGTGATAATTTTATTTCCATTAAAAGAGAAGATACCATAGTCGCCAAAGGTACCTGTATGTTGACCTTTATAATAAGTCCCTAAACTTTCAGCCGCATCTTCAATAACTGGTACATTATGTTTATTACAAATTTCCATAATTTTATCCATATCCGCCGATAGTCCATATAGGTGCACAACAATAACAGCTTTTACGGTAGGATACTTTGCAAAAGCTTCCTCTAACGCTTCAGGACACATATTCCATGTTTCTTCATTGCTATCAATGAAAACAGGAGTAGCATGTTGATAAATTATTGGATTTGCGGTAGCTGAAAAAGTGAGCGTTGGACAAAAAACAATATCGCCAGCTTCTACCTCAGCTGCTTTTAAAGCTAAGTGGATGGCTGCTGTTCCTGAAGACAAAGCTGCTGCTGATTTAGAACCTACTTTATTTGCTAACTCTTCTTCAAACTTATTTACATTTTCTCCAAGAGGAGCAATCCAGTTCGTATCAAAAGCTTCTTTTACATATTCCATTTCATATCCTTCTTCACTCATATGAGGAGAAGAAAGAAAAATTCTATCTTGCATATTAAGGACTTCCTTCCTTTGTAAGGTGTTTTTTAGTTTGTTTTACTACATCGCAATTAATAAAACTATTTCTTTATAACTGCTGGTACACCCGCTACTAGAACATTGCTTGGTATATCTTTAATTACAACTGCCCCAGCTGCTATAACAGAATCACAGCCAATATTAATATTATTTATAATAGAAGCTCCAATACAAATCCACGTTCGCTCCCCGACTTTTACACTACCACCAAGATGAGTACCAGGAGATGTATGAACACCATCTTGTAATATGCAGTCATGGTCAATTGTAGAAGCTGTATTAATGATACAGCTTCTACCGATTCTCGCATCTGGATTTATTACTGATCCCGCCATGATTACAGTTCCTTCTTCTATAGAACTTTTCACACTTACTGTACTAGAGGGATGAATAAGGATTGGTATTTTAAAATCCTGTTGAATTAATTTTTTTGCCCACTTAAGCCTAGCACTATTGCTACCGATAGCCACAAATGCATATTCATATTCACTCCTTAGTGTAGGTAGGTCAGTTAACTTACCTACTATAGGAATGCCTAATACTTCTGAAATATCTTCTCTATCATCTAGAAAACTGATTTCTTCCCATTGTTTCATAAGCTGAGCAATTTCAGATACTACTTTCCCATGACCACCTGCACCTAAAATTAATAGTTTAGCCACAATATTTTACTCCTTATCTTATTAAAGATAAAACTACCTTCTTTTATAACAAAGAAATACTCTAATTCATACTTTGTACAAGCAAACTTTCACGATCGTTCGCTAAATTCAGTACATAATCCCTAGTATACTCTGTATCATAGACATTGTAATTGTCAACCAAGGTTGAAACTCGAGAAAAGTCCACCTCTACAGATTTCCCAATAAAAATCTTAGGAAAAATAGCCTCATCATGTACTTCATCTTTTCCTAGAAGCTCTTCATACATTTTCTCTCCAGGTCGAATTCCTGAGTATTTAATTCCAACCTCTTCTTCTTTATAACCTGAAAGTTTAATTAGATTCTTTGCTAAATCTACAATTTTAACGGGTTCACCCATATCTAATACAAAAATTTCTCCTCCACGAGCAAGCGTCCCAGCTTGCATAACAAGTCTAGACGCCTCGGGAATTGTCATAAAATACCTTGTCATTTCGGGATGCGTAACTGTAATAGGTCCGCCCGATTGGATTTGTTTTTTAAATAAAGGAATTACGCTGCCACGGCTACCTAGAACGTTGCCAAAACGAACCGCTACAAATTTTGTCTGGCTATGCTTATCTAGTTCTTGAATCACCATTTCTGCAATCCGCTTGGTAGAACCCATAACGTTTGTAGGGTTAACCGCTTTATCTGACGAAACAAGCACGAAGTTACTAACTGAAAATGTATCAGCCGCCTCTGCTACGTTTTTTGTACCAATTACATTATTTTTTACAGCTTCCTTAGGGTTATATTCCATTAAAGGAACATGTTTATGAGCAGCAGCATGATAGACTACATCTGGCCTGTATTTGTCCATTACATCAAAAATCCGCTGGCGATCTTGAATATCAGCAATAATAGGAATGATTTCAAACTTACCCTTGAATCGATTTCTCAACTCCATATCGATAGAATAAATTGAGTTTTCTCCATGACCCAGAAGTAATATTTTTTTCGGTTTGAACTTGCTCACTTGTCGGCAAATCTCTGATCCGATTGAACCTCCGGCTCCCGTAACGAGAATTGTTTTTCCAGTTAACTTCTTAGATATACCTTGAATATCAAGTTCTACAGGATCTCTTCCTAATAAGTCTTCAACCTGTACATCCCGAAATTGATTAACAGATACTTTTCCTGTAATGATATCTTCTATCATCGGCATAATCTTTATTTGAGCTTTTGTTTTACTACACTCTTGATAAATCCTTTGAATCTCAAGTTTATTAAGTGACGGTATTGCAATAATAATATGGCCAATTCCCTTTTTTTCTACAACCTCAGGGATATCTTCTGTTTTGCCAAGCACTGTAACTCCAAAAATCTCAAGCTTTTGTTTTGCAACATCATCATCTACAAAAGCAATTGGTTTTAGTTCACTTTCATTATGCTTTAGCAATTGACGAACAAGCATAGTTCCCGCAGACCCTGCCCCAACAATAAGCGCACTTTCTTTTTCTATAACTGACTTAATAAGACGTCCTCTCACCATTCTCCAGGAAAATCGAGAACCTCCAATAAGGCACATATGTAGAAGCCATGTGATAAACAAAACACGAATGTATATATCACTATTTACTAGAAACTGAACAATTGCTGCCGTTCCTATCGAGAATGTTACAGCTTTTACAACGGCTACAAGTTCTCCCACACTAGCATATTCCCAAGCCTTGTGGTATAAGTGATAAATAAATGCAAATACATGATGGCTTACTAATAAAGTCAAAGAACTGATTGTCAACATTTGAAGTGTGTAAATGTTAAAGTAAGGGTTTAAAATATAATATCCAATAAATATTGAAAATAGGACGATAAATGAATCCATTCCTATTAGCAACGACACTCGTTTGGAGTAGCTCAATTTGACACCTTCCTCATGTGAAATTTTATCGTGAAAAATATCTAAAAAAAGGACATAATAGTTACACCCTTGAATTAGATATTTAAATTAAAGTTTAAAACATCTATTTTATTTAATAATGGCTATATGTTTTGCTTCTTGGACCACTAAATTTTTCATAATTCTCAACAAATCTTCTTTTAAATCCGGATGTTGTAATGCAACTTCAATCGTCGTTTCAATAAACCCTAATTTCTCCCCAACGTCATAACGTTTACCTTCAAAATCATACGCAAATACACGCTGAATTTCATTTAGCTTTTGAATGGCATCGGTTAATTGAATTTCACCGCCTGCTCCGACTTCTTGTTCTTCTAAGAACTTAAAGATTTCAGGTGTGAACACGTAGCGCCCCATAATTGCTAGGTTGGAAGGTGCTGTACCTGCGGCTGGCTTTTCTACAAATGTATTCACTTGGTGACGACGACCGTCGTTTGAAATTGGATCGACGATGCCGTAGCGATGCGTTTGAGTGTCAGGGACTGTTTGCACACCTATTACGGACGAAAGAGTTTGTTCATATTCATTCATTAATTGACGAAGACAAGGTGTTTCTGCTTGGACAATATCATCGCCTAACAACACGGCAAATGGTTCATCGCCAATAAAGTTACGCGCACACCATACGGCGTGACCTAATCCTTTCGGTTCTTTTTGACGAATGTAGTGAATATCTACATTTGAAGATTGACGCACTTTTTCTAAAATATCAAACTTTTCTTTCTCGACTAAATTATTTTCAAGTTCTGGAGCATAATCAAAATGGTCTTCAATCGCGCGTTTTCCTTTTCCGGTTACGATGATGATATCTTCAATACCTGATTGAACCGCTTCTTCGACGATATATTGAATAGTTGGTTTATCAACGATTGGAAGCATTTCTTTTGGCATGGCTTTCGTTGCTGGTAAAAAGCGGGTGCCGAGTCCAGCAGCTGGAATAATAGCTTTTTTAATTTTTTTCATCGTCATTCACTCCTTGTTTCTTCCTATTTATATATATTTTTTGTAAGCACTTACGAACAAGCTGCATCAACAGCGCATTGGTAAATGCTTATAAATTAATTAGGGCATTTAACCCCACCTCACACCACACTCCTGACAACGAACGCGTCTAAGGTACTTTTCTACCCACAGTGCAGTCGAGTGCCTCCTTTGATAGTGGCAGAAGAGACATCACCATATATTGCTCTTTATATTACTATTTTTGAATATTCATCCTGTATTAGAAAAAATTAAAAACTTGTCTTTAATTTCAACAAGTTTCTAAGGGTTTGGGACGTTTATCTACAATGATTTTTATAGTTCATTCATCTTATCTATTCTCAGTTTTTTCTATACGTTTTTTTAAATAGCCATTAGACCCATAACTTATGACACAATGGCAAAATTAATGTTATCACAAAAATAGGAAAAGAGGGATAAGATTTTTTGTCGAAATTTGCGATACAACAAGTTTTTTGAATGAAAAGATAATATTTTCGCCTCAAAAGACCTTTTTATGTCGTTAAATGTTGATAGTCTTACTTTTTTCTATATTTAGCAAGTTGTTAGAACTTCTGTCACAAATAGTGAGAATAATAAATATTTCTATATGAAAATATCTTAATTTTATATAAGAAGAAAGACACTTAAGGATATTTCTTGCATTTTCCCTGCTTTTCTCTTACGATATGAAGATAAACCTAAAAATAAAAGGAATTTTTTGTATGATATTAAAAAGAATTTGTGTTGTTGCAATGATACTTGCTATTTCTCATTTTTCCCACACGCCTCATCTTCAAGTGACGGACCCAAACTCATGGAGCAATGCTTCAGTCTGGAATCATAAAGCCACTCTTTGGTCTGTGTTACACCCCGGCAGTGAATTTTATACGTCTTATACATACGGATTTGATTTAGAGTTTATTTTACGTAAAATTGCTCATATTTCTTTTTTCGGCTTATTAGCGCTATTATTTTACTGGAATTTGAAAAAAAGTTCTTGGAGATATGTAAAAGCCTGGGGTTTACTCGCTTGCTTTGCTTTCTTAGACGAAGTGCACCAAGCGTTTATTATTGGACGCGACGGGCGAATTATTGATGTAGCTATTGACTCCTTTGGCGGGGCGCTATTTTTGTTTTTGCTTTATAAATACAAAAAGATCTCTAGAATTTAGAGATCTTTTTTGGTTCCCGCTATTCTTTTTTTACATATTTCTCGTACTTTTCCATATCCGTACTAATAATCTGAGCAGGCACTCCCGCTACGACACAGTTGCTTGGAATATCTTTTGTCACTACTGCATTAGCTCCTACTACAACATTATCTCCAATCGTGCCTCCAATACAAATTGCCCCAGGAGCAATATATACATTATCTCCAATAATCGGCTGCTTTCCGCGCGAGCCTATGGTTACATTTTGTGAGATAGTGCAGTTTTTTCCGATTTTCGCTGATTTTTGGATCACAACTCCAATGCCGCCATAGCCTAGTTTTGTCCCTTCTCCTATTTCTGCCGTGTATGGAATATAAGAGTTGAATTTATGACGAATAAAGTCTTTTACATATTCCGCTCCTTTTGTTAGGCCATTTTCGTAAAAGGTTCTGGATAACTTGTAGAGATCCATTGCTAAGAAGCGATGTAAGTTATTTGTCAGTATATTTGTTTCACTTACTTTTAAGGTGTAGCTCTCAGTTTGATAATCGTCTAGTTCAAGACCTTCTAACGCAATTAACATAACGTTTTTCCCTTTAATGTCTTCAAGACTTTCAACTGGAAGATCAAAAAAAGTTTGGCCGCAGTATTGATTGGTCGGATCAATAAAACTTCTAATTTGGTTGTGCTTTTCCATCAATAGTTTAATAAAAGCTGCGTTTCGGTGGACACCTACGATGGAATAAATTTTCTGTTGGTATACCGGGTGGTCTTTCGTTTCAAAATCTTTATAGCGAAAATCTTCGCTGTTTTTTATTGTACGTTCTCCTTCAGCATTACGGATAAAGACTTTTACTCTATATCTTCCTCGTTCATGTAAGTTAAACGTATGTGAATGATTTCTAGAATACGGTATCTTTTCAATGACTTCTTGATCTTTGATTAAGTAATAAGACATTTTTGTATGTTTGTGTTCTCCGTGGCATGTAACTAGAAGCTGATAAAAGTTTTTAAGTTCAATTGTTAGATCAGTAGTCGATAGTTTCATTCGTAACTCCTCTTGTTCATCAGCTGAATACCCTCATTGCAGCTGAATACTTTAGTCCCTATGTATTAGTAGATTCTCTTTCTATTCTATCTCAATCAAGAAAAAATGGAGAAAAAAATTTGTTTTTTCTCTTGATATATGGAGATTTTTCATCCCCTTACTTTCTCTTATAAAGCTGAATAAGTAAAAAGCGGACGTATTTATAGTTTAAATGCGTCCGCTTTTTTATTAACCGATCGTCACAATACGATACGGGCTGTATTTACCGTTTGGATTTTTAATAATGATACTGATTTTCGTCTTAGCTGCCTGCGGTGTAATAGCTATATTAAAAGAACCTTTGCTATCTGCTACGCCTCTTCCAATTAGCTCAGATCCTTTTTTGATATAGACAACACTTTTAGGTTCTGTTGTACCTGACACTGTTTTTGCCAGACTGAAAACACGGTTTACACTAGGAGCTGAAGGACTAGAAGATACCACCGTTTTGTAAGTGTAAGGACTATATCCGCCTTTTCCTTTTGCCGTTACACCTATTTTCGTATTCACTGCTTGCTTTGGAATCGTAATGCTAAATGCCCCTTTACTATTCGCAGTGCCTGTTCCAATTACATTTGCACCTGCTTTAACATATACACGACTTCCTGCTTCGGTCGTTCCTGTCACACCTGTGGATTCATCCGTAATATCGCTGACAGCTGGAGCATTAGGCGCTTTATATTTTATCACTACTGTACTGTAGGTATACGTACTATATCCAGCGCTATTTTTCACCGTTACACCTATTTTCGTATTAGCGGGTTGAGGTGCTATGGCAATACTATACGTTCCTTGCTTGGTTGCTACTCCTCTTCCCAGCACTGTGGATCCTTTTTTTACATATACAACACTATTTGCTTCAGCTGTCCCCGTTACATATGTATCTTGGTCAGTTACTGTATGAATAACGGGAGCAGCTGGTTTTTGAACAGTTTTTAAAATAGTCATGTACGTATAGTCACTATACCCAGCGCTATTTTTCACCGTTACACCTATTTTCGTATTAGGGGGTTGAGATGCTATGGCAATGCTATATGTTCCTTCCTTGGTTGCTACTCCTCTTCCCAGAACTGTTGACCCTTTTTTTACATATACGATACTGTTTGCTTCAGCTGTTCCGCTGACCGAGGTATCTTGATCATAGATTTTGTTAATGGTTGGTGCTTCTGGTTTTGTTACTTTTTGTATAACTGTTTTATACGTATAAGCACTGTATCCTACACTATCTTTAATCACTACACCCACTTTAGTTTTAGCTGCCTGCGGCTGTATAGATACAGAATATGTACCTTGGTTGGATACTATACTACGCCCTAACAACGTTGATCCTTTTTTCACATACACAATACTTCCAGGCGCTGCTTTTCCCATCACCTTATTATCTTCTGATATGATGTCGTTTACTTCTGGGGCATTAGGCAGTACTTTATATACCCTTGGGTAAGCTATGTCATAAGCGCTTGTTAGAAGAGTCGTAGGATAATAAAATGCGAGAATTTCTTGATAATTTTTTTCTCCAGTAGCCATGGCGTCAGCACCAAATTGACTCATACCTATCCCATGTCCAAACCCTTTTCCTTTAATGATAATAGAAGTTCCATCATCATTAATATCTGTCACATATTTACTTCCAATACCTCCTTCAGTAATAAGATAATTGATTGTTCCAGCTGAACTGCCGATTAAATCCCATTGCTTCTCTTCAATATTCCCGTTCTTATCAAACTCATTTTTCACAATATATTTAACACTGATATCGCCTTTTGTTACACGATTGGCTGAGTCAGGAGCGTAGAAATTAATTTTTGGAATGCTTGTAATCTTAATATCTTTTCCTTTTAGTTCTCCAGCCGCCATTTTGTCTTTAAGACGATTGGTCATTTCTGTATCAGCTTCTTTTGTTTTGCTCCACCATTCTTCTGGTTTTTTTAAATCTTTTCCTGATAAATCAATTTGTTTTTTCCGAACCGTTTTGGTCCATACTTTTTGTGGATCATAAGGATCATCTTTTACTTGAGAATATGTATTAACTGGAGTTCCCCAGACATTTGTATTAGATTGAATAATCCCTCCGTTACTTGAAGAATATACCGAGTTTATAATACTCCCCTTATATGTCAGTACTTGTCCGAATGTATCATCTACAGCCTTTCCGATACGTTCATCCCAATAGTCGCCTCCGTATACTTGGAAATTTGTCGTATCGTTAATTACTGATTTCTTAAGACTAAGTACATACGTCCTTGCTGCTACTGCTTGAGCTTTAAACGTATCCGTTTTAAAAGACCAATACAGCTCTTTTCCCACTACACCTTTTAAATAATCTTCTATAGGAAGAGTATTGACAGGGCGAACATACTTACTGCTTTCATTTGTAAACTTTATATCCCCTAAATAAGACATACCGTTAATAGTAAGTTTTGCGTCATAGGTAGAAGGCGTAACTTCAAAGCTAGAAAACTCTCCTAACTTTCCCCCTTCCTGATATAGCACCACATTCGTCCCTTCTGCTTTTACTTCATAATCTTTATTTGCTTGCAGAGTTACATCCTCATCTTTAAGACGATACAATGCTGAGGGGTGAATTGTAATACTGCTTTTATTGCCTAAGTAGTTCCTTAATTCTACCGATACAAGGGGTTCTGTTCCTGCGGCTTCTGCTGTCGAAAAAACCGTTAAGGGAACTACAATGATAGCGATTGCTACCAGGATTCTCATCATGTTTTTCATTGGCTGCTCTCCTTACTTTTACTACTTTTCTAGTACTATATAAATCTACAGGCATCTTTTCTAATATCGGGCAAACCCTTAAATTTTCCAGTACTTTATCTTCATTTATTCGACTTGTTGCCTATCATCAGTGAATTGCGACAATCATTTTAAAATCTAATAAAGATATTTTTATTTATTTTCCATATTTTAATGACTATTGTCCTTTGTTCATGCTATAATGCTAGAGATATCTTTATATCTTGCTTGATAATAAAACCGAAAAAAAGTCTGGTTCTCAATGAGAACCAGACTTTTTTTCATGTATGAAATTAGCTACAGATAGTCTTACTAGTCTCAATTTATTTTTTACTGAATCTTTCTACTTCAGTTTTGCCCTTGGCTTTGGAAGCTTCCAAACCTTTAAATTCCCTCAAACTTTAAATCTCGCAATCAATTCTTGCAGTTCCTCTGACATATTGGCTAAATCCATCGCCGATGAAGCAATTTCCTCCATGGAAGCAAGCTGTTCTTCCGTTGTAGCTGATACGTTTTGCGTGCCGGCTGCCGCTTCTTCAGCGATACCGTTGACTTCATGAATCGCCTGCTGGACTTCATGTGTATCTTTGGCTAAATTGTGAATAGCGCTTCCGATTTGCTGAATTTGATTCACTACGTGCTGTACAGCTTCGTTAATTTGCATAAATGATGTACCCGCTTGTTCAACTACTGCTAGGCCTTCTTTTACTTCTTTGGTTGTGGTTGTCATCGACTGCAAAGTTCGAGCTGTTTCGCTTTGAATGAGTGCAACTAGATCTTTAATTTGATTCGCTGAGTTGGATGAGCCTTCTGCTAGTTTACGTACTTCACTTGCCACAACGGCAAAGCCTTTTCCGTGATCTCCTGCTCTTGCTGCTTCAATAGCTGCGTTTAAAGCAAGCAGATTCGTTTGATCGGCAATGGCTGTAATGACATCGTTAATTTGACTAATTTTCGCTGAGTGTTCGCTAAGGCCTTGAAAAACAGATGAGAGTTCAGTGACATTTTCGTTGATTGATTTCATTTGTTTGGCTGCTGTTTCAACGGTCGCTGTTCCGCTATTTGAAATCGCAGCCGTGTCGAGTGCTCGCTTAGTGATTTGCTCGACGTTTTCAACAACTTCTGATGTTTGGTTCGTAATGCGGTGAATAATGGTGGAGCTTTCTTGAATTTGATTCACTTGATGGTGAGATCCTGAGGCTAATTTTTCAGTAATGCTTGAAATATGTTCAATGGCACTGTTGTTTTGTTCTGCGCTCGCGCTTAGTTCTTCTGAAGAAGCGGCAACCGTTGATGAAATGTTTCCAACGGACATGATCATTTCTTTTAATCCGCCAATCATTTTATTGAATGATGCTGTAAGTAAGCCAATTTCATCTTGAGATTCATACGTGCCTTGCACTTGAAAATCCCCGTCTTTTGCTGTTTCCATGAGGTTTTTAATATCGTTTAACGGCTTTGTAATCATGCGTGCAATCAGAAGTCCAATCCCTATTGTAAGTAGGATGACCAACGCGCTGACGAGTAAAAGAGTAGTAACGGCTGATTTTACGCTTTGCTTATTTTTTTGATAAATGCTTTTTGCTTCCTCGTTGTTTATCGTCTGAAGATCATCTAGCGTGTTATTTATGGTTGTACGCAGGGTGACGATTTGTTTAGAAAAAACGTTATAGGCTTCGTCTCCTTTTTCATCTTGAGCAAGCTGTATGGCTTCACTTCTTGCTTGTGTTAAGTTACCTATATTTTCTTCGTATAGAGCCAGTTTTTCTTTTTCACTATCTAGCAAAAATGTCTTTTTATACTGTTCGATAAGCTTGTTATTTTCAGCTTCTTTTTCTTGAATTTCATCGAGACGCTTACGCTGATAGTTTTCATCTTTCGATAAAATCATTTCAAGCGTATTGGCATCGATTGCTCGGTTATTCGTACGAATTTGCCCTAACTGCCTGATTGGCTGCAGGCGGTCATTGTACATAGACTCCGAGCTGTCAGCAATTCGCTGTGTGTAAAAATAGCTGATCACGGCGACTGCAATAAGTGAAATTGTTGAAATGATAACCATGACTAGCAGCTTTCGATAGATACTCAGATTTCGTAATGCCCCCATAACATTTCCCCTTTTCGCTGATGTATTCTTCTGCTTTCACTTTTACACTTCTTTATATCTATCGGTCATAGGGGCTGTTCTATCCATAGTACGCTCGTGACTTTTTATCGGCATAAAAAATAGCTTCTCGTAAAAAGAAGCTGGTTTCAAAATAATTTCTCTACTTAGATTTTTGTTCCGGAGACTTTCCCTGTGTTATCAACGCTTAGCTTCCAGCTTTGTCCGTCAGGAGATTTAAGGATCAGGCTGTTTCCTTGTTGAAACTCCAGGTTTCCATACATTTTGCTTCCGGACGTTGCCACCCAAGAGGAACCTGGCATCATAGAAGACGTACCGAATATACGGTTAATTCGAAAACGCTTGTGGTCTTTTGTATATTCGCTTAGCGTAAGTCTCATTTTATACAGCGTATTGGCTCGCACTTCTGCCGTTACCGTGTTTCCTAAGTTGTTTTTTACGTCTTTTGCCGTTGTCCACGCGCCGTCTAGTGCTGTTAGATATTCAAATTTAATATTTTTAGGTGACTCACCCCACCCAAATGAAACGCCGGCCATATTTAGCATTTTAATTGGATTTGCAGTAAAGTCCATTTCAATCACAACGGGAGCTGAAGCCGGCACGTCGAGGTAATTCATGCTTTGTTCATCAATTAAGCTGAAGCAGTTGCTGATGCTACCTCCGTAAGGGGCTTTTCCAGCAATTTGTTTGACGGTATATTTTTTATCAGCTTGTACGAAAATATCGTCTTGATTGCCGATGATATCAGGTTTTCCTGGAAGACCTGGCGCAAATATATTTCGGGTTTGTTCAAAAGGAGACGTAATGTCATTATACTGTCCGTTGTTTAAAATTGATGTGGATAAAAGATTAGAGGCAAGCTGATTTCGATGTGAGATGCTCGTAAATTCTACGGGCGGTTCTCCTCCGTTCATTAAATACGTATCCCAAATATGCCCTTCAAACGTATTGTAAGCACCTGAACATTTAATTGCTCGTTTTGTTTGGCTGCGGCACTGCATTTGAAAATGAACAAAGCTGTTTCCTGACGTTTCATACGGCACGTCACTGATACCGGCTACGTCAATTCCATACTGACAGCCGTCAATCGATAAATAGCTAAAGTTATTCGCGTTGATCCATGCAGGCGTATTGATGTTGGTGATTTTTTCAGTTTGCAGCAGCACGCCCCTTTCAAAGTTACGAAGGTGTACAAACGATACGTTCACAAAGCTGATAAAGTCCCACGCTTTCTGGCAGTAAAAATAAATGCCTTTTCCATTATAAGCACCTGACGTATTAATCATGCTGATGTTGCTTATCGTCGTTTTGTTTCCTGTTTCTAATTGCTGCGATCCGTGAAGGTAAATGACCGAAGAGGTAAATGATGGATCGGTCACTTCAACGGTTCCACCTGAAATGGAGGCATCTTTTTGAAGGGTAAATACATGATAATTTCCCGTTACTTTAAGTTTGGTTCCGCTGTCCATTTCAAACGAAATAGACGGTTTAATCACAAGTGGTGATGCGATGGCGTACGTATAGTCTCCTGTTAATAATACTCGTGATAATTTGTTGCTTGCTGCGTAATCAATTGCTTGCTGTATCGCAGGTGCATCATCCGTCACGCCGTCTCTTTTTACACCAAAACAAGCGGCGTCGACTATTCTTTCTTCACTGCAGTTTTCCATTAAATTCATCTCGCTTTCTCAGCAGCTGTAAAGCATGTACTGCTTCTATTACTTTATGCGTTTTGACTACCTGTGGTTCACTGTTTCCATAGAAAAAAAGCTTCCGTG
Organism: Priestia sp. P1_B12_1; assembly: GCF_056406695.1. Taxonomy (NCBI): domain Bacteria; kingdom Bacillati; phylum Bacillota; class Bacilli; order Caryophanales; family Bacillaceae; genus Priestia; species Priestia sp. P1_B12_1. The sequence goes on along the minus strand of NZ_JBFTZR010000002.1, from coordinate 499,325 downwards.
TTAGAAGCTTTTTCCGCTCACGTTTACGTATTGATTAGCAGTGGACGCAATCATTTGACTCGACGTAAAGTGCTGCTCGACTTTTTCTCTTGCTCCTTTAGCAAAACGCTGCTTTTGTTCTTGCTCGGCGTATAGCTCAGTGATTTTCTCAGCAAATGCTTGAGGTGAATAAGTGGGGATCAAATAGCCCGTGTCTCCGTCTGCTATTGCTTCTTTCACCCCTCCTACATCAATTGAAATCATCGGTGTACCAACGGCCATTGCTTCTAAAACAACCATTGGAAAGACTTCACGATGAGAAGTTAACAGAAGCATATCCATTTTTGTAATAAATGCTTCTGGGTCTTCTACTTCTCCCCATATCTTTATCTTTTCAGATAAGCCTTGCTGGTGAATAAGCTCTTGAATCCGTTGCAGCTCAGGACCTCCTCCTCCGATATGAAACTTCATATGTTCGTTACCTTTCAGCAGTGAGGCAATTTCGATAAACAGCTCGTGATTTTTTTCTTTTGAAGCTCGTGCCAACAGGCCAATATGGCAATCAAGTGAAGCAGACTTTTCTTTAAATACAAACTGATTCAAATCCACTCCGTTATAAATCGTTGTTACTTTACCGCTATTTACGCCGAGGTTCATCAACTGTTCTTGTTCAAAGCGGCTGACGGTAATTACTCCATGCACAAAAGAGTTTACGAGTTTACAAAATAGACCCTTTGCTTTTTGTTCAAGCACCGTTACATTATGCTTTGTATAAAGTATTTTTACTTTTTTTCGCAGCACTCGATTTACGCACACTGCATACATCACCATACGCAGGCTGTTGGCATGAATGATGTCAATTTTACACGTTCGCACTTTTTTCCAAAGCACATAAAGATTGTGAAGATGATTTTTTCTGCTTAAAGGCGTAAACCGTTTTTTATATTGAATTTTGCTGTACAGTTCTCCCATCGCAGCTGCTGTGTATACGGTAATGTCTGGATGATTCAACTGATTTTCGAGCTTGCAAAAATACGTTTCTGCTCCTCCTGTAATCAATTTATCCGTGATTAAAAGTACGTTTTTCAAGACTTCACATCCTTTACGATTTTGAGAGGTTTTTGCTTTTAGCGTACGCATTCACGCTGTACTGGACAAAATAAGTGGCGCTTTTCCATAGCGGCAGCCGCTCTTGTTTGCGCAGTAGCTTCCAATACCTTGTCGCTGCTTTCAGCTTGTTGCTAGAAACAGAGTGAGATACAAGACGATAATAAGCAAGTGACTCTTGAAGACCGTATGCTGTATAGCCTTTTCTCAGCAGCGACAGCCAAAGCGCCGTGTCTTCCGGCTGAATGTTTGGCATTAAAATCTCTGAAATTTGTTTTTTATCAAGCATCACTGTCAAACAGCCGATAATGGTGTTACCCGCTAGCATTCTATAGTCAACACTTTTCGGAACGTTTACTTCAACACCTGTTTTTTCACCTTTTTCATTGATAATGCTGTAGCCCGTATAGGAAAAAGCGCAGTTTTTTTCAAGCATAAAGGCCACTTGTTTTGCAAGTTTTTTCCTATTCCATAGATCATCGCCGTCTAAAAAAGCAAGGAATCTTCCGCTTGCTGCGCTTATACCTTCGTTGCGTGCCGCTGCGGCTCCTGAATTTTTTGTAAGCTGAAGCAGCTGAATGCGTTGATCTTTTCTACTGAATTCCCTTACTACTTCAGCCGTTTCATCTGTCGAACAGTCGTCAATTACAAGCAGCTCCCAGTTGAGGTAGGTTTGCTGCTGAACGGATTTTATGGTGGATGAAATAAAGGCTGCGCAGTTATAGGCAGGTGTAACAATTGAAACGAGGGGCTGATCCGGTTGAGATTTGAAGTTATTCATTTTGCACTCTCCTCACTTTGGTGATTTCGTAAATAGCCTGACAGCAGCGCTAAGTATAAAAAGAACAGCTCATTTACAATTAACGAAAGCGACATCATTTGAAGCAAAAAACCAACAAACGTTAAAAATAAGTACGGCTCTTGTTTATGAATTTTTTGTTTTAAAAGCTGAAGCAACACAAGAAGCAAAAAGCTAAAATATAAGCAAAAGCCAATCATACCCGTCTCTGATAAAATCTCTAAAAATGTATTATGAACGTACAGCGCTTCGCCGTAGTAAAACAAGTTATACTCTGAAAAGTTAAAAGCGCCGATTCCGGCAAATGGATGCGAGGAAAAAAACTCAAATGCCCGGCTCCACAGCGAAAACCTTCCGCTTCCTCCGTCATGTAAAAAATCATCAGCTCGTTCGGTTAAAATGGTGAACACGTTAAAATTCGTCATAAAATGAGCGATAAGAGCAAGTACACCAAATAAAAACACAAACGAAAGAACTGTTTTGAGACTGTTAAGCGAACGAGTAATGAGCAAATACAGAATCAACACAGCGACCATAGCAATTAATCCCCCACGGGAAAACGTTAACACGCTGGCTAATGTGCTCAGTAAAAGTCCTACTTTATTTTTAGTACTATCGCTATTCGTTAAAAAGTAAGTAAAAAACAGCGTATTATAAAATACATAAATATTAGGGTCATCCAGTACGCCAATCAAACGGGGATAGCTGCGGTCAATCATCACGCCCCATTTAATAATTTCTACTTCGGAGGCAAATTGAAAATGAACGGCTTGAAGACCCGCAATGTAGAGCAGCAAGCTCACGCCGTTAAAAAGAATGCCGGCCCCAGTTAACGCACGTTTGATGCTGCCGCTATGAAACTCTGCTATCACATATTTCATTAAAAAGTAGCAGGCAAGGATAAGCAAAACGCCTAGCATAATACGAAGACTCGCTTCTGGGTACAGAGAAAACGCTCCGGTCATACAGTAAAAAAGATAAAATAAAAGCAGCAGCACTTCATACGCCTGAAGTTTATAAACGTAAAAAGAAGCAAAGCTCAGCAGCAGAAGTGCAAATAGAAAAATCATGTACGGCTTTAATGCAAAACCAATATTGACGTTATATTTGCTTAACGTAACGAGAACAAAAAGGCAAAACAAAACGGTCGGTTTTCGATTTTGTATATATACACTATCCATTTTGCGCCTCCTTTCTGTTCTCTACGTTTACTGGTTTGTTTTTTTGCAGGTAGCCTAACGCTTGATTTCTAATCTCTTTATCTAGCAGCGTTAATACAAACACAAGGAGCATGTTTACACACAGCGCAATAAACGGGTGCTGTGAAAATAGCAGCGGGGTAAATACAATCGTACTGCCAAATAAACAAACAAAAATCGGAAAGGTTTTACGCATGATGATCAGTCTTTCCGGATTACATAACCAGCAGCCGATAAATAAAATTCCTTCAATTAAAAGCGCAGCATACACGGCTCCTATCACAGAATAAGCAGAGCTTAAAAAGTAGTAAAAAGCAATTCCCGATACAACAGAAACGAGCTGAACGCCCGTTCTTCTTCCTTGAAGTCCTTTTGTTGTTAAGCCGTCTGCTAGTGCTACGCTTAAGCCTTGGAAAATCAGCATCAGCGACAGCCACTTTAACGCATCTCCGGCTGTAGCCCATTTATCTCCAAACAATAACGACACGGCCAAATCGGATAAATGATAAAAAGGAAGCGCCGTTAGCATTCCTACTAAACTCATAAGCTTCACTTGCAGAATATTTAACTCTAGATGTTTGTCCGCCTGCTGATGATTGTAATGACGAAACAATACTGGATAAAAAGCACCCGCCACAATTCCTGGAACTTGATACAGTGCCGATGGAATACGATAGGCAACGGCAAACACGCCGACGGCTGCAAGTGGAATTGTATTTTCTAATACGATTGGACCAAGCTGCGGCAGCAGCATAATCAGCAGTCCGCTTACAATAAATGAGCCGATATTTTTTAGCAGCCCGCGTTGAATTTTCTTTTTAAAATTAAACGATACTCTTTTCCCCACCATCCACAGTCCGTACACTCCGGCTAAAAGATAGGAAAAGCCAAACAAAAACGAAATAAAAAACGCGCTTGTATGCATCAGCATTCCAACCGTCAGCAGAACCACCAGCAAAAGAGCTGAATAGATTCGAATAGCTCCTAAGTGATGCATTTGTTCAGTAAGCTGGAAATACGTAATCCCGATGCTTTGCATTGCAAGGCCTGTTACCATCGGCACAATCAAGTAGTACATCATTTTTACAAGTGATGCTTCGTGATAAAACAAGGAAATCACTATATACGCCCCTGCAAACGTCGCAAGCAAAAGCAAAATTCTCATTTTCACATACGATGACAAAAGATGATCCACGTCCGCTTGCTTTTTAGACCCTTCGCGAAGCACCGTATTGCTTAAACCAACGTCGGTAAAGTAGCCTAATATCATCGCAAAAGCTAGCGCTACGCTGAAGCTGCCGTAACTAGCTGCGCTTAAATACTGTGCCAGCACAATAAGCGCAGCTGCATTTAACAATCGTGATACAACGGTACTAATAAATAAGTGAACAATGTTTTTCCAAATAGAGTTTTTCTTCATACATCCCTTTTACTCCATCGTTTTAGCAAATCGCTGAGCTAGCGTTTCGTGATAGTAGTCATACGTTTTAGCTAATCCTTTTTCAAACGTAAAAGCAGGCGACCACTTTAATACTTTGATGCTTTCTTTGTTGCACAGTCTGCTGTCTGCAATATCACCTTCACGCACGCTGTGATAAGCAGGTGTTAAGTGACTGCCGGATATGCTTTTCATCGTAAAAAAGAGTTCGTTGATGCTGATGCTGCTGTTATTGGAAATATTAAACGTGCCGCATCCTTCATACTGAATGGCACGTAAACATGCCTGGCTCACGTCTTCCACGTAAATAAAATCTCTTGTTTGACGGCCGCTTCCGTAAATAATCGGCTGCTGGTTCGTAACAAACCGGTCAAAAAAGATTGAAATTACGCCACCTTCGCCCTGTGAATTTTGCCGTGGGCCATACACGTTGCTGTAGCGAAGAATGACGTAGTCAATATCATACAGCTGTTTAGCAAGCTTAAGATATTCTTCAGACGTAAACTTTGACAGTCCGTACGGTGAAGCTGGACTCGTTGGGTGAGCAAGCGTAATGGGAGTAACGTTCGTATTTCCGTACACGGCAGCTGATGAAGCAAAAATGATTTTTTCAGCTCCGTACTTTTTGCATGCATTAATAATGTTGATCGTTCCTTGAATATTAACATTGGCATCATGATGAAAATTAGTAACGGAATGAGCCACGCTCACTTGAGCCGCTTGGTGAACAACATAATGAGGTTTAAACTCGGCAAATACTTTATCTAATTCTTCACTCACAATATCTCCGTAGTGAAAAGAAATGCCTCGATTTTCTAAGTTTGCTATTTTCCCCGTTGATAGATTGTCAATGACCTTTACTTCAAATCCATTTTGATAAAGAAGCTCTGCCATATGGGATCCAATAAAACCGCATCCGCCTGTAACTAATACTCTTTTCATGTTATCCCTCTCCTATCTTGATCCGTCTCCTGTTACAATGACTCTTAGCGTTTTTATCATAATCTTCACGTCAAACCGTATAGTCGTATGTTGAATGTAGTAAAGATCGAGCTTCAGCTTTTCTGCTGGCGTTAGCTCATATCCTCCGTTAATTTGCGCCCAGCCTGTTAGTCCCGGCTTAACAGCAAGCCGCTGGCTAAACGAAGGAAGTGTTTTTTGGAATTCTTCTATAAATACGGCTCTTTCAGGTCGGGGCCCTACAATCGACATATCACCTTTTAATACATTCCACAGCTGAGGCAGTTCATCGATTCGCGTTTGGCGAATCAGCTTTCCTACTTTGGTAACGCGGCTGTCATTTTTAACCGCCCACTGCGCTCCGTTTTTTTCCGCGTCACTGTACATCGAACGCAGCTTCATGATGGTAAATGGTCTGCCTCTTTGACCTAAACGCTCTTGAAGAAAGAAAGGTGAACCCGGTGTTTCAATCATCACAATGAGCGCAAATAACAAAATAACAGGCAGTAATACCACAAGTGCCATAAGCGAAATTGCAATATCACATACGCGTTTACACAACGAGTAAAAAAGCGGAAATTCTTTTTTTAGCACATCGGAATCACCGATCGTTTTCGAGACAATTTGATTCATCGTTTCACTTCCTTCTATATAAAATGAGGAGCTAGTGAGACGGACTCCAAATAACGCCTAGCACATGAATGCGCGCTTTCTCCAGCATATTTTTCGTTTTAACAACGGCATCTGCTTTCGTTTTGCGCTCTTCCACAATGAGCATGGTTGCATCGCATTTTGCTGCAAGAATATGAGAATCCGTCTCTTCTAAAAACTGAGGCGTTTCAAAAAGAATCAAATCGTATTCTTCTTTCCATCTTTTTATGAGCTCATCAAAATACTTGGAAACAAATAGTGTGGATGCGTTTCGAAAGTGAGATCCGGCCGGAAGTACGTCCAGTCCTTTGTATGACGTTTGTTTAATCGGTACATGACGGCCTTTCCCGTTTACTAACACATCCGTTAACCCTTCTGAACTTCCAAGGTCAAAGAGCTGATGAAGAGAAGGACAATGTACGTTTCCATCAATAAGAAGAACGTTTTTCCCTTGTTCGGCAAATGAAATCCCTAGCTTTGCCGTTATAAGCGGCTTTTTATCGTTCACTTCCGCTGATGTGATTGTCAGGCATTTGACTTCATTATTCAGCAGCACCTCAACATTTTTTCGAATCATATTTGTTTGGTTAATCGTTTTGGCATCTTGATACAGTGAAAATGGATACTTTTTTTGTTTAAAACTCAAGGTTCTCCCTCCTTGCCTTTTCCTGATCACTGCCTTGCTTTTGATTTCGCTTCATTTTTCGAGGCTCCAGCTCGATATGTCCAATAACCGGAAGTCCGATAAGTTCTTGAATATCTTGTTCATTTCGAACTGTGCTATCAAGATATTCTCTTAGCATCGCTCCCGCTATTCCTACCAACAGACTGACCAATATAGTAATAGCTGCAACCGGCAGCGGCTTTGGGAATACTTTAAGGCTCTGCGACGGCTCGGTTAATACTTGAATGTTGCTTCCTTTCATTAACTTCATCGCTTGATCTTTTGAAAGAAGAGCTACTTTATTTGCGATTTCACTTACTGTTTTCGAATTCTCGTTTCTTACGGTAATCGTGACAAATTGAGAATTTTCGTTATGATCAATCGTAATTTGTTCACTCAGCTTTTTATTAGAAATAGTTAAATTTAATTCGTCTTTTACACCGTTTATGATCATCGGACTTTTAATAAAATCGATATACGAAGAAATTAATTGGGTATTCAGCTGCGTAATATTAGCAATTTCATCTACATTCTTAGATGTTGCTTGATTAACAAGTACTTGAGTAGATGCTTGATACGTAGGTTTTAATAGATAGAAACAGATAGTTGTGATGCTCATACTCGTAATGACTATGACTAAAAGCATCGTAAGCCATCTTCTTTTTAAAATTCGAAAAAAATCCTTTAGCTGAATTTTATCTTGCATCGTAAACTCACCTCCATACGCTTTATCTCTCTGTTACTTACGACTCACTGCTCCGCCGAAAACAACTTTGTTTCTTGTGAGGAATTTTCCTAATCTGCTGGAAGGCTTTTCAACAAAATGATACGTGACGGAAGCCATCGCCAGTGATAAAAGGAAACAAATGCTTAAAATGCTCCAGTACGGCAAAAGCCCGTGTAACAAATACATCAACGAAAACAGCACAATGAGATGAGTTAAATATAAGCTGTACGAAACTTTACCTAGAAACGACAGCACTCCTGTGCGTAAAACCTTTGAAGCTGTCGGCGATGCTAAAGCGATAATAATAAACATACAGCTGCCTACCATCACTGCCAGATTGCGGCATAAAAAGTTATTGGTGATCGCGTAATTCCCCATAATGCCTTCAGATAAATAACAGGTAAATGCAATCAGAACGATAAGACCCTTTTTAAATGTGCCAATTTTCAGATAAAGTTGAATAAAAAAGTCTCGGTATTTCGCCGTAACTGCACCCGCGGCGAATAAAAGCAAATAATGATAAGAAAGCAGGAAGTTCGTAGGTTCTAAGTTTGATTGATTAAGCAGTAATAGCGCTGATGATGAAACAAACACGAAAAACAATAGCATTACGATTTTTTTTGCATCCATTCGCAGCAAAAGAATCATTAAAAGAGGAAAAATAATTGAAATTCTCATTTCATGAACAAGCGACCAAATAACATTGTTGTAAGCATCTGTGTTAAATGTGCCAATTAAAAAGAAGTGCTGAAGAAGTAAACTTGGCGACTCGTTTGTGATCCATGAGTTATTAAACCAGTGGCTTACCTGTGAGATCCCGCCTTGACTAAATAAGATTTTACATAGAATAGCCACACACACTGCAAACAAGTAAGGAAGATAAATTCGGCAAATTCTTCTTACAAGATAGTTTTCATATCGAAAAGAAGAACGGCCATAAAACGGCAGTGCTAAAACAAATCCGCTTAAGACAAAAAACAAAACAACTGATTCATTTCCACTGCTGAACAATAGCCGCAGCGGACTCTCTTTTACCATGGACAGTAAAAAAGAAGAATCACCGTCATACCTATACTCACTGAAGCTTGGATAAATCATGAGATAATGATTTATCACAACAAAAAGAGCTGCTAATCCTCTTAACGCATCAAGTTCTACATATCTTTTTTCCATGTAATCTCCTATCCAAAATGTAATAAATGATGTCATCCCTTCATCGTACAGTGCTCATCTTAAATAGTGCTAGCATACTATATGAAACGTTCACTATAGCGAATAAAAAGGTGATTAATCGACAAATATTCTTAATAAAGAACAATTTGTAAGTGAAGTATAGCATGATATACCCGTATCAAGAATAGGTATTTTAACCTATTTTATTCTTTATAAAGAACAATATATTATTAAATTTATATTTATATCTACACAAAATGGACATTTATGCGTTATAATGAACAAAAAATCCATAAGCAGAGGATGAACTGAATGTGATAGGGAAAAAGATTAAGAATTTGCGACTAAAAAAAGGGTATTCTATTACACGCTTAGCTGAGGAAGCCCATATTTCAAAATCATATTTATCTCATTTAGAAAAAGGGTTAAATAATAATCCTTCCCTTCAAATGCTTGATAAAATCGCGTCTTCTCTTCATACAACGATTGACGAATTAATCGAAGGAGACATCAGCTGTGCAGCTCTAACTTCAAAGCCATCCCTCAATTTAGAGTGGCTGCATTTAATTGAGCGAGCCATTCAAGACGGCATGACCAAAGAAGAATTTATTGAATTTCAGTATTATTTAAAGTTCCGTAAAACAAACTGATAGATCCATTCATAAACGTTTAATTTTTTTGTTGTAATCGACCTATTTCGACATCTTTTACAAATATTATTTTGTAAAATAACTGTATACTAAGAATACTATTACAAATTATCCAGATAAGGGCAAAACTATTGAAAAATAGTGACGCAAAGCTTCAGGTCTAAGGCCGCTTTTGGCTACGATAGCTGGGTTCCCTGGCAAAGGGTGGATGAGTCGTAATGAAAAAAGAACATGTACTGTCAATCGATCAAGAGTGGGTAAGTCTTATGGAATCAGCTCGCGCGCTGGGGCTGACTATCGAAGAAGTCCGGAGATTTTTGTCGGAGCTTAAGCGGAACTAAATTAAAAAAGCACGCTCTAATCAGAGCGTGCTTTTTTCAGTTATTATTATTCTAGAAGAAAGTAAAATCCGCTTCTATTAAATACGAATTCCTTTTGGCTGACGCTCATCAAATGTATAAATCTCCGTAAATCCGCACTGTTTCGCCATTTCAACCGCTTCTTTCATATGAGCTCCTACGGTTTCAGCAAAGTGTGAATCAGATCCAATCGTTAAGATTTCTCCGCCTAAATCGCGGTACAGTCCAACAACTTCAAGTGCCGGCAATGCTTCGCCCAGCTTCCCTCTTATACCTGAAGTGTTGATTTCAATTCCGATATTACGATCAATTGCTTTTTTCAAAATATCTGCAAGAATATCTTTGAATTGATGAAAGTCGTAAATGCCGTACTGTTCAAACGCATAGCGCTTCATTAAATCTAAATGAGCCAATACATCAATATCCGCTTCACTTACTAGCTTATACATTTCATTAAAATAAGCGCGGTAAATCGCTTCTTTATCGTTTAGCTCCAAATGTTTACGAAGCTTGATATTATTAATGTTATGGACCGACCCTAATATAAAATCAAAGTTCTCTTGCTTCATCGTTTCCTGATACTTCTCTTTTAAATAGTGCGGTTCACAAATTTCAATTCCTTTTTTAATCACTAGCTGGCCTTGAAATTGATCTCTGCATTCTACTAGTTCTCGTTCATATTTATCAAAATCCATATGACCGTATGTTGGCGCTAATGGATTTAATGAAAAGTGCTCGGTAAAACAAATTTCGTTTATGCCATTTTTTACAGCTTGTTCGCACACTTCTTTCATGACTGCCTGGGAGTCAAATGAATTGTTCGTGTGATGATGGTAGTCTATTAGATACATAATTTAGTCACCTCTAGGTTTATTATACATCTCTCTTACTCTTACTGCACATAGAGACCCTTCTACCGCTTATCCCACCTTTTTTTGTTCATAAAAAGTATTTCCAATAAAAAAAGACATTTTTCCTCTTCCAGTAATCCATGTTTTCTTATAAACTAACTTAATATAGCAGATGTTCTGACATACAACTTGACAAACAACTTTTACTTACAAAGGAGAAAGGAAAGAAGAAATGCAGATTGAAAAAAGTTTTGCTCAAACAAAAAGCCCCTTTCTGTCTTACTTAAGCTCTTATGCTAAAAAGATGAAAGGAGAACTAAAAGAAGAACCGAAAATCAATTATAGAGACGCGGTTGTTTCTTCTATTGGAGGCTTAATTGCGATTATCATCAGCAGCGCGATTGCACTAGCGCTTGGTTATCCAATGGCTCTTGCTCCGATTGGCGCGAGCTGCGTGCTTGTTTTTGGGGCGCACAAAGGTCCTTTATCACAGCCGCGCCACGTGCTTGGAGGGCACTTGCTCGCAACCGTTTCTGCACTTATTATTTGGAGCTTATTTCATCGAAGTCTAATCACCATAGCGATTGTGCTTGCCTTCGTTCTTATTTTAATGATTCTTACTAAAACCGTTCATCCTCCCGCTGCAGCTAGCGCGATTGTAGCCATTAATACTCAAGCAGGCTGGGGATATTTAGGTATTATTATGATTTGTGCGTGTGTAGTTGTATTGATTTCTACCGTGTATAACAATTTATTTCAAGATCGGCAGTATCCCAGGTATTGGGTTTGATTTCTGTTAAAAAGGCTTCGGAACTTAGTTCCGAAGCCTTTTTTGGCAAACATTATTATTTATCAAGCAACTTCATTTTCTGCTATAGCATTGTTGTCTTTTCTTCTTCGTTTAACAAAGAAAACAATTCCTATTGCTGCGGCTGTTAGAAGTGAAACTGTCAGCGATTCTTTAAAATAAGGCGTTGTATACTTCATCGAAATTTCATGATTCCCTTTAGGTACACGCACTCCGATAAATGTTCCGTTCACTTGTTCAAAGTCAGCATCTTTTCCATCTACTTTTAGATGCCAGCCTTTGCTGTATGGAACGGATAGAAATAACATCCCTGCTTTTTTAGCATGTATGTCACCTTGCAGAGAGTTTTCATCATACTTCACATGTTGAAGCGCAGACTGTTTTAACTCATCAACTGATGCTGCATAGTTTTTATAGGAGTTAAAAAGCACTTGCATATCGTCAAACTCATACCGCCCAGGTGATAGCCCAATTGTAATTTCTCCGTTACGCTGGGCATTTTGAATATTAAATGCATAGCTGTCTTTTGGATATGAATAAATGTTATTGACCGAACGTTTTTCAAAATTTCTTCCGTTAATCACTAAGTTTAACGAACCTGTTGTAAGGTTTTTAAAGGTCATTTTAAGAATCGTTTCGCCTGAACCTGTTTCTTTTGTCGTTAACGGAATTCGCATAACTGCATTGTCGCGTGCTGTGTACACATTTCCGTTTTTATCGATATTTTCAAGCTTTACATTTTCCATTCCTTCAAACAGCTGTTTGCTTTTAAGCTTTTTCAAATCAAACTGCGGTAAGTTCCCTTGCTTTTCAACTACTGCAGCTTTTAACATCAGCTGATCTTTTTGTACTTCATTCAATTCATTAAATTGATTTGTCGAAACTGCTTGATTGTACATAAATCCAATAGGAAGGAAATGATCATTTTTATAAATTTTATATCCGTTTAACTCTTTTAGTAACGTAAAACCGTACGGCTGGAAAGCATCACCGCTTTTAACGATATAATATTTGTTCATAAGCGCTGTTTCTACATACAGGCGCTGATCTAAATTACTGTACCGGCTTGGTGAGTCCATTTGCGCAATATTATACGTTTCTTTAAAGAAGCTGTGAACATTATCTGGAATCAGACTTTGATAGCTGCTGAATCCATGATAATTATAATACAACGGAATATTTTCTTTATTAATTTGATTCCACATCACGCGATAAAACGAATCATCTCTTTGGGTAATGTAGTTAATAACTTCTTGATCCGTTTCACTGTCATATCCGCTTCCTGAAAACGTTTGAAGCGTTGACTCTTTTTGAGCAAGCACGTCTCCTAGATCCTGCGTAAACATCATAAAGTTGTTATATCCGATACTGCCAATAGCAACGGCTGTTACGCATACAAAAAAGACAGCTTTTTTTAATTGAAAACGAAGTAAAAAAGCGAACAGTACAATTATAAAAAAAACAATCTCAACTCCATCGTTCGGAAGCTCTTTTGGTGATGGTACGTAGGTTGTGTACCATAAAAAGCCCAGAAGAAGAAGCAGTAAATAAACCGTTCGTACTTTCGATCCTTTTTTATCATAGTCAATTGCATATGCCGCTACCATTCCACAGGTAAAAATCAGCATGTAAATCCATCTTGGCTGCATAGCCGACAAACCGTTAAAGAATGAATAAGCATACGGAAAGAAATACAGTCCAATCATAAAGAGTAATAAGCATACTCGAATCAGCATTTCTTTTTGTTTGATATACAGTACGCTTAACAAAATAGCAATCAACCCAACAATCGACATTCCAAGCGTTTGCGAAGCCGAGTAAGGATAAAAGAAGTTATACACCACATTATGATAAAAAATGTTTGTATAAAATAGCGGAATATCATACTCTTTATCAAATCGACCTGCATGCAGAAATGCATATACGGTTGGAATAAACGCAAAAGCTGAAAGTAAAAACCCAACAATATAGTATTTAATGAGCGTTATATAATACTTTACAAAGCTTTTAAACGAATAAGATGACGAAGCTAAAAAATATTTGAATACGGCATAAATATTTAAATACACGCTGCTCATAAAGCCAAAGTAAAAGTTCGTCGTTATCACGACAAATACTGCAAAAATGAACAGCCCTTTTTTACCTTGATCCACTAAGCGGTCATATGAAAGAATCAACAGCGGCAGCCACACAAATGCTTCTGCCATAAAATCAAACCGGTTGGAATAGCCGGCAAAAAAGCTAGAGCCTCCGTAAATCATTGCTCCTACAATGGAAGCCGTGTACGAACGCTTATTGTATTGAAGCAAAGCATACATAAACATCATGGCACAAAAAAGCTTTAATGCGCTGATGATTGTATTTAACGCTAGGACATCTTTTAACGTATCTAATTTTAGAAATAAAGTAAGAAGGAAAAAGACGGACGTTGAATAATAATAGCTGAAATTGGCAAACACATCTCCTCCTAAACCGTACTTCCATGACCAAAAGAAATCGCCATGTAAAAACTGTTCATGTAAAAAATAACGAAAGAACAGCAGTTGAACCGTTGCATCCGTATTCCGTGTGGTCATATAACCTTCGGATAAGTAGAAATAAAAATACACGCTAAAGATGGTCAGCATAAAGATGACAGCCGCCACAACGTGCATCCCAATTTTCTTTCGATCAAACATAACTGCGTTACCTGCCTTTTATTTTTAGCCAAAGTGAACACTGCATATAAAAATCTGACAAAAAGACGCCCTTTGTCAGATTTCTACTACTCTATGCTTTTTGAACTAAGATTTTTTTTGAAATAACAAACGTAAAAGGAATAGCAATAACCGAAGCCAAAATAGGCGATACGGTTTCGTTCATATGCATTAAATCAACCAATAAATAGAGTGCGCTAGTTGATACCGTGATGTTTACTACATAGGTTAAAGGAAATTGAAAAAACTGCGCTAGCGTCGGTTTAATCTTGTATGTAAAATAAGAATTTAAAAAGAACGAGCCAATCATACTAATCACAAATCCAATAATATGCGAAACTAAGTATTCAAAATGAAAAAGATAATTACAAATCAAATAAATCACGTAGTAATTAAATGTATTTAAAAATCCTACAATCACAAAACGTATAAACTGAGCATTAAGCATGGGTATGCCACTTTTGATGATTTTCATGTTTTGCCGTCATTGTCTCCTCTTCAATAATATAGTGCGGGCGTTTTTTAGACTCATAGTAAATGCGTCCAATATATTCCCCGATAATGCCTAAAAACGTCAGCTGCAAGCCGCCAATAATTAAAATAGCGGATATTAATGTAAAATAGCCTGGGACGTCAATCCCTGCAAATAAAATTTTCACAAGCATTGTCAGAACGTATATAAACCCGAGAACCGTTACACCCATTCCCATATAAATCGATGCGCGCAGCGGCTTATTATTAAATGAAATTACCCCGTCAATTCCATAGTTTAATAATTTACTAAACGTCCATTTGCTTTCGCCTTCTTCTCTAACGACATTTTCATAGTTAATCGTGTATTCTTTAAATCCGATCCATGAAAACAATCCTTTTGAAAACCGGTTATACTCATTTAAAGAAAGCAAGGCATTCAGCGCTTTTCTGCTTAAAAGACGAAAATCTCCCACTCCATTCACCAAGGAAACATCAACAAACTTATTCATCATTTTATAATACAGCTTAGACAAAGAGGACTTAATGACCGCATCTCCTTTTCGATTCCGCTTAGCAATGACTTGATGATAGCCTTTGCTATAATAATGAACCATTTGTGGAATTAATTCTGGAGGATGCTGTAAATCTCCATCCATTAAAACGACCGCATCTCCTTCTGCGTACTGCAGCCCAGCCAGCATTGCCGCTTCTTTTCCAAAGTTTCTGCTGAATGAAATATAAGACACTTCCTCGTATCTATCTGAAAGTTCTTTTAAGCAGCTAAGCGTATCATCCGAGCTTCCATCATTCACAAAAACCAATTCATACTGAAAATCTTCCCTTGCTAAAATATTGGTCGTATATTCATAAAATGAATGAACGTTACTACCTTCGTTAAAGCAAGGTACTACTACTGACAAAAGCATATCATTCCACCTAACTATGTAATTTCGTGTATTGCCTACATGACAATACATGCCCCTTCTTTCACCAGCCAACACAACTATTTACCTTATATTCCAAAGAAATACTCTGATTATCAGACAAATAGGTAGTTCTTTCTCTCTATTTTTTACTAATCCACTAGAAGGAATATTCATACTGGATAGATTTATTTTAGAAATCCAGTTATCATTTTACTATTTATTCATTTTTATTCAATATGTATATCGTTTTTTTCTTTAAAAAAGTATCCCCTCATTAGTACAAAACCCTTTAATTTCCATTTTTAAACTTCTTTTTTCTACAAAATTATGAATTTCTAGTCAAGTAGACAGCAAGCGGCCTTTAACAGCCAGTTGTTTTTGTTTTACTGTTTAAATAATTTTGTGCTTTAAGTATCTTGTTTTAATTTTCAGAATTGTTTATACTCAAAACATCTTTGTTTTTTTAGAAAAGCAATGAAGGTGACTTTGCAGCACGGTCTATACATACTGGAGGGAGATTTTTTATGTTGAAATTAATTGGGGTTTTGCTAGTGGCAGTGGGGTTTTTATTTCGTCTAAACACGCTGCTTGTAGTGATCGTCGCAGGCATTGTGACGGGCCTTGTGTCAGGCTTGTCACTGCATGAAGTGATTACGATGTTCGGTCAGTTCTTTGTAGATAACCGCTATATGTCTATGGCTATTTTACTGACTCTTCCTATATTCGGCGTGTTAGAAAAATACGGGTTAAAGGAACAAGCGGAAGTATTGATCAAAAAAGCTAAAAACGCTTCTTCTGGAAATGTTTTACTTATATATCTTTTTATCCGTGAAGTCTCAGCCGCAGTCGGCTTAAATATCGGAGGACATGCTCAATCCGTGCGGCCTTTAGTTGCACCTATGTCTGAAGGCGCAGCTCGTGCCAAGTACGGAGAGCTTCCGCCTAAAGTAAAAGAAGATATTCGCGCTCACGCAGCAGCTGCTGAAAATACGGGCTGGTTTTTCGGTGAAGATATCTTTATCGCAACGGGTGGAATTCTTTTAATGAAAGGATTCTTTGACTCTGTAGGTATTCGCGTTGACGTCTGGGATATGGCTCTTTGGGGTATTCCAACAGCTATCGCAGCACTGCTGATCAGTGCCATTCGCTTCCGTCAATTAGACCGAAGAATTCACAAAAAAATGACGAAGCACAAACCAACATCATCTTCAAAGACGGAGGCGAGTTAAATGAAAAGCATCCTGACGCTTGATACGATTTACTACTTACTAGGTATTATTGTCGCTTTTATCGCGATTCGAATCGCACGCGATCACAACCATCCTAATCGTTTAGGATCTTCTCTATTCTGGGCGCTGTTTTCCATTACGTTTTTATTTGGCAACGTGATTCCGCCTTTTTATGTAGGATGTTTGGTCATTATCATGGTGCTGCTTGCTTCATTTAATCGTGTAACTAAGTCTAATGAAGCCGAAACGCCTGCTGAAGAACGAGTGGCTCACGCACAGCGATTAAAAAACAAAATCTTTTTACCGGCTTTATTTATTCCTATTTTTACGATTATTGGTACCCTTCTTTTTGGCAAAATTAAATTTGGAAACTGGGCTTTAATTGACCCAGAAAAAGTCACGTTAATTTCACTGGCAATCGCAGCTGTCATTGCTTTTATTGCTTCAATGGGCGTCACCAAAGCAAAAATGGACGTGCCTGTTAAAGAAGGAAGCCGCTTGCTTCAAGCAGTTGGCTGGGCAGTTATTTTACCGCAAATGCTCGCAGCTCTTGGCGGCATCTTTTCAAAATCAGGCGTTGGAACAGTCGTTTCAGATATTGTAAGTGATGTTCTTCCGACTAACTATGCGTTTGTGGCTGTGCTGGCTTATTGTCTAGGAATGCTGCTATTTACGATTGTCATGGGAAATGCCTTTGCTGCGTTTGCCGTTATCACTGGAGGTATTGGACTTCCGCTGATTGTACATATGCACGGCGGAAATCCAGCCATTATGGCAGCGCTCGGCATGTTTGCTGGGTACTGCGGCACGCTTCTTACGCCAATGGCAGCCAACTTTAACATCGTACCTGCCATGCTGCTTGAATTAAAAGATAAAAACGCCGTGATTAAAGCTCAAGTGCCAATTGCTTTATCCGTTTTTGTTGTGAATACGCTATTAATGTACTACCTTGTATATCACTTTTAAAGGAGACTAGTAGAATGACAACTGTATTACTAACTGGCTTTGAACCATTTGAAGGTGAAAGTATTAACCCGTCCTTAGAAGCTGTAAAGGCTTTGGACGGTGTAGCTGTTGAAGGCTATCACATTATTGCTAAGCCTCTTCCTACTGTGTTTGGTGAATCAATCGCAAAGCTTCATACGTATATAGAAGAAATTAGCCCTTCCATCGTCATTTGCGTTGGACAAGCCGGCGGCCGAGAAGGAATTACGGTCGAACGCGTTGCGATTAACGTAGACGACGCGCGAATTCCTGACAACATTGGCCAGCAGCCCATTGATCGTCCTATTATCCAAAACGGCCCCGCCGCATACTTTTCGACACTGCCCATCAAAGCAGCTGTCGAAAACCTGCGCCAAGCTGGCATTCCAAGCAGCGTCTCTCAAACTGCTGGAACGTTTGTCTGTAACCACGTGTTTTACGGACTCATGAACATGATTCAAAACTGCTGTATTAAAGGTGGATTTGTTCATATTCCTTACCTTCCTGAACAAGGTGTGAATCATCCAGGGAAAGCGAGTATGTCGTTGGATTTGATTGTGGAGGGACTGCTTAGCGTGGTGAAGACGACAATTTTGGTTGAGGAGGATGTTGTGGTTTCTGGTGGAGCTACGCATTAAAAATATCCTTGTAGAAACGGACCTTATTCTATTGGAAAAGATTCGTTTTTTTATTTCTTGGGATATTAGCTTCCATTATTTTAGACGCTTAAATGTGTAGGAGTAGCTTTCGAAAACCTTTATCTTTCAATTGTATTCCCTTCTTCTTAGACTGTAATATCTCAGTAGTTTAGTAATTAAATTTTACTTTCGTACTAACTAGGTATTATGAATCATTTAATTACATAAAATGTTTATTTTTTTATAAAAAGTAATATTTATATGCCTATATTAAAGTGAATGCGATGAACTTTATGAGAATTATGAACAATATTGTAGCGTTAAATGTATACAATAAACAAATAAAAAAAAATCAAACTTCTATGGAGAAGCTTTCATCTGGTTTGCGTATCAACAAAGCTGCGGATGATGCTGCCGGACTATCTATTTCAGAAAAAATGCGAAGCCAAATTCGCGGCTTGGACCAAGCTGATCGAAATATTTTAGATGGGATTTCATTAATTCAAACAGCTGAAGGCGGCCTTAGCCAGATTGCTGATCCGAATCTTCTTAGGCTTCGTGAGTTAGCTGTTCAAGCTTCAAACGCTACATACACAGCTGAAGACAGACAAGCTATTCAAAATGAAGTTTCACAGTTAATTAGCGGAATTGATGAAATTGCAACCAACACGGAATTTAATACACAGAAAGTATTGCGCCCCCCTGTAATTTCTAAACCAGGAACTCCGGGCAGCGGAAAGGCTGATATTGTCTTCGTCGTAGACAATACGGCTAGTATGGCGGGCATTCAAACGACGATTGCTAATAATTTCAGCGGCTTAATCACTAGTATTAGTGGGCGAGGCGTTTCAGATATTAGAATGGGAATTGTGGAGTATACGGATGACGAGTTTTTACTCAGTGATTTTAACGGCAGTAAATGGTCTTCTAACCAAGAAGAAATTTCAAATGAAATTTTACGCTTAGCTTCTACTAACAGAGGAGGAACTGAAAATGCGATGACCGCTCTTAACACGGCTGCTGACAATTATGATTTTAGATATAAGGAAAACGGAGCTCAAACGAAACATGTTGTTTTTGTTACCAATGAAACTGCTGATGATTCTGTATTTCTGTCCTCTACATTAGCTAATCTGCAAGGAAAAGGCATTCACGTACACGGTGTGTATCAAAAATATTCCGGTACCGCTCCTTTAGATGCTGTTGTCCAAAGTACCGATGGAAAATTTGTAGACCTTTCTTCACCAACTTGGGGAACAGAAATTAGTACCGTTATTGGAGACACAATCGGTGAATCAGCAGGTTCCTTTATAGAAGATGATGATATGCCTACACTTTCCTTTCAAGTCGGCGCAAATGCTAAAGACCTATTCAAAGTAGAATTGACAGATGCAAGGACTAAAACCCTTGGAATTCAAGAACTCAATGTCCTATCTACAGCAGAAGCTCAAACAGCAATCGATTCAATCGACCAAGCTATGCAGACTATTTCAACTGCTCGTTCTAAATTTGGCAGCTATCAAAATGCTCTCCAACATATCATGACAAACGTTAATACCTATTCTGTTAACTTAACTAATTCAGAATCACGAATTCGAGATATAGATATGGCAAAAGAGCTAATGGAACAAACAAAAACCGCCATCTTAACGCAAAGTTCACAGGCTATGCTATCTCAATCCTTGAAAATGCCTCAAGGGGTTTTGGAATTGTTGAAGTAGGTTTAATTGATGACAAAACACAAGTTCTTGTCTAACAGTCAAGAACTTGTGTTTTAGTATTTCTCAAACCAGATCTTCATTTAATATTAGAGAGGTTATTTTCAATTTTAGTTTTTATCTCAGTAGTTGAGATACCAATTGTTCTAGGAACATATTTCACTTCACAATAAGGTATTAAAAAATCAAACTTCCCTTTCCAATCGTCCCCCATTACAAATAAATCTATATTATACTTAATAACGTCATCTATTTTTTGTTCCCAGCAGTCTTCAGCTATTACTTCATCCACATATTTAATAGCTTCGAGAATATACTTCCTGTGCTTATAAGAATAGCACGCTGTTTTATTTTTATATGTATTAAATTCATCAGTAGAAAGACCTACAACTACATATCCCCCCATTTCTTTACATTTTTTCAGCAAGTTTATATGCCCTTTATGAATCAAATCAAAAGTTCCATAAGTAATTACTTTTTTCATCATGTCTACCCCTCTTCATATTCATAAATCATTTTTACTTTATCCTAGAAGTAGATATTATAAAACTAGAAAGAATACAGCCTTTCTTCATTTCGATACCTTCAACACATTCAGTCTTTTTTGAGCAGGGATATAACCTCTTTCAAACGATAGTAGATAATATTTTTCCGCCTCATCTATTTTTCCTATCACTTCATAAAACACACCCAAATTATAGGCTGCTAAAAAGCTTCCTGTTCCAACTACACTTTCAACATGACTACTATTCTCTAATTGTAAACACTTTAAAAAACTCTGTTCGATAGCAGGTAGATATGCAAATCCTCTATTACGCAACTTCAAACTGTAATCTAGAAAGAATAAACCCTTTGCGAAATGAAAGTCCGCAACTTTTTTCAAATGTTCTTCATTATCTTCAATAACTCCTAAGATTCTCTTACTTATAGAATTATTTTGAATCTCTTTACCACTGTAAATAAACTCAACAACTAGATCGGTATAATACTCTTCTTCACCCGTTAGTAAAGAATATGATTCATTTAATATATGGAAAGCACGCTCATAATTTTCAACTATTCGATACTCTTTTCCTAATTGGAACATGTAGTATGAATCTTTAGGTTCCTGTTCTAACGCTTTAAGTAACAAAGGAATATTACGTTGGTCTTTTCGAACGTCCATGTAACCACTATGTTCTATCTCAAAGTTCATTTTTTGTCTAGATAAATCACTATCAAGTTGCTCGTGAATAATACCCTTATACTTTAGTTCTTTAGGAAAAAATCTTGATACATAGGAGTTCGACGTAAAAGTTTGCCCTTCTTTTTTAAAAGGACTACAAATCTTCATTCTCCCTATGACATTAGATTTCATTATAATCTCTAGTTCTTGCCTATCTCCCACTGAAACATATTCATCAGCATCTAATACTAAAACATAATCTCCTGAACACTGACTTAATGAAAAATTTCGTGCTGTAGAAAAATTATTATTCCAAGTATGATGAAATAACTTAACGCTTGAATATTCTTGAATAATATATAAAGTATTATCAGTAGAACCTGTATCTACCACTATAATTTCATCTACAAGGCTTTTTACACTATCTAAACATCTTTTAATGAACCTTTCTTCATTTTTCACAATCATTGCCAAAGAAATTTTCAATTCTTTTAGCCCTCCAAAACATCAAATTGATGTTGCTATATTGCTTATAAAATCCCATACCCTTTGAGAAGACTGTGCATCTTTATAAAAGTGTATTTGTTCTAAAACCCACTCTCTTTCCATTTGATAAAAACTAACATCCTCTAATAATTGAATTATATTTCTTTCAAAACTTTTCTGATCTTTTACTTTCGGTCCAGGCATCCATTTTTCATATTCAGATATAATAAACCCTCTATTTTTAATGTATTCTTCAATATCTACAGAAATAAATAAAATAGGTTTTTTCGTTAACAAGTAATCAAAATATACTGAAGAATAATCTGTAATTAACAAATCAGAAACATTCAAAACTTCGTATAAATCTAAACTATATTTTCTTAACATTTCATCCGTTAAAAAATGAATATTTTTACTAGTACTTATTTGATCTCTTAAATTTTCCTTATCTACAGGGTGTAGTTTAACCACTAATTCTAAATCGTTTTTTTCCAAAAAATGATTTAGTTCTGTAGAATTTAACTCATTAAATCCAAAAAGGTTGTTCCTGTTTAAGGAAGTATCTTTCCTATTATTAAAAGCTACATGCCTGTAGGTTGGAAGAAAAAAAGCTATTTTTTTTCTTCCATTAATAGATAGGTTTAATTCTTTATTAAAAAGTTTTTTTACATTTGACGTGATGTCTTTAAATAAAAAATCATTTCTTGGCATCCCTGTAATTTTAAATATACCCTTATCCACTTGAAAACATTTAGTCATTAATTCATTAAACATTTGTGAATAAGAGCCCACATAATTAATATGTTGCCATCTATCCGTTATATTGTTTTTGTAGGGTTCATTTTTGGCAGCATATCCCATAGCTTTTAAAGGAAATCCATGCCATAAGTCAATAATTATTTGAGAAGGATTATAATAATTTTTATCTTGTAATACATTTGCTTCTGTAAGAACTAAGATATCTGCAGATTGAACTTTCTGTATATATGCATCTGTATTTTCTTGTGTGAACAGTTCCACATCAAAACGTTGGAGAACATCTTGAGGGATTTGCTTATACAGTGCCACAGTATTAGATGAACCGCTATTGTTCGTACTCACTAACAGTACTTTCTTTATTAGATTCTTGGGCAATCTCTCACTTACTTGAGGAAGGGCGGCTTCTTCAAGTTGTAATTGATTTATTTTCCAATAGCCATTCTCATTTATTAATTTTGCGTTATAATTTATTCGTTCCGTAAAGAAACCCTCTTGATCTATTACTTCATTTAGCAATGTAAAATTAATAACAGCTTTGGAGAGTTTATAATTTAACATAGTAATTTTCGGATAACACACAAGAGCCTTTGTATTATCTTCGGTATCAAATTGAAGCTGATCTAGAAAAGAAAGAGTAAAAAATTGTTTCAAGTACTTAAAATCTACTTCTCTTTGAGTTGTACCTAAATACTCTACACCGCTAATTAGTGTATTAAATAATGCTCCTGCAGTGTGAGTATGTGAATACATTTGATCTTTAACTAGGTAATTTTGAATTCCATCTAATTCCTTATTTCCATTGTAGAAAAAGTAGGATAATACCATCTCTATGTTGTTGGTTACTACGTTAGGTTTAAATTTTTGAACAGAGCGCCTACATTTTTCAGAAGAAGGATGTTCAACCGTTTTCTCTATAATTTTATTGAGAATTTCAGTCAATCCATCATAATCACCTATAGGAAATAAAAATCCATTTTCACCGTCATCAATAATATCTACAGCACCGCTACAGTTAGTAGAAATTACAGGCAACCCTCTCCCCAACGACTCTAGCATTACTATACTAAATCCCTCATAATCTGAGGATAGTACTAAAGCTGTAGCTTCTTTAACATATTCCCAAGGATTATCTTTCCAACCCAACCATTCTATATTCATCTCTATACCAAGTTGTGTTGCTAATTTTTTTATAGCTTCTTCATCAGGACCTTGACCTATACAAGTCAACTTCCAATCATATTTAAACTTACTTAGTGCCTTAAATAAAATATCTAACCTTTTTTGATGTTGGTGCATTCTCCCGATATAGAACAAATGTATTGCATTATCTACTACCTTTATCTCTTTGGTTTCATCCAAAGAAACTGGATTTCCAACATAATAGACCGGAATTTCTGGATAAATATAGTTTTTAATACTTTCACCTATTTGTGTAGAAATGGCTAAATGAGCATCACTATATCTCAATAATTCCTCGTTACCAAAATATTCTGGAGGACCATGCAACCAAGAGATAATAGGCGGCATAACTCCTTCTACATTTGCAACTGCTTCTCTGCAAATAAAACTCAAGCTTGGAGCATGTGTTGCTAATATAATATCCGGGGTGCCATAACGACTTAGAGCCTTACTATATCCTTTAGCTAACGAAGCTAGGGTCTCTTCTGATGAATTCTTCTTGGAACTATAGTAGTGAATTTCTGGCAAGTTTCTTTCCCATTCTCTATGCTCTGGGGGATAAGCTTGAAAAACTCTTACTTTATGTCCTTTACATTTTAATTCTCTACTTACATTGGTAATAACATCTTCTAGACCCCCACGTCCTGCAGCGTATACGAGTACAATATCAATTAACATTTTTCACACATCCACTTTTATAATCTTTTAAATCATCGGAATTAAATTCAAACTTAATATTAATATCAAATATAGTATTTTTCCATATACGTACTTTTTGGGAACCTTTGAGAAACAACTGGTAATATCTGCGAGACCGTATCTTCGTTAGTAGGGTATTCTAAAATAACTTTATAAAATCTAAAGTCATCTGGATATAAAGCTCTTGCATATTCAGCCACCTGAGATGCACCGAGTTCATTTTCCGTCTCTAATAAACTAGAAATAATGTTTAGAAAATCTTCTTTACTAAATGTATCCCAATTTCCTTTTTCATATAATTGTAACCCTTCTACTTTAAATCCATTTTCATATAAAATAGCCGCAATAGCAGGAGTAAGATGTGCTGATAAATTGGTTGCATATTTTAATAGTAAATTAACATAGTCAAACCTTTTATAAGCAGTAAAGATTCTAAAAAAGACTATAAACACTCCCTCGTCTATTCTGTTATAGGCAAGGCTATTATCTTTCAAATTAAATAATATTTCGAAATTTGGATCTTGTTTGAAGACATTTAAATTCCATTCCGAATCAAACGACTCTTCTAAGTATTCATTCAAAGTAAATATATCTATAATATTTAACCACCCTGATTTATTAAGTTCTTGAATGAAGTGTTCATTTATTGAGCCTGTAAAATCATATAAGTTTCCTGTACGACCTAAAGCAATCTTTTTTATTTCTGCCACTTTATATAACACAGAGAAATCATTTTTAGTACCTTTTAAAAGAAGAATGCTTAATTCAGGATTACCTAAATCAAAGCATATTTTGACATAATCTATTATGTTCATTTCATCTATTAATTGGTTGTTTTCTAGAAAATTAGATATTTCTTCGTTTGAATGAAATTTATTTAGCAAAAACAAGACTTTTTCAATACTTAATTTACAGTATTTATTGATATTTAATACACTAATATAATTATAAATAGCTTCCTCATAGTTGTTTTCGTATAAAGATATTTCACCCAATCTCTTGTAAGGCATTTGATCTTTCCAGTCTGGCCTTAAAATTACATTATTATATTTTTTTTGATTATTTAAGAGATAATTAAAAACAAGCTTTGCATCTTCTATTTGACCTTTTAAATAATAAATTTCTCCCTTTAAATATTGAAATTCTGGTGTCTCAGAGTACACTTGTTCAGCATCATAGATTACCGTCAGGGCATCGTTATAACGTTGTTGATGAATAAGGCAATTGACAATTTGCATCAACGTAGAAGAGACCCACAAAACTCTAAAATCACTCTGTAATTGATAAGACTTTTTGTAGCATTCCAATGCTATTGAATAATCTTGGAGGGAAAAGTATTCATTACCTAAATTATAGTAATCGAAAGCTTTGTTTTTCCCCCTTAATAACTCTCTGTCTAATAATTGTTTATTGCGTTGTTGTTTATCTTTTTCTTGAACCGTATTGTTGAGATAACCAGAATGAAAAATTACAAGTGAAGATCTTTTACTAGTAAAGTTATTATCTTTATAAACATGTGTAAACTGTTCATGGATTTTTCTATAGTAAATAATCTCACCATTATTTTTATAAACTCTATGATGGTAATTTTGAAGTAATGTTTCCCCTCGTTGTCCGGCGAAATTTAATATTTTTATTTCATACGTATCAAATTTATCTTTATCATCTTTAATTTCTTTAATAAACTCTCTGAAGTTTTCTTCATCTACATATTCATCAGCATCCAACACAATTAACCATTTTCCACTAGCTTTGGATGCTGCAAAGTTTCTTGCTGCAGAAAAATCATCTTCCCACACAAAATCATATACATGCTCAGTAAATTGTTGAACAATTTTTTTAGTCTTATCATTTGATCCCGTATCTACTATTATTATTTCATCTACTAAATGAGCTACTGAAGACAAACATCTATCTATTACTTTCTCTTCATTCTTTACAATCATGCACAATGAAAGAAAAGGGTGCACTCTAATCATCTCCTATATAAATAATAACCTTAATGAAAACATCGTGCTTGTATATAAAAAGCACGATATTTCTTTAAGGATATTATTATTTTATCGTAATAATTGCAAAACACTTTGTGGCTGTTGATTTGCCTGAGCCAACATTGCTTGAGAAGCTTGAGATAGAATAGAATTTTTAGTTTGTTCCATCATTTCTTTAGCCATGTCTACATCCCTAACTCGTGACTCAGCAGATGTAATATTTTCTTGAGCAGTGCCTAAATTGTTAATGGTATGTTCTAAACGATTTTGCATCGCACCTAATTTAGAACGTTGTGTAGAAACGCGTGAAATCGCATTATCTAATGCATTGATAGCTGTACTAGCTCCTGCATTATTTGTAATAGATATAATTGAAGTAGACAAACTTAATCCAGCAGTATTCATTGCAGAAATCTGAAGGTTAATAACTTGCCCACTGTTGGCACCAATTTGGAGAGTACCTGAAAAGGACCCACCAAGCAAATTTTGCTTATTAAATTCAGTAGTACTTGAAATTCTGTCAATTTCAGACATCATTTGACCTAACTCATCTTGAATCGCTTGACGGTCAGCAGTTACGTTTGTGTCATTACCTCCTTGAACAGCAAGTTCACGCATACGTTGAAGGATATCATGAGTTTCATTTAACGCTCCTTCAGCAGTTTGAATTAAAGAAATACCATCTTGTGAGTTTTTCCCAGCCATTTCTAATCCACGAATTTGCCCACGCATTTTTTCTGAAATAGCAAGACCTGCTGCGTCATCTTTAGCACTATTAATACGCATCCCCGAAGACAACTTCTCCATTGATTTTGATTGGGCATTGTTTGCATTGTTAAACTGACGATACGTGTTAAGTGCTGTAATATTGTGATTAATTCTCATTTTCCTTTACCTCCATATAATTGTTTTACTTCTTAATTACATCCTTGTATTCAAGAAGTTTCTCGCTTACTGAATGATTAAGCGAGGAGTGACAGTAATCAAACATATACCTCTAGGAAATATGTTCATACTATATATCGACAAAGGAGATAAGTTGTTTATATTCTCCGTTCATTTTCTTTTAGAATTTTATTGATCCTGTTGCTAGGCTTAGATTTTGTTTAGTTACTATTTAAAAAATACTTTACTAATCTCTTCTTTAAAAATCTCTCAAATTCTTGTAAAATATGCATAATTACTAAAAAGACAGGAGCCCTACTCATGCACAATCTCCAACACATTTTCGAAACTCATAACTTCACACTAACAAACGAAACAACAAAAGGGCTTGAATATCAGCATCAAGAGACTGAAGATATTGTATATTTACTGCCAACAAAAGAGATAAACCTTGCAGTAAGCCCTCTTTCATTTGATATTGACTTAAGTCAAAGTGATGGAAAAATCCATAGCACAGCTTTAAAACGTTTTCCAAAGAGATTAAACGGAGGCAAACAGCCGATTTCTTTTGGTTATTCATTTAAGTTTCAAACAGAAAAAAATTAAGTGAATTTTTACATACGTTAAATAAGTAAATAGTAAAAAAGACAGGATAGACATCTATCCTGTCTTTTTAATCTATCTAACTATAAAACTAGTATGTTTTTTTACAGATATAAATTACTCAACACCTATGATTTAAGAATCAACCCATGATGTTCAAAAAGGCGCTACCTCTAGAAAAACATCTCGCTTTGTCTTTCACTCTCTGACAAGCCATCAAGCTTCGAATGGATATGATCATATAAATCATTTAATTTATTATTTCTAGTATTCATACGTTGCAGTGATATAAAGGTAATTGTCTTTATCCATCCTCCCGCTGCTTAAATCAGGTTCCAACATCTGTATTAGCATGTCAATATCGCGGACAAGACTGTGCAAACCTTGTTTTTCTTCTACTAAAGTATGAATCAGGTTTAAAATAATATGAGGAATATTTTTGTTAAAAACAATAGCCAAGACTCCACGTTCCTAAAACCACTTCTTTTAACTATCAATCCCTACTTCCTGACTTTATTAAAGTTACTTATACAATTGTTTTTCTAATATATTATCGAAATTTGTCGAATCTTTTTTAGGGTAATTCAACCTATTTTTATGGTAAAATCTAAAAAGATATTCGTTATATAGTATCATTTTAGATATTTCGTTCTTTAAAGAAAACAAAGAGTAGTGAACTTAACTTGTTCAGTTAAAGGCAAACCAGTCGAAAGGCTGGGACGCAAAACTTCAGGTCTAAGGTCTTTAGGACTAGGATAGCTGGGTTTCCTGATATATCAGGGGGTAAAGGAAAACATGAACAATCAGCGTGTCGTTACTGGAAGTATTGGAGCTTCGTATATGAGGCCGCGCATCGTGGCTTTTATTCCGGCGCACAATGAAGAAAAATCAATTCGCGACTGCTTGGCAGGTTTAGGCGATCAGCTTCTTCCAAATAATGTGGAGCTCGATGTATTTGTGATTGCAGATAACTGTACGGACCGCACGAAAGAAAAAGCGGAGCTGGCCGGAGATGAATTTGATTTAAATGTAAAGGTACTGGTCACTGAAGGCAATAAACAACGAAAAGTCGGCGCGTTAAATACGGCTTGGAAAAAGATATATGGAGATACACTGGATTTATATAATACGACGCTGACGAAATATCAGCAGCTGTATAAAGAGTCGATTAAAGCGATTTTAGGGATGGATGCAGACAGCCGCTTGGCTCCAAAAGCACTCATTAATTTATGGGAAGATTTGATGACGTCGCGAAACATCGGCGGCGTGATGGCAAAATATACGATGAGAATGCCTAAAAAGAAAAGCTCGCTTTCAAAAGATGATGTGCACTACGAGGAAAAGCTTGCAAGCGGCGAGTACGGCGGACCGATAGCCCGGTGGTGGACGCATCAGCAGAAGCAGGATATGGCAAGCTGGCTGCTGGATCTTCAGTATCACGGCGGAAGCACGTACGTACTTGGCGGCCAGGCTACGCTGTTTCGCCCTGAAGCGCTTCAAAATATAGTGGAAGAAAATAAGCTTGACGGTCCTTGGCAAAATGACAGCGACGTTGAAGATATGCTGCTGACGTGGCAGCTGCAAAAATCCAACTGGAAAACGTTAATCAGTCCAGGCGCTCGCTGCTTTGTGGACTCGATGAGAAGCTATCATACGTACCGTGAACAGCGTAATAAATGGAAGTCCGGGACCGTGGATTTACTAACAAACGGAAACTTGGACGTCAGAACCAAGCATAAAGGAAAGCTATGGCGTTCACAGATCAAAACGCTGTGTGATTTACTTATTCGCCTGCTGTTTATTGTATTGTTATCGGCTGCGCTTGCGACCGATCAATTTTACTGGTCGTGGCTTTGGATCATTCCAATCGCGTTAGCTTCTGTGTTAAATATTATGCTCGCTGTCAAAACGCCGATGCACAGGCCGATTGATGTAATACTGGCCGGCCTTTTGATTAGTCCGGAAATTTATTTATGGGTGAACTTGATTACGTTTGGTCAAGTATGGATGGAAAGGCTTGCGGCGAATAAAAAAGACGGATGGGCGAATCAATACAACGCAGAAAACGGGAAGACGCGTAGTAAATTAGGGCAAGGCATTTTAACAGGCTTTGCGTTTACAGGCATGATTGTTGTCCTGTGCATCTATTTCCGTGATTACTTAACGAGCCCTCCCGTACAGCAAGCTATTTATCCGTACTTAATTAACGGCTGGATTCTGCTGACGTATTTGACCATCTATCAGTCTCTTTATATGTTTTACCAAATTTGGACGCTTCGAAAACCTATTCAAGCGTAAAAAAGTGATGTCTCGACAGAGACATCACTTTTTTTATAGAAATCGTTTCTTTAAATAGTCGGCGATTTTTTGAGGAGCAGCCGGCTGACTAACAATGTAGCCTTGAATAAAGGAACATTCGTGCTTTTGTAAAAAAGCGAGCTGCTCTTTTGTTTCAACGCCTTCTGCGATTACTTTCATATTAAGAGCATGAGCTAAGTACAAAATGCTTTTTGTAATCGCCTGCTGCTTTCCTTTATCGGTCGCATGTTGAATAAACGTTTTATCGATTTTTAACGTGTTAAATTCGAAGTCTTTTAAATGTGATAGCGAAGAAAAGCCGGTGCCAAAATCATCTAAAGCAAACGTTACGCCGATTTTCTTTAATTCGTCCATGACTTTTTTTACGTGTTCTTCATACTGAATAATAGAGCTTTCCGTTACTTCAAATTCAATAAATGAAGGGTCGATGTTGTAGTGAGCTAACGTTTGTTGAACGTGCTCTACAAACCCTCGTTTCAGCAAATGTTTAGACGAGACGTTGATCGAAACGGGCACGGTTTGTAATCCTTGATTTTCCCACTGCTGCAGCTGCTTGCAGACGTTCTCGATCACCCAGTCGCCGAGTTCAATAATTAAATGAGTTTCTTCCGCTAATGGAATAAAGTCTTCTGGTGATACGCGCCCCCATTCCGGGTGATTCCAGCGAATTAACGCTTCGATGCTATCAATCTCTCTGCTGTTTGTATGAACCTTTGGCTGATATTCAATAAAAAACTCATCTTGCAGAAGTGCGTTCCGCAGTCCTTTTTCCAGATGATAGCTTTTATACGTCTCGCTGTCCATTAACGGCGAATACAGCTGCCAGTCGCTTCGCCCAATTTCTTTTGCACGGCGCATAGCAAGGTTGGCATTCGTCAATAAGGTTTTCACATCTTCACCGTCATGCGGGTAGATACTGATTCCGATACTGGCTGTGACGTACAGAGAAAAGTCGTCAATCGTAATTTCTTTTTCGATTTCTTGAAAAAGAGCTGCGGCTAGTTTTTGACATTCATTTATATGTGCAAGAGATAAAAAACAAATCGCAAGCTCGTCTTCTCCTACTCTAGCTAGCATCACATCTGGCGTTACGAACTTTTTTAACCGACTGGCGATAGACTGCAGCAAGCGATCGCCTACGTCGTGGCCTAATGTGTCATTAATATGCTTGAAGCGATTCAGTCCTAGATAAAAGACCGCTAATGAATCTTTTTCTTTTTTCATTTGCCGAATGAAATTTTTTAATTTCTTTTCAAACTTTCTTCGATTCGGCAAGTTTGTTACATGATCATGAGTCGCAAGATATTCAACTTGATCCATGTACTTTTTTTCTGCGGTAATATCTTCAACAATCCCGTCTATGCGTACCAGCTTACCGTTCTCATCAAGTGTTGGAATGCATCGATCTTTTACCCACTTCATCTCTCCTGTTTTTGTATAAATCCGATACTGCTGGCGAATCGTTTTTCCTTTTTGCAGCTGATGCTGCGCTTTTTCCACAGCTGGTTTATCGTCAGGGTGAACAAAACTTTCCCACAGATCTCTATCTTCTAAAAATTTAATCGCATCTTCTCCGTAAATACTGCTAACACCGTTTGAACATACAATCATTTTATTGCGCTGCACATCAACGGACCATATTCCGGCATCCAAATTGTTATAAATCGTTTGAAACTGCTGTTCTTTTTGTTTTAATTCATTCGTAATCACTTTTGATTCGGTAATATCATGAACAACGCCAATCAGCTGTATGACGTTTCCTTGCTCGTCTGCTAATGCATCCGCTTGCTCAAACACCGTACGTTCTTCACCGTTTGGCCGCATCAGCGCGTATTCAATTTTATAGCTTTCTCCCGTTAAAAGTGCCTCTGTAACTGCTTTTTGTAATCTTTTTTGGTCACATTCTTTAATAAATTGAAGAACATCTTTAAAAGAAGGAGTAAAGAGCTGACCAGGATTTAATCCGTAAATATTGTACAGCTGAGGTGACCAATAGCTTTTATCTTCCGTCACGTCGTAATACCAGCTTCCTACATTCGCTAGCTTTTGCTCCATTTTCAAATGTGTTTCTAATTGAGAAATGTGATTAGAGCGCTCCTGCTCTTTTGAATCATCTCGGCATATGGCGTAAACACCCGCAACTTGCTCATTTACGATAATAGGAATGAGCGTAATATATAAATGAAGTTCTTTTTTTGTTTTATGATTGATTGTCGTTGAAAAATGAACTTTTTCTCCTTTTAAAGCACGTTGAAAAAGCTCTTGTGCCTGCTGTTGTTTCGACTTATGTATAAGAGCTGTCAGCTGCTGGCTTTTTTGTTTGTGTTCGTTTCCTGTTAGCTTGAAGGCTGCCTCGTTGCTAAACATGATATCCCCTTCACAGTTGATAAAAAAAATACCTTCACTGTATTCTTTTAAAAGCTGCGTGTTCAAACGATCAAGATGTTTCATGATCATGATCGACTGCTCCTTCTCCGTGTTTTTATCTGGCAAGGTCTCATGCTGCCTCCTTTTATCTATTTCTTCTATACTAGTAGAATAAGTTACATTTGACATATATTTTACCCTACTTTCCCCAAATGAGGAACATCTCAGGTAAAGATAGTCGAAAAGGTTTTTAAAGTCTTTTTCATTTGGTAAAATAAAACATATAAAGGAGGGATAGCGTGACGCAAAGTGCTAAAAACCATGATTTATTTTCTAGAGGTTCCTTTCAAACCGCTGCTTTTCTGCTTCTTTTCTCACCTCTTTTTACTCGTTTGTTTCAGCAGAACGTCTGGGCATATATAACGGTCGCTTCTATCATGGTTCTTTTTAATTTCATTACCGAGTGTATTTTAGTAAAAAGAATCAGCGCCGCTCCGAAAAACTACATTGCTTTTTTCCAAACGATTTGTCTGCCTGTTAACGTACTTCTTCTATGTTTCTTTTACTATATTACGTAAAAAAGCATCTATCGATTTGATAGATGCTTTTTGATATTATGACTTTTTCAAAAGACTCGATAAATGCTTGGCTACAATCGCTCCTTGACCGGCTGAAGAACTGATACTAGAAAACAAGGGAGTCGTGCAGGCGTCTCCAATGGCATAAATAGATGGATTGCTGCTTTGATGCACTTCATTGATGACGATGAGCCCGCTTTGTGTAGTCGTGACTTTTTCTTTAATAAGTTCAACATTAGGCGCTACGCCTAGTCTGATCAGCACTGCGTCTACCAATAAATTCTCACTGTCACTGTTTTTACTCTTTAAATCAATTGATGTGACGCGATGCTTTCCGTAGATAGCGGTCACTTCTGTGTCTGTCATCACTTTAACACCGGGGTCGGAAAGCACTTTTTCAACGTATTGTTCTCTTGCTTTAAAATGCGTAGAACGATGAATCAGATATACTTCTTTTGCTTTTGATGCTAAAAGATGTGCTCCTTCAAACGCCCGGTCTCCTCCGCCAATGAGAGCAACCCTTTTACCTGTTAACCGTTCTCCGTCTGCTGAAGCAGAGTATACTTCTCCTCGGTCAATCATTTGCTGTTCACCCGGCACTCCCAGCTTTCGCTGACTAGAGCCCGTTGCTAAAATAAGATACGTATAGCCAATTTCCTTTTCCGTTTCTTGCTGCTTTACTTTTACTGTTTTAGAACGTTCGTCAATGGAAATTACTTTTGTATTCGCTTCATATAAGCAGTCCATATCAATAAAATGCTGAACCATTTTACGCTGCATCTCAATTCCATTTTCCGCTTGTATTCCGGGATAATCAATAATCTCATTATAAATCGTAAACAGCTGTCCGCCTAACTGTGCCTGCTCTTCAAGAAGCAAGCACTCAACGCCTAGCCTTTTACACCACACGGCAGCAGAGATGCCAGCGGGCCCTCCGCCAATAATCAGTACGTCAACATGTTGCATACAGCTCACCTCGCTTCTGCTTCTCAGCTTATATGGCTTTGTGTTTCTTTACATTTGTCGCTGTAAAAGAGATAAAAATTCTCCTCGAACCTCTGGTTTTTCCATAAATGTTCCTCGAACGGATGAAGTGGCTGTAGAAGCTGAAGACTTTTTAATTCCTCTTCCGCACATGCACATATGCTTTGCTTCAATAATCACCATCACTCCTTTCGGCTCTAACACTTCTTCGATTGCATCTGCAATTTCATTTGTTAGACGTTCTTGAACTTGAAATCTTTTTGCATATCCTTCTACCGTACGAGCAATTTTAGATAAACCTGTAATTTTTTTATCCGGTATATACCCAACGTGTGCAACGCCAAAGAACGGCGCAAAGTGATGTTCACACATTGAGTGAAATTCAATGTCTCTTATTAACACCAATTCGTTGTGGTTCACATCAAATGTTTTTTCTAAATGAGCTTTCGGGTCTTCTCTGTAGCCTTCCGTGTATTCTAAAAACGCCTTTAACACGCGGTACGGCGTCTCTTCAAGGCCGTCTCTTTCCGGATTATCTCCGCATAAATCAATCAGTTCTTTCACTGCATTCATAAATGTGTCAGCTTGACCGATTTTTTTATCTACTTCAGTTGAATTTGTTCCTAGTGTTTCTAAAAATTTTTGAGCAATTAAATTTTGTGTACTAAGTGCCATCTCTTTATGTCCTCTTCCCTTTTCTTAGTAAGTTTATTTTCAAATGATGGTTTTGCTTCAGCTATTTAAAAATGCTGCTTCAAAATCTTCTGCAGCCAGAGGCTTGCTAAATAAGTACCCCTGCATATGATCACAGCCATTTTTCATTAAAAACGCTTTTTGATATTCTCCTTCTACACCTTCTGCGATTACCTGCAGCTTTAAGCTTTGAGATAAGCTGATAATCGCCTGCGCAATTTCACTGTTGCTGTAATCTTCTTGAATATCCTGGATAAAAGACCGGTCGATTTTCAAACAATCGATTGGTAATTTTTTTAAATAGCTCAATGAAGAATATCCGGTTCCAAAATCATCGATAGAAATTGATATACCATATTTCTTTAACAGATGTAAAGCTTTAATTGTTTCTTCCGCGTTCATCAGCAATGTACTTTCCGTAATTTCCATTTCAAACCATGTAGGATCAAATCTATGGAGCGAAAGAAATTGCTGTATTTCCTTAACCAACACAATCGGATCCTGGAATTGCCGGGGAGAAAAGTTAACTGCTAGCGTCATTTTTTCGTTTCGGTCCTTGTTCCATTTACTGACTTGAGAACAAGCTTTCTTCATGACAACTTCCCATAGAGACTGAATCAAACCTGCTTCTTCTGCGATAGGGATAAACGCTTCTGGAGAAACAAACCCAAGCTCTGCGTCATTCCAGCGAACTAATGCTTCTACGCCGGTAATTACATTGCGCGTTGCTTCTATTTTCGGCTGATAGTAAACGTCAATGTCACCTTTTTGAATCGCTTTTCGCAAGCGCGTTTCGATGTGAACTTTTTCAGCTTGTTTTTGATTTAATGAATCATGATAAATACTTACTTTACTGCCGCCTTGTCTTTTTGAAGCATACATGGCGACATCTGCATACGTAATAAGCGTGTCCAAATTCGTAGAGTGCTCCGGATAAAAGCTTAACCCGCTGCTTATACTGACGAACACTTCATCATTGTTAATGTAGCAGGGTTGTTGAACATACGCCATGATTTTCTCGGTGATACCTTGAACTTCTTCCGGTGTAAAATCACTGAATAAAATGACAAACTCGTCTCCTCCTTGCCTTGTAAGAAAGCTGTTAGCAGAAGGCAGACATTCTTTAATACGGTTAGCTATCAGCTGTATAAGCTGATCTCCTTTTGAGTGCCCTAGCGTATCATTGATATCTTTAAACCGGTCTATATCCATAAATAACACGGCTACGTGACGAATGGACTTTTCCTTCGACTCAATTAAGCGCCTGTTTAATTCTTCTTTAAAATATCTTCTATTCGGCAATCCTGTCAAAAAGTCGTGGTACGCATGATACTCACTTTCTTCCTGACTTTTCTTTAAATCGTCTACATATGTTTTTAAAAAGTGAGAAAGGTGGTTGATGTTTGCTACAAGTCCTCCCAGCTCATCTTTTCTTCTTACATTCAGCACCTTGCCAAAATTTCCTTTGGCGATTTGATTTACGTGCTCCATAATATGTTTAATCGGCCGCGTAATGGATGTAGAGAAAACAAAGCTGATAATAAGGACAATAAAGATAAACGGAAGAGACAGCAGTAAATGTTTGATTAATTCTTGCTGCAGCTCTTTTTTAATAAGTCCGTAGTCATACACTACACCTATCACGTAAGCTGGAGAGTTTTTTTCTTTAATCGGTACCAATGTTTTTAATACTTTTTTATGGTTGATTTCAGCAGTATAGCTTTGTGATTTTCCCGTTTCCAAGGCCTTTTGAATGGACTTTTTATCACGTTCGGTATTTCGATACGTGTACGTTCCGTACCAAATCGGCTGATCTTTTATTCTAATATATTTATTGCCGTTTAAATATACGTTTTGATTTCTTTTTCCGAAGTTTTTCGGGTTAAAAGCCGTTAGTTCAAGAACGCCTTCAAGATTTTCTGTAAAGCGGTTCATCACGTTCGTAGGGCCAAACCTTTTTTCAAAATCGAGGACGTGCTGATCCCGGAAATAAGGATCAATAATGTAATTAGTAGACCCGTCGTAATAATAACCCCATTTGTCAATGTGATTAGGGTTGCTAGAAGCTACTTCAATCGGCCCGCTCCAATAGTGAGGTAAAGTCAATCCTTTTGTTGTCGTGACCGGCTGCTGAGAAAGAAGCTGCTGAAAAGATGTATACCAATAGCCCCACTCTTTTGTAGACATATTGATTTCCTTAGGATCAGAAGATTTTACGCCTATAATATCACCTTCTACGGGTGCTAATAATGTAATATGAGATACCCTCAGTTTTTTAGCCAACTGTTTTAACTCGTCATTGCTGACGTCATGATAATCAGCGGGCAAAGACTGTTGAATCGCAATCGAAGCCGTTCGTAATTCCTGTGCCATCCGATCTTCCATATAGGAGGCACTATTTTTAGAATTTTCGACTTCGTACGCAATTTCTTCTGTGACCAGCGTGATTTCCCGTTGATTAAACTCTGTTAATCTATTTTTTGATCGAATGTAGTGCAAGGTGTTATTCGCTAGTAGAATACACAATACCAGCAAAGTAAAGAATACGGACAACTTTTTCTTTATCGACACTAGTGATGGCCTCCTGTTTAAAGAACTGATCCGACAGTTTTAAAACCTGCCTATATGCTCTAGCTTTACATCGGATACTCTTCTTCAATTTCCACAAAAAAAGAATGAACTCATGCAAAAAACCAACCGCTTTGGTTGGCTCTATTCTTAACTAAATTATAAAACACAGCAAATAAATACTTTTATTTACATGGGTAGAACAAATTTGTATTACTATAATATTTTAACTTCTTTTGTCAAAATATCAATGCGTAAAATTTAACTTTCTTTATCCCTGCTGCTACTTCTTAAACTTCTTCAACATTCGGTGATACCAGTAAATTCCGACTCCCGTTAACAAAATAATGATTCCCCACTGATGCGGTAAAAACTTCAGCAGCCATATGGACATGATAATAGTCGCTACCGTTAAGTTACTCAGCCACTGTTCTCGGCTTAGCTTTTTCTTATTCATCACCACCGCTACATAACCAATGGGTGGCGCAAAAAAGCACAGCAGCATCAGAAATTTTTCTGAACGGTGCCAAGGCTGTTTTTTCATTTTTTCTCACTTTTTCTATTTAAAATAAACTGATAGCCAAACGTCACAACGATCCCTGTCCAAAACATCAAAAATGACGACACTAACTCGGCACCTTTATAGGTATACATTATTACGTTCACAAACAGCAGCAATAAAAGTATATAAAAACCTGCCGACACAGCTTTATTCCAATTTTGATGCTCTCGTTTAGACGCATCTTTAAACAACTTCATCGAAACTCTCCTTTTACATCTCATATATCACTTATCCATTTAGAAATTCTATCTTTATGTTAGCATACTGGTTAGTTTTGGAAAATGGATAGAGGGAATTCTATTAAAAATTCACAATAAATAACAATAGAACTACAAAAATATAATAAATGTAAATAGATAATTCTTTTTAGCTATTATTCCACACATAAAACGTTCATATTAGTATACAATAATCTCAAAATATGTTTTTAAAGGAGATAAAAGGATGACAGCAACTCATAACCAGCTAACAAACGCTTTTCACCGTACGCCACACGATCAAAATACATTTCATTTTCTTGATGAAAAAGTAACGCTTCTTGTATCAGGTGAAGATACAAACGGAGCTTACGCCGTGGCACACGTAGTGAAACCAGCAAACCAAGGTCCCCCGCTCCACCTTCACGAACATGAAGACGAAACGTTTTATGTAAAGCGCGGCTCAATGATTTTTTACATAGGAGAAGAAATAATTGAAGCAAAAGCGGGCGATTATATTTTTGCTCCTCGAGGTATTCAGCACCGTTTTGTGACCGGACCAGAAGAAACAGAATTTATCCTTACTGCTTCTCCTGCAGGCTTTGATTCATTTGTTAAAGAACTCGGTACTTCCGTTCCCGAAAATGCTCCTCTGCCGCAAGTGGGACCACCTACTGAAGAAGAAATTATCGGTTTAGTTACCGTCTCTAAAAAATACGGCATTACCTATCCTGAAATTGAAAAAGAAATGAATAAAAAATAAACCAATACATAAAGATCTGCTCTTTACCGGGCAGATCTTTTTTCTATTTTGATTTCAATTTAACCATGGAATAATTTAACACATCCTTGTCCACACTATACTTATCTGTTTTTTATAAATACGTGCCATTTTTATAGATAGGAGGAAAGCCAATTGAATGCAGAAAGCAAGCGTTTGACTTCGCCTGAAATAACGAGTCTATGCGCGCAGTATCAGCAGGATACGCTGGCAGCTTGCGTAGCAAAACACGTTCTTGCAACGGTAACGGATTCCGAGATTCGTTCGCTGTTTGCCTTTTCTCTGGAGTTATCAAAAAAGCATATTAAGCTGCTGACTGCCATTTTTCATGCCGAGCATTTTCCGCTGCCAAAAGGTTTTACAGATGAAGATGTGGACTTGCACGCACCTCCGCTTTTTACAGACTCGTTTTGGCTGAAGTATCTTCACGACATGACCATTCACGGCTTGGCAGGATACGGCATTTCATTTAGCGTGTCGGTTCGCCGAGATCTTCGAGATTATTATCATCAGTGTAATTTAGATGTGATGGAAGTATATAATCGGTCGCTCGACCTGCTTTTAGAAAAAAATCTTTATGTGCCCGCTCCTTATTTTTTGAATCCGAAAAAACAAGAGCCGATCACCGACTTGGCTTACGCTCTTGATTTTGTCGGAAAGCAGCGCCTTTTAAACGCAACGGAAGCCGGAAATATTTATTTTAATTTACGAAAAAGCATGGTATCCAAAGCCCTGTTAATTGCCTTTAAACAAGTGAGCAAACGAAAAGATGTGAAGAAAGTAATGGAGACGGGGCTTGATGTGGCTCACAAGCATATTGAGCTTTATTCTTCCATTATGCACGAGGAAAATCTTCATACGCCTCCGCTTTTGGATAATGAAATCACAACGTCTACGCACGCGCCTTTTTCAGAAAAGCTGATGACGTTTCACGCAGGAGCAATGTTTAAAGTAGCCATTACCTATTACGCAACGGCAATGACAACCAGCATGAGGCTCGATATTGTGGGGCACTGTGAAGCGTGTATTTTACGAGACTTAAAAGTAGCGGGGCGCTGCAGCGAAGTGATGATTAAAAACGGGTGGATTGAAAAGCCGCCTGAAGCAAGCGATCGTAAGCAAATGTAAGTTTTTTTATAGCAGCTCTTGACCTGAAACGCGTTTCATACTTTATGCTGTATTTATTCCCATCAGCCGGCGTGACACGAACGGTGGCGTTACGGCTGATATGTTATCCATAAAAAAATCCGGTGTATTCACCGGATTTTTTGTATGCTTACACATTCATTTCTTTTTTATAAGCCAGGTACGAATACAGATAAGGAACCGCCACGCACAGAACGATACTGCCCCACATGATAACTGACTTGTATCCATCAGGTAAAAAAGCGCTAATAAGAATTAGCAGTCCGCCGATAAAAAAGAGCTTTCCAGATAAACGATGCGTCTTTTTCCATACGATTTCATTGCTCAATGTCCACGGTGTACGAATGCCCATAAAATAGTTCGAGCGCACGCGCTGCAAGTAGTTTCCGATAATGATAAAAACGAGTCCAGCCATAATCGGAGCAATGTACGACATCGGCACGTTATAGCCAAGCCCCTGTAAAATAGTGCTCATATTTACAAAAAAGAATAATAGCAGTACGGCATTTAACAGGATGTTATACGTTTTTGAAAAGTACTTATAATTTTCTTTACGCGGGTCAATTCGCGGAACAAATGCAATGATAAAATAAATAAGTACCATGATGCCTACTGTTAAGATCATTGCGTTTATCTTCGTTGCAAATCCGTCTGCTTCTCCATTTGCTCCCCAGTGGATGGGCATCGTAGCTGGAAGATGCGGCAGTGCAATCAGCCATGCAACCAGTGTTAAAAGGGTAATGCCTAAAGGAAATACGTGCTTTTTCATTTAACTCTCTCCTTTCTGAAAGCTGAAAAACCAGCCGATTAAATCTTGAAAAACGGTTGTATTTAACGAATAAATCACAAACTGTCCTCTTTTTTCATCTTGAACGAGGTCCGCTTGCTTCAAGATTTTTAAATGATTTGAGATGCTTGGTTTGGTCATATTAAAATACTCGGAAATTTCTCCTGCGGTTAAATCTCGCTCTTTTAGCAGCTCTAAAATCTTTCTGCGAGTGGGATCCGCTAAGGCTTTAAACGTTTCATTCAATTGAAGTTCATCTCCATCATATTTAAGTATTTAGATAATTATCTAAATATTAAACTATAAAATATAATATGTCAATATTTTGAAAAGAGAACACTTGCATTTGACTCATTTTTTTGTTTTTTCAAAGCAGTCCATGCATACAAACTGCGCTTCTTGATGTAGGAAAGCTTTGATTTCGGTCATGCCTCTTTTACTTGGATACTTCATCCGCATCCATACTTCTTCATTCGACTGAATCTCTTTTTGACAAACGGAGCATCGCTCTTTTATTCGAAACATACTATCCCTCCATCTCTTTGTCTAACTATACGTTTTACTAGCCAAAAGGTTTCATAAAAAAGAGGCTGGAATGTAACCAAATCAATTCCACCTAAAGATGAATAAATGGGAGGAATGAGCTGAACCGCTTGTGATTTCCATGCAAGACTTCGCTTTCCCCGCAGGAGTCTTCATCGTGCCCTCCAATCGCCAGCTAGAAACACCTACGTACATGAAACTTACGCTCACCCTATCATCAATAAAAAAATCCGAACAATTTATCGTTCGGATCTTCCTTCACCTAACATACTTATGTCCTTGCCTCTTTTAAATATTATAGCGACGTTACGTCTTCCTGCTGTTTTTGCTGTATTCTTTGCTTTTTCGATTTTCTGAAATGAAGCAGTTCATACACAACCGGAATGACTACAAGCGTAAGAAAAGTCGCAACGGCCAATCCTCCAATTACAACGACTGCAAGACTTTGAGAAACAAGGCTTCCGCTTTCGCTTTGTTTAAATAAAAGCGGCAGCATCGCACAAATCGTAGCAGCGGACGTCATGACAATTGGACGCATACGCGTAGCGGCTGCTTCAACAATCGCATCTCGCATAATCATTTTCTTTTCATTTTGCTTTACGCGGTCTAATAGTACAATGGCGTTGGTTACAACAATACCAATCAGCATCAGTGCTCCCAGTAAAGCCGTTACGTCTACTGGAATACGGCTGATTAATAATCCTAACACGGCACCGATGGCTGCAAGCGGAAGTGAAAATA
Organism: Priestia sp. P1_B12_1; assembly: GCF_056406695.1. Lineage (NCBI taxonomy): Bacteria > Bacillati > Bacillota > Bacilli > Caryophanales > Bacillaceae > Priestia > Priestia sp. P1_B12_1. The sequence continues at coordinate 457,262 of NZ_JBFTZR010000002.1, read as the reverse complement.
AAATGGCAAACGGCGTGCGGATTGTTTTAAACGTGATCACCATAATTAAGAACACAATACCAATCGACACGAGCATTGTAATGAACAAGTCAGAGAAATCTTCTCCTTGCTGAGTGCTTGCTCCTCCGATTACAACGTCAACATCTTTTGAAATCGACAGTCCTTTATTCTTACCGTCTCCAAAAATCACTGTTTGGATGTTTTTATTAATCTCTGAAAGCTTTTCTGGATTGACATCCGCTGTTACTTGAATATACGGGTCTCCATTTTTATGAAACTGATTGGTCGGCTTTTCAGCTTGCGTTAGCGAAGCCACTTTTGAAACAGGCGACGGTCCTGTCTCTGTCATAATGGAAATATCTTTTAACTCTTTTGGTGATGTTGGATTTAGGACAGATTCAAGAAGTACGTTTGCTTGCTTGCCTTCTAAATCTATCGCTCCAATTGGCGTTTTATTCAGCATAACACCAAGCTGCTGCGCTACTTGCTGTGTATTCGCTTTTGTTGGATCTACGTCTAAAGAGTAAATCGTTTTCTTTTCGTCTTGGTTCGTAGAAACTTTGTCTACTCCTTTTATATCGCTTATTTCTTTCTTAATGCTGCTTGCCGTCTTTTCTAACTTATTCATGTCATTTCCAATTACATCAACGGTAATCGAAGTAGTAGACGCTCCCATTAGTGAAGCAGCACTTACGCTAAGATCTCCTCCGTCATAGAGCTTCTTTTGATTTTGGATTCGTTTCATTAGCGAATCCGTGTTTCCACTGTCTTTTACAGTAATCGTATACGTGGCTTCAGTAGGTGAACCAACGTCTCCCCACTTGGCTCCTTCGTCCGTATTACCAAGCTGCATGTATACTTCTTTTACTTCTTTTTGAGCTAAAATATAGCGTTCAAGCTGCAGTGATTTTTCTTCTACGGTTTTAATTGGCGTGTTATTTGGATAGCTTAACGTTGTGCCTACAAAGTCAGATGAAGAGTTATCAACCGCTCCTTTAGGCATCATTGTGTACGCGCCAATAGATCCGACAAATAAAAGCAGCGAAAGCAGCAGCACAACCCATTTATGATTAAGCGACCACGTAATGACCTTTGTAAAACGAACCGGCTGCTTGTGCTTGCGGATTTTTTCATTTTTTAATAATCCTGCACTCATTAACGGCACAACCGTAAGTGCGACAATTAATGAAGACAGCAATGAATACGTCAGCGTTAGAGCAAACGGAAGCATAAAGTCCTGAAGCCCTCCGTTTACAAGGCCGATTGGTAAAAAGACAGCTACTGTCGTTAACGTAGAAGCGGTAATAGCAGAACCTACTTCTTTTGTGGCATCAATAATCAGCCCAAGCGAAAACTTTTCTTTTTGCATTTTCCGGAAGATGTTTTCAATAACAACGATACTATCATCTACCAATCTCCCAATCGCTACCGCTACTCCTCCAAGCGTTAAAATATTAAGCGTAACGCCTGATTTGGATAATAAAAAAAGCGTAAAGCAAAGCGATAGCGGAATGGATACAATTGTGATAAACGTAGAGCGAACGCTGCGTAAAAACAGCATGATGACAATGGTCGCAAAAAGTGCGCCTAGCAACACTTCTTTCATCATGGAATGAACAGAGTTTTGTACGCTGTCTCCTGTTGCAAAAAATACAGAAGCATTCACATTGTTATAGTCTTTGTTAATTTGCTGAGACAGTTTTTTTACTTCTTTTGTAATGCTAACGGCGTTTGAGTGACTGTCTTTTGTCACAATAAGTAAAAGCGCATCTTTTCCGTTAATATGCGTCACGACGCCTTCAGGCTTTTTCACTTCTACTTTTGCAAGGTCGCCCAGCGTTACATTCGGTGCAACCGGCAGCTTTTTCACTTTGTCCAAGCTGTCAATTTTACCTGTTACATTGATGTTGCTCGACTTGTTATTAATGACTTTTTCGCCAACTGCAAGCGACGTGTTTTTTCCTTCTAACACGCTGATGACTTTATCAATGGTTACGTTCTTTTGTGACAATTTTTTATTATCAACTTTAATAGACACGTAGGAATCCGCTGTTCCATACGTTTGAACACTCGCAATGCCTTTAATGTCTTTATATTTAGGGATCAGTTTTTTCTCTGCAAGATCCAGATTGTCTCTTGTTAATCCTTCTTTAAATGTGAGTGAAATATCTGCGATGGGAATCATAGAGGTATTTAATTGAATAACATTAGGCTTTGATACGCTGGCTGGAAGCTGCACCGAAGACAGTGCTTCTTGGACGTTTGTTTTTGCTTCTTTCATATCCGTTTTGGATTCAAATGAAAGATCGATTTTAGAATAGCCGTCTCCCGTCGTCGAATACACGTTGCTTTTTCCTTTAACACCGGCTACCGCTTCTTCAATTGGTGACGTAACTTGTTTTTCCATAGAGTCCGCATCCGTTCCTTGCCCCATAACCACTACTGACACTTGAGGCTGATCAGCGGTGGGCAGGAACTCCATCGGAAGTGTAAAATAACTAATGACTCCTAAAGCTAAAATTAAAATAGACATAATGGTGATAGCCGCTTTATTTTTGAACGACCATTTGGTGAGCCATGACATGAAATATCCCCTTTCACTTTTCCGTACAAACTCAGTCAAACATTTCTAAAATATGCTAAATAACCACTAAATTATACCTAATATCCCTTACCATTTAAAGACTTATTTTTGTGAAAAGTCCCATTATTTGAACAAAATCGTTTATGTGTATGCGTTTGATTATATAAACAGCTCCTTTACAGCACAAAAAAAAGACGCCGATACCCGGCGTCCCACATGTAGTAAGTGAAAGAAGAAGAAGAATATGCCTACGATTTCTCAGGCAATTCTATGACCTTATTTGGTTTCTTCCCGTTTTTTTATGAAATAAACATATTTAGCATAAATCCCCTCAACTAGCAGCTCGGCTGTGCTTTGATTCCGTATCGTTTTGAATTTTTAAGGAAGTCAATAAAGCCACGATGCTTCCTGCAAAGCCAAATAAAAACAAGTGATGAATGCCTGCCATGAAGCTTCCGCCTGAAGTCAGCAACGCACCCATAATGGTAACGCCGATGGCTGTTCCCATGTTTCTGCAAAACATAAAAAATGACGTTGAAATACCTCTTTCATGTCCTCCTACTAATTGCTGTACACCAATGACGCCAACCGTAGACAGCAGACCAAACGATAGTCCTTGGACAATCATGACGCAAAACACGTAAAAGAAGCCGTGACTTTCATTTAGCATAAGCAGCAGTGTTCCTGAGCCAACCAGCAGCACATTTCCGATTAACAACAGCTTTCTATAGCCGTGTTTTAAAATCCATTTACCTGCTGGCACAGATACAGACATCCACCCGACTGCCGTTCCTAACAGCGCAACTCCGCTCATAAACAGTGACAGATGCGCTACTCGCTGTAAAAATAACGGAATGTAGCTTGACGTACCGAATAAAGCCACCGTTCCAATAAACGCATTAATATTAATCCATGACAGCGTTTTGTTTTGGAACATGGACAGCGGTACAATTGGTGAAGCATGTTTTCGTTCATGTAGATAAAAAATCACTAATAAAATAAGTCCCGCGACTGTATACACAACCCGGTTTTGTTCCACTACCGTAACGAGCAGCAGTGATGTAACGCCCGCTCCAAACAAGATAGCACCGATGTAATCGACTTTTGCTCTTTTCGGCTTATAGCTTTCTTGATAGGGCATTAACGTCAGAAATGAAACAATACATACGGGTAAATTAATAAAGAAAATCCATCTCCACGTTAAATAATCCACAAAAAAAGCGCCTAAAAGCGGAGCTAATACAGCTGATAATCCCCACATCGTTGTAAACAGCGCCTGAATCTTCCCTCGTTTCTCGACGGGAAATAAGTCTCCGGCAATAATAGCGGGAAACGCCACCATAAACCCGGCTCCTATTCCTTGGACCGCACGGAAAAGAACAAGCTGAATCATCGTATTCGCCACGCCGCAAAGCATCGAACCAATTAAAAAAGCAATAATTCCAAACCCAAATACTTTTTTGCGGCCAAATAAATCCGATAATCTTCCCGCTACCGGAGATAAAATCGTACTTGCAATCATGTACGAAGCAAACGACCACGCGTACAAATCAAACCTTCCAAGCTCTTTTGCAATAACAGGCATCGTCGTATTCATAATCGTTGAATCAAGCGAAGCCACTAGCATTGCCAGCACAATACTAACCATTACAGACGTTCTGCTTTTCATGTAACAATCTCCTTATCCCTATAATCTGAGCGTCTAGTGTACTCCTCCTTGCCGTTTGTTGTCTATACTTATGCATACAAAATACTAAAAAGCTTCTCACTTTACTATGAGAAGCTTTTTACCCTCTTATTCACATATCTTCTTGAACCTTTTCTTGATCAGACAGTTCTTTGTTTCGAGCCATAACCGCAAATCCAGCCATTACAATGATGCTGCTTGAAATTCCGTATAGAATTGGCGTGGTAGAAGAAAGTCCTTCAATCAATAGACCTCCAAGTACTACTAGCGTACTGACAACAATCGCTGAAACTCCTGCTTTTGGATGAATGTCTTTCCAAAACAGCGACACAACAAATGGAACAAAAATCGCTCCTGATAAAATGGCATACGCAACATCTAAAGCAACAAGCACATCTTGAATCCAAAGAGCAAAGATAATAGCAAGCACACCAACAATAAGCGTATTTACGCGCGTTAAAATTAAATAATTTTTCTCTGAAATATTTTTAAGCCACACTTTTTTAATAATATCATTACTAATCAGCGTAGAAGACGCAAGCAGCGTTCCTGAAGCAGTTGACATCAGCGCCGAACAAACGCCCGCTAGTACGAGACCTAATAACCCTTGAGGCAGGATTTGAACTGCAAGCGTCGCAAAAATGCTTTGACTGCTTTCTGCGTTTGGCAGCAGCAAATATGCACACATTCCAATTACGCTTCCGGCAACCGCGTAGGCAATGCTGTACACGCCTGCAAAAATGGAGCCGTTTCGGGCGATTTTTTCTGTTCGCGCCGTAAATACCCGCTGCCAAATATCTTGAGAAACTGCCATACCAAGCGTATACAAGAGGAAATACTGAAAGATTTGACCGTATCCAATGGATGAAAAATCAAAATAAGATGATGGCAAATCTCCGGCAAGGGCTCTGAAACCTCCTGCTTCTGATACACTCATCGGAAGCATAAATCCAAAAATCGCCACCGTCATCACAACAAATTGAATAATATCAGTAACCGTTACGCTCCACATTCCGCCTAAAATCGTATAGAACAAAACAATCGAACCGCTAATTAACATCGATGCCGTCATACTCCATCCGAGCAGCGCATGAATGATCGTTCCCATTCCAATCACTTGAGTGACTGATACCATGAGTGTATAAATAGCTGCAACAACGGCGCTGATAATTTGCGCTTGAGCGTTATATCTTTTTCCTAGCAGTTCGCTGATAGTCGTCACTTTCAACGACGAAATCCGCTTAATAAAAATCGTGCCAAGCGTAATGATCCCAAGTCCAATCATCGTCACAAACCAAATGCCAGACAGCCCGTGCTCATAGCCAAGCTGAGCCGTTCCAATCGTCGACGCTCCGCCTAAAATAACGGCAGACAAACACCCTAAATACATGAACATCCCTAAGTTTCGTCCCGCTAAAATAAAATCTTCTGATGACTTTGCTTTTAACGAGCCAATAATACCAGCTACAACCAATACGCCAAAATAGACAAACATAACCGTCATATCCAGTCCGTTCATAACAGATTCCTCCTTATTGTGGGTCAATCTATCTTTCATTGAAACAAAGAGCTTCCTAAAGCTTTAGATCACGTGAAGACTTGTGATTTCTGTCAATGCTTCATCTAATACCCGAAGCCCGGCATCAATTTCTTCTTTTGTAATCGTTAAAGGAGGAATCATTCGAATCACTTCTCCGCTATTTCCGCAAAGGTAAAACAGCACTCCTTTTTCCAAACATTTGTCTAAAATCTCAAGAAGAAGATTTCCGTCACCTTGCTTTGTTTTTGGATTAATAATTTCAATTCCAATCATTAGTCCTACTGAACGAATACTTCCGATAACTTCATGCTTCGCTTTTAAATGCTGAAGCTGATCCGCTGCATATTTCCCCATTGCTTTTGAGTTTTCAATCAGCTTTTCTTCTTTTAATACGTCCAGAGTCGCAAGTGCTGCTGAACAAGCAATAGGATTGCCTCCAAAAGTTGTTCCGTGTGTACCAATCGGCCACTTTTCCATTAACTGTTTGGAAGCTACGGTCGCACTTAACGGAAGTCCTGATGCTATGCCTTTTGCGATTGCCATAATGTCAGGCGTCACGTCAAACGTTTGAGCTGCAAACCACTCGCCGGTCCGTCCAAAGCCGGTTTGCACTTCGTCAAAAATAAGCAGAATGCCGTGTCTGTCACACACTTCTCTTATTTTTTGCAGCCACGCTTTCGGAGGGATCACGTAGCCGCCTTCTCCAAGAACCGGCTCTACAATCATGCACGCTACTTCTTCCGGCGTGACTTGATGCTTAAACAAAGTGGCAAAATCTCTTTCCAGCTTTTCCACGCAGTAGATTTCCGGATCTTCTCCTTTTGGACACTGAGTCGCGTCTGCATAAGGCACTTGATACGTTAAGCCCGATGGTTGAAGAAATTTCCGGTATTTGCTTTTTGATGTTGTCACACTAAGCGCTCCGAGAGAACGGCCGTGAAAGCAGCCCATAAACGAAACCGTATAAGGTCTTTGCGTAACGTACTTTGCCAGTTTTAACGCTCCTTCAATTGCTTCGGTTCCGCTGTTGGCAAAGAAAAAGCAGTCCAACCCTCTTGGCAATACTGTTTTTAATTCTTCAGCAAGCTGTAAAATAGATTCGTACATAATCACACCCGACGGGCCGTGCATAAGATGATCAACGCTTTCTTTAATCGCTTGTACAACTTTAGGGTGACGATGACCTGTATTCGCTGTTGCAATACCTGATGTAAAATCTAAATACGTTTTTCCGTCAGCTCCATAGTAGTAGCAGCCTTCTGCTTTTACCACGGGTAAATTAGGATGATCTTTCGCCATGCTTGGTGCTAGTAAATCGGGTAAACTGTTCATTAACTGTGTAAGTGATGCCTGCGTCATCTGACTTCCTCCTCGCAATCTATCAAGTAATGTGTTTGTACTTGTTTTACATGCAAAGAGCGTGCCAAAGACGTTAAAAAACGGAATGTTTTTTTAATTTTCTAACAACTGAAGGCTGACTGATTCCAAGTGCTTCCCCTATTTCTGTTGTCGTTTTATACTGTTTTTTTGCTTTTACTAATATCTCTTTTTCCAGCTCGTTTAACGCGTCATTAAGCTTCATTTCCCCATGTTCTTCAACGTTCTGAATCCGTTTTTTTCTATGCAGAGAATGCGGCAAATGCTCCATTGTAATCAGCGTTTGCGAAGATACAACCACAGCGTGTTCAATCACATTAATTAACTCTCGTACGTTCCCTTTCCACTCGTGGGAAAGCAGTGCGTGAATAACCGCATTATCAAACGTTCTTTTTCGGTTGTATTTCTTTTCAAACTGCTCGACAAAATGTGTGAGCAGCGGAAAAATATCTTCAGGGCGCTCGTTCAAAGATGGAATGGTAATCGGTACGACGCTTAAACGAAAATATAAATCTTCTCGAAATTCTTTTTCAGCAACAGCTTTTTCTAAATCTTTGTTCGTCGCTGCAATTAAGCGAAAGTCCACGGTTTTAGGCTTTCTTCCCCCAACGGAATAAAACTGTTTTTCTTGAATGAGCTTTAAAATTTTTACTTGATGCGCCGGTGACAGTTCTCCGACTTCATCTAAAAAAAGCGTACCTCCATCTGCTAATTCGACCAGTCCCACTTTTCCATTTTTAGATGCACCGGTAAAAGCACCCGCTTCGTAGCCAAACAGTTCAGCCTCAAATAAATGATCTGGAATCGCCCCGCAGTTCACTTCAATAAATGGCCCTTTGCTTCTTGTACTTTTGTTATGTATCAGCTTGGCTAAATGCGTTTTTCCTACTCCTGACTGCCCTAAAAGTAAAATATTTACGTCTACATTCGACACGTGAACAGCCGTACGAAGAACGTGCTGCATCTTTTCGCTGTTGCATACAATTCCTTCTGTTGATAGATTTTGGTTCCGCAGCAGCATAAGCTCGCTCTTTACGCGCTGCATTTCGCCTTCCATCGCATCAAGATATGTTTTCATTTCCATAAGCTCCGTCACATCATGAGAATAGCTAACTATTCTTTTAATCTCTCCTTTTTCATCTTTGACAGGAATGCCCGTAACGAGTACCTGCTTGCCTTGTTTAGTTGTTTGTACAAGCGTAATTTTCTTCTTTGTTTCAAGCACAATTGGCGTGACGATTGGCGTAAACAACCCTTGTTTTTCAAGTTCATAAACAGACTTCCCCAACAGTTTTTCAGCTTTTACATCGTAAATGTTTCCCGTTCCTTCATGTATTCGGACAATGATGCCTTTTTCATCCGTGACAAGCAAATCATCTTTTAATGAATGAAGGATCCACTGATTTTCATTCCATTCTGAATTCATGTATGCTCCCTGCTTTCTATTCATTTTTGAATAAAATACAATTCGTTTTTGAATAACGGCATTTATTTTTGAATAATCAATTTATTATATCACGAGGACTTCTTTTTATTTTGAAACAGCAATTGAAATGAAGTTAAAAATGCATTAATATATTTTTATGAAGTTATAACTTCTTTTTTAGGAGGCTATATGAATCCATCATTTCAAGAATTAATTAAACATAAATTTCCTGACCTTTCTCGCGGTCAAAAAAAAGTGGCGGAGTTTCTCGTCAATTTCACGGAAAAAGGCTCGCTGTACACGGCTGGACAAATCGGCAAAGAAGCAGGTGTCAGTGAAACAACCGTTATTCGTCTAGCTTACGCGCTTGGATTAAATGGTTTTTCCGATTTGCAGGAGCTAATGCGAAAAGAATGGCTTTCTTCTGCCGAATCAAAAGAAGCAGCTAGCAAACCTGCAGCTGATTCTGCAGCGGAAGAAAAGAAAATCTTCGATGAATGGCTCTCTCCAGTTGACGAAAAAGAATTATCTCAAGCTGTAGAGGCGCTTATCAAAAGTGATCAAGTGTATATTGCGGGTTTCCGCGAATCTCATACGGCAGCCTACTGGCTGTATTATAAAATGAATCAGCTTCGCAATCATGTTCTTTTATCTTTTCCAACAGGATTTTTGCTTGAAACGCTATGCAATCTTACTAGTGAGTCTGCTGTTGTTGTATTTTCACTGCCGCGCTATACAAAAGAAGCGCTTGAAGTAGCTCAGCAGGCTAAAAAACAAGGAGCGAAAGTAATTGCCATTACAGACCGCCGTTTGTCTCCGGTAGGTCAAATCGCTGATATCACGCTTTTAGCCGGAACAACCGAACATATTTTATCGCTTCTTGCCCTATCTCAAATTGTCATTAGCAGCATGCAAAAAAGAGATGAAAAAACGGCTGGAAAACGACAAGAACACTTGGAAAAGCTCTATGCCGAGCAAGGCATCTTTTTAGAATAGATGATAAAAAGAAAGGAAGTAAAAATATGACTGAAGCCTTAACGATTCGTTCACTCACAACAACCACTGAACTAGAAGACGTACGCGCATTAGAAAGCCGCGTCTGGGGAGAAGAAGAAGCCACGCCCGTTCATCAAACCTTGACCGCTGTTAAAAACGGAGGTCTTGTTCTTGGTGCGTTTCTAGATGAAAAGCTGATTGGCTTTCAATATAGTTTTCCAGGGTTTGACGGAACGTGCGTCTATTTATGTTCTCATATATTAGCAGTTGACCCTGCCTATCGCAGCATGGGTATCGGTGCCAAACTTAAGCATGCGCAGAGACAAGAAAGTAAAAAAAAGGGCTATTCATATATCAGCTGGACGTATGATCCTCTAGAAAGCGCCAACGGGTATTTAAATATTGGAAAGCTTGGAGCCGTTTGTTCTACCTATATTGAAAACTGCTACGGAGACATGAATGATCCGTTAAATGCTGACTTGCCTTCTGATCGATTCGTTGTAGAATGGGCATCCGCAGAGGATACAAAGCGAGCTCAGCCTCTTTATACGCCAGATCAAATAATGGACGCATCGCTTACTCAATGGACGTTAACGGATCAAGGATTTCCTTCTGTTACAGATATTGATGAAAGATGGTTGGATCATGACGTCGTGTCTGTAGCTATTCCGTCTGCGTTTCAGCAAATGAAAGAAGTCTCTCCTTCTCTGGCATTAGACTGGCGTATGCGAACAAGACGCGTATTTCAAACGTGTTTTGCAAAAGGATTCCAAGTAACAAACTTCATGAAGCATCCAGAAAGCAGCGCGCCCGTTCATTTTTATATTTTAACGAAAAAAGAGGTGCAAAAATGAAGATCAAACGCGTCATTTTACGGCATTTAAAAATGGATCTACTTCATCCGTTTACCACAAGCCTTGGAAAAGAAGTGGATCGAGATTTTATTTTAGTCGAAATTCAAGGCGAAGACGGACGATCCGGCTGGGCTGAATCCGTAGCGTGCGCCGATCCTTTTTATAAAGAAGAAACGCTCAAAACAAACTGGCACATTATGGAGGATTTTTTAATTCCTTTGCTTCAACAGAAAGAAATTCAGCATCCTGACGAAGTATCTGAACGCTTTGCTCATATTCGAGGCAATTACATGGCAAAAGCGGCGTTAGAAGGCGCAGTTTGGGATTTGTATGCGCGGAGGCAAAACCTCTCTCTATCTAAAGCGTTAGGAGGCAGTAAAAGTCAAATTGAAGTTGGTCTCAGCGTTGGCATTCAGCCTACGATTGACGAAACGCTTCGCAAAATTGAAGCCGGCTTGAATGAAGGATATAAGCGGATCAAAATTAAAATTAAGCCAAGCTGGGATCTTAACTTGACGCGAGCGGTTCGAAACGAGTTCCCTTCTATTCCGCTGATGGTTGATGCGAACTCTGCTTATACGCTTGCAGATGCTGATCACCTTGCTCAGCTTGAAGAGTTTGATTTAATGATGATTGAACAGCCGTTGGCTCATGATGATTTAATTGATCACGCTGAACTGCAGGCCCGCATGCGCACGCCCATTTGCTTAGATGAAAGCATTCATTCAGCTGAAGACGTTCGAAAAGCTATTAAACTTGGAAGCACACAAATTATTAACATTAAAATTGGACGAGTAGGCGGACTAACAGAAGCCAAAAAAATTCATGACCTTTGTCAAACCCACGGTGTGCCCGTATGGTGCGGCGGTATGCTGGAATCAGGTGTCGGACGAGCACATAATATTGCCATTACCACACTTGCCAATTTTACGCTTCCCGGAGATACAGCTGCATCCTCTAAATACTGGCCGCGTGATATCGTTCATCCGGAAATCACGGTCGACAACGGGATTATTTCCGTTCCTGATACACCAGGCATCGGCTACGAACCTGATCACGATCAGATAAAAGCGCTAACTTTACACGAAAAAATCTATACTTGCTAATCTTAAACAGACTGGAGCAAAAGTATGTTAGTTAAAGGAAGATCCGAACGATGAATGGTTCGGATTTTTTTATTGATATGGTGAGTGTAGGTTTCATGTATATAGCGGCTTTTATCTGTGCAAGACGAAGACGCCTGCGGGACAAGCAGAAAGCAAAGGCTGGCATGAAAATCAACAGCAATATAAAAAACAATGCCTACTAGCTCCTTTATCCAATTGATTTTTCTTTAGATTGGATAGATTTAGTTATGCCCCCGCCTCTTTTTCATAGGCTCCTCTCCCAATATGACACGTGCCTTGGCAAGATAAACAAACATATTAGTAAAAATGGTCTTATGCACAATCCTTCTAGTAATAAATGAATATAAATAGAGTGTAAGGGACATGCAAGGGTATATTCATTACAAATTTTAGAAGAAAGGAGCATACTGATGAATATTGAAATTGGAATTGCCATTTTCGTGTTTACAATGACAATGCTCGTCATTTTTTGGAGGCCAAACGGCATCAACGAAGCATGGCCGGCATCCATAGGAGCAGCCATTATCCTGCTTACAGGCATTGTATCCAAATCAGACATTGTTGATATTTTCGGAAAGATAAGCGGCGCTTCTATCACCATTATTGCCACCATTGTCATGGCCGTCATATTAGAAAGTTTCGGATTCTTCCACTGGGCAGCTGCACGGCTAGTGAGTTTATCCAAAGGCTCAGGGTACCGATTATATTGGTACATCCAACTGCTTTGCTTTTTAATGACTTTACTATTTAATAATGACGGCAGTATTTTAATTACCACTCCAATTTTAATTCTACTTTTGAAAAACCTTCAGCTAAAACCCCACCAGCAGATCCCCTACCTTTTAAGTGGAGCGCTTATTGCTACCGCTTCCAGCGCGCCTATAGGTGTAAGTAATATTGTCAATTTGATTGCCTTAAAAATTGTTCATATGTCGCTTTATATGCACACGGCGATGATGTTTGTACCGGCGACACTTGGTTTATTATTTATGTCTTGGCTCATGTATACGGTCGTAAAACGCCATTTGCCAAAAAAACTGCCGCATGCTTCAAAAGATATAGAAGAGAGTTTCTTTACGAAACAGTTTCACCCCTTAAAAGGAAGCATTTCTGTTGAAACAAAACGTAAACGCACACAATTTATGCTGAAAGTTTTATTATTTGTGTTTGTTATGCGCTGTCTCCTATTTGTCGCCTCTTATTTCGGCATACCAATCGAATTGGTTGCTGTACTGGGCTCACTGATCTTACTTATTTGGAGATGGTATCACTTACGTACAAACCCGATTGATATTTTAAAGAAAACGCCGTGGCACATTTTCGTTTTTGCATTTTCAATGTACGTTATTATTTACGGATTGCATAACGTAGGATTGACAGATCTACTTGTAAAAATTTGCGAACCAATTGTGAATCGAGGGCTTTTTGAAGCAAGCTTTATCATGGGAGGACTTGTTTCCATTCTCTCTAACTTGTTTAACAATCACCCTGCTTTAATGGTCGGAACCATTACCTTGACTGAAATGGGGCTCGATCCTATTACTCTTAAAACTATTTACCTTGCTAATATTATTGGAAGTGATATGGGCTCGCTTTTATTGCCAATTGGAACACTGGCTTCTCTTATTTGGATGCATATTTTAAAAGAAAATCATATCAAGGTAAAATGGAAAGATTATTTAAAAGTATCACTTATCGTTATTCCGCTTACCACCATCGTTACGCTTTTCCTCCTATTCTACTGGGTTCAGCTCATTTTTTCTTAATACTGATTTACAGGACGGATTGTACTCTTTTGAAGCTTACAGTCCGTCAGAAATAAACAAATGTCTCCTATAAAAACCCACTATATTTTTCTAATGTTTTTTTATAGATACACATTCACCCAATAAAAACATTTTTTTACATTCACTAATTATTTAGAACAATTTAAAAAGAAAATCAATAAATATATTGAATCGAATTTCGTTCATGTGATAAGATATGGTTATATTGTTACTTTAACAATACATAGAGCGAATGAATTAGAAAATATGCAATTGCATAGAACTTTCTAAACCCCACACGCAACATTTAGAGAGTGACATTCATTTTCTCAGTAACACCCATACCTTTCTGAAAAGAGTGAGTACATTAGACTTGCTCTTTTTGTCTGTTCAGTGATAAGGTTCATTTCTTATGTAAGGCCTTCGTTTGCAATAAGACAACAAAAAAACAGGTAACTAAGCATGCCGCTTCTTACCTGTTTTTATATGCTAAAATGATAAAATCAAATTCTATCGCGCAAACGCCTTTTACGAAATTGATTTTAATTCTTCAATTAATTGAAAAAATTTCTCTTTGTTTCTTTCTTCTAATGTTTGATCGACTTCACGTAAAATTTGATCTCTTCTAAAATCTCGGATAGCCTTATTTAATACCATTTTAGCAAATATAGAATCGAGGATATCCATACGGATGGGCTGCGAGTCTGTCGGGTGCTTTTCGATATAAATCAACTCCTATCCTTTCCTCTATTATAACAAATTCTAGCAATGTATCAAAATTTCATCGGGATATGCGCTGTTGTGAAATAGCTTCGTATTCTGTTTCTAGCTCTTGAAGCGTAAGCTCATATAACTGCTTATTTCCTTTTTTATAAACCCCTGCATCCAGCAATAAATCAATCATTGATGTTTTTTTACATTGTATGTGAGAGTAAGCTTGTTTTGTCATCGTTACACCGCCTATTTTACACTTAAATATGAAATGATTTCTCTATCTTTCACGACCTTTCTTTATCATACGGCCCGTCCTTTAGCTTACTGTGAAGAAAATGTTAAATTTATGTAATAACGCATAAAAAGAGGCCGGGACATAACTAAATGAATCCAGCCTAAAGACGAACAAATGAGATACATGAGCTGAACCGCTTATGACACCGCAGTTGATTTCCGTGCCAGGCTTCGCTTTCCGCGGGCGGGCGCTGAGCCTCCTCGCCGCTTGACTCCTTCGGGGTCTCATCTGTCCCGCTTTTCCCGCAGGAGTCTTCGCCTTGCCCTTCAATCAACTGCTAGAAGGGACAAAACAGATGAGGCTGTATTCACCATAACAAAAAAAACGAACCACTCATCAAACTAGTTGATCAATGGTTCGTTTTGCACTTGGGCTAAAATACTTTTCTCCCAGCTTCTTAGTTCTTCTATTAAAAATCAAAGTTGTCCGGATCTGGACCTACTCGGTGATTTTGGTTTAATTCATTAATTTTACTTACATCTTCAGCATCCAATTCAAAATCATATAACGATGAATTTTCAACAATACGATGTTCTTTTGTCGATTTTGGAATCGTTACAACTCCGTTTTGCAAATCCCATCGCAGAATAATTTGAGCAACTGATTTACCGTGTTTTTCAGCAATTTCTTTTAACACATCGTTATCTAGCAATTCTCCTTGCATAAGAGGAGACCATGCTTCTAGCTGAATATCATGCTTTTGACAAAAAGCATGCAGCTCTTTTTGCGTCAAACGAGGATGATACTCCACTTGGTTAATAACAGGCTTAACGTCTGTATCTTTCATTAGGTCTTCTAAATGATGAATTTGAAAATTACTTACGCCCACGGCTCTTACTTTTTCTTCTTTATAAAGCGTTTCTAATGCTTTCCACGCTGCTTTATACTTACCTTCTACCGGCCAGTGAATTAAGTATAGATCTAAATATTCTAAGCCAAGCTTTTGTAAGCTTGTTTCGTAAGCAGCCAGCGTCTCTTCATAGCCTAAATCTGCGTTCCAAACTTTTGATGTAACAAAAATGTCTTCGCGTGAAAGACCTGCTTCTTTCAGACCTTGGCGAATTCCTTCTCCTACACCTTCTTCATTTCCATAAATAGCTGCCGTATCAATGCTGCGATAGCCTTTGACGATAGCTGTTTTCACCGCGTTCGCTAATTCAGGCCCTTCTTCTACTTTAAATACACCTAGTCCAAGCCAAGGCATTTTGACTCCGTTGTGAAGTGTTACTGTATCTTGCAAATGATTACTCATTATAAAAAACCCCCTGCTAATTTCTTTACATTTGTTATTATGAAACAGAAAAAAAGAAAAAGATAGAACCCACTTTAAAGTAAGTTAGGCACTTCAAAGTTCTAAGGTAACTTTTTAGTAACCTGCTATCCCACTTAAAAATCACTAAAAAAAGAATCCTCCGCAGAGAATTCTTTTTTGTTTTTATTTAACGTTTATATTGACTGCTGAACTTGTATTTCCAGCGGCATCTTTTGCCGTCACAGCCAGCTTTACGCCTGCCTTTTGTTTTGGAATAGTTACTTTAAACTGCCCTTTGCTATCTGCTTTGCCTGATGCGATCAGCTTTGTACCGCTTTTAATCGTAATCACGGCATTCGCTTCTGTTTTTCCAGAGATAAAGGTGGACAAAGACGTAACGGTATTCACTGCCGGAGGTGCCGGCGGCGTTGTGTCTTGCACTTTTACAATTTTGTACGGACTGTATCCTACTTTATTTTGCAGCACGGCCGTTACTTCTGTTCCTGCTTTTTGAGCAGGAATTTTTACGCTGAACTTGCCGTTTCCATCAATTTTTCCGCTCGCAATAATCTTTCCGCCTGCTTTAATATAAATAGACGCATTTTTTTCTCCTGTTCCCGTTACCGCTGTACTTTTTTCAGTAAGCGTATTAACGGTTGGAAGCGCTGGTTTTGTCTGCGCGGCACTGACCGTTACAAACGTGTTGGAGCTGTAGTTATTGGCTGCATCTTTTGCCGTCACAGCCAGTTTTACGCCTGGTGTTTGTTTTGGAATAGTTACTTTAAACTGCCCTTTGCTATCTGCTTTGCCTGATGCGATCAGCTTTGTACCATTTTTAATCGTAATCACAGCATTTGCTTCTGTTTTTCCCGAGATAAATGTGGACAAAGACGTAACAGCATCAACCGCCGGAGGTGCCGGCGGCGTTGTGTCTTGTACTTTTACAATTTTATACGGGCTGTATCCTACTTTATTTTGCAAAACGGCCGTTACTTCTGTTCCTGCTTTTTGAGCAGGAATTTTCACGCTGAACTTGCCGTTTCCATCAATTTTCCCACTCGCAATAATTTTTCCGCCTACTTTAATATAAATAGACGCATTTTTTTCTCCTGTTCCCGTTACTGCTGTACTTTTTTCAGTAAGCGTATTAACGGTTGGAAGCGCTGGTTTTGTCTGTACGGCACTAACCGTTACAAACGCATTGGAGCTGTAGTTATTAGCTGCATCTTTTGCAATAACAGCTAATTTTGTAGCAGCAGGCTGCTTTGGAATGGTGATGCTGAACGTTCCATCCGATTTGGCATTTCCTTTGCCAATTACTTTTTTATCAATTTTCACATGCACTTCCGCGCCTGCTTCTGTGCTTCCCGTTACGACTGTATCTTGATTGCTTACAGCGTTCACTTTTGGTGTAACGGGTGCTGTTTTATCCTGCACGGTTACCGTTACAACTGGACTTACGCCCGCTGCGTTTCCAGCCGTTACAGACAGCGTGCTTCCTGCTTTTTGTTTTGCAATCGAGATGCTGTAATTTCCTTTAGCATCTGCTTTACCAGCTGCAAGCTGAAGACTTCCGTTTTTAATGATAACCGCCGCATTTGCTTCTGCGGTACCCGTAACGGCTGTACTTCGATCACTCACTTCATTAACTGTTGGTTTGACCGGAGCTTTTGGCTTTGCCGTAACGGTTATAGTCGATGCAGAGCTGTTATTTCCTGCTGCATCTTTTGCTTGTACGCTTAGCTTTGTATTCGCTTTTTGCAGAGAAACGGAAACAGAAAACGATCCGTTTGCACTTGCTTTAGCCGTTCCCACAGTTGTTGTTCCGACTTTTACAGTAACCGTCGCATTTGCTTCTGCTGTACCTGTAACTTTTGTATCTTGATCACTTACTGCGTTTACTTTTGGCGCCGCTGGTGCCGTTTTATCCTGTACGGTTACCGCAGTGGCTGAACTTGTTCCACCTGCATTTTGAGCCGTTACAGACAGCGTGCTTCCCGCTTTTTGTTTCGCAATTGAGATGCTGTAATTTCCGTTGGCATCTGCATTGCCTGCTGCAAGCTGAAGACTTCCGTTTTTAACGATGACCGTCGCATTTGCTTCAGCCGTTCCTTTAAGCATTGTGTCTTGATCACTTACTTCATTTACTTTTGGTGCAAGCGGTGCTTTTAACGTAGATTTAACCGCAAAAGAAGGCGCTTGGCTTTCGTTTCCTGCTTTATCTTTTGCACTTACCGCTATTGTTGTTCCACCTATTTGTACTGGAATTGAAACAGTAAATGTACCGTTACCATCCGCTACTGCAGAGAACGTTGCGTCCCCCGCTTTTACCGTCACGGCAGCGTTTGCTTCTGTTACGCCTGTTACGGTCGTATCTTGGTCACTTACTTCATTTACAATTGGAACAGAAGGCGGCGTTTGATCCGTTACGGTCACTACTGTGGCCGTGCTTTCATTTTCAGCTGCATCTTTAGACGTTACCGATACTTTTGTATCTGCTGGCTGCTTGGCAATCGTAATTGCAAATTTTCCAGCTTCGTCAGCAAGACCCGTTCCAATTACTTCATTTTCCACTTTTGCAATAACAGAAGCATTTGGTTCTGTCACGCCCGTAAGCGATGTTTCGTTGTCTCCTAGTGCATTAACTGAAGGTGCATCAGGCGCAACCGTATCTTTCGGTGCTTCTTGCTCCTGCTCTTTTCGCGGATATTTTGTTGTATAAAAACTTAAAAGAGTAGTTGTTGGATAATAAAAATCTAAAATTTCACGATAGTCTTTTCCTAGGCTTGCCATTTTTTGAGCACCGTATTGACTCATTCCAACACCGTGTCCATTTCCTTTGCCATTAAAAGTTGTTGATGTGCTTGTTTCATTTGTTTCCGTTACAAGCAGGCTAAGCATCGCACGGCTGTTTAACATCGATTTTAGCTTCGTCGATGTTAAATCCGTTAATTCCAAATGATGAACCACTAGTTTTTGCGCACTGTCTACATCTCCTTTAACGAGGTAGTCCACTGTAATCGCACCTTTAGTCACACGTCCTCCTGATGAAGGAGCATAAAAACTCACCTTTGGAATAGAGGTAATTTTAATCGTTTTACCAGGATGCTTATTGGCTACTAACCATGACTTCAAATTATCCGTAACGGTTTTATCTTTTTCAGAAACCGTATTCCACCAAGCGCTATAGTTAGCTAAATCTTTTCCGGTTAAATCAATTTGCGTTTTTTGAATAGCTAACGTCCACGGCGTCTGCTTATCGTATGGATCTTCTTTCACCGGGAAATAAGAAAGCTGAGTTCCTCCCCAGGCATTGCTATTTGATTCGGTTCTTCCCCCGTTGCTTGATGAGAAAACGGCGTTGATTAATTTATTGTTGTAGGTGACTACTTGTCCGAATGTCTCATCTACTGCTTTGTTTGTGCTGTCGTACCACGTATAGCCACCGTATACTTGATAGCTTACCGTGTCATTGATTACTTTTCCTGCATAGCTCATTGCGTATGTTCTCGCTGCTACTGCCTGAGTTTTTAAAGCTTGCAGATTCCAAGATGTATAGACTTCATTTGGCACAACGCCTTTTAAATAGTCTTCAATCGGCAGCGTATTAATAGGTCTGACGTACGTTCCTTTTTCATTTGTAAACGCAACGTCTCCTAAGTACTGTCTGCCGTTAATAGATATGGGATTTTTATAAAGAGACGGTGTAATTTCAAAGCTTGTAAAATCACCTAATACAGTGCTTCCTTGTTTTAGAGTGACACCTTGAGTTGTTGCTGTTACCGTATACTCTATATTTGCTTTTAAGACCAAATCCGAGTTTTTAATAGTGTATAAATAAGACGGCTTAATTGTAATTGCATGATGATCTCCTAAATAGTTTACTAATTTTACAGACACAACTGGTTCTACCGTTTCAGCTTTCACGCTAGCAAGCGACGTGAATTGAAACAGCAGTATGCTTAGTACTAAAGCAAATGCCGTTAACTTTCTCATCTTGTTCCCCCATTTTCATGTACTGTCTAACGCATTTTAATATCACTCGTTATATCGACACAGTTTTATAAAAATTAAAGCATTTTACCTAGTTTTCTTTTCTGCTCGTCCATTTTTTTGTCGAAAAAACGCTTCTTTATATCATATGAACGACAAAAAAAACGTGTGACATAAATCAATTGATTTAGTCACACGCTTTTATAGGTCTTTTCACCTTTTATTTTTTCATTTCTTCATATGCCGCTACACCATCTGCAATATGATTCATCAGCTTTGTAAGGTAAGCCTGATCAGACAGGTTCCGGTCTTCTTCTGGATTCGTCATATATCCCAGTTCAACTAGCGTTACAGGTACAGTCGACCAGTTAAATCCTGAAAGATCACTGCGATAGCGAATGCCGTCTGCTTCGACAAACTGATCTTTTTTCACCTCTGTGAGTATAGCTTGAGATGCCTGCAGACTGCTTTGATAAATAGACTTTGTATAGGAATTATCTTCTGCAGGAGTAAGCACAGAAAATCCTTTTACAGAAGCATTTTCAGAACCATCTGCATGTATACGTACGTGCAGATCAGCTTTTGAATTGTTCGCAAGCTCCGCTCGTTCCCGGTTGCTGATATCTACATTATCAGAACTCCGAGTAAGCTTTACGGTTATGCCTTTTTCTTCGAGCAGCTGTTTTAATATTATAGAGGCTTCCAACGTCAGCTTGTATTCCGGCTTCTTGGTCACTACGCCTGATGTGCCTCCGGAAACCTTTATTTTCGTTTCTGCTGATCCCGGTCCGATTGGCTCTTTCTCTAGGTTAGCCTGAGATTGATGACCAGGGTCAATGTAGACTAAAAAAGGAGGAGGATCCGCTTTTTCAGGCATGTTGTTTTTTACATTTTTCACTTCATTATTTGCTTCATGAGGCTGTACTGCTTGAAACTGTGAGATGGGCTGCTTCACTCTTTCTCCCTGCGCATGAGCTTTTGGTACATTTCCGCTAACGGCAGCTTTCTCTGTTTGACCTTTCATCATAAAGAAAAATGAGAGTACTGCTACTATTGCAACAATACCTATTCCATAACTCCATACTAAGCGCTTCATCTTCGCTCACCAAACTTTCGAATAGAGTGGGATATTCCTTATGTTAAAGTACAAAATGTGTTAACGTTATTATCTCATAGAATATGGATTTTTTTGTATAAAACGTTAAAAATAATGTTGGCAATATGTTATGTATATGCAAACAAAAACAACACTACATAATGTAGTGTTGTTTTCCAAAAAAATGACGGATAGTTAAATCCGTTTTGCACCGATATAACGTGCTTTCCAGTAGCTGTTGCTAAGAGATGTAATCGTCACGCCTTTAGACGTAGAAGCCTGAAGAAACTGATTATTTCCTAAGTACACGCCTACATGTGAAGGACCTTTTTTATACGTTTGAAAGAAAACTAAATCTCCTTTTTGAAGCTTTGCTTTTGAAACGCTTGTCCCTACTCGATACATTTGTTCCGTTGTGCGCGGAAGTGTTTTTCCAGCCTTTTTAAAAATGTATTGAATAAATCCTGAGCAGTCAAAACCTTTTGTTGTTGTACCTCCCCATTTATAAGGAACACCCATTAATTTTTTACCAGTAGCGATAGCCGTGTCTTTGTATGAATATGACGCTGCTTCTACTGTTTGAGCAGGTGCAATAAACGGACTGGCTCCGCTAAATAAGACTGCCGCTGCCGCTATAGACCCAATGATGGCTTTTTTCATTTTTCTCCTCCATTATGTAACCGAACGTTACGTTTCTATAGAACTTATTTTTCAATATGTTCGGTTTAATTATAATGAAAAAAGCCTCAAAAACTATTACGCTATGATTAAATAATGTTACAAAATGGTTACTGAGGTATTTTTATCTTTAGATATGTATAAAAGAGATTGAAACATACCTAAGTCAATCGAATCTACAGACGAATAAACGAGCTAGTATGAATCGCTTGTTACGCGGCAGTTGATTTTCGTGCAAGACTTCGCTTTCCGCGGGCGGCCGGTGAGCCTCCTCGTCACTTACGCTCCTTGGGGGGTCTCACCTGTTCCGCTTTTCCCGCAGGAGTCTTCGTCTTGCCCTCCAATCACAAGCTAGAAGCAACTATAGAAATGAAACCTTCGTTCACTATGCCAATAAAAAATCCGAACGAGTTGGATTCTCCATCAAGAATCTCCATTCATCGTTCGGATTTCCCTTCAATTAAAACACTTTTGTCCAGCCTCTTTTTCTTTTACTTTTCTTTTTGCTGTTTCAAAATTAAGTCCTGTTTCGCTTTAGCATCATGATGCTGCGCTAACTCACGTGAAAATTCTTCATTTGCTTGATCCGGAGCAATTTTTAACTCTTTTGGTGTTTGAGGCAGTGACCCTTTGTTGTTATGTGATGATTTGTGATTATTTGCTCTTCCCATGTTGAGACCTCCTTGTATCAATCATTTGTTTTTCATCTTTAGTTACTATTCCCAATTTCCCAAAGCAAATTCAAACGAAAAAAGATTGAGACATAACGAAATAAATCCCATCTAAAGCCGAATAAGTTGGATAAATGAGCTGGTATGGATAGCTTGTTGCACGGCCGTTGATTTCCATACAAGATTTAGCTTTCCACAGGAGTCTTCGCCTTGTTCTCCAATCAACAACTAGAAGCAACTGCACAGATAAAATCTACATCAATATAAAAAAGATCCGAACGAATAATCGTTCGGATCTTTCTTCAACTACAATGCTTTTGTCCCAGACTCTTTGTTGTTACGATACTTTTTTTGTTACTTCGTTAATGTAAGCTTCCTTGTCTTTATCGTTAAATTGACCTTCCCACTTCGAAATGACAATCGCACCAAGTGAGTTTCCAATTACGTTTACCGCTGTACGTCCCATATCTAACAAACGGTCGATTCCAGCGATAAAAGCAAGCCCTTCTACCGGAAGTCCTACAGATCCAAGCGTTGCAAGCAGTACAACAAACGATACGCCTGGAACTCCTGCAATTCCTTTAGATGTAACCATTAAAATTAATATCAGTGAAATTTGCTGCGTAATGCTCATATCAATACCGTACATTTGCGCGATAAAAATCGCAGCAAGCGCTTGATAAAGAGTAGATCCGTCTAAGTTAAACGAATATCCCGTCGGAATAACAAAAGATGTAATTGCTTTAGGACATCCGAACTTTTCCATTTTCGCAATAATACGCGGCAATACTGTTTCTGAACTTGCAGTTGAAAATGCTAACAGCAATTCATCTTTTAGCACTTTTAATAAGTGGAAGATGTTAACGCCAGCCCATTTAGCTACAAGTCCTAGCACAACTAACACAAAGAAAATCATTGTGCCGTAAGCAACAATTACAAGCTTACTAAGCGGAATCAGAGACGCTAGTCCAAATTTTGATACGGTTACACCGATTAATGCAAATACGCCAAACGGTGCAAACTTCATAACTAAATTCGTTACCCAAAACATCGCTTCTGCCGTGCCTTCAAAGAATCTTAAAACCGGCTTGCCTTTTTCACCGATTGATGCAATTCCAAGTCCAAATAGGACTGAGAAGAAAATAATTGGCAGCATGTCGCCTGCAGCAATTGACTCAAATACATTCGTTGGAACGATGTGAACAAATGTTTCTACAAATCCTTTTTGCTCTGTAGCTTCTGCCGTTGATGTGTAGCTGCTGATATCTGATTTTTCAAGACCGCTGCGGTCCACACCAGTACCAGGGTGAAGCAAGTTAGCTGCTAATAAGCCTACAACAATGGCAACCGTTGTAATGATTTCAAAGTAAAGAATTGTTTTTCCGCCTAATTTACCAAGCTTCTTAATATCACCAACACCTGCAACGCCCACAATGATACTAGATATAACAATCGGCACCACGATCATTTTAATTAAATGAATGAATACGTCTCCAATTGGCTGGAGCACTTCAACTGCTTTAGGATTTCCGTAAAAAATAGCCCCTACAATAATACCTGCAATCAAACCAATTAGAATTTGTCCTGCTAATCCAAGCTTTTTGAACATATCTTTGCACCTTCCTTCTTTTTTCTAACAGCTCAAAGCTGTTTATTTGCACTTAATGTATTCAACAGATACAATTCCATTAAGAACTGTTTATTAAGTAGTTCTTTTATTCATAAGATTACATTATCATAGGCATCACAAAATCTAACAAAAACCTACTGAAACTAACAAAAAGTTTTTAGAAAATTACAAAATGAAAACGCTGTAGTTTTTTTACTACAGCGTTTGTTTGACTTCATAATAGAGCATTTGAATAAATTTTTTTACGTTTATACGACTCGGAGTGCTGCTTTTTCCCGTCCCTTTTTCTATATCTCTCATGCGCTGATGCACCATTGAAAAATCGAAAAACTTAGAAGCGTAATTTTCAAATTTAGGATTAAAGAAGTCAACCATACCAAGAGAAGTCAAATGATTTAAAGACTGATAAATAGCTCTTCTTACTCGCTGCTCAGCTGCTTTCATTTCTTTTTGCAGCACGTCTTCTGAAAAAGATGAACCAAGCTTTCTCACGGTAATTTTCTCAAAAATCTCTTTGAGAGAAGGAAAATGCTGTTCATACATCGTGCTTTTTTCCGTTTGATGCAAGTAATTGATGATTTCAATCAAATCTTTGCTTCCGCTTTCTCCTAAAATCCCAAGTTCTCTTAAAAGAAACCTGCACGCTTCTGCCGGATCGCTTTCTTTTTTACCAAAAGAAGGCGTTTTTTGCTGATTTCCTATATTAAGTACGGTATTTAACGATTCTTGAATTTTCTCCATTGATTGTTGAACATGAATTCGTTCAATTACTTTTTGAATGACCATGAGCACTTCCATACGATTAAGCGGCTTCGTGATATAGTATTCAATGCCAAGCGAGTAGGCTTTTCCAATCAAATCTTTCGTTTCTACCTGTGACATCATAATAATTTTCCCTTTAAAACTATCCTTTATTTTGCGCACGGTTTCGATTCCGTCTTGAATCGGCATTAATAAATCAATAAATAAAATATCGATCTGCTGCAATAAAGAAACTTGATCATTTAACACGATCCCGTCTTCTCCTTCTCCTATAACCTCCCCTAGATCATTATCTTCAATAATTTCGGCTAACATTGAACGAAAGACTTCGTCATCATCTATGATATAAAATCGCATATTAGTCCTTATCCCCCATTAACGTAGAAATAGGTAAATCTATAGCAAATTGAACACCGGGGCTTGGAGACAGATTAACAAATTGAATATTCCCTCCCAGCTGCTCGGTCATTTGCTTAACGTAGACAAGCCCAAGACCCGTAGAAGGCGTTCCGTCCTTTGCATATTTGGATGTGAATCCCGCTTTGAAAATGAGACGTTCATGCCTTTTTTTCACTCCGGGACCGCTATCTCTTACATACAATAAAATGCGGTCTTCTTCTCGACATACATCGATAATAATCGCGCCTTCTTCTTCAATCGCTTCGACCGCATTCGTTACTAGGTTATTAATTAATGATAAAAACAAGTACACGTGATAGCGAGGATGCTCTCCTAAAATCGAATATGAAAAATGAATATCTTTTGCTAACATCGCCGCATATTTTTCGTTGCTGCGCATGACGATTTGAAGCAGACTTTCGATTTCCATATACTCAGAAAATTCTTCTTTTGTAATGACCTTGGACAGTCCTGCTGATATCCGCTGGTTGTCTTTTTTAATATCATGTACTTCTCCTGCAATTTGTAATGCTTTTTGGCTAAATTCGTGCAGCGAAGTAAGCTGATTTATATCCGCTTCGTGTAATTCTTCATACAAATCATACGACTTTTTCGTAATTCTTTCAGCGTCCTGCAGCGTTTTTTTCAAATGAATGGATTCCTCATATAAATTTGAAAGCACAACAAGCAGCTGATCATTTTTTTGAGAGATTTGTCGTTCTCTCAGCTGCCCTTCGTAAAGTTTGATCATGCTAAACAGACATAAAACAAAGAAACTTCGAAAGACGCCTACAATAAAAATTTGCATGAACTCTGGAAACACAATATGATGGTGAACCATCACATACATACAAAGCAATTCCATCCCGCCTGAAACCGTTTCGATAATGATGCTCCATATGCCAATAATCCAAGGCTTTGAATGAAAATCGTTAATTTTAAACCACGAAAAAGAAATGGCATAAACGAGATAATAAATCCCCGCTGAACACCTGATCTGCAAAGAATGCAGAAAATCAAATGATTCGTAGTTATACCAGTCAAGGTACATCCGAAAGCCCACTATAGCACTCGCAACTAAAATACCTGGTATTACAGGAGATACCTTTCTTAAAAGCAGCAGTGAAAAGAAAAAAATGGGCACAGCAAAGCTAACTCTATACGTATCATGAAAAGGATAATATTTAAGCTCTCCTGCTAGCGGCACAACGACTATCATTACCAGAATGAGTAAAACATCTTTTTTTACTACCGTATCAACTTTCATCGTTCACTTCCCGCACTTTTTGAACATAAGTATATAGTTTAGCAATCTAAAAGACAATCGCTCTTCTCTATATTTTTTTACATCCCTACTTCCATTTATAAATATAGCCCATATATAAACGGTTATTTATTCTCTTTCATTATTCTCTGTAGTTTTTTAGATTTTCTTGTTTTATTTTGTAATTTTTGTTGTATAGTAGAAGTACCTTTTAAAATGTGAGGCTGTATCACAACTATTCAATTATTATTACATCACCTGATAGCTACACTAAAAAGGAAAACTATTATTTTACAGGGGGAGCTTATTTTACAATGTGGATCATTACCGTTTACTCGAAAAACCAAAGTCCGACTATGTTTGAATTTGAATCAGAGGTAGAGGCAAAAAAGA
The DNA here is from genome assembly GCF_056406695.1 of Priestia sp. P1_B12_1. Classification (NCBI taxonomy): domain Bacteria; kingdom Bacillati; phylum Bacillota; class Bacilli; order Caryophanales; family Bacillaceae; genus Priestia; species Priestia sp. P1_B12_1. The sequence continues at coordinate 430,758 of NZ_JBFTZR010000002.1, read as the reverse complement.
CGTTTCAGGAGATTAAAGGGTGTAAGATCCTATCGGAAGTTATTTACTATAACGACCGAGTTCCCGCTTTAGCGTAAATCAGTTGATGTAGGAAATTTTACAAATTATTGGTTAAAAGCCACATAAAGAGCCAAAGGATGATCCAGTTCCTTTGGCTCTTTGCTGTTTGATTAGAAAAAACTAGGCTGATACATGAGCTGAACTGCCTGTGACACCGCAGTTGATTTCCGTGTAAGACTTCGCTTTCCGCGGGCGGCCGCTGAGCCTCCTCGTCGCTTGCGCTCCTGTGGGGTCTCACCTGTTCCGCTTTTCCCGCAGGAGTCTTCGTCTTGCCCTCCAATCAACTGCTAGAAGGATGTAACGTTGACCCTAACAAAAAAACGAACCACTAATCAAACGTGTTGATCAATGGTTCGTTTTCACTTCGTCTAACATACTTTTGTCCCAGCCTCGTTTTGCTTTGTGAGCATACTGACTCCCCACATTACGATAAAGTTGATAAGCAGCGCAATAAATCCGACGTTGATATCTTTCATTTGCTGAGGCAGTGACGGGAACAACGTACCAATAGTAGATCCGCTGATTGTAATATAGGCCACTACAATAATTCCAGCAACAATCCCCCACGCTGCTCCTTGTTTCGTTACAAAGTTATTTTTCTTCAAGCTGAAAAGCAGAGATGGAAACAGCTGTGTCATTAGACTATAGCCCATTAAAATAATCGTTGACAGCGTCGTTCCTCCGTTTAGGGTAAAGTAAACAGAAATGAGAGCCACAACCGGTACAAAGCTTTTGGCTAAACGAGCAATACGCGCTTCGCTTGCTTGAGGCGCAAACGGTTTGTATATGTTTTTAGCCAGCAGCGTTGACGCACTCATTAACAGCATCGACCCCGGCACAAGCGCTGTCAGCAAACCAGCTCCTCCTATAATTCCAATAAACCAAGGATCAAAAGTTTGGATTGAGATCCGTAATAGCGCAAGATCCACGTCTCCTCCGCTTAAACCAGGAACTTTTAAAATAGCTGCAAATCCAACAAAAAATACAAAGAGCAGCATCAGCGTATAAAGAGGACTAATGATTGCATTTTTACGAAATACCTTTGCATTTTTCGCTGTATAGCTTGAACTAAACACCTGCGGCCACATATAAAAACCAAGTACTAGTAAAATAACGGTCGAAATAAACCACGAGACGCTCAATCCTTGGTCAGGAAACTTTAAAAACCCTGGCTTCGCTGTATTCACCGCTTCAAACATCGGACCGTATCCTCCGTAATAATGGAAAGGTAAATAAATGCCTAAAAATCCAATCACAGCAAGCATCATAATGTCTTTAATAACGGCCGTCCATGCAGAACCGTGGATACCGGATATCATAACATACAGCGTTAAACTGATAGCTCCCATCCAAATGGCTGCCGGCATTGAAATGGCGCCGTATGATGCTTGTGATACAATAATCCCCAATCCTTTTAACTGCACAACAATAACAGGAATGACAGCAATCACTCCTACAGCAGCTACAAGCACACCAAGGTAAGGGCTTTTATATTTGCTTACAAAAAAATCAGGCTGCGAGACGAGCTTATGATCTCTTGCATACTTCCAAATAACAGGAAGAAGCCAGTATGATAAGACATATGATAAGCTAATATAAATTAACACATAAAGTGCAGGAGCTCCTTTTCCATAAGCCCATCCGCTTCCGCCTAGAAACGAAAACGTTGTATAGATTTCTCCGGCCATCAGCACAAACACTAAAATAGCCCCGAAACCGCGGCCGCCTACCGTCCACTGCTCCAAGTTCATATCCTTGCCTTTGGTTGATCGTATGCCAAGAAAAATAGCGGCCACTAAAAATAGTAAAATAATAATAAGTGCACTATTCATTCTTCTTCCCCTTCCCGATTTCTGGGATCAAGCTTGTACATAACCCCTAAAATAATGGACGTAAGCACCACCCATATCACCATCCAAAACATATTGAACGGCATACCGAGAACAAACGGAGTGACTCGATTAACAAAAGGGAGAAAACCTAATATGCCTACGAACGGAAGGACAGACAAAATATAGATAAATTTCATGACTAAACTCCTCCGACTTTCTAAAACTAACTTCTTTATATTACCACATATTCCGTGTATTAAATGAAGGAATGCTTGCATTTAAACTGAAATAATCTCCAAAAGATAAAATATTCTGTACTATTTTACAAAAATACTGTTTTCATTTTTCAGAATAAATAGTATAATTTCTTCTTATAGTTCGCAGGAGGTATCGTACAGATGAAAACAATAGAGAAAATCAGTACATTTGCAGGAAAAACGTTTACGCTTTGGGTTATTTTAATTTCCGTTATTGCCTACTCATTCCCAGAGCACTTTGTATGGATTGGAAAGTACATCGTTCCGCTCTTAGGAATTGTCATGTTTGGAATGGGATTAACGATGTCAGCGTCTGATTTCAGCGAAGTATTTCGAAGACCGAAAGAAGTAGCACTAGGCGTGGTGGGACATTTTATCATTATGCCGCTTCTTGCATTCGGTTTGGCGATTGGCTTAGATTTACCAAAAGAAATAGCAGTGGGCGTTATTTTAGTAGGCTGCTGTCCAAGCGGCACATCATCAAACGTAATGGTCTTTTTGGCTCGAGGAAACGTTGCGCTCGCAGTTGCTATCGCTTCTGTTTCAACCATTTTAGCACCGATTGTTACACCGCTTCTCATTTTATTATTTGCAAGCAAGTGGGTCGATATTGATATCATGTCTCTTATTATTTCCATTATACAAGTTGTCATCATTCCGCTTGCTCTTGGATTTACGATCAAAAAGTTTTTTGGAAAAGCTGCAGAAGCAAGTTCCAAAGCTCTTCCCCTTGTTTCAGTAGTCGCGATTGTCTTGATCGTATCTGCCGTTGTGGCAGGAAGCCAAGCACAGCTTGCTAAAACAGGCGGTATCATTTTTGCCGTAGTTGTTCTTCACAACATTCTTGGTTTCACAATCGGCTTCTTCTTTGCCCGCTTATGCGGAATGGATCTAGCCAAACAAAAAGCGGTGGCAATGGAAGTTGGCATGCAAAACTCAGGGCTCGGCGTCACTATCGCTTCCACTCACTTTTCGCCGCTAGCCGCTGTCCCAAGCGCCATCTTCAGCGTCTGGCACAACATTTCAGGCTCAGTTCTTGCCTTTATCTTCAGCAAACTAAAAGACAAAAACCAGCCATCGTCTGATAAAAAAATGGCTGGCTGATACAATAAACTTATAAGGGAAGCACAAAAAGCTCCCTTAACTCTTCCCAAAAAGTTTTTACCTAGGCGAATGCCACCAACGCCGAAAGGGGGGTGGCATTCGCTTAGGTATAGAAAAAGAGACATGGCGCTTTTGCCATGTCTCTTCTTTCTAAAACTATTAGCCTCTTCCTGCTTGGAAAGAAGGGTATTTCGTCATACCACCATCAGCAAATAATGTAATACCTGTTACATAGCTTGCTTGTGATGATGCTAAGAATGCTGCAACTGCTGCTACTTCTTCTGGTTTACCGATGTAACCCATTGGAATCATGCTTTCTACATCTGCACGTTGTTCTGGATCTGCAAATTTCTCTGCGTTAATTGGTGTGTTCATCGCACCTGGTCCAATGTTATTTACGCGGATACCTTTTGGCGCATATTCAAGAGCCAATGTTTCCGTCATTAGTTTCATACCGCCTTTACTTGCTGCATAGTGAACAAATAATGGCCAAGGAATCATTTCGTGAACGCTAGACATGTTGATAACATTTCCTTTAATGTCGTTTTCAACGAAATATTTAATCGCTTCACGGCTTCCTAAGAATGCGCCTGTTAAGTTTGTATCAATAACTTTGTTCCAGTTATCTAGAGATAGCTCATGAGAAGGAACTGGGTTTTCAACACCAGCGTTATTAATCATAACGTCTAATGTACCAAATTCTTTGATAGCTGTTTGAACAAGATTTACAACGTCTTCTTCTTTTGTTACGTCGCCTTGAACGATGATTGCTTGTCCGCCTGCTTCTTCTACTTCTTTTTTCGCATCTAAAGCTTCTTCTTCATTGTTGTAATAGTTAATAACAACTTTTGCTTCTTCTTGACCGAAACGAACAGCCATTGCACGTCCTAAACCTGTTGATCCACCTGTAATTACAACTACTTTATCTTTTAAATCTGTATACATAATAAAATCCTCCTAGTGTTTTCATTTATTCTACATACTATCATTAACTTTTACGTAAACATTAACTTTTAGCCATTCCGAGGAATACGCCACCTAAAATGATGAGCACAATACCAATCGTAATCGAAATAAGCTGACGCTTTGTTTTCTTTTCTCCTAATAAGAAGATACCGCCAAGCGTTGAAATAACAATTCCCATTTGTGATAATGAGAAGCTTGTTGCAACCCCTACTTTAGGTTGAGAAATAAATAAGAACATATTACCAGCTGCCCAAATGAGGCCTGGAATAATGTTGCGAATTGCGTATTTATTAAACGGTTTGTGTTTATAAGTAAGTATAAGTCCACCAATTAACATACCAATAGCTTGTGGGAATAGCGCCGACCAGCCGTCTACATTAAATAAACGAGCGACAACTACATACACTAAGTATCCAATTGTTGAAATAATAAGGGTAATAATCCCTTTTTTGAATTGTCCAGATTGCTCTGCATTTTTTTCGCTTTCTAGTGATGTTAACACAATACCAATAACAATAAAGATAAGAGCTAACACGCCTAAAATAACGGTTGTTGTTGTTGACCACTCATGAAATACGATAACACCGAACAGTGATGTCGTCACAAGCTGCATACCAGTTGAAATTGGCATGGTTTTTGAAACACCAATATAATCAATCGTTTTCAACTGATTACTTTGCCCAACTGCCCAAAATAATCCTGAAACGATTCCGACAATAAAAATAAGCGGCGTCAATACGGGATGAACTACGAAATAAATAACGGCTGAAAAGATCAGCGCACCAATTGTAGTCCCAAGCGTTTGACTGTAAGGACCTCCGCCCAATTTAACGTTGAACAGGACAATACTTCCCCAGAAAATCGCAGGAAGAATAGCCAAAAGGATATCCATTTGATACTAACCTTCTTTCTCAAACTCTTGATGTAATTGTAAATTTAAAGTACCTTTTGTTTAACTAGGTAACTTTATGTAACCAATCTTAGACCTTTTTTCTTGATACGTCAACAATAATATGTCGATTTTGTGACTTTTTTTAAATACTTTACAATACAGCGTTTCCAAGCTACTGAAAGTTTTGAAAATAAAAAAAGATAGCCTTTTCATTATCCAAATGTTAGTATATAATAACATTATAGTGGTTACTTTTAATATCCTATATACAATAAAGTAGGTGGCATGAATGAATGATTTTGATGAGTTATGTCCAAAAGTGTGGAAAACATTTGATATAATCGGAAAAAGATGGAATGGACTAATTATTTATGTTCTGATGAGCGGTCCTAAACGCTTTAGTGAAATTCACAGCAGCATTCCTTCTTTAAGTAAACGAATGTTAACCGAACGAATGAAAGAACTGGAAGAAGAAGGAATTGTGATCCGGCACGTTATTCCTGAACGTCCCGTTCGCATTGAATATATCTTAACCAAAAAAGGATCAGAGCTTGGTATGATCTTAGGGCCCGTCAGTAAGTGGGCAAAAACATGGATAAAATAAAAAAGCCTCCAGTGAGGCTTTTTTTACGTTTGATAGAGGATATAATTATTTTTCCCTTCTCTTTTCCCTTTGTATAGCGCATCATCTGCATTTTTTAATAATAAAGCAGCTGACTCTCCGTCCTCTGGATAAATAGAGACGCCGATGGTAGTTGTTGTGCGTAAACAATAGCCCCGTACATTCCAGCTTTGCTGAAGAGATACATGAATCCGCCCAGCAATTTGTTCAATTTCCCGTCCATTTGTTACGTTTAAAATAATGATAAACTCGTCTCCACCCAACCGATAAATGCGATCGCCTTTCCGTACACAGCTTTTTAATCTCTTCGTGTATGCTTTTAAAAATTCGTCGCCTATATGATGGCCATACTCATCGTTAATCTGCTTAAAATTATCACAGTCGAGAAACAAAAGCGCAAAAAACTCATCGCTTTTCCGCTGCCCGTTTTCAATTACTTTGTTTAACTCTTTTAATAACATCGCCCGGTTGGGAAGGCCTGTTAAACTATCGTGAGTGGCTTCAAAATGAAGTTTATTTTCTAGCGCTTTTTGTTCAGTAATATCATTGTGAATGGATACATAATGAGTAATATTTCCGTCTATATCTTTTAACGGCACAATTGTTTTCGATACCCAGTATGACTGATGATGCTTCGTCTCCATTTCAAGCTGTCCTCGCCATACTTTTCCGTTTTTTATTGTTTCAAGCAGCTCATGGTGGTCATGATGAAGCTCTGCATCTCGATAATACTTCCCTAATAAATCTTCTTTTTCATAACCTGAATACTGTACATACATATCATTTACATAGGTAATAATTCCACTTGCATTTATAATCATAACGCTAGCTGATTCATCAAGCGCATATTTTATATTTTCAAGTTCTTTCAGCGTATAAGCCAGCTGTTCTTCTGCTTCTTTTTGAGGCGTAATATCGTGTAAGATTGCATAAGCCCCAACCGTTTGATTATTTACTTTAACAGGAATCGTTGTAATATACACATGTTGTATAGAATGTTGGCTTCTGCGGAATGTTAGTTCTGTACTATAGCTAATTTCTTCATATACATTCCAAGACTTGTAGTTACAGGCTCCCAGTCTTTTAGCAATATCTCGGTAATTTTGATGCAGCACATCGCTTGCAGAAAGCTGCAGCGTTTCTAAGAATGCGCTGTTGATATTTAAAATCGTGCCGTCCAAATCCAGCATACAAACCGCGTGGTGGTGGTTTGTAAATAGCGATTTGTACCACTGTTTGCTTTTTATGAGCTCCAATTCTAATCTTTTAATAGCTGTGATATCTCGGTAAATCACCGAATAGGCGACCAGCTGATTTTGATAGTCATAAATCGGTGAACAGCTGACAGAGACACACACGCTTTCGCCGCTTTTTGTGTACCTGACTGTTTCATAAGGAGGCAGCGTCTTGCCATTTTTTAATTCTGCTATTAATTTAAGGTTTTCTTTTTCCTCTTTCTTTGACACGATGTTCATCTCTTGACGGCTTTTTCCTATAACTTCTTCTTTTCTCCACTGAAATAGCTTTTCAAATGCCCCATTGACTGTTAAGACCTTCTCATCACAATCAGCAATTAAAATGGCGTCTACCGTATTTTCTAGAAACGCATCGAGCAAACGCGTGCTCTCTTCCTGCGTTTTTTTATAATGAATTTCTTGAGCCATGACAAGGACATGTGAAGGGGTTGTCGCTTGATTAAAAAGAGGGGTAAATGTTACTTCATATGCATGCCGGTCGGGCTGAAAAAGCTGTATGTATTGATATTGAATCGGTTCTTTCATGGCAATAGCTTTTTCACAAAGTGTGTAAAAAAGCAGATTTTCTTCTTTATTGATTATCTTGTCTTCCATTTTGTCAAAGAATTGCTGAGCTGCTTTGTTACATTCTTTATAATATAGCTGATGTTTTTCTTGCTGAATTAAAATAACAGGCTGCGGCATATTCATAAAATAAAATTGGAATACCCCTTCACTATACATACTAAATATCCTCCATCTGCCTTTGGAATTTCACTAAACGTCTTGTTTTGATATGCAATTCACTCATTCTCCCAAACCAACGCGTCTTCTTTACCCCTTAAAATATTTTAACAATCGCATAAAATCACATAATTTTATAAAAATTCAAGACATCTGCGTTTCATATAAGTCTAATTACCCGTTCTCATATTACGATAAATTATCTATTCAGTGAAGTCTATGGTTTAAGAGTTCATCAGCCTTTCTCTTCTGAATAAACTGCGGTACTTATTATAAGTTAAGTAGGAAGAGATCGACTGCGGCGTACCTAGTAAATAGCCCTGAGCAGCATGTAGGTTTAACGAAATCGCTGCGGCTAAATCTTTATCTCGTTCAATGCCTTCTAAAATAAGATTCGTATGCGGATAATAGTTAACGAGCAAATCAATCAGATCTTTCTTTTGCTTGCAGTCGGCTAGCCCTTCAGCATAGCTTCGATCCAGCTTCATATAGTGAGGCTCGTACATGCTCACTTGTCTCATCGCTGCAGCCCCTGCTCCAAAATCATCAATCGCGATTTTGAAACCCGCCTCTTTCAAACTCACTACTCGGGCAAAAAGAGCAGGCGATTCCCATAAAATCTTTTCATGAAGCGTTTCATTTAACTCCCATACAACGCGATGCTTCGCATTTTTATAGGTGTTCAACAGATACGTTAAAAACAGCTGAAAATGCGGATGGAGAAGAGTAGATGGAAACACATTGATAAATACATCCTGTGATTTCAACACATCAAACGGAAAGTGTTTGATCGCTCCTTCAATTGCCATCGTATCAAGCTTGTACAAATAATTATGGCGTCTTGCCAGTGAAAACAACTCTTCAATCTGCCCTTTTGCGAAAGCCGTGCGCAGCAAAGCCTCAAAACCCAGCGTCTCCCACGAATCCAGCGCATAAATAGGCTGATATACAAACTGAAAGTCTTCATACGTCAGTTCCTTTAAAACATGAGCATCCATTCTTTCGTTTAATCACCTTTCGTTTTCAATATACTATTTCTTCCATAACCTAAACTTATAAAAATATATCCTAAAAACAGATAATTGTCCATTAAAAGTAAGAGATTCCATTAAGTAATTTAGGTATTTTGAGACTTGCTGGAAGCTTATGATAGCAACAAAGAAGTGTTTTAGAGGCTTTTATGCTTTTGATAGATAGGCTGTAAAGGATGTTTCAAACAAGAGATTGAGACATAAGCAACTCAACCCCATCTAAAGATGAGCAAATTAGATAAAGGGACTAGTATAGATTGCTTGGGACACCGCGGTTGATTTCCGTGCATGGCTTCGCTTTCCGCGGGCGGCCGCTGAGCCTCCTCGTCGCTTACGCTCCTGCGGGGTCTCATCTGTTCCGCTTTTCCCTCAGGAGTCTTCGCCTTGCCCTCCAATCAACCGCTAGAAGCATCTAATATGTGAAACTTACGTTTACCAGATACTTAGCGCAATAACCTCTTATCGTTAGTTTATATCATAGACAAATTGCTCGTACTAATAAATAGACGCTCGTTGGAAAATTCACGATAATAGCCTATATACAGCATTACCAAAAAACATTATACCTACAGCTAATATACTAACAGCTAAAGCAAATCCTATAACTTTCTTCATTTAATTCGCTACCTCTTCTTCTCTATAAATTCTCTACTATTTCCCCTCATCAAAATGAATATTTTTTAGCATTTTCAAAAACCATTCTTGTCTTTTGTCTTCATCACCGCTTTTATATTTATCGCTGCTATCGAAGGAAATCTGTACTATTTTATTAGAATGCTTATCTGCTACATATGCCAAGTATGTATTAGGAATATGTTTCTTCTTATCTACTATTACACGCTTTTCTGTTCCTTTGAAATAAATATAAGCTGATTGGTAGTAAATCCTCGTCTGTGAGTTTTCAATCTTATTAGGAACACTTAATCCAAATCTTCTTTTAAATAAAGCCTCAACGTGAATACTCTCATCTGCAGGATTACTGGTTAAAAACTCAGTTTTTATATAATTCTCTTGTGTTTTACCTTCAACTTCTTCATTGTAAACAGCCCACCAGCTCTCGTAGGAATCATTATTTACAGCATAATCCTCTCTATTTTCATGTAAAACTTGATACTCTTCTGGAAACCACATCGTATACTGACCTGTCTTCGACTTAAACTCATAAAATCCGTCGCCTATTTTTTTATCTTTGTTCAAGAACTTACGTGTAAAATGATCATCAAAAGCAGGGACGTTTGGGTAGCGGCTTTCGTTTATCAGCCATATGGCTCCTATTAAAATAGCGGCTCCTACAATAACTGCAATAATGGCCTTGGTACATTTTTTCATTGTTACACACTCCCTTCATTGCTTGAAATAAACCACATTTAATGTAATTTGAAGAGTTTTATTTAAATCTATTGCTATGTATGCTACATACTGCTTACTCATCTATTTGTAGTTATTAAACATATAAAAATTGCTCAAATCATTGTCTGAGCAATAGCTACATCTCTTATGTTCATTCACTTTCATCCCTATAATCCACTGTACTCAAGCAGAGTTATTTTGTTTTTTATATCGTTACTTAATAAAGGTTTTCACTCACGACTTTTACCCTCGCTAAAATTAATACTTTTTAATATTGTCAAAAACCATAACTTCCTTTTTTCTTGGCTAGTTTCTGTACCTTCACCTATACTGTCGTATGAGAATTCTATAACCTTATTAGAATTTTTATCTGCTACATAAGCTGTATAGGTATTAGGCAAATAGACTTTACTGTTATGTACTACATGCCTTTCAGTTCCCTTGAAATATGCATAAGCGTAGTCATAATATATGCGAGTACGTGAAGTTTCTATTTCTTTAAAATTACTATCCTTTAATTGCTCCTCAAATAATCCCTTCACATAAATTGGCTCAGATTTCTTATCATTCTTTAAAAATTCAGCTTTTATATAGTATATTGACTTGTTTTTTCCAGCGATTTTCCTATATGAAGCAGACCAATTTTCATATGATTTTCCATTTACAGAGTAATACTCTGAAGCATCATGCAACATTTGATACTCCTCTGGAAACCACATCGTATACTGACCTGTCTTTGACTTAAACTCATAAAAACCATCGTCCACTTTTTTATCTTTATTCAAGAACTTACGCGTAAAATGGTCATCAAAAGCTGGGGCGTTTGGATAGCGGCTTTCGTTTATCATCCATACCCCGCCTATTAAAATAGTTATTCCTATAATGACTGCAATAATAGTTTTAGTATGCTTTTTCATCTTCTGGCATCTCCATTATTTTCTGCTTTAAAATGGATACTCTTTAACATATTTAAAACCCACGTATTCTTTTCCAAGCTACTATCTTCTATAAAATCTCCAACCTGATCCATTGATAATTGAATGACCTTTGTCGATTCCTTATCAGCCACATAGGCTACGTATGTATTTGGGACATGTTCTTTACTGTCATTTATCACATGCTTCTCGGGTCCTTTAAAATAAATGTAAGCAGATTGATAGTAAATTCTAGTATTAGAAGTTTCTATTACCTTTGGTTCACTTACATTAAAACGATTTTTCATAAGACTTTCTACGCTAAAAGATTCATCTTCTGGATCTCTTCCTTCTGAAAACTTTAAACTGATAGAATTAATTTGATGTTCCTTTTTATGCTCTTTGGTATAAGCTGCTACCCATCTTTCGTACATTTTTCCACTTACAACATAATCTTCATCATTTTCATGTATTAATTGATACTCCTCTGGAAACCACATCGCATACTGCCCAGTTTTTGACTTAAACTCATAAAAACCATCGTCTACTTTTTTATCTTTGTTCAAGAACTTACGCGTGAAGTGATCTTTAAAAGCTGGGACATTTGGATAGCGGCTTTCGTTTATTAGCCATATTCCGCCTATTAAAATAACCGTTCCTGCAAGGACTGCAATAATGGTCTTCGTCCTTTTTTTCATAGCTGCACATCCTCTTTATTTCTACTAGATAGGTTTTGGTATTTAAGTTAAAATTGATTTATTTCTTAAATTATCGTTCAACATGAGCTTTATTAAGCCTCATTTCTCTCACGGAACTTAATATTTTTTAATATTGTTAGGAACCATTTTTTCTCTGCTACTTCATCATTCTTTCTGCTTTTTTCACTTTTATCAAACCACAGTTCAATTGCATTATTAGAATGTTTATCCGCTACATATGCTATATATGTATTTGGAGCATGTTCTTTATTAGGATGCATAATCACTTCTTGTGTTCCTTTAAAATATGTATAAGCTGAATCATAGTAGATTCTTGTACTAGAAGTTTCAAACGTATTAGGCTTAGTGCTATTTAGATGTTCTTTAAACATATTTTCTACAGTAAAGGATTCATTTTCAGCCTTTCTTGCATTTGAAAATGTCATTTCGATATAACTTCCCCCAGCATTTCCAGCTTTGTTATTCCTCTCTTTGGCTATCCATCTTTCATAAGAATTACCGTTTATTACGTAATCTTCTCCGTTCTCCTTTATAAGCTGATACCCTTTAGGAAACCACATCGTGTACTGCTCAGTCTTTGATTTAAACTCATAAAAACCATCGTCTACTTTTTTATCTTTGTTCAAGAACTTACGCGTGAAGTGATCATCAAAAGCTGGGACGTTGGGATAGCGACTTTCGTTTATGCCCCATATTATGCCTATTAAAATAGCGATTCCTACAATTACTCCAATAACAGTCTTCATGCGATTCTTCATAGTCGCCCATCCTTTTTTATTGTTTAAAACAAACTTCACTTTTTATATATTGAATAGTTTAGAATTGTTATATCTGTTCTTATTTCTTCGACATACCTTTTTTAAAAGTTATTGAGACTCACAAATCTCTCTGACTTCTTTTTCTTTACCAAATAAGCCTTTGGTATTCAAGTTGAGCTATTTTCTTGATTAAAACGAATACTATTCAATATTTCTACAAACCACTCTCTTTTCTCAAGCCCCTTATTAGTTTGATGATTTAAACTGTCATCAAACCGTAATTCAATTACCTTATTAGAATGCTTGTCTGCTACGTATCCTATATATGTGTTTGGAGCATGTTTATTCTTATCATGAATGACATGCTCTTCTGTTCCTTTAAAATAAAGATAGGCTGCATCAAAATATATACGGGTATTGGCTGTTTCCCACTTTTCAGGATCATTTGCACCAAACTCACCTTTAAATAGACTCTCTACGTAAATAGATTCATCATCAGGATTACTCTCTGATAGGTTGACTTGTAAATAATTTAGTTGATCTCCTCTTTTATGCTTATTCACTGATGAAGCTTTCCACCTTTCGTAAAAATTATCGTTTTTAACATATTGTTGTTCATTTTCATGCAACAGCTGGTACTCCTCTGGAAACCAAATTGTATACTGCCCTGTCTTGGACTTAAACTCATAAAACCCATCGTCCACTTTTTTATCTTTGTTTAAGAATTCACGCGTAAAGTGATTATCAAAAGCAGGGACGTTTGGGTAGCGGCTTTCGTTTATCAGCCATATTCCTCCTATTAAAATAGCAACTCCTGTAATGATTGCGGAAAGGGTCTTCGTACGTTTTTTCATTGTCCTACACTCCCTTTATTACTCTTTTGAAATAAATAGGACTTAATGTAAATTGTTCAACATATAAAAATCCCTCAGACCACTGTCTGAGGAATAGAAGTATCCCTTATGTTAATTCACTTTCATCCATTGATTCTCTATATCGAATTTCGTACTCTCTCTTATGCATATCTTTAACAGAATGTATAAAACTCATAATATGCTGAAATGCTCCAGTATCATACTGCTGAGCCCTTAGCGTATATCCCCGCTCTGCTGCTTCTAATTTACTTTTAACCGCATCCGCAAACTCACCCGTTTGGTTTTCTAAATAGCTTTTAGCATGCCAAAGCTTTTCATTTACTTCTTGATCCTTTTTGATTAACTCTTTAATCCTTTTTGCCTGCTCGCCTTTGAAGTCATCACCATCAAATTCAAACGTGTATTTACCGCTCGTTGTTCCTGTGTGTGTAAAATCAAAATCAAACAATTAAATCCCCCCTACTACTTCTTTCATGCTTTTAATATCTGAAGCTACCGATTCGTCTGCTTCCATCATCTTCTCGAAATTTTGAAAGAACGCTTCAAGAAACTTTTGATAGTATGTAACTTCCTCTTGAATAGAAGAAATGATCTCTTCAACAGGAGTAAATACACTATCGTCTAGCGGATCAAACGTTTTGTCAAACGTCACTTTTTCAGCCACACGCTTTTGTCCAAACCATGCGAGGGTAGCGCCGTCTTTATCTGCCTTTTCCATAAATGACTGGGGAGAAGCTTCTTCTCTGGATATTTTCATTTTTAACTTTTTCTTCTTAGCTTCGAAGACTTCGTTAATTTCACTATGTAAATACTGCTTTAGTGTATTTAAGTTTGCTTCTTTGTCTTTAATAGCATTAGCACAGTAATAAACAAACTTCTTCATTTGTTCATAATCTAGCAAGATTTCTTCCTGAGATCCTGAATCAAAAACCTGATAATACGTCTTCATAGCATTAGCTTCTGTGTATTTGACAACGTAATTAATTCCGTGGAGTTTTGCTTGATTTCTTTGAGATATTCCTTTAATCCCTTGTACTAAAACTCCAGGACTTTTTATCGCCTGTTTCGTCAAGAAAAATGCGCCTTCTGTTCCTAGCACAATCCCAGGAAGATGCTTAAGCGGCTTTTCCTTCACATCATCAACATATGATGGAATATTGAGAAGAACACTGTCGTCTACATGGGCGTTTGCCAAAGATAATCCTCCAATTATATTGGATACTCCAGAGTTATATCTGACTTCGTCAAGTTTTAAAAATAAGTTCCATTTGGCTAACCTTTTTAGAGGATATTCTCCAATATTAATCATTTCTTCTGTATCCATATCTCCAAGCATGGTTACTTTATTACCTGCATACCAACTGCCAGGGAAAGATTGCGCATGCATAGGTTCACCTTTTACCCAAGTATGGCTAATTGTGGCTTTTTGTTTTTCATAATAGGTATTTGCTAACTTTAACAATTCTTTTGTAGATATATCCTCAGTCTTTCCTTTTATTTGCGTTATATAGTTAGAGAATTGTTTATCTACCCTTTTCAATTGTTTAATATTTACAGGAGCATCATTTAACCCTCTAATATTTGTAAAATCTTTCGTGATTAAACCTAATGTAACTATTAGGTTTCCTCCTAAAGAATGACCATCACCATAGTGTTGAATTTTCACGTTTAAGTTTTTATTCTGTTTCTTATTAATATGTTTCTCAACCTTGTTATACATTTCTTGAGCATCTTCAATTTGATTATCGTTGCTTCCAGCACCAATACCTAAACCATCATAAACAACATCAGGAAAATCCTTGGTTGGTTCCGTTCCTCTCATGAAATAATAAACCTGATTTACTTTCTTCTCTTTGTCATAAAAATGGATAGCAGCACCATCAAACCCCGATTTTTTTCCTATCCCCATGTCTTTGCTCGTGTAAATTTCAAAATTAGGAGGATTTTTTCCTTTAACTTCTTTATAGATCTTCTTTATCTCATCTTCTCTTCCAGATAACCCCTTATACTCCAGCTGAGTTATTCTATTTCGTAGTTTATTATTTAGCAATGCCTTTTCACTCATAATCATTTCTCCTCATGAAAATTTACGCTTTGCAGTATTTTCACAATTAATTTTTCTTGTTTCTCCCCTTGTTTTTCTGTTAACTCTTCTCCTGTATATTTGTAGTAGAGCTCGATTACTCTATCCGTATCTTTATCTGCTATATATGCTACATATGTATTTGGAACATATTTAATATTGTTCTTTACAACTTTTTCCTCAGTTCCTTTAAAATATGTATATGCTGAATCGTAATATATACTGGCATTAGCTGTTTCTATCTTTTTTGGCATATTAACGTGTAAATTTTTTTCAAACAAACTCTCTACATTTATGTCCTCATTTTTTTTCACTTTATCTGCCAGTTCCACGTTAATATATGAAATCTCGTTTTTATTATTAAAGAAATTTTCCGAAGAAGCTACCCATCGCTCATAATCCTTTCCGTTGATAGAATAATCTTCTTTATTTTCATGAATCAACCGATATTCCTCCGGAAACCACATCGTATACTGCCCGGTCTTCGACTTAAATTCATAAAACCCATCATCCACTTTTTTATCTTTGTTTAAGAATTCACGCGTAAAGTGATCATCAAAAGCAGGGACGTTTGGGTATCGGCTTTCGTTTATCATCCATATTCCTCCTATTAAAATAGCAGCTCCTGCAATGACTGCAATAATGGTCTTCGTACGTTTTTTCATTGTCGCACACCCTTTTAGTTATGTTATAACCTATGTTTTATACATGTTCGATACTATCATACTTATAATGGGAGAGTCATAAGCAGAACGAATCAAAGAACCATAATTAGGAAGTGGTTATTTTTTACTATCACTTACCCTTTCTTTTAGATAAGGAATCGTTTCTTTTTTATTATTTGTTACCTTTGCTAAAGGCTTCTCCAAATAAAGAAAACCCCACTTTCAAAAAAGTGAGGTTGATTACATAATATAGGCCATTTACTGAACGCTTCGCTCTTCTTGTGCCAGCACATCAATTTCAGCGTCAATTTTCACGCTGTGGGTTTTCCCATCAAGTCCAAGAATCACAATTTCGTACTGCTTGTTAGCAAGAACAATGGATTCAATAATACCTTTATGCTGTTTTAACGCGTATGCTTTTGCACGGCTTTTAGTTAAAGGAATCGTTTTTTCTTTCAAAATACTCCCGGTTTGGGCGTTAATTTTTACTTTATGCTCTTCTCCGTTTAACGTAAGGATGTCTACTATATAAATAGGAAGAGTGAGTATTTTACTCAGCGATATGGATTTGACAATGCCTTTATATTCTTTTAATGCGAGAAGCTTTGCTTGTTCTTTCAACAAAAGTGATCGTTTTTCAGAAATCATTTGACGCCATCCTTTCTAGTTTATAAAACGGACTGCTGTTTCAATTTCTTAACGTACCATATCCTATGTATACGTCTACTAACTAGTATAGCGGGCTTGTCTTAAATTTCTCTTAATATTACATGAAAGATAGCTGAAGAAAGCTGTTATGCACTGAAAAAACTAGACCTGATTAGATCTAGCTTCTTATTGGTGAATGTGAATTCTACATCTTTTTCGTTTCGAATCGTTCTACGGCTCTCATTTGTTTGATTGATGGGGATTTGTGTACGCACATGCCCAGATGAACTTTTTGAAGCAAATAGGGATCAATGTAAAAACCATTTTGAAAGATGTTTTCTTTGTCCTGTTCGTCATGAAATTTGGAGCATCTTACACAGTAATACATATCATAACCTCCTTGCGGACTATTTTATAAACGGGGATAGTTTTGAATGGTATATTTACCTACATCATATGGAAAAGAATAAAAGTCGTGCTTGTTTAGGGAAAATGTCCGAAAAGGAGAAAGCTTGTCTGTGGGCTAAACCACTGGATTTTCAAAAGGATTATTTAGAACATAAATCAGTTTAATCGTAATAAAAAAGCCTCTTTCAAAAAGAAAAGAGGCTTTTTTATTAATTTGTTACTTTTGCGCTGTTTTGATGCCAGTTCCAAGCTGATGCGATGATTTTTTCTAATGAAATTTGCGCGTTCCAGCCTAATTCTGCGTGAATTTTATCAGAAGATGCAACTAGACGTGCCGGATCTCCAGCGCGGCGGTCTGCCATCACAACATTCGCTTTTTTACCCGTTACTTTTTCACACGTTTCAATCACTTCTTTTACAGAGTAGCCAAGGCCGTTTCCAAGGTTGTACGTTGCTGTTTTCTTCGTACCGTCTAACAGTGCCTGAAGCGCTGAGATATGCGCGTTTGCTAGATCCGTTACGTGAATGTAATCACGGATGCACGTTCCATCTTCAGTATCGTAGTCTGAGCCGAATACAGAAATGTTTTCACGTTCACCCAGCAGGTGCTGAAGAATGATTGGAATTAAGTGCGTTTCAGGATCATGGCACTCGCCAATTTCTGCTGTTTCGTAAGCACCAGCTGCGTTGAAGTAACGAAGTACAACATATTCCATATCGTAAGCATTTGCAAAGTCAGCTAGAATCTGTTCAATCATTAACTTTGAACGTCCGTACGGATTAATTGGGTTTGTTGCCGTATCTTCTGTGATGATATCTACAGAAGGAATCCCATATGTAGCAGCAGTAGATGAAAAAATAAACTTTTTCACATTGTGCTTCATCATCGTTTGTAAAAGGGTTAACGTGGCAGCTACGTTGTTTTGATAATATTTAAGAGGATCTGTTACTGACTCCCCTACTAAACTATTAGCAGCAAAATGCATGACAGCATCAATTTTATGATTTGTGAATACGCTTTCTAAATCTTTCTCATTACCTAGATTTCCTTCTACGAATACCGCTTTCTCATCGATTGCCCAGCGATGACCCGTTGATAGATTATCAAGTACCACAACTTCATTTGTTTTCACTAATTCTTTTACTAGGTGGCTTCCGATATAGCCTGCTCCTCCGATGACTAAAATCATACTGTCAGTCAGCTCCTTTTTATTAAGTGTCGCTACAGATATCGTACCCGTTTCTTTTCCATTTGTAAATATTTCATTTTTCAGTATCCTGCAGCGATACGATTATATTTTTTATTAGTATAGACAATCAATATGAACTCATTATGAAGAAAAGGGAAGGAAATTTTTATTGCTCTTTTTCACAGAGAATTAGATAATATAGCAGGAACTAATTTACTTATTAAAGGAATGAAAGCTTAATGAGCAAACACCATTCATGGCTAGACACGCTAAAAGGAGTATGTATTCTTACAGTAGTTGCAGGGCATTCTGGCAGCCCTTTTTTTCATCATTATTTCTTTTGGTTTCACATGCCTCTCTTTTTTATGATGAGCGGCTATCTGTTTCACCCACGTTCTAGAATACAAGAAGTACGAGAATGGATTTCGAAAAAATGGATGCGTTTACTTATC
This sequence comes from Priestia sp. P1_B12_1, assembly GCF_056406695.1. Taxonomy (NCBI): domain Bacteria; kingdom Bacillati; phylum Bacillota; class Bacilli; order Caryophanales; family Bacillaceae; genus Priestia; species Priestia sp. P1_B12_1. Next base: position 411,953 of record NZ_JBFTZR010000002.1, on the reverse strand, counting down.
CCTTATTTTTCATTTGGCCTGTTAATAGCAGCCCTTATCTTTGTTCAAACATTTAACGTTCGGGAAGTGTTACTGAACATCTATCATTTATGTATTGGCGGGAGAACTCTCGGATATTATTACGGTGTTTTTTGGTTTGTCACTTGTTTATTCTTAACTCACCTTGTTTTTGCCTATGCATCTCTACTGATTAAAAGAAAAAGGTCAATGGTTCTTTTCTTAGCTCTATGCTATTTTATCGCTCATATTTATGTCAGCTTTCCATTTCTTCAGCAAAAAAACATTATATGGAGCGCTAATTCCGTTTTGCTATCCATTTGTTATTACGCAATTGGATATTACAGCAGACAAGCTTTTTCGTTTGTTGAGAGAAAAAGCACTGTAATATTGAGCAGCTTGATCATCTTATTGATTGTAGCTTTAGAAAAGCTCAACGTTCTTTCTTATACATTAGATATTAAAGCAAACATTTATACATGGCTGCTTGATTTGATTATTCCTCTTTGCGCAGCAAGCATCCTTGTATACATAAGCAAAAAAATGAGCTTAACAAAGTGGAGTAAACCTTTCGAATACGTAGGAAGATCCTCGTTTACCATTATGTTTTTGCACGTACCGGTTACTATTTTAATAGAAAAATATACTGGCATATCTACTGTCTTTTTGTACATAGTAATGGGAACATTGATTCCTTTAATGTTTCATCTATTGTTCAAACAATTTCTGCTTACTAACGCATTATTTTTGGGTGCGTTTCCCATTCCAAAAAAAGACAGCGGACAAACGCTTCCAGTTTCGAAGTAAACAGCAGCGTAACCCCTGCAAAAACAGGGGCTACGCTGCTAGATTTGCTGAGGCACTTTCTTCATGTCTTTCACTTTATTTTTTAATGGAAGCATGCCTTCAATATGACATTCAATACAGTCCCCGTCTTCAATAACAGCGGGTCCCGGCGTTCCGGTTAAGATGATATCTCCCGGGTGCAGCGTCATGACTTTTGAGAAAAATGAAACACAGTATGCGATGTCGTAAATCATATTAGACACTGTATTTTCATGCTGCATGTCTCCGTTTAGCAATGTGCGCACTTGAAGTGATTTCACGTTTGATATACTTTCTTTTGTAATAAATTCTGAGCCTATACTGCAAAAGGTATCAAAGCTTTTCGCTCGCATTAAGTAGCGATGATTCGCCGCATGAATATCAGCTGCGGTTACGTCAATGGCTGACGTATAACCAGCAATTACGTTTATGGCTTCATCTGGCTCTATATCCTTACACGTTTCGCCGATTACCACCGCTAGCTCCGCTTCAGCCGTTGTTTTGTAGGACTGCTTTGGAATACGAATGCTGTCGTCTGGTCCAATAATGGCGGTTGCGGGTTTTAAAAAACTAACTGGATCAATGGCACGGTCGTAGTCTTTTAGTTTTTCTTCAGAAGCCGCATAATTAAACCCAATGCCTAATAATTTCGACGGGTTACTAATGATAGGAGCTGTTTTTCTGCCCTGCAAGTGCAGTGCGGGAAAACAGCTGTTCATACCAAATTTATTATGGGCGTACCATGTTTCAAGGTGGCGAAGTTCTTTATATTGAATAAGATCCCAAATTGTTGTAGACCAGTTTGTTAAATAGTTAGTATTGATATCTTCTATAAGCAGAATGCTGTCATTGTCTAAAATAGCTGCTTGTTCTTTCCCTTGCTCTATTACATTTACTAACTTCATGATACGCTCCTTACCGATGCTTGAATGATATGATCGCTGTTTTCTTTTACCCAATTCAATAATTTTTCATCTTGGTTGTATCCTGCAATAAAAGATAAGCCGATTGGCAAACCGTCTAGTTCTCCTGCAGGTATCGTAACTTGCGGAAGTCCGCTTAGTCCGGCAATACACGTCATTTGAAGTGTTCGCAATCTTCTGTTTTCTAACTCCGGTCCTTTTGCATCTTTTACAGGCGCGGGTCCTGGAGCTGTAGGAAGCACTAATATTCCGTCTTCTCCAAGCTGTGAGTACATAAAATAGCGAAGTTCACGACGCTTTTCTTCTATATAATTCATATTTAATAAGGTAAGAGTGCTCGCCCATTGAAAGCGGCTTCCGATATCGTCTCCAAACATTGGATTTTCTTTTTGAATCCATTCTCCGTGCGTTTGCCAAATTTCTTTTCCTTGCAGCAAACGAAAAGTTTCCATATATGTAGAAAAACCCTGAGGGGCAATTACTATTTCTTCTGTAGTAGAAAAAGACTTCATTACGTGCTTAATAGGTGGTGCAAGAGCTTGCATGCTTTGTTCATCCACGAGTTCCATCACGTCTGTTGCTACATAAAGTCTTGTAAAACCGCTAGCACGCGATGTTGAGTTCAATAAAACCGCTCCAACTCTTTGCAGGGTGTGGCCGTCTCTAGCCATTACACCAACTGTATCAAAGCTTGGAGCCAGTGGAATCAGACCGTTTGTAGAAATGCGTCCGTGAGAAGGACGATACCCGAAAATACCGCAGTAGCTCGAAGGAATTCGAACCGATCCTCCCGTATCTGTTCCAATCGCAAAATCGGTTATTCCCGCTGCGACAGCAACCGCTGATCCGCTCGAAGAACCTCCTGGAATTCGATCTGCGCTTTTTGGGTTTACCGGTGTTCCGTAATGCACGTTTTCTCCATTTAATCCGTACATAAGCTCGTCAGTATGCGTAACTCCCTTTAGTGCGGCTCCTTCTTTTAAAAGAGCGGCTACTACGTCTGCATGCTCGCTTGCAGGCTGATGCGTGGCGAGCCAATCTGGATTTCCCGCACTTGATATATGTCCTTGTACATCAAATACGTCTTTTAAAGCAAAACTCAAGTTATTTAACATTCCCGTTCCCGTGGGAGGTACGTAAAGATCACTGTCTACAAATGCGTTCCACGTATCTTTCATTCAACCATCTCCTCATTTCTTATATCTGTTTAGAATATAAAATTTGGAATAAGCTGGTCAATGAATGTGTCAGGTCTATTAACATTAATATTATGTAAACCTCCCAACTTCTCTTTTCCTAGAGAAACTAACCGTTTCATTTCCCTTTTAGCATGTTTGCGAGTAAAGTAGAAACATATCATTTTACGAAAAGGACTATCGCGATGGAACAATCTACTATGCTTTTCTTATTTATTTTATTAGCTTTTGTGCTAACAAGAGGCGTTCCCTTTATAGGTTCATTTGCTCCTAGCATTAATCAGCTGCTTCGGCATATTGGACGTTATTTTTCAAATTTAAATACGATGTTTCATGAAGATGGCCACGCGTTAATGGGGCTTATTGTCGGAAAAGGCGTCAATCGCATTGAGCTGTATACTAATAATGAAGGCGTAGCTGTGACTGCCACCTACGCGGGATCCCGTGGATGGCTGCCGCGCGTCATTATTGCTTTAGCCGGATACCCGTTCAGCTCAGCAATGGCTTATTTGTTTTTCTACCTGCTCGTTCACCATCACTACGACTGGCTTTTTTACGGGTTAGGAAGTGTGGTTGTTATTAATTTACTGCTTTGGGTACGTAACGGATACGGAATTGTGTGGCTTTTTTCTATCGGTTTGATCCTCGGAGGTATTTATTATTTACAAGACCCACAGCTTACGCGCTACAGCATGATGTTTGTTGGTGCGCTGTTACTTGTAGAATCTCTATTTTCTTCCTTTATTATTTTTGTGTTAAGCATCAAATATCCACACGATGCAGGTGACGCTACGAGTTTAAAGCAGCTTACCCATCTTTCAGCACGCTTTTGGGGTTTTTTATTTTTCGCACAGGCCGTGTATGTGGCTTATTTGATTTTTCAACTGATTTATTAAAGACAAAATTATAAAATTCCCTAAGAAAAATTTGGGAATTTTATAATTTAAAGGAATAATTTACTTTCATGCACTAAATAATGGTTTACGAGTTCCCTTAATGAGGTATATATTGGGTACTATGAAGTCGTAAAGAGGTGTGGGATACTTGTCATTATTTTTAAAGTGGAAGCAAAAGAAGCAGGAAAAAGAAGCAGAGCGTGTTCTTGAGGAATCAATCTCAAAAAGAAAAGACTACTGGAACACAATTGGACATGTAGACGGAGACGTATTAACTCATTTATTAAATCCCATGTTTTTTGGCGGGCCTGCTTGGCCATCTGGACGTCAAACATTTATTCGTGTTCAAAAAACAGAGACGGTTATTCTCGCAAGCGACGGCTTGTCCGATCCGTTTCAATCCCCCGAAGAAAAGAGCCGAAAGCAAGGAAAAGGTTTAGAATTCTATATCGAATGCGATGATGAATCTCTGCGCGGACCTTTATCTGATATTCAGGATCACTGGGCATTTGACCTTCTTTATCAAATGAGTCAAAATGCTGCCGCTCACCCTAATATGCTAGAACTATTTATGAAGCACGATATTCTTTCAATTGAATTTACTGATTTGGACGTACCATCTCATTTTGTAAATGAAAATGGAGATATTGGTGTATTGCTAGGAGTTCAGTCTCCTTCTGTTTCAGCTAGCCTCTCTTTACCTTACGAATCTATTAAACTGATTAGCATGAAGCTTCTTACACCAAACGAATTAGACTATGTGCGCGAACAAGGAGCGCAAGGACGCAGGCAGCTCGCTGAAACATTTCAGCTGTCAAAAAGCTATCATATTACCATGACTAAAAGAGAGTCTCTTATTTAAAAGAGGTTCTTTTTTTATTTCTGCTATTGAAATAGAGCCCTGTAGAATATACTCCTTATTTACATGTAACTCAAGTTCACATATTTTTTTAAAGCTGCTTTTCATATGAGCGTACTATTTTCGATTCATGGTATATTTTGCTATAGTAAAAAAGAAGATATAAAAAAGGAGATGGACGTTAGACATGGCAGAAAAAGTGCAGATTGGAAAATCCGAATTATATGTTAACCCTATTGGACTTGGAACAAACGCTGTAGGAGGACATAACTTATATCCTAACCTAAACGAAGAAGTCGGCAAAGACCTTGTTCATAAGGCGCTAGATAATGGCATAAACCTACTTGATACAGCGTTCATTTATGGTCCTAAACGTTCTGAAGAATTAATTGGCGAAGTACTAAAAGAACGCGGAAATCGTGAAGAAGCGGTGATCGCTACAAAAGGAGCACATAAAATTGTTGGAGATGAAGTACTGCTAGACAATTCTCCTGCGTTTTTAAAACAGTCGGTTGAAGATAGCTTAAAACGCCTTCAAACAGATTATATCGATTTATATTATATTCACTTTCCAGATAAAAACACACCTAAAGACGAAGCGGTCGGTGCGTTAAAAGAATTAAAAGATCAAGGAAAGATCCGTTCTATTGGCGTATCAAACTTCTCGTTAGATCAGTTAAAAGAAGCAAATAAAGATGGTTATGTAGACGTGGTACAAGGCCAATATAACTTAATTCAGCGAGAAGCAGAAAACGATATTTTACCTTATACGGCTACAAATCATATTTCATTTATTCCATACTTTCCGCTAGCTGCTGGTTTACTTGCTGGGAAATATGATAAAAATACAAAGTTTAATGACCTGCGCGAAGATATGCCTCATTTTATCGGCGAAGCATTTCAGCAAAACCTAGAAAAAGTAGAGCGTCTTCGTCAAATCTCTAGCGCAAAAGGCGTAGAAGTAGCTCATCTTGTTCTGGCTTGGTACTTAACGCGCGATTCAATTGATGTATTAATTCCGGGAGCAAAACGCGCTGATCAAGTACTTGATAACTTAAAAACATTAGCTGTTCAGCTCACTTCTTCCGAAATTAAAGACATTGATCATATTTTTAAATAATATAAAAAGAGCTTTGCCATAGGTAAGCTCTTTTTTCTATACAATTCCGCTGACTAATAGAACAAAAGCCGTAAAGAAGAAGCCCATCTGTACAAAGCTTGTTACGTACTCTTTTGTTTCTTGTTTATATTTCCATTCATCTATACTTTTCAACAAAACATTCACGACTAAAAATAGGAACGATACGATATAAGGCTCCACAAACATAAAGATCATATCGAGTAACAGACAAAGAACAAAAGCTATCGTCACATACTTATCCCACCGGCCTAAAGCTAGACTTTCATACTCATATTTGCCCCAAAATTTGCTACGAGGGATATCAAGCACTTTTCTTAAGATAAAGTCTGCTAAGACCGCTGCTGCTACAAGTATTATTAATATATACATCGCCACTCCCCCTTCCTTTTTATGGTATCATTTCAGCTCGTTTCTGTTAAGGTCTCAGCTACAAAGTGCTTAAACTGCTTTATTTCTTCTGTTTCGCCTTTTGTTACGATATACGTGTGTGAAGAAGGTCGGATAATTTTCTGCTGTGAAATGACGCTTAACGTTTGATTTTCAACTTCCTTTTTCACCATAGAAAATGGCAAATAAGATACGCCTAAACCTTCTTCAATAAAGCGCTTTGTAATTTCTACTTGCGTCACAGGAAGCAGCTGAATGTGAGGATAACAAGCCTTGATTTGAAGGAGTAAATCTTCCCAATAAACAGGATGATTATTCGTAAGCAGCCGGTAGGAAGATAACAGCTCCTGTTCCGTACGTGCCTCTGCCGAAAACGGGGCAACTAAGACTGCTTTTTCTTTATGAATTAACTCATAAAAAACGTCTGCCTGACCCGGAAGCATCCTTGTTAATCCAATATCTGACCTTCTGTCGCTGATGTCTTTTCCCACTTGAAACGAATTTGTGATATTAACCGTTACTTCAATATGGGGATATCTCTCTACAAATTGTTTGATGAGGCTTGGTAAAACAGATGCTGCTATTTGAGGAGCAGCGGATATAGTCAGTTTTCGGTTATATCCTTGCTTCCATAACTTAAAATTTCCTACTCCTTCTTCATATGCCCTCACCATTTTTTGAGCATGAGGCAAAAAAAAGCGTCCTGCCTCAGTCAGCGTGATGTATTTACCTTTTTTTTCAAAAAGCTCAGCACCTAACTCTTGCTGCAGTCGCTGAATATGCTTTGATACAGCAGGCTGTGTTAAAAATAAATCTTCAGACGCTTGCCTGAAATTTTCATAGGAAGCCGCTATGATGAATGTTTTTAACCATTTGATCTGCATTTTCTTCTCTCCATCTCTTTCTATTCATAACAAACTGGAATCAATACTGCTTATTTTTGTTTATTTTCTTTTCTACCAAACTTCTATACGATATATGTATCTCAATATTACCAAATAAAGGAGCTGTAAAAATGAAAAATAACGTGAAAGAAAAATTTAATGCCCATGCTTCTCAGTATGATGAGCAGCGCCGCAAACTTATTCCTTGTTTTTGTGATTTTTATTCCATTCCCGTTTCTCTTCTTCACTTTTCAAACAAGCCGCTTCGCGTACTTGATATCGGAGCAGGTACAGGATTGTTTTCTTCTTTTGTCAAAGAAAGATACCCAGATGCTCATTTCACGTTGATTGACGTGTCAGATCAAATGCTTGAAAAAGCCAAGGAGCGCTTTAAAAACGAACAGAATATGGAATTTATTGTATCAGATATAACAAGCTACGAATTTGAACACTCATTCGACATTGTGATTTCTTCACTTGCTATCCATCATTTAGAAGACAAACAAAAACAAAAGCTGTATGAACAAATTCATAATTTGCTGCATACAGGAGGAATATTTATTAATGCCGATCAAATATTAGGCCATTCTTCTATTATTGAAGAGTTATATAAAAAAGACTGGAGTGAAAGAATTGCCGCAAGCGGATTAACTCATGAGCAAATTGAGGCTGCTCATGAACGTACGAAGTTAGATAAAATGGCAACTTTACATGATCAGTTAAATTGGTTAACAACAAGCGGGTTCAGCACAGTGGATTGCATTTATAAATTTTTTAATTTTGTTGTAATGTATGCTCAAAAATAACGGTTTAAAAACTACTTGTCTCTTTGCAAGTAGTTTTTTTACTCTGTTCCTCCCTATATTCGAATAAGAATATTTATCTATTTCCGCAAAACTACGCATACTTCTTTTCCAGTTTCGTATATCTAATAATAGCTTCGTTCTCCTGAACTTTTGAATTTTTTGTACATAAAACCCATATAAAGTATTTTTATACTATTTTATGTCTTTTTATGGTATAAAAAATACAACTATGTTACAATATGATTACAAAACAATCTGTATAACGCTTTCATTTCTTTACACGAAAATGAAGAACTGGAAAGGATGTGCTGCTTATGTAAATATAAATCCGCTAGATTAGTAAACTTATATTAGTAAAATTATGCAAAACATCAAGAAAAACTTAGTTATTCTTATTATTATAAATTCCCGCTAGTAAAGTCTTTCTACTTAATGATTTCCTTATTAAGCGCATACATACAGGTATAGAAAATGCAGCTATTCGTCTTTTATTTTATTAGTGAAGAATTTATAGCACTGCCGCACCATACGTTTTTCATTAATGCAGCCTAAGGAGGCGCAGCACATGGCAAATAGAATATCAAGAACAACAATCGTACTCATAGCGGCTATTTTAGCTCTAGCCTGCTTGTTTGTAGGGGTTCCAAAAACAGAAGCTGCTTCAACACCATCTCATTTAATTATCATTAACAAAGCAACAAATAAACTCGCTTATTACCAAAATGGTTCACTTGTCCGAACGTTTTCAGTCGCAACAGGGCGCACGCAGTCTCTTACACCAGAAGGGCATTTCAAAGTAGTGAATAAAATTGTCAATCGCCCTTATTACTCAGGGAACATTCCTGGTGGAGATCCTAGAAACCCTCTTGGCAATCGCTGGCTAGGTCTAAATGCGAGAGGTACATACGGCACGACGTATGCTATTCACGGAAATAACAATCCTGCTTCCATTGGCAAATATGTAAGCAGCGGATGTGTTCGTATGTACGATGAAGAAGTCGCATGGTTATTTAGTAAAGTGACCGTCGGTACACCGGTTGTGATTACAACTTCTTCTAAATCATTTAATGACATTGCAGCAGCAAACGGATACAACGTTTCTGGAAACTCAGGTTCTACTCCAGCTCCTTCTACAGGAACTGTTTTAAAGAAAGGCAGCAAAGGAAATGCAGTTAAAGAACTTCAGCAGAAACTAACTTCACTTGGCTATAATACAAAAGGTACGGACGGTGTGTTCGGTGCTAATACAGATTCAGCTGTTCGCAAGTTCCAAAAAGACCACGGCTTAACGGCTGACGGCATTGTTGGCCCATCAACATATAAAGCTTTAGGAAGTTCAGGAACGAAACCGAACCCGACGACACCAACAAACCCAACAAATCCAAAGCCAACAAATCCACCGGCAGATACAACAATTAACACAAAACAAACGCTTAAAAAAGGAAGCAAAGGCAGCAATGTTCAAGCTCTTCAAAAGAAATTAACGTCGCTTGGCTATGATACAAAAGGCACGGACGGTATCTTTGGTGCTAATACGGAAGCAGCTGTACGTAATTTTCAAAAAGACAATAAGCTAGCAGTGGACGGCATTGCCGGACCTAATACTTTAACTGCTATTTCTAAACGCTAATAGAGCCTGATTTCAGGCTCTGTTTTTTTATTGATAAACCTTTTTTAAGTCGCGCCTTGACTCCTTAATGAACCAGTACGCCGTCTTTCTTTTCTATGACATACTTAATCAGCTGATAAACCGTTCTCATAAGAATTTGCTGCTGATAGATATCATTTTTGGCAGGAATTACGTTTTCTATCAGTCTGCTATATTTGTAGGCTTGATCGTCTTCTTTTTGTTTATAAAGAGCGAGCCAGTCATTACGAGATTTTTCAAGCAGCTGTTCGTTGAAATAGGAATAAACAACGGATGCAAACTCACCTGCCAATTCTTGAATAACCTGCTGTCGGTCGGTGACCGAATGATAGGTACTTGACCACCCAGACGGCTGGATTAGAAAATGCTCGTAGACAGATGAAATAAAAGCGGACGCAATGACTGGCACAGGCCCTTCATGCTCTCCTAAGGAAATGTTCAAACATGTTTCTCTATCCATATAAGGAATGTTTAGCGACTCCATCGCTTCATAAAAAGCCTGAGAGACAGTCAAGTTTAAATAAATAGGATGCAGCTCTTGCTGCTTTTTTCTCGTTTCTGATACTAAAGCTGCCTTTAAGTCTTTATACAGAAGGTGACTCTCTTTGAATTCCTCGTGTACACGTTCTAAAATAGTCGTATTCCCTACTGTTAAATAGTAGTGAAGCTGCTTTTTCATAAGAGGTGAAACGCTTTTAAGCGCATAATCTATCATTTTAGCCATGGCATGTTTTTTAGCATAATCCGTACGGCAGCTTGGAGAGGTCAGCAAATCTCCGTGTGTAACACAAACGTTTACCTTAGCACCGTGACCATGTACGATGAGCTGTTGAAGAAATTGAATATCTAATTCTTTAAGCCCATGATGTACGTATAAAATAGAAGCTGCTTGTTTAAAAGAATCGTGGATGGTGCTCGTATATTCAAAACACGCATGCTCGCAAATCGCTACTCCTTTTTTAAAAGAAAAAGGGCCGCAAACTTCAATTCTACGAAACAATGGATAAATAAGACGTCCGTTATTTTCTTCTTCTTCATTTGTTAGCGGATCAAAGAAAGACAGCTCTTTTGCTGTGAGACGGCAGGATATTGGCCAGTCGTCTTCTCCTATTTCCCACGTTCCTTCCTTGTATTCTCTCAACCGAGATTCAATTGCCAGAAGCATTTGCTCAGTGATCTTCCTACATTCAAGCCGCTTATGCCATACCTCTGCAAAATCTCTTCCTTCTTGATCAACAGCGTCTTTCACTGTTTCACTTTCTCGTTTAATTGCATCTACAAATTGTTTGAATGAACTATTTTCGTCGCTCATTCTTAAAGGAACATCATCATTAAAATAACGGGCTTTGTATGGGATATCTCCCAAAAGAGCGCGCAGATTAAAAGAGGAATCTCCGTGTAATAACTCAAAGACCAAGTCATAATCCGTGCCTCCTTCAGCATACACTTCAGCGCTTCTTAGTAGGATTTTCTCCAATTGCCTTTGCACTTCACTTCGCGTAAAAAAAGAGACGGCAGCTTCATAGTGTTGAGAATCCTTCACCTTATACGTAGCAGAATAAGCGCCTTTACTGCCTATTCCTAGAAAGCCGCACTCCTTTTTTATACCAAGAAGCTGGCGGATTAAAGATGTTTTGCCGCTTCCTTGTTCTCCGATTACATGAACGTACTCATACTCGCTGTCAATTTGTTCGCTTGTCTTTTTTTCAATATCGTTATAAAAAGCACTCACTACTCGTTCATCATATCTTGCTTTTGCTCTTCCTTTTGCAGTACTTGTCCAAAAATCCTGCACTCTCAGCAGTTCATTCATCTCTTCAACCAACATGTCAATTTCATCGTGTTGCTCTGTATACATAAACCGTTTAACAAACGGGTGCGATCTTCCTCTTTCATCTTTTTTAAACGGATGCTGAAACATAATTGACCAGCCTTTTCGCGTAGGAGACTGACAGGCTTTTGCACGAAAAACTTTCATTCATTTCCCCTTCTTTCCCTAACATTGTCCTATTTGAAATGTATGGCTTTTAAAGGGGGGATATGTCTATGATTTTCCTCTTTTTAGAAGGATTTTTCCTTCATTTATCGAAGTAATTAATTGAGGTGATGGGAGAATGTTGACAAAAATTGTGAAATGCAGCATACCGACTGATAAAAAAGCTTCTTTTTCATATACGCAACAGCATTGGGCTGCTCTTGCACACGTGAATGGTTTCATTGGCCAATTAGGGGGTTGGAACGTGGAAGATGAAACAGATGCGTGTATTCTAGCTCTATGGGAAGATGGAACAACTTATCAAGAATTCATGAAGCATACTCATGATTCTATTTTTTATAAAAGCAAGCAAGATCAAACATATACGAATTTAGACGTTTCAACATCAGATCCGTCCTACTTCATAGGAGCACGCTACAATTATTATCGAAGCAGCGCCATTGAAAGCCGTTATTTAGTAAAGACGGAAATTGAAGTCGATTTTTACGACAAAGAAGATATTCATGAGATGGTAAAAAGCTTGATAAATCCTTCTTATCGCTGTTTATCTCACGTTGTATCACCAATCGAGCATAGCAAGCTTGTCATTTTTTCATTATACGGATCTGCTTGTCCGCAAAAAACAATTGATACTTTCGTTCATCCAAATGTACTGAACGCGTCTCAATACATATATCAATTAGAGAAAAATTGGAACGTTCTTTCCAATTAAAAAATAGAAGCCTAGGCCCGACGCCAAAGCTTCTATTTTTTTATGATATGAACATCTTGGTTTTGTACGGTAATGACTTCCTCCGTCATTCCTACAAACAAACCGCTTTCTACTACGCCTGGGATCCTTATCAGCTGTTTTTCCAACTCAGCAGGATTTTCAATTTCTGAAAAATGGCAGTCTAGAATGTAATTTCCATTATCGGTGATAAACGGCGTATGATCATCTAAAAGCCTAAGCTGCGGTACACAACCTGCACTGCGAATGTGCTTCGCCGTCATTTCCCAGCCAAAACGTATAACTTCAACAGGAAGAGGAAAAGCTCCTAGCGTCTTCACTATTTTCTTAGAATCGGCGATCACGATAAACCGCTTCGCTGCGTACGCAATCATTTTTTCTCGAAGCAGCGCGCCTCCTCCTCCTTTAATTAAAGAAAGTTCGCTATCCACTTCATCTGCTCCGTCAATTGCTATATCAATATATTCAACATCCGCTAAGGTAACAATGGGAATACCTAGTTTCCTTGCCAGCTCTTCTGTTTTTTGAGAAGTAGGAACCGCTTTGATGTGTAATCCATTTTTTACTCGTTCACCTAGTTTTATAATTGTATAATAAGCTGTTGAACCTGTCCCTAGTCCTACAATCATTCCATCTTCCACAAATTGTGCTGCTTTTTCACCAACTGCTTGTTTTTCAATCATACAAAGGCCTCCTTACTCATATTGTACCCGTTTACATAAAAAAGGAAAAGCATTATGAACCCTTACGTAAAAACTCAGCTGACTACTCAGCTGAGTTTTTTTGAAACTGTGTATTTAGAAGAATTTTTTCTACCCAATACTGCTGTTTTGTACTGTTTGTCTGTTCGCTGCTTTTTAGTTCAAACGTATAGTAAATATACTTGTCTGAATAATCATCATTCACATAAGCATGATAAATGCTATGCTTTCCATCTCTTGTTTGTTTTTTCACATAAATCGTTGCATTTTTACCTTTTAACATGTAATCAGGCTGAAACGCATCCATTTTATTTTGAGCTGCTTTGCTTTTTTTCTTGGAAAATAAAGCCGTTATTTTCCCAGCATTGTATGAATCATTTTCCTTCGTTGATGCTGTCCATACTTCACTTTCATCTTCACTGCTTTTATAAGAAGATTTATGAATAACATACTGAAGCGGAAACCACATCCTATATTGATTGGTATCCGAAGTAAATAATTCAAATCCATTGTCTGTTTGTTCATGATCGACCAAAAATGTACTCGTAAACTTATCTGCCTGTGCTTCACTTTTAAATTTCCCGCTTTGAAATAGCCAAATTCCTACGGCAATAACCAATGCTCCGGCTACTGATGCGACTTTTTTTCGATCCATTGTTTCCACACACCTTTTAATACCCCTTTAACTTTTGATAATACCATATTGACGTTTATATCGTCATAAGGAGAAATAACCAAAGGGTTATAAGAGTGCACATGCTAATTTAACTAGAGAAAATAAACTTTTTTACAATAGTAAATTTGGTAACAGACGCTGAGCCAACAGCCGGTTAGCCTCACCGGTCTTTATCGTATACGTTAGTAGTTCCTGCTTTTCAGCTTTTGCTTTTATCAAACATTCACCCTTTGGAGAAAGAAGAGAAGTCGTGCTTTTTTGGTTCTCTAAGGCATAATTCACGCTTGCAAAGTAAATACCATTCTCCGTACTTCTTGCAATCATTGCATAATCATAAAACTTCGGATCTGGTACTTCACCAGTAAACTGTGGATGAAACACAATGCTTGCTCCTCTTACAGCAGCCCATCGGACAGTTTCAGGATAGCGCCATCCCTCATGGCAAATGACAATACCGAATTTCACGCCGTTTATTTCAAACAACTGGCGGCCATTTCCAGACTTATAACCAAATTGATCTTCTGCTGGATCAATTTGATTTTTAGTTTGATACCCTAATTCTTTTCCATTTTCATCAATTACAAAAGCAGTTAAATGCATACCAAGTTCGTCGCGCCACTCCAGTGGTAAAATTACGTTGAGCTTTAACTGTTTGGCAAGCAACTTAACTCTATAAAGCGTATTTTGTTGAATTTCGTGATTGTATGTCTCAACTTCAAAACCCACTCCTCTAAGTCCCGGCACAATTGATTCTGGAAAACATACAAGGTTACACCCTTCTTCTGCTGCTTGTTTCATATAATTTTCTACCGTTTCTACACCCTCTGAGGCTGATTTTGGAAATCTCACTTGCGCTAACCCAATTTTCATTCATTGCTCCTCCACTTCCAATATCATAAAAAAACTCATGCTACTAGCGTAACATGAGTTTTTTATCTTTACGTAAATAATTTAATTAGCATGCTAAGAAGAATACCTACCGCACTAAAGTCCGAATCTCCAAATGTTGTGCCTTTAAAACCTAACGACGCGAGAACAGGCAGTAAAATAGCCGGTAAAAAACTAATTAAGATTCCATTGGCAAATGACCCGACCACTGCTCCTCTTCTTCCCCCCGTCGCATTTCCAAATACTCCGGCAGCTGCTCCCGTAAAAAAGTGCGGAACGAGGCCTGGCACGATAATACTTAGACCAAATAGAGGCAAAAAGAACATTGAAATGAGACCTGCGATAAAGCTTGAAAAGAATCCAATGACCACTGCGTTAGGAGCAAACGGAAACACCGTTGGACAATCTAGAGCTGGAATGGCATTTGGTACCGCTTTGTCAGCAATTCCTTTAAATGCTGGTACAATTTCTGCTAAAAGCATACGAACACCCGCCAGCACGACATATACTCCTGCTGCAAAGGTGATTGCTTGAATTAGCGAGTACACAATAAAGTTTTGACCCCCGCTTAATTTTGTTTCGATAAATGCAGGACCTGCAAAAAGAGCAACAACAATAAATAAAACGGTCATGGTCAGTGAGACAGAAACGGATGTATCCCGAAGAAATCCTAAGGATTGAGGAACTTTAATTTCTTCTGTTGTTTTTTCACGATTTCCTACTCGCTTGCCGATAAACCCTGCTACTAAATAGCCTAAGGAACCAAAATGACCAACGGCAATATCGTTTGACCCTGTAATTTCACGTACATACGGCTGAAGCAGTGCAGGAAATAAAACCATTAAAATACCTAATAATAGTGCACCGATCAAAACCAAAGGTGCTCCCGTTAACCCGCCTGTAGACAAAATTGCTGCAATCAAACAAGCCATAAACATGGTGTGATGCCCAGTTAAAAAGATATACTTAAATTTCGTGATGCGCGCGATAATGATATTTACAATCATACCTAAAAGCATAATCATCGCTGTTTCTGTACCAAAAGTTTGTTGAGCTACAGCTACAATTGCTTCATTATTAGGGATGATGCCTTCAACGGAAAACGCTTTATTAAACATTTTTCCAAACGCTTCAAGTGAAGCAATTAATATGTTAGCTCCCGCTCCTAATATAAGAAAACCCATAATTGTTTTTAAGGTGCCCGATACAATATCTGCACTTTTTTTCTTTTGAAGCAACAAACCGATTAGTGCAAACAAACCTACTAGAATAGCGGGTGTTCCTAATATATCTTTCATAATTAAATCAAACATGGCTTACGCCTCCACGAAGTATTTTTGCAGTGCTCCTTTAATTTCCGCTTGATTTAAAATGTTTTGCAGTGCCACGATCGTGCGAGTGCCATCATCCAATTGATTTACAATATCTGCAGATCCTAAATAGATATCTGCCTGCTCCGTTTTACTAGTTGTTAAATCCGTATGAGATACCTGTGCTTCAACACCAAGCTCTACTAAAATTTTCTTTACATTCATTTCCACAATAAAACTGCTTCCTAAACCGTTTCCGCATACAACTAAAATCTTTTTCATTTTTTATCTCTCCTTTTAATTTGAGTACGCTTCAATTAATGCAAGCATTTCTTGTTTTGTATTCATAGCAATAAGCTTGTCAATATTATCGTTTTCAGATAGCATCATTGAAAGCTGTGACAGTGCTTTTAAGTGGGTTTCATTATCAGTAGCAGCAAGTACAATAATAAGCTGCGCTCCGTGCTGTTTTTCAGTAGAAAAATAGACCGGCTCCTTTAAACGAAGCATGCTCATACCCACACGATTTACACCTTGTTCCGGCCTTGCGTGAGGGAGCGCCACTTTTGGCGCAATAACAATATAAGGGCCTAACTGTTCTACACTTTTGATCATTGCTTCTACATAAGAAGGTTCAATATATTCATAGTTCAACAAAGGCTTGGCAGCCAGCCTAACAGCTGATTTCCAATCATCTGCTGAATCTGTAAGCTGCAAGAATGGCTCTTGCAATACTTCATGCAACATTGGCTTTTTATCCTCTCTTACCATTTTTTTAGATTGCTGTATCACTAGTTTTAAATTAGCTAACAGAGCTGGTTCATCCTGAATATTTGCATGCTGCTTAATAATACCCATGATGGCTTGAGTGGTTAGCTGAGAAGAAGCTGGTTCAACTAAGTCGATTAACCGCTGCTTTTCATCATCCGTTAAAATAGGATTCACAAGCATCACATTCATTCGCTTTTTTAATGGCGTAGTTGTAATAACTAAATCATAGGTTTCTTTAAACTGCTCATAATCTCTTACCGTCATTGGCCCTATCAATTCAGCATCTGTTAACAGTTGTTCAAGCTGATACTGAAGCATACGGGACGTTCCAATTCCATTGGCACAAACAATAACAATACGCTTTTGTTTTTGCCTTCCCTCTTGTTTTTTCATCCACCCTCCGAAATGAAGAGCAAAATAAGAAATTTCGTCTTCATTAATACGTATTTGAAGGCTGTTTTCCAAAGGAAGCAACGCTTTTTTTGTCAGTTCCACTATATCCTGATACTTTGTTTGAATAGCCGAAAGCATAGGGTTAGGGAGGTGAATATTATAGAGAAGCCTGTAATAAGCCGTCTTCAAATGAATATATAAATTTTGTTCAAGACGATTTCGATCTTCAAATACCACACAAGCATATGCTTGAAACCGTGATACCATTTCTTTTACAATGCTTCTCATCCAATCATCACTATCTGCTTGATTTACTACATTTACTTTTGCACTTAGTAAAACCGTGGCCAGATAATGTTTTTCGTGAGGTGGAAAATCAAACTCTAAAACGCTTTCAATTTCTTGGAGCGCTTTGTACTGCCTGGTTTTTTCTAATTCTTCTTTTCTAGTAATCGAGGCGTCTACATAGCGCTTGCCTCCAATACGCTGAATACAGCACGTGAGCATATAGGCTAATTGCGTCAGCATCTTGTCTGTAAACGCCATTCCCAGTTTATCTTCACACTCTACAAGCCAGTTATAAATCATTGAATATTCGTAATCTGCTTTCATGACCCTTTTCAACAACTCTTCCTGATGTTGACTTAATAATTCTGTGATGTGTATATAAAGCAAATTTCGAATGTCGCTTTCAGATCCTTTTACTTCGTATCCATCTTTATAGCTATATGTCAAAGATATGCCTTTCTTTATCCACTTGTTTTTTAAGTCTTTAATATCT
The DNA here is from genome assembly GCF_056406695.1 of Priestia sp. P1_B12_1. Lineage (NCBI taxonomy): Bacteria > Bacillati > Bacillota > Bacilli > Caryophanales > Bacillaceae > Priestia > Priestia sp. P1_B12_1. Next base: position 394,145 of record NZ_JBFTZR010000002.1, on the reverse strand, counting down.
TGTAAGACAGTGTTGCGACTAACTTCTGTTTCATCCATGAGCTGCTGAGTTCCGATTTTCCCGCCTCGAAGTATACACATCAAAGCAACGTATATTTGCCGGTCCTCAACTGATAAGTAAGCAGATGGCATAACATGAGAAATTTGTTTAGCAACTTGGTCCTTTGCTTGATCGTTTAGAAAAAAGCCTTTCCCATATGTGTACTGAACAAACTCTAATTCTTGCTGACACAGCCAATCGTTAATTTTCTCAATATCATAATAGATGGTACGCCTTGACACTTGAAACTGCTTCATTAACTCTTGTACTGATATAAATGTTGCGGCTTGAAGCAAAACTTGCAATACGGCCGTACTGCGTTTGTCTAACAAATGAATCACCTTCAGTCCAATTCGTGCACAAATTGAAATACTTACTATGCTTTATGCTTTTACTATACTACGGGTCTTACAAAATGATTAGACCGAATTCACCCACATACATTGTGCAAAAAATGTACTCAATAAAAAAAAGAAGTGCTGTATGCACTTCTTTTAAGGGTTAATCTTTAGTCGGCTGTTTCATTGCTTCTCCAATGGCTTTTTTTAAATGTCCATCATGTTTATCAAGCAGCCGATGCACCTCATCACCTTCTGTAGAAGTAAGAAGCGCAAGAATGGCGGCTTTTGGCGTTTTGTAGGTTTGTAAACTTTCCGCTGCCTCTTCTGATGAGACGCCTGTTAGTTCCGCAATAATATTCTTAGCACGCTGTACGAGTTTATCGTTAGTCGGCTGTACGTCTACCATTAGATTGCTGTAGACTTTACCAATTTGAATCATAGAAGCGGTCGTCAGCATATTAAGAACAAGCTTTTGGGCAGTTCCGGCTTTCATTCTTGTTGAACCTGTTACAACTTCCGGCCCTGATTCTGCTACTATTGCATATTTTGCTTCTTGTTCCATAGGTGATTGAGGAGAATTGACAACGCAGCCCGTTACTGTCCCCAGGCTGTTTGCATACGCAAGCGCTGAGAGTGTATACGGAGTTCTTCCGCTTGCAGCTATACCTACAAGAATATCTTTATTTGATAAATTAATCGCTTTCAAATCTTCTATCGCTTGTTTCTTATTATCTTCTGCTCCTTCTAACGCATGCCGGAGCGCTTTGTCTCCCCCGGCTATGATCCCAATTACTTGTTCGGCAGGTGTACCGAATGTTGGTACACATTCAGATGCATCCAACACACCTAGCCGTCCGCTTGTACCTGCTCCGATATAAATAAGACGTCCGCCTTGTTTAAAAGCACTGACAATTTCATCTACTAACAAAGCAATAACGGGCAGCACCTTATTGATTGCCTGAGGCACTTGATGATCTTCTTCATTAATTTTTTTTACAATTTCCAGACTTGATAATTCATCAATGTTTAAGGTTTGCGGATTGCGTTTTTCTGTTAAGATATGATTTAAGTTCACTGTGATCCCCTGCCTTTTCCACCATCATTTTTTCTCTATTTATACTCGTTCATGAACAGCTGATAAGCTCCTTTAGCAGATGATACTCGCTGTGTTGCCCACTGGATATGCTTGATTTCTTTTTCACATGCTTTTTTATAAACATCAAACACTTCTGGAACTTCCGTTAAAATGCTGCCTTTGCATGACAGCAAGCAGCTCCCTTCAAACCGCTGTTTCTTATATAAATGAAGAGTCATGTTTGCAAGGTTCTTTCCAGCCTGTTGAAGAATGTCACTTGCTTCTTGTTTATGATTTCTCGCTTGATTTACAACAAGCGGAGTGAGTGAAGCAACCTCTGATTTAGGAGATGAATAGACAAACTTTTTTATATCGTGTATGGTATTTGCTTTTACATGTTGCAAGATTGTCTGACTAAGGCTGCTGTAAGGAAGGCTTTGATCATGCTCTTTCGTCAGCAATATCAGTGCTTGAAGACCAATCCAATATCCGCTTCCTTCATCTCCAAGAAGGTGTCCCCACCCTCCTCCGTATTCGTACACTCCGTCTTTTTTTCCAATGCTGACGGCTCCAGTTCCTGCAATGGTTAAAATCCCGTCTTTTCCATGCAGTAGTGCTTCATGTGCAATCATGGCGTCATCATATAAACCTACTTCTACCTGATAACGATCATAAAAATATCTTTTTATTTCTTCTTTAGATAATGCTTTACTTCCAGCAAGCCCTAGTGAAATGCCTTTACATGTATGACCAGCAAGCGCAGTTTTGCACGCCGTAATACATTCATCAATATGAGTAATAGCCGTGTTGTAATTAATGAGCAAATTTCCATAGCCGCTTTTTGAAGCAGCGAGCTCTTGACCGTCTAAGCTATATGCAACGCCTTCTGTTTTTGTTCCCCCGCCGTCGATACCAATAATATAGTCCATTTTATCACTGCTCACAAAAAGCAAATTTGTCCCATGGCTGCAGTTCATTTAGTAAAAAAATTTCCTCTTCTGCAATGCGTCCTACTACGTTTGTTTTACCTGAGTTCTCCATGTCTAACAGCGCAATTTGCAGCTCTCCTTTGTACTGTCCATAGAGCTCATTTTCTATTAAAATATCGCCTCTTCGAATGGAAGGAGTATGCGTAGGCTTGAATTCTTCTTTTTTATATTTTACTCGGCTTTGCGTAGAGCGAATTAAATAATCAGATACGTCTCCGCGGTAAAAATGAAACTCTTCCAGCACAATTTTTTTCTCAAGCTCGGTAATCGTATCATACAGGGTCACGTTAAAAGTAAAGCGCTCTTGCTGAACAACATCACGCAGCGCCTTCATCTCTTCTTCTGATGCATACGCATTCGCAATAATGGCACAATCAATTAATCCCGTTTTAAAAAGATGCTTAGCCTGTACGTCGATCGGAAGCGTGCGATGCATTTCAAGCGTACAAAGTCCTTCAGTAACAGGCCACGGTCCAAAAGTAGCGCTTGGTGAATTAATAAAGGCTGCTGTTTCAAGGTTATGTTCTTTAAACAATGCTGAACACTTCAAAAAGTGATCATACGACAATCCCGCATATCGATGAGGATAGAAGTTGTGCGACCCGAGCAGCTGCTTTCGATTCGGTCGGTAACTTAAAATATTATCCACATACTTCGTCGCATTACTCATATTAATTTCAATTTTTAAGCCGTATGGATTAAAAGTCATAATGGACTCTTCATTTCCCGTATACCCTAAATCAAGACGAATAGCATAAGCCCCTAATTCGTGAAAAAAAGATAAGTCATCATAAGAAATGCCAAGCGCTCCAAATACGCGAGGAGCGATGTCCACTACTACTTCCATCTCTAGCTCATTGGCAAACTCAATGGTTTCTTTAAAATTTGCCATTACTTTTTTCTGATCGCCTTCAACAGAAAGCAAGCATGTAAAAATACGGGTAAATCCGTATTGATGCGCAAGTGCTATATACGCTTTATCTTTTTCGGCAGTCGAATGTTCAGGATAAATCGCAATACCTAGCTTTTTCATTGATTTTCGCCTTCTTTTTTAAATTTTTTAATAAGCTTAATCATATGTTCAATTAATTTTTGCTCTGAAATAGCCGTCATTAAATGATCTTGTGCGTGAATTAAAAGCAGGGACTTTTCAATTGTTTTTCCGTTCAATTCACGTTGAATAAGCGCAGTTTGCGTTTTATGAGCATGACTGAGCTCTTCTTGAGACTGTTTTAAAAGTTCGTCAGCTTTATTAAAATCATAGTCTTCAGCTGCTTCTAACGCTTCATATGCAAGTGATCTGGCATTTCCTCCATATGCAATAAGTTCAAAAATTTCATTTTCCATATTTGCTGCTTCTGTCATTTCTTCCATCCCCTTTTTTATAGTGGTGCAGGCGTAATGTTTCCTAAAATTACAGGAGACAAGGCGCCGGTTGCACTTGGTACATTGCTTGGATAACCTGAAAGTGTTTCATTTGCGAGCACCGCAAAAGCTACGGCTTCTTTTGCTTCTGAAGACATTCCAATTTCTTCTTGTGTATACACGCTGCAGCGCTTCCCGAGCTGCGTTTTAATCATATTCATCAGCGTATTATTATAACTTCCGCCTCCTCCAATAATCACTTCGTCAATAGAATAGGCAGGAAAAATAAATGTTTCATAGTGATGTACAATGGATGATGCTGTGAACATAGTAATCGTAGCTAGCAGATCTTCTTTTTTATGTTTGCTATATTTCTCTAGCAGTCTCCTTGTGTACTGTGTACCGAACAGCTCTCTTCCCGTCGATTTAGGAGGAGAAAGCTTCATGTAATCATGATTCATACAGTCTTCTAAAAGCTCTGAAATAATCTTTCCTTCAGCTGCTAAACGCCCATTTTCATCAAATGAAACATGAAAAAGCTGCTGACACGCTTCATCGATCATCATGTTTCCCGGCCCCGTATCAAAAGCTACTACGGGTATAGGAGATTTTTTTGGCGGAATCAACGTTACATTTCCAATACCTCCAATGTTTTGAAGCAGCCTTGTACGGTCATCGTGGCTGTACAAAATCCGTTCCGTGTGAGGAACTAACGGAGCACCTTGCCCGCCCGCTGCCATGTCCATCACTCTGAAGTTTGCTACTACCTTCGTTTTGGTTTCATAGGCAATAACAGCCGGCTCTCCAATTTGGAGTGTAGACATCGCTGTACTTCCCGAAGCATAAGGCTGATGGTAAATGGTTTGCCCATGCGATCCAATAACATCTATTTGTTCAAGAGAAAAGCCGGCTTCTTGGCACACTTTTTTCACTGCATCTGCAAATGCATAGCCAAGTTTAAAATTTAAGCTGCAGATCAGCTGTACATTTGAATATTCAAAAGAAAGCGCCTGCTCAATTTCCTTTTTTAACTGAGGTGAAAACGGCACGGTAATGAAATGAAGAAGCTTAACTTTACTTTCATAGCCGCTTCCTTCAATTTGAACGAGAGCTGCATCAACTCCGTCGAGTGACGTTCCTGACATAAGTCCAACAGCATACATACTACGCGTTCACTTCCTTAAAAAAAGCAGGTAAATACTTGCGATGAGCTTGAAGCAATTCATCTAAGACCGACTTAGCCAGCTCGTCACTTGGAACAAGCGGATTAATGGTCATGGCAACAAGTGCTTTTTCATAAGATCCTGTAACCGCAGCTTCTGCCCCTACTCGTTCAAACGATTTAATTTGCTGCACAAGTCCATTCACTTCTACCGGAAGTTCACCGACAGCGAGCGGTACTGGCCCTTGCTTTGTTACTACACAGTTTACTTCAACCGCAGATTCGTTTGGGAGTGAGGAAATAGCTCCCTTGTTTTCTACATTTAATGTTTGAATATCGCCTTTATCGTTATAAATGGATGAAATTAAATTGCATGCGGCATCGCTGTAATAAGCGCCTCCTCGTTTTTCCAGCTGCGGAGGCTTCATTTCTAGATTTGGATTTTTATAGAGTTCAAAAAGCTCGGCTTCTAATACTTTGACCACTTCAGCACGCGTAGTACCTGATTGAAAGGCCAGAAGCTCTTCTGCTAATATTTCTTTTGTTTTGTAGTAGTAGCGGTGATAAGGACATAAAATCACGCCAAGAGCTTCAAAAAAGTCCGGTTGCCACGGAATAGGAGCTATGTTTCTCATTGTTACTTGAGACTTTGGATCACTTAATCGCTGAATGACTTCTTTTGTTACTTCCTTTCCTTTTGCATACACATGCAGTCCATATACCAAGTGATTTAACCCTGCAAATTCAATGTGAACATCTTTTTTTTCTATTTGAAGCAGGCTCGCGATTGAATTTGTCATATGTACAGGCAGGTTACAAACTCCTACTACTTTAGAATGCTTTCCGTAGCGAAGCAGCGCTTCCGTTACCATACCAGCAGGATTTGTAAAATTAATCAGCCAGGCGTTTGGACAAATTTCGTTTATTTCCTCGGCAATTTTCAACAAAACCGGGATTGTTCGCAAGCCCTTAAATAATCCTCCCGCCCCGTTTGTCTCTTGACCAATCATTCCGTATTTAAGAGGGATGCGTTCATCTTGAATACGCGCATCAAGCTGACCTACTCTAAGCTGTGTCGTTACAAAATCAGCATTTATCAACGCTTTTTGTCGATCAAGCGTTAAATGAATTTTCATATCAACACCTGCTTTTTTGACCATTCTTCTCGCAAGTGCTCCTACAATTTCAAGTTTCTCTTTTCCTTCTTCAACATCTACAAGCCATAGCTCTCGAATTGGAAGCTCATCATATCGTTTAATAAACCCTTCGACCAATTCCGGTGTGTAGCTTGATCCTCCCCCTATTGTCACTACTTTCATTTTTTGCCCCTCCTTGTTAAAAAACGGCTAAATATGTAACGGCTGTGCACCCTATTCCAAGCAAAACAAAGCGTATACAAACGGCGGTTTTAGATAAAACTGCGGTTGAAAGCCGAATGGAAATAAATGTTGTAAGCAGCGCTGCTGATAGGCTTGTAATGGCAAATAAACTATGCTGCGCTGATAAACCGGCATACTGCAGCAGAGGTGTAAAAATAACGTTGCAAAGAACCATGGTTAGCAGAAATAAAAACACCGTTTTATATCGAAACCGAACAAACATTGACCCTCACTCCTACTAAAGAGATAGAAGCCAAACAAGTTGGCTTCTCTTTCTTTACATTTGAACTGAACTATCAGATGGTGCAACCGTTGCTTCATCGCTTTTTTCCATTTCGACCATCTTTCGGTCGTACATTTTAAAGAACGGAAGATAAATGACGACAGAAATAGCAATATTAATAACGACTAGCACAACCGCCCGCCAGTCTCCTCCCGTAGATAGGTAAGCTCCGATCGGCGCCGGGAGCGTCCATGGAACCATTACGTAGGTTGGCGTAATAAGACCTGTCGCCGTTGCTGCGTATGAAATGATCGTTGTAATAATCGGGATAATGATAAATGGAATAATTAAAATAGGATTTAAGACAATTGGCAAACCGAAAATAATTGGTTCGTTAATATTAAAAACCGCTGGAATAAAAGATGTCCTAGAAAGCGCTTTCGAATATTTAGATTTTGAGAAAAACAGCATCGCTAAGGCAAGACCTAGCGTCGCTCCAGATCCTCCGATCCAAACAAACCACTGAAAGAACGTTTCAGGTGCAATATAAGGAAGTGTGGAAGCTCCGTCTGCTACCGCTTCAGCATTTTTGGCTAAATATACTTCCCATACAGGCCGTGCCACTGTCCCAACAACAGAGACGCCGTGAATTCCAAATGACCAGAAAAACGTAATTAAGAAAACCGGGATTAACACTCCTGCTAAACTATCTCCAGCTTCCACAAGCGGAGCAACTAGTTTATCAACTAAATGGTGAAGATCGATACCTAAAACAATGGTAATAATCGTCATAAGTACAACCACAATCGCAACCGGAATTAGTGCTTCAAAAGACCTTGATACCGAAGGCGGCACTTGTTCCGGCATTTTTATGGTGACATTTTTTGCTTTACAAAACCTGAGAATCTCGACTGATAAAATCGATACAATCATCGTTACAAATAAACCGTGACCTCCAAGGTTTGTCATTGGAAGCATAAACCCTTCTTCTTCAATCAGCTTTGGAGTCACCGTAAGTAACAGTGCAGCTACTGCAATTTGCGCTCCTGACAGCGGATCGAGATTATAGCTTTTAGACAAGTTGTATCCTATCCCAAAGGCTATATATAAAGACATAATAAACATCGTTACTCGATATGGTATTAAAATGTTGGCGCTGTTATCAGCTGCCCATTTCGCAATTGTGCTATCTTGCGGCACAGGCGGAAACGCTAGAATCAAGAAAAAACTTCCGATAATAATAAACGGCAAAGCGGAAATAACACCATCGCGAATGGCTTGAAGATGCCGCTGTTCTGATAACCTGGCCATAGGTCCCGATAAATTGTTCTCTAAAAACGACACAAATTTGCTCATATACCCTTTCCCCCTCTATATTCTCCCCTTGTGTAAACGAAACCCCTTATCTATTTAAAAAGCAGGAATACACCTGCTTTTCTTAGCTAACGAGCTGTTGAACCGTTTTAAAAAGCGTTGGACCTCCAAGCGGCGTATAAGCCTGCGGCGGAATGGGCCCGCACGGAACAGAAGCTTTATCCGCTTCCGCTTTCACTGCGTTAAACCGATGACGAATCTGCGGTGCAACCATTACAACGTCCCAGCCCTTTTGAATTTCCTCTGCCACTTCATTTGTTCCAATTGCCAGCACTTCCATCTCCGTTCCGTGCTTTTGCGCTTCCGTTTTTAATGCTTTTACCACAATCGCACTTGACATTCCTCCAGAACATACAAACAATACCTTCATTTTCTCGTTTCCCCCTACCTCTTTATTTTTTGAATTACATTATGTGTATCGATTATGCGTTCAAACACTTGATTGCCTTTTTGAATACATAACCGTATAAACATCGCATCTACAATGGCTAACTGAGCAATACGAGCGCTCATCGTTCCAATTCGAATATGCTGTTCTTCTACCGAAATAGTCAGCAGAATATCAGCTAATCTAGAAGCTGGCGATGATCCGTGCTGCGTTAGCAAAATGACGGCTGCTCCTTTGTCTTTGGCTATTTGCATCAGCTCTACCACTTCTTTTGTTTGACCCGAAGTGGATACCACAAACAGCACATCAGCTTTTGTCATATTCGTAGCCATCACCATTTGAACATGACTATCTAATGAAAACAGAGCCGAAATATCGATTCGAAGCAGTTTATACTGAGCATCTAGCGCAACTACAGATGATCCTCCTGCTCCGTATAAAAACACTCGTTTCGCTCCATGAATAGCTTCCGCAGCTGCATCAATTGCCGAAGTGCTCACTAGCCGGCTTGTATTCATCAGTGCGCTCATACTTTTGCTTATGACTTTTTCAAGCACAGCATCCGTTTCGTCTTCAAAATTAACTGGAAGATTCGGCAGCTGTTCGGTATTCACCTTATGAGCATCTTTGGCTAATTCAATCTTTAATTCTTTAAAACTATTAATGCCTACACGCTGACAAAAGCGAATAATCGTAGCTTCGCTGCACTGACACTGCTTAGCTAGCTGTTTGGTCGTTAAGTTCAACGTGGTGGTAGGATTTTCTAACACGTAATCAGCTACTCTTCCTTCAGCGGGACTGTAATGATTCATTTGTGCATCGATTAAAGTAAGTACGGAAAATTGGCGCATGAATTCCTCCATCGTTAAGTAACGTATTTCTAAAATATTCTTTAAATTACCATTATTATATTTTTTCTGAAGTTTAATTTCAATATTTTTCTGATATTTTTAAAACTTTATTTTATTTTTCAGAATATTTCATCAAAATCTATTGTGAATATAACGACCGCATGCTATATTATGAAAGAAATTTTATCTCAACCAAAAAAGAAGGAGGAACGAACATGCATATTAAAAAATGGGTTGGAGGCATCTTGTTTTTGCTGCTGTTTTGTTCGAGCACATTGCCTGCTAAAGCCGACGTACCTACTACGTATCAAAAGCGGGAGCTCCGAGCTGCTTGGATTGCAAGCGTATACAACATTGATTGGCCTTCTCAGCCTGGTCTTCCGATTGAACAGCAGAAAAAAGAGTTTACCTATTTGCTAGACGAAGTAAAAAAGATGGGGATGAATGCTGTTGTCGTTCAAATTAAACCGACCGCCGATTCCTTTTATCCGTCAAAATATGGCCCATGGTCAGAATATTTAACCGGTACACAAGGAAAAGATCCCGGCTATGATCCTCTAGCCTTTATGGTAGACGAAGCACACAAGCGCAACTTAGAATTCCACGCATGGTTTAACCCTTACCGCATTACAATGAATCATACTGATTTAAACAAACTAGCCGATAATCATCCTGCCAAACAACATCCTGATTGGGTCGTCTCCTACGGAAAACAACTCTACTACAACCCAGGTATTCCAGAAGTAAAAAACTTTATTATTGAAGAAGTGCTCGAAGTCGTAAGAAACTATGATATTGATGCTGTTCATATGGACGACTATTTTTATCCTTACAAAATTGCAGGTCAAACGTTCCCAGATCAAAAAACATATGAAGCCTACGGTGCTCAAACGTTTTCCAATATTGAAGACTGGCGGCGTGACAATGTTAATCAGCTTGTTCGAGATTTAAATAAATCTATTAAAAAAACAAAATCGTACGTGAAATTTGGCATCAGTCCGTTCGGCGTATGGCGAAACATTGCTAATGATCCAACTGGCTCTGAGACGACTGCTGGACAAACAAACTACGATGATTTGTATGCCGATACGCGTACGTGGATTCAAAATGGATACATTGATTACATCACTCCGCAAATTTATTGGAATATCGGATTTGAACCCGCTGCTTACGATACGCTGCTCAACTGGTGGAGAGATGAAGTGCGCGGAAAGCCAGTCCACCTTTATATTGGACAAGCTGCTTACAAAATTAATAACAACGCGGTGGAAGCTTGGTCTGATCCCGATGAGTATCCAAGGCAAATTGCTCTAAATCACCAGTTTCCAGAAGTACAGGGAAGCATGCATTTTAGCCTGAAAGATTTAAACCGAAACCCGCTAGGAATAAAAGACAAGCTGCAAAACGATATTTATAAACACCCTGCGCTTATTCCAGCAATGCCTTGGCTTGATAATACGGCCCCAAAAGCACCAAAATTAAAAAACGCGGGTCCTCATACAAAAGAAGCAGCATTTGAAATTCGAGATCACCAGCAGAATGACTCCGCTTATTATGCCATTTATCGCTTTCAAGGCAATAAAAAAGGCGACATTAACAGCGCAGAAAATCTGCTGACAACGGTTCGAAAAACGGGAGAAACACAATTGTTTGTAGATCAAAATGCACTTGAAAATCAAACATACACATATGTTGTAACCTCTGTTGACCGTTTGCATAACGAAAGTGCTGTTTCCCGCACGCTTACTGTAAAAGCATCTCATTAAAAAAGGTTCTATAGCAAAATGTATGGTAGGATAAAGAAATCAAATGATGCCTTATCAAGCCATTCTGTTATAGAAAGTAGTGAAAAAAATGGAACCAAACTATGATCGCGCCTTTGGCGTATATGGAATTTGTATGCGAGATAACAAGCTGCTTGTTATTCGAAAAAACAGAGGTCCGTATATTCATCGTTTTGATTTGCCAGGTGGACAGCTAGAGCACGGTGAAACATTAACGGCAGCGATGAAAAGAGAATTTGTGGAAGAAACAGGCTTCGAGATTAACATTATTTCTCAAGCGGGTACAACAGATTTTCAGTATCCTTGTAAGTGGAAAGAATTTACCCACGTGCATCACATCGCTGTATTCTATTACGTAGACATTGCCGGCGGTGAGCTTCTTTCCCACCCCGTACAGTTTGAAGGACAGGATTCTTTGGAAGCATTATGGATTGCACCGCAGGATCTCAACATCGATAATGCTTCGCCTCTTGTTCTAAAAGCAGTGGAATCTTTAAGCTTATTATCATGGCCTTATGAATCTCAGATTTATGATGATTGGGAGCTTAAAACCTCCGAACAATAATAATAGTGCCTATAAATTACTCCTGAATATCGTACGCTTAGCTTCTGTTTAAGTTGAAATCAGAAAATATGTTTAATTTCTTTCTAATGGTGGAACAGACAAGTAACACTACTTAATTACTAATAGAAAGGAAGATTAAAATGAGTAAAGGTTTAGGAGATAAAGTTAAAGGAAATGTATCAAAAGCTAAAGGTGAAGTAAAAGATCAAGTAGGAAATGCAACGAATAACCGCGACCTTCAGCGTGAAGGAAAAGCTGAGAAAACAAAAGGCAATGCTCAAAAAGCAGTAGGCGAAACAAAAGATACATTTAGCAATAAATAAAAAAGGACGAGCTTAATGCTCGTTCTTTTTTTATTTAATAAGCTGATTTAAGCTTTTAATGATTACGTTTGGCTGCAATTCTTTATGTTCAGCTACATTTCCTTTTCGGTTGACCCAAGCCGTTGCGAACCCGTAGTTTTTAGCACCGGCAATATCCCATGTATTCGATGACAAAAATAATACTTCTTCTCTTTTTGCGTTCATTTTATTTTTTGCATAATGATAGCTTGCCATCGTAGGCTTGTACTGTTTGATTTCGTCTACGGAAATAACGTCTTCAAATAAATGATTCATATTGTGATAAGAAACAAGCGGATCAATCATGTGCTTAGGGCCATTCGTAAAAATAGCCAGACGATACCCTTTTTCTTTTAAATAGGCGAGCACCTCTTTGACTTCATCGTAGACATTCAGCTTCATGTAGGCACTCATCAGCATTTTTTCTTCGTGTTCCGTTAAATCAATATCATTTGCTTCTGCTGCATATTTCAGGGATTGATTTGTTAATGTATAAAAGTCAACGTACCGTCCCATCAGCTGGTATTGCATGGCATATTCAATTTGCTTCAAACGCCATAAATGGCTAATGCTTTCTCCCCGCTCCGGATACAGCTTATCACACGTTTCAATAACGGTATGTACATCAAACAGTGTTCCATATGCATCAAATAAAATCGTTTTAAATTTCATCTGTGTTCGCCTCCTTCTTTCATTTTACCCACTCGCAAAAAAACATAACGTTTTTTCTGTTAAAAAAGAGGCATATTAACAGCTGAGGTATGCTCACTTCTTATGAAAATAAAAAAAACAGCAGGTTCTCCTACTGTTTATAATCCCACACGACTTTCCATTTTCCTTTTTCACGAACAGCATACACTTTCTGCACTAAATCAAAGTTTCCATATTTCCCTTTATACGTTTGGACAACGGTCATTTCGTAAACAACAGGAAACGCTTTACGATCATTTTCCATCTTCCAGTTCTTTCTTTTTTCAACATCTTCAATGGAATAAGTAAAAGTGTCTACGCCGAAATGATTGAGAAATACGTGTGCTCGATCTTGTATGTATGCACCTTTTGTCCACTTCTTCTTCATGGATGAATGAAAAAGATCCCATGATTCCGAAAAGTTCCCTTCCTGTTCTAGCGTATAAAATTCTTTTACGGCAGATTTGGCTTGATGACTCGGAGAAAAGAATGTAAATTGAAACATCCAAACTCCCAGCGCAATAACAGAAAGAAACACAGCTACTCCTAAACTTTGCTTCAAAAGCAGTGTTTTTTTTCGATACAAGTAAAAAGCCCCTTTATCAAAAATGCAGTATACAACAGCTTATTCGATATCCAAGCTTTTTAGTCTTGCCGGACTAAACTTATCCGGCATATCTTTAAAAAAGGGATTGAGACATAAACATAAAAGATCCGAACGATTTATCGTTCGGATCTTTCTTCAACTAAACTACGTTTGTCCCAGCCTCTTTCGTCGCTATACAATGTGAAAAGCCATTTGCATGGCTGCTAAAAAGCCGACGAATACAAGGCCCGTCACGAGACCCTCTTTCCAATCTGGCCGGTCCCCTCGAACAAATTTAGCAATATCATACGATAGCATCGCTGCTAAAAAAATGGATAAGACAATATACAGCGGCTCCATCTTTTATCACCCACTATTTCTTTTCTTCAGTGTAACAACTTTTTCATAAGTATGCATGTAAGAAAAACAGTTTAAAATTCTTGACGAATGTGTGAAATTTCTCTTTTTTATGCATAAACTACTTAAAAGCGTGAAAGGAAGATGCCCTTTGTCTGCTTTTAATCCTCAGCAATTTAGCGTCACATACCGGCAAGGAAGCACGCCCACCTTTCCTTTTATTGGGCGACGCTATACGCTCACACATTCTGAACAAACAGACGATTTATTTCTTTGGATCGACGAAAAGTTTGCTGTTGATCAATTAAATGAGCAGCGAAATGAGCTTTTTGCCGAATGGCTCCACAAAGACGGTGTTGATACGCTGTATGTATACGTATTTATTGGCAATGAACAAACGGAAAAGTCCGTTCAAGCCATACGGTACGCTATTTTCAAACAGGAAATGCCTTACTTGCTAAAAGCATTGCGCTACGGTGATGCCACGTTTTTCAACGCTCACCCTGCTTTAGATCGTTCCCCCATTTACGTACATTTTCATTCCAGCGACAAAGATTTTCATTCCATTCGATATTTTCAAACGCCTTCTCACTATGCCTAAGCATATGAGAAGGGATCTTTACTTCGTTAATCTCCTGTTTTCCAAACTCCATTTCTTCTAGGGTCTCCGGCTCCTTCCATTTGTTTATCTTGAAAATTAATGGTTAACGCTTGAATACCTCCATAAAAAACGTCGCTTTCCTTTGTTTCTATTCGAAACGCAGAAGGAATATTTTTTGTATTTAAATCGGGCTCTACATAAATAGTCGAATCGTCAAAAATAAAGCGCGGTTCGTTTACAGCTTTTTGAAGCGATTCATTTCCTGCAAGGTTTTTAGAAAGTACCTGAGTTAAAATTTGAGGAATCCGCGTTCCGCCCGGAGAACCTATTCCCATCGCCCACTCGCCTTTTTCTCTTATAATAGTTGGAGCCGTAAAAGTTCTTGCTCTTTTTCCCGGCTCGCGATTATTCGGTTCTTTGCTTCCAAACGTATCAGCGTTGTTATTAAGAAAAAAGCCGTCAACTTGTTCGCCTGTACCAAAGAAGTTACTCAACGTATTAGTTGTAGATACAACGGTTCCTTCTGAATCAATAACGACAAAATGTGTTGTACTTTCGTGTTCTTCATCGCCTTCACCTGAGAAACGTGTCGGGTGATTGACCAAGTTTGTTATATAATCATCACTGACTAATTCACTTGAGTTTTGATTATGAAAGTCTGGATCGCCAATTTGTTTTAACCGGTCGGAGTAAGCTGCTTTTTTAATTCTGTTCATCGTTTCGTAATATTCTTTGTCAGGCATTGTTTCAAGATTTTCTTTCTCTGCCATTTTTAACATTTGAATCAGTGTAATTCCGGAAAAAGGCGGAGGCGCTGAAATCACTTCTGTTCCATTGTAAGTAGACACGACAGGCTTAGTTTCTGTTACTTGATAGGAAGAAAGGTCTTTTTTAGAAATAGGCGTTGCATCAGCAAGATCTTGTGCCACATCTCCTTTATAAAATGCAGATGCACCTTCTCGCTGAATCTTAATTAACGTTTTAGCCAACACTGGCTGCGACAGTGTTTCTCCTTCTTCGATTGCTTCTCCCTTCGGATAAAAAGCGGATAGATCGTCTACATTCATCCTTCCTCTAGAGTAATACAATCGAGACGATAAAAGAGAGTCTACTTCAAACCCTTTTTCAGCGTATTCAACAGCCGGCTGAATCAAATCACTCATTGATTTTGTACCATACTTCTGCTGAATATATTCCATACCAGCGACAAATCCCGGCACGCCGTTTTTACCGTTCATAGAAGTTGGAGCGGTTTCCCGGTAATCGATAAAAGTAGCAGGCTGATCTTTTTTGGCAATCAGCATACCTCCACCTCCGCCAATTCCAGATCCAAAAGGTTCGACTACGTTAAGGGCATACGAAATAGCAATAGCCGCATCTACTGCATTCCCGCCTTCTTTTAATACGTCCATCCCTACATTTGCTGCCAGAGAATTCGATGAACTCACACCATAAGAATGATCATTATTTTTTTTAAGCAGCTTTTTAGGACTCAGGTCTGTACTTGATTGAGTCATAAAGAAAGCGGCTATAACGCAAATCAATAATAAAAAAGCAATAATATTAAACAACAGTAATTTTTTATTCACATCTTACCCTCCATTTTTACTCATCTGTATATTTTGTGAAGCGCTTTCATTTTTATCCATACATTACATTGCACACAAAAAAGACATCGTCTAGGACGATGCCTTTTTTGTTACTACATAAGATTTATTTTCCAGCAGCTGCCGCAGCATCATTTACTGCATCTGTAGCAGCAGATTTTGTTTGTTCAATCATTTTTACGTTATTTTCGATTTTTTGCTGTTCATCTGTTGAAAGAGTAGCCGGATGTTTTAAAGCTCCAAGTCCTGCTACTACTCCTGCTACAATAGCAATTGGTCCTACAATCCCTACGATTCGTTTTGCGATCATTTTCTATTCCTCCAATTAAGTTAGTCTGTACTTTTTTCCCATAAACCGTGGCGGCGCGGATCAGCGTCACCTTGAATCTTATTTTTCTTTAAGTCTTTCACAAGTGCTTGAACGCCTCCGTAAAACATCGCGTTATCATTGTTTTTTAAGTCATAGCCGTACGTTTTTAAACCATCTTTCGTTGACTGTTTAAGCTTAGCTTCTGAATAAAACTTATGAGAATCAAAAATGACACGCTTGTTTTCTACTGCGTTTTTAATGGAATCTTTGTCTTCAAAATAATCCCCAATTACTTGCGTTAACACTTGAGGAATGCGATTTCCTCCCGGTGTGCCAATGGACATTACCCATTCATCACCTTCACGAATAATGGTAGGAGCTGTAAATGTTCTTGGACGCTTACCGGGTTGACGCTTATTAATTCCTTCCCCAAACGTATTGAGCGTATTATTTAAAAAGAATCCATCTACATATTCACCGCTGCCAAAGAAATTACTCAGCGTATTCGTTGTTGATACAACGGTTCCTTCACCGTCCATGACAACAAAATGAGTGGTACTTTCATGTTCTTCGACGTCGCTTACTTTGGTATGATCTGTTTCAGTATTATTTAATTTATTACGAAGTAAATGCACGTAATGATCGTCGATCCAATCATTTGGCGTTTCTTTTATAAAAGCCGGATCAGCAATTTTTTTCAAGCGGTCTTGATAAGCTACTTTTGAAATTTGACCAAGAAAATGATAATAAAGACTAGGATGCGATTCCTTCAGCTTCCAAATATCTTCTTGATCCGTCATTTTTAACATTTGAATAAGCGTAGCACCAGCAAAAGGCGGAGGTGCTGAAATAATTTGATGACCTTTATAATTCGTCGATAGAGGTTTGCGTTCAACAGGCGCATACTTTCGCAAGTCTTTGTGACTTACTTTCGTTTCTTCTGTAATATCGTCTGCAATTTTCCCTCTATAAAAAGCATTTGGCCCTTCTTCCTTAATCTTTTGCAGCGTGTTCGCTAATTCATGCTGTTTGACAATTTCACCTGTGTTAATGGCGTCTTTATCTGGGTAAAAGCTAGGAATTTCATCTTCATTCACATTACCTTTGTATGAAACCAGCCTATCGTGCAAATCTTTGTCCGCTTTATACCCATTCTCAGCATAGTTAAGGGCCGGGTCGATTAGTTTGCTCATCGACATAGATCCGTAGTGGTGCTGAATATAATCCATACCAGCAACGAACCCTGGTACGCCAATCTCATCTTCTTTATCATTCTTAGGTGCAATTTCTCGGTAGTCAATAAATGTTGGAGAGGCATCTGCTGGATCAATCAGCATTCCGCCGCCTCCCCCAAGTCCTGATCCGTACGGTTCCACAACACCAAGCGTGTAGGAAATGGCAATAGCTGCATCAACTGCTGTACCGCCTTGTTTAAGAATTTCCATACCTACTTTTGTGGCGCGAGGATCTGAAGTACTTACTGCATATTCTTGTTTTGGAAACATAAATTGATAAACACATACACCTACTATGAGTGAAAAGATGACAATGGAAACAATAATCGTATTACGTTTATTTATCATCTTTTACCTCCTCTGTGTATGACGGGCTATTAGTTAGCTTGTGCTTCTTTCTTTTTGCGCTCCTCTGCATGTTTTATAATGCGAGAATGATCTAAGTTTAATTCAAACTTGTTTCGTTCTTTTTCTAACAGTTCAGGGTTTGAAGAAAACTTGTTTAAATCGTTATAAATACGCTTCATGCGCCAAGGGTTATCTGTTGGAGTTGGTGTACCTGCTTTAATAACCATTGGAATAACATCAATTTTAGCTTGGCCCTGCTTGTTTAAATGATACTGAACCATCGCTGTATTTTTCGTACTTGACCACCCTTGGTCAAAGATAAAGTTTCCTAGGCTATAGAAAATAACCGAACCTTTATATACGTCATATGACTGTAGAACGTGCGGATGGTGACCGATGATAATGTCCGCACCAGCGTCTACCATCGCTTTTGCTAGTCCTTCTTGACGAGGACTTGGCTGTGCATCGTATTCTTCACCCCAGTGGGCATTTACTACAACTAAATCAGCATTTGCTTTCGCTTGCTGGATCGTGCTGAAAATAAGATCCGGATCTGCTTTTAAAATACCTGGGTTGTTTTTTCCAGCGGACATTCCGTCTGAATGTACATCCGTAAACCCTACGGTTGCAATGCGGATGCCGTCAGCATCTTTATATGAAATATGCTTTGCTTCTTCAGAGTTACGGCCAGCACCAACAAAATCTAATTTGTTTGCTTCAAAAGTAGAGATCGTATCTTCTAACCCTTTTGCACTGTAGTCCATTGAATGGTTGTTCGCTAAGTTTAATACGTCGAAACCCGCATTTTTAACGGTCGCTAGATCAGCAGGCTTACTATATAAATGAATACCTTTTTCCATTGCTTTATATGAATCTACGTCGTTTGTTAAAATCGGCGTTTCGTAGTTCCCGCTTACGTAATCCGAATTTTTAAAGAACGGCTCCACGTTGCGGAATACAAAATCTTCTCCGTAGCGTTCAGTTACTTCTCTTACATGGCGACCCATCATAATGTCTCCGACCATAGTCATCGTTAAATCATTATTGGCCTCTGGATTAGCCGTCTCAGGGTTTTCAAGAGCGTCCGAACGCTCCATCCATCCTGAAAGAGCTAAAATTACGATTAAAATTGGCGTTAAGATAAGAGCTTGCTTGCCCGTTGTAGGCTTTGTTTTCTTTATAAACATCAATACTTTTTCTTGAAAGTTTAATTTTTTCTCTTTCAACGCTTTCACCTTCCTTTACCAGCTGCGGTTTGTTTGTGTATTAAAATAAATAATAAACTTGCATAATTCCAAATGTTACACCACTTAATAAAACCGTTGTTCCAACTGTTAAAGGAAGACCTTGCTTTTGCATTGTATTTGCAATTAAGCCCGGTACAATGATACCAATTCCGCGTAATTCAAACACTTCAAACGGCAAGATCGGGAAGAAATAATCAAATGCAACTTTAATCACAATACCCGTAATTAACATCGCTGTAAATTTGCGACGTCCATATAAAATAACTACTTTTGAGATTCCGTACACGACGATAACATACGTTAAAATACTAATTAAGAAAATCATTAAAATGGTAATTGGCTGATCAAATACAAGAGCTAAATACCCCGGTACGATAAGACCGGCTGGCAATACGCCCGTTTTTTCTGTAAAAATTAAGCTTAGTGTAACCCCTAACACAAGGGCAATATATAAATCTGATCCGAACATGAAATGGCCTCCTAGATTAAACTGCTTTTCTCATCTTTTTCATTTCAATAATAGCTTCAACAAGCGGCTCGGCTGAACCGTGGATATTTCCGACACCGTATACGATACGATCTTTTAAATAAGGCTTCATGCGCTCTAAAATTTCTTCTGTAGAAGCGCCTTCCATATCCCAGAATTCTTTTGTTGGCAATTCGCCTCTTTGGTGTGCAGCAGCGATTGGTGAGGTCGTCTGACCAATTGCAATCATTACATCCGCTTCAATGTATGGCATTACATCTTCAGCAAATTGCTCGGTGCGATCTACACGGTCCGGACGGCAGTTCATAATGACAATAGGAAGCTTTTCACTATAGTTCATTGAATCTACACGTTCCCAAATACGAAGCGTGGAAGAAGCGTCGTTGGCAGCAAATCCATTCACTAAAAATGCTGGATTTTTTTCATCGCCAAATGTTGTAATTCTCATAGCTCCTGGGTCAGGCTGGGCATTTAACATTCCTCTCATCGCTGTTTCAGCATCGATGCCAAGTGCTTCTGCTACTGCTAAACCGATGGAAGCATTATCAGGGAAAACCATATAATCAAATTCACGTAAATACGCTTCAGATACTTTATCATTGTCAGCTACAATAACCTTTGTGTTGCGCTCTGCGGCTATTTTTTTATAGTATTCCAAATATGGACCTTCAATTGTAACAAGGTGGCCATCATAAGGAATAGTAGCAGTGAACGCTTGAGCAACTTCATCTAGAGTTGGACCCATTACATCCATGTGATCTTCTAGTACGTTTACAATAACGCCTACCTTGGCTTGAATCAGCTGATTTTGGAATGTGATTTGATAATCAGGCTGTACCGCCATACATTCACAAATAAGAGCTTCCGCGCCAATATCGGCAACTTCATTTACCACTCGTCGCTGTTCTCCAATGTTCGGACCTTCTTTACGACGAATAATTGGTTCTTCTTCACTTGTATGCCAGTAGATCATACGCGCTTGTGTTCCTGTCGTTTTCCCTACTGTTTTGTAACCTGCTTCTTTTACAATACCTGTAATCAATCGTGTAACGGTGGATTTTCCGCGAATACCATTAACATTCACTCGTACAGGAATTGAATGCAGCTTGCGTAAATGTCTGCGATACTCCCAAACGCCATACCCTACTAAAAATAGGCAGCATAGGATAATTAAGATCATGTTTCATTCTTCTCCTTCCAAACTTCTCCTGTTGGATACGTTATGAATGCTTTTGATTCATAATGATAGATATACGATTTCATAGTTTCACTCCCTTTATATATGTATGGGAGCTAATCAATTAACAGCGCTAGCATGCTGCTAAAACACCTGCTTTGAAAAATGGACTCGAGTACCAATTTCAACAGCTCTAAAACTATCATCTGCGCTCATTAGTGGTCAATAGCTCAAATGTTATATATTCTTACAATTCCGATTGTCTATTTACAGAATTAAAAACTCATCGTTTTATTTAAAATTTACAGAATAGGTCTAAAGTTTATTTACCTAGAAAAATCCCATCCATACCTTTTTTTACCATAACAACAGGAATATTTTATACATCACTCTTACAATTAACACACGGAAATATTACGTAATTAAAAATTTCTTAACTTTAGAAAACGTTTTGTAATATAAAGGTGGAATAAAAAATAGTTTATCCCATTAATTCCTTTTTATGGATATACCAATTGAATTTGTCTAACAACCGTACTTGTGAGGATGATAGATAGATATAAAAGTAAAAAAAATACATTTATTTATCATTTTCTGCTTACATTTAACTTACTTAAATAGAAAGGACATTAAATATTTTTTTCTAATTTTATAAGCATTTAGACTCCATATGTACCTAGTGCTTTTGTTGTTATTTTATAGATTTCCTTTATTTAATAATCAATTCAGTAAATCTAAATCTCTTGACTATGGCCTCTTTTCCTATTTTTATTTCAATATTTTCTGAATCTTTCTACCGATAAAGGCATCTTTTGTCCGTTAAGATTGCCTAGAAAAATGCATGATTTCTCACTTTTTTGGCATATGATGTTATCATAAAAAAAAGAAGTATCATCAAAAGGAGGAAAACAATGGTTGATACAATCCTTTATTTTCTATTTTCTTTTTGCTACATTGTCCTGTTTTTCTTTAGCATATATGTAGTACGAAAAAACACTTCGCCGTTTTACATGCTATTTCTTCCTTTAGTAATAGCTGGACTAATTTACGATAATGTAATGATTGGGATTGGTTCATTTATCGGTGAAGGCGATACTTTACGTTCACTCAGCATGCTTCGCTTTTGGTTTCACGCTTTATTTACCCCTACTTTGGTGCTCTTTGCGTATGGCGTAGCGAAATATTCGACGATTACATGGGCTAAAAAACCTGTTGCCGGCATTGTTTTTTTGCTGACTACGTTTGCCTTAATTAGCTATGAAATAATCGAGACGATTAGTCAGCGTATGGAAGTTGTACGTGAATATGGCATTGTTCGCTATACATTAGTGGGATCATCCGGTCCCCCTCTTATGGTTCTTATTGTGGCGATTATTTTGCTTTTTGTTGGAATTTCCTTATTTCGCAAGACCAGGTGGAGCAGCATGATGATTGGAGTAGCCGTGATGATTGTAGGAAGTGCCGTGTCAATTCCTATACCAAGCACAGCCGTAACAAATACGTTTGAGCTTATTTTTATCTTTTCTTTATTTTTAACTCAGCGTCATTTAGTAAAAATACATTAAAAAGAAGCGATTCCCTTGCTTCTTTTTTTTATATTTGATATCTTTTACCTAACGACCGTTAGTTAGATTGAGGAGGAGCTTTTTTGAGTGAATTATCAACTGTAGAAAAAATTAGAGCTGCCGCAATGGAGCTCTTTGGAGAAAAAGGCTATACAGAAACATCGCTTGCTGATATCTCATCAAAAGTAGGCATAAAAAAACCTTCCCTGTACGCTCATTTTAAGAACAAAGACGACTTATTTTTACTAACCGTGCATGATTTAATGAATTTATTTTTAACAAAGTTATCTGTTATATACGAACAGCATAAAACAAAGTCTGCTAAAGAACAGCTTCACTGCTTTGTTGTAGATTTCTGCACGATGATTGAAAAAGATTCTTTTGGTCAGATGTACCGTCGTCTTATTTTATTTCCACCTGAACATTTACAGTCGGAAGTAAAAGCTATTTTTTTAAGAAGCGAACGATTGTCTGATCAAATTCTGCATGCTATTTTTACACAGGGAATGGCTGAAGGCGAAATAATTGAACGTCCGATTGATTTGTATATCAATAGCTTTTATTGTTTAACCGACGGACTGTTCATTCAGCGCTTTTATTATGAACCAGAGTATTATGACCAAAAAATCCACGATGCTTGGACGATATTTTGGGAAGGCATACGTGCTAAATAGGCCCTGTAAAAAGGGCTTATTATTATGCAAGGAGGAATTAAAATGGCTTGGATTTACCTTATTATCGCTGGTTTGCTCGAAATTGTATGGGCAATCGGCTTAAAATATTCACATGGATTTACCGAATTAACTCCAACAATCATTACGATCGTCACAATTGTCATCAGCTTTTATTTCTTTTCAAATGCCTTAAAAAAAATTGCTGTCGGAACAGCTTATGCAGTATTTACTGGTATAGGAGCTGCTGGCACAGCGATACTTGGAATGACCGTTTTAGACGAAGGAGCAAATATTGGAAAGATTTTATTTTTAGGATTAATGATCTTTGGAATCGTTGGTTTAAAGTTAATTTCTACTGAAGAAACAGAAAGAGAGGAATCTTAACATGGCTTGGATTGCATTAATAGCTGCTGGTTTTTGCGAAGTGGGATTTGTGATTTTTTTAAAACTTTCCGATGGGTTTAAGCGGCTGGTTCCTTCCATTGGATTTATCCTTTTTGGTGCAGGAAGCTTTTATCTTCTCTCCTTAGCATTAAAGGAGATACCTATTGGAACAGCTTACGGCATATGGACGGGGGTAGGAGCTGCTGGAAGCGTACTTCTTGGCATGCTTTTCTTTCATGAAGCAAAAGATATGCGTCGAATTTTATTTATTTTTTGTATTGTAGCAGGTGTAATCGGCCTTAAAATCACTGGATAATGGTGTACTACTTCCTTTCTTTTCATGCTATACTAAACTTGTAAACACTTTCAAAAAATAGGAGACGATGACAATGAACCTTGGGTTTGGAGAAATTGCCTTAATTGTATTTGTCGCTCTATTGCTTTTTGGCCCGAAGAAACTTCCGGAATTAGGGAAAGCTGCCGGAAAAACGTTAAAAGAGTTTAAAAACGCTACAAAAGGAATTATGGAAGAAGACGAAAAAGAAAAAGCCCCTCCTAAATAAGAGGCTTATATCTCTTTTAAAAGCTGACTCAAACGTTTGAGTCAGCTTCTTTGTGGTGAGAATATACTGAAATTCGATTTCGACCCGTACGCTTTGCCTCATATAAAGCCTGATCTGCTCCATGGACAATTGAAATCGGCGGTATGTTTTCGGATGGAACGACTGTCATTATTCCAACACTGATTGTGATACACTTAAACACGTCAGAAGCTTGATGGATAATTCCACGGTGCTCCACTTGCTGTCTAATAGCTTCTGCCATTTTTATCGCTTCATATTGATTAGCTCGAGGAAGCAATATACCAAACTCTTCGCCTCCGTATCTTGCGACAAAAGCCGATTCTTCAAAGACAACGCTTTTAGCAATATTCGCTACTTCTTTTAAGCATTCGTCTCCTTGAATATGGCCATAGGTATCGTTATACGCTTTAAAATAATCAATATCAAATAAGAGAAAAGAAAGCGGTTCTTTTTCTTTCTGTGCGTATTCCCACTCAATTTCCAGCTGTTTATCAAGAGATCGGCGGTTGTTCAGACCCGTTAAGCCATCTTTCATGGACAGCATTTCAAGCTTTTTATTGGCTTTGCGAAGATCACACTCAGCCTTCTTTTTCTCCGTAATATCTCGATATTCCCAATAGTGGCCAATATACACATGACCTTCATAGATTGGAATGTAGTCACGCGCATAAATTTTACCGTTAATAAACGTAATTTCTTCATCTACTATTGACTCTTTTGAATAAACAGTGCTTTCTACCGTTTTTAAAAACCTAGCAGGATCTTTCAACATAGGAGCGTGAGATAAAAACAGCTGATTACTTTTCAATCCAACGTATTGATGAGGAGGTCCGGGTATATCAAACATGTCACAAAAAGTTTGATTAATAACGGCTACTTCGCGCTCTGGCGTTTCAATCATGGTGCCTGTCTTTGCATTTTGAACCATAACCGAGAACATTTTAGACAGTTTTTTATGCTGACTTGTCGTTACTCGAGATACATATATATATCTGCCTACCAGATACACTAAACACCCACCTATAAAAGAAGCAGGCAGTAAATAGACGATAATTGTAGCAGCGTGCTTGATATCTTTAAAAAGAAAGGACAGTGAGAAAAATACGCAAAGCAAGCTGATAGAATTCATTAATTGAAAACGAATAAATGGACGATAAGGTAAGCGAACCGCCCACCCAGACAGTAAAGCCATTACGATAATTGCAGCAGCGCCTATTATTCCGCTTACCGTAATTCCAAACAAAAGCAGACGCATTACCCCTATAATACAAGCCGCAATGATAGCGGGTACTATTCCTGCATAAAGACAAACAATTGTCACTGCTAAAAAACGAAAGTCAAGAATAATAGTAGAATCTATTTTAATTGTATATACCATTAAAATGCTGCCTAATAGTCCGTAAGAACATCCGTAATAAATTAAACGATACATTTTGTACCGTTTTATTCCTTCTACTCTATAAATGATTTGCTCTCGAACTATACTCGCAGCAAACATGAAAGAAATAATTAACGTGATATTAAAGAGAAGTTGACTCACTTTATTCTTCACCTCTTTGCAAAAAGCTAAAACAAAAAACAATAGGCTTCTTACCTTACATATTTTTTACTGCCGCTTTTTTATAAATCGTACTGTTTGATTTATCGAACAGCACGATTTCTTCCTTCATTAAATAAAACTCTTCTATCCTCTATTCGTCGCCGACAATCCTTTCTATATAAAGAGTGATTACCTTCCTTTTACACAAGAAATTCTACTTGTTAGTATACTACTAAACTCTATTCTTACACATCACCTTTTACCTTTTTTTAAATATTTATCCATTTTCTATTTTTTGTATTTTTTACTGTAAGGTACGTAGTCGAACTGCAACAAAAATAAAAAAAGAGCGTCGATACAAC
Organism: Priestia sp. P1_B12_1; assembly: GCF_056406695.1. Lineage (NCBI taxonomy): Bacteria > Bacillati > Bacillota > Bacilli > Caryophanales > Bacillaceae > Priestia > Priestia sp. P1_B12_1. The sequence goes on along the minus strand of NZ_JBFTZR010000002.1, from coordinate 368,515 downwards.
GAGCGCTCTTTTTTATTTTTGGCGTAAAAATTCCCAAAGTCCTGGCGTTTTGGAAAAATCAAACGTCTTAACAGCGGAAAGAATTTTAATCTTTAAATCTTGCTTTACGTCTTCTCTCTCATGCAGTGAAAAGCTTTGGACAGCTTTATTTAGTTTTGGTTCCAGCTTTTTTAATAGACGCCTTGACGCCTCTTCATCTCCAGCTTTCACTTTATTTACAAGCTCATATAGAGTTTCCATTTCTTCACTTCTTTCTTAAGTCAGTTGTTAGTTCTTCCACTTTTTCTTCAAGTCGCTTTATATTGTTTTCTACACGCAGTAATAAATAAAAAGAAAGGACAGCGGGAAATCCTACGTTTCCAACAAGTTGAAGCCACTGAGGATCAAACATATCTATCACTCACCTTCATAATTTTTTTCAACTTGCTTAGCGCACGTTGATAATGATTAGAAACCGCTTGCTGAGAAATAGAAAAATAAGCAGCGATTTCTTTATGAGTCCAGCGTTCGACAATAATCAAGTGCAGCATATACTGCTGCTTGGCCGTTAATTGGCGAAATGCATGATGAAGAATACGATTTTCGAATTGATTTCCTAAAAATTCATGCTCCCATACAGCCCCGTCCTGTACTCCTAGCATATCTTCCACTGTTCGATTTCCATCTAGCGCAGCCGGCTGCTGCAGGCGAAGAGGAATATAAGAACGCTCTTTTTCTTTTACACGCATAACATCTCTGGAATAATGTCTGCAAAGCTTGTTAATATAATGAAGCAATCTAACTTCGCTATAAAACTGATGAAATTCTTTGTTTAGAAGTCTTTGTTCTTTTGTATCATGTTTAACAACCGCTTTTTGTAATCGCTCATAGCGTTCTGGTGTCAAAAATGTATTCATTATATGAGTCTGAAGAGTTGCGCTGTGGTTTGTAAGAAATGTATGAAAGGTACATTCTTTGTCGTGCCGCTTTTCTTGCTGCGAATAGAGCTGAGTCATTGTGCAAATCTCCTCCTTTTTTTCCTATACTTATTAAAAAGGGAGAAAAGAGTAAAATAACAACACCAAAAACGAACATTTGTTCTTATTTAAATTTAACTATATTAGGTTTTTTATGTCAATATGATGAAAGGCTTATTAATGATTGAAAAGACTTAGTAAAAAATAAAAAAAGAGATTGAGAGATAACGAAATGAATCCAATTTAAAGACGCACAAATAGGATATATGAGCTGATCCGCTTGTGACACCGCCGTTGCCGTTGATTTCCGTGCAAGACTTCGCCTTGCCCTCCAATCAACTGCTAGAAGGAACGAAACAGATGAAATCTACGTTCAGCATAGCAAAAAAAAAAAAACGAACCGCTAATCAAACATGTTGACCAGTGGTTCGTTTTTAATTTCAGTTAAAATATTTTTATCCGGGGCCTTTTTATTTCTTCTTCATGTAGAGATTATTCTTCGCCTAAGACGCGGTTAATACGTTTGCGAAGCATTGGCATTCCATTTCCACCCGCTTGGAAATGACGAAGCTGACCTTCTTTATCAAATACATAATATGCTGGTACATATTTATTTTCAAAAGCGTCTGTTAACTTATGCTCACTGTCTACGTAAATTGGCTGAGTAATATCGTGTCCCATTGCCATTGCCTCAATGACACCCATATCTAAGTCATCTTCCGAACGAGGCATATGAACCGCTACAACATTCAATTGATCATCATACTCATCACGAAGATCATTAACTTCAGGCATTGCTTCTTTACATAAATGGCAGCTTACTGACCAAAAGTGGATAAGCGTTGCTTTATCACCTACTAAGTCTTCCTTTGTTACTTCGTCGTTAATCCAAGATGTTGCTCCAGTTAATTCAGGCATTTGTTCACGTAATTTCATTTTAAAATCCTCCTCATCAATATAAACAGAATATTCTGTCTTTTATAGTTAGAAAACTATCTTTTCTATTTTAATGGCAGCAGTAGAGGAATTTCTCCTCTACTCCGCCGCTATTTATTAAAGTGTTTTTTGACCTGGTTTCCAGTTAGCTGGGCAAAGTCCGCCAGTTTGAAGGGCTTGAAGCACACGTAATGTTTCTTCTACGCTGCGGCCGATGTTGTTATGGTTTACAACTGCGTATTGCAATTCACCTTCTGGATTAATAATAAATAATCCGCGAAGCGCTACGCCTTCTTCTTCAATTAACACGCCGTAATCACGTGCTACTGCGTGAGTTGGATCTGCAGCTAATGGATAATTCAAATCTCCAAGTCCATTATCTTTACGATCTGTGTTAATCCAAGCTAAGTGAGTATGAATTGTATCTGTAGAAACACCTACAACTTCAGCATCTAGATCTTCAAACTCTTCGTAGTGATCTGATAGAGCTGTAATTTCTGTTGGACATACGAATGTAAAGTCCATTGGATAGAAGAACAATACTGTCCATTTACCGTTTTTCATATTTTCTTCTAAACTTACTTTTCCAAATTCCTTATTTGCAAGTACAGCTTCCATTTCGAAGCGTGGTGCTTGTTTTCCTACCATACGTTCTGCCATGTCAAAATCTCTCCTTGTACAATGTATTTCACAAGCTTATGCTTGTATGTATTATTTTTAATGCAATCAATGACTTCTCCTATTTGATAACGATTATTAGTATCATTATAAACTAGTAATAATTATTGATTACATTCTTTATTATACACGAGCTATTATTATAGTCAATACTTTTTTGTAATCATTTTAATCTAGGATTAATTATCGAATATTTTCTACTCTTTTTATTCTTTCCTTTGATTAATCCTATATATGCAGGGATGAATAAAGATAGAAGATACTAAAAAACTTCCCTTGTTTCAACATATTTGCTTTTAAAATGTGCTGCGGCAAGATTTCGAATCTCAATTATGCTCTTTATAACCACAATAAAAGAGAATGAGACATAATTATCTCAATCTAATTTAGAGACGAACAAATTAGAAAATGATCTAGTATGGATGAATGGTTACACCGCTGTTGATTTCCGTGCAAGACTTCGTTTTCCGCGGGCGGCCGATGAGCATCCTCGTCGCTTGCACTTTTCCCGCAGGAATCTTCACCTTGCCCTCCAATCACCAGCTAGAAGCAGCTTCATACATGAAATCTACGTTCACCCTATCAATGAAAAAATCCGCACGAGTTTGATTCTCCATCAAGAATCAAACTCGTGCGGATCTTTCTTCAACTAAACTACTTTTGCCCAGCCTCTGTTCTGTTATTTATTTATTATCATTTGGATATACAAGACCGATTTGCTCTCGCACTTTATCCATCACGTGCATTGTTAAATATGAATTCTCATAAGAATTTGTGTTCGATTCCATCTTTCCTTGCTTTAACAGCTCTACGAATTCATTTATTTCATAGTACATAGCAGGATAAGGCTGATCCACCGTTAACTCTTCTACCTGTCCGTCATTGTATCGAATTTCTACTTTTTCAGCGGTATGTATTTTGTCAATAACCATACTGCCTTTTTCTCCTTGAATTTCACTTGGCAAATGCGAATTTGTAATTTTGGAATACATGATGACCGCGTCTCGATCTTCGTACTCTAAAGCAACTGATCCTTCTCCATCTACTCCAGATTCTAGCATAAACGCAGTTGCCTTTATTTTATGAGGTCCTCCAAACAACGTAATCAGAGGATAAAGACAATATACACCTAAATCCATCAGTGAACCGTTGGCAAGCTCTGGCTTAAAGGCATTAAGCACGATACCTTCTTTGTATTTATCATAACGAGAAGAATACTGACAGTAAGATGCAACGTATTTCCGAATTGGACCAATTTTATGTAAGTTCTCTTGAATCACTTTGAAGTTAGGAAGAAGGGTTGATTTCATCGCTTCCATTAGTAATACCTTATGATTTTTGGCTGTTTGAATCATGCGAGTTACTTCTGCTGCATTGGCTGCGAGCGGCTTTTCACACAGTACATGCTTGTTATTTTTCAAAAATAAGATAGCTTGTTCCGCATGATAAGCATTTGGAGTAGCAATATACACTGCATCAATTTCAGCACTCACTGCCATTTCCTCTAAATCAGTAAATATATGAGGAATATCATATTTATCTGCAAATTCTTCTGCTTTTTCAATCGTTCGAGAATAAACAGCTGCAAGCTGAAAGTCGTCTACATACTGAGCTGATTCTAACAGTCGATCTGTTATCCAGTTTGTTCCTATTACGCCAAAACGAATCATCTTTTCATCTCCTTTTTATCATCTATATTGTATTGTATCGTCTTTAAAAAGAAAAACGAAGAAATAATAAAAAATCTATACCATTTCCAAGTGCTTTATATCTATTTTGTTTTATATAAAAAACAGCTCACAACAAATGTAAGCTGTTTTTTATATGACTCAAACGTAAGCTTATGCTTTCTCACCCACTACAGCAAAACGTTCATTCACATGGTTTTTATTCTCTAATTCATCTATTAAAGCAATCGCATAATCAGCATAGCTAATATAGCTTTCATTTTGACTATTTGTGATCACATGATCTTTTCCTAATTGATAGGCTCCCGTGCGAGCACCTTCTGCATCAAAAAAGGCTGCTGGGCTTAAATAAGTCCAATTTATAGTCGATTTTTCAAGTTCTTTTAAACCTTTACCCATGTTTGAAGCCGTTGGATAATAAGCTGCTGGAAAACCTTCTGTGCTCATTAAAGGCGTTGTTTTTTCTGCATCTACAAATAAACTTCCCGCTCCGCCCACTACTGCGAGTCGCGTTTGAATACCTTGAAATACTTTAATAAGTGATTGTATAGACTCAACGTGGAGCTGTTCGCTTCCAGGAGGTGCATTAAATGCATCTACCACAGCATCGAACTGTTCAATGTCTTTTGAAGTAATGGCAAAAATATCTTTTTCCATTACGTTTGTTTGATTTTTTAGTTTAGAAGCATTTCGAACAACGGCTGTTACTTCATGTCCTCTCTGTTTTGCTTCTTCCATAATTAATTGACCTGCTTTACCTGTTGCTCCAATAACACCAATTTTCATTCTTATTCTCTCCTTTTATTTTAGTTGTAACCATTACAGTTACATATAACACAAAAAAATTGAGCTTTTTATAGCACTGCTAATTCTTCTCAGCTCGTTGTAACCATTATAGTTACACATCACTCAATTTGTCAACCTCGCTATTCATTTTTTTACGAGATAAAAGATTTTAGCGATTGCTAAAAAGCCACAAAATAATAGTTCATTTGCTATTTCAAAATATATCCATATTTTCAACTTATTTTTATCTCAGAGTACTTTTTTATGAAAAAAGGTTTCTTTTTTATAAGAAAGTGTTATAATAGGTATATTATTTCTTGTTCGGTGTTAACAAATAGAAAGACTTTCTTTAAAGTGATTCTTATTGAAATTGAGCAGAGATAGTAATATATTCGTGGATTTTCCACACAGGAGGTACTACAATGGTACAAGGTAAAGTAAAATGGTTTAATGCAGAAAAAGGTTTTGGATTCATCGAAGTAGAAGGACAAGACGACGTATTCGTACACTTCTCAGCTATCCAAGGCGAAGGTTTCAAATCACTTGAAGAAGGTCAAGAAGTTACATTTGAAATCGAAGATGGAGCTCGTGGACCACAAGCTGCTAACGTTCAAAAGTAATTGATTAAGAAGCTGTCACTAATGTGACAGCTTCTTTTTATGTCTATTTAACCAATTAAAATTTGATTTTCCTGCCAAAGGTTAGTCAAGTTCGTATCCGCGAGCCGCTGATGCGTTTCTTTTACGCTAAGCCAGCGGTGCTTGTTGAAAACAAAGCGAGTTTCAGGAAGTTCAGTCCATATTTCTTGTACAGACTGCACATTTAATAGAACAAAGTTTGCTTCGTTTCCTTCTTCCACTCCGTACTTTTCTTTTCCAATCAGCCGGGCTGGTATACTTGTAATCATTCGGAGCAACTGTCGCTGATCATCCGGACTTCCCATATGTGCAGCATAGGCAGTTAGCAACCCTACTTGCAGCAAGTCTGCTTTTCCAAACGGATGGAACGGGTCGTTCACGTTATCAGATGCAGTAGCAATTGGAACCGCTGCTTTTTGTATGTCGCGAATACGCGTTACGCCTCGTCTTACAATTCCTTTATCTTCTCTTCCCTGTAAATATAAATTAGAAGCAGGTAATGTGACAACTCCAATTTTCGCCTGTTTCAAAAGGTTTAAGATTTCTTTCACTTTTGCATCAGTCATTCCTGCAAGCGAGCAAAGATGCCCCACTACCACTTTTCCTTCCATATCTAATTCAATTGTTCTATGAGCAATATTAATTATTGTATCAACAGACGGATCATCGCTTTCATCCACATGTAAGTCAAGAGGTTTATTATAGGCTTGAGCCAGCGAAAATAGAGCATCAATCTCTTTTTCTGGATTTCTAGCTAAATGAGGACAGCCTCCAATTGCATCAATTTCAAGGTCGAATGCTCGTTCAATTTTATTCATCTTGTACATATCATCAATGTCTAGGTTAGAGAATAGCGGAACAACCTGCACGTCCATATACGGACTTAATTCATCTCTCACTTCGACAGCCGCTTGTAAACTTCGAAATAAACTATCTTCTTCCATGCTGCAGTCAAAATCAATATGCGTTCGAATCGTAGTCGTACCGTTAGCTAATGCCTGCAAAGCAGTTTTTAACATTCGCTGCTTAATTTCTTCTTCTGGAAATGCCGGCAGGCTGCTGCTGTAATTTTTAATGGCTTCTTGAAGAGTTCCAGATATATTGGGCACTTGAGGAAGCGAATGAGCTTTGTCTAAATGCATATGCATATCTACAAATCCTGGTAATAGCACACGACCCTGTGCATCAAGTGACATTTCTTTTCCTAACACGGCCGCGTGCAGCGGAAAAAACTCGTCACCTTCAAGATAACCGTTTTGTAAAACGATAGAAGTATACATGCCATTTGAAATTTTCACTTCAAAAAGGGCGTGGTCGTGCATAATTGGCAAACGAACATTAATTAAGTGAAGCAACATAATTCCCTCCTCAATTTTTCAACTTCTTCATTTTTCATAGACCGCTTTATCTTCTCTATCATTTATTGTTTAAAGCATTAATTCGCCAAATTTCGCAAATCACCTTCTCTTTAGAGACCTTTATTTACAGAGAAAAAAGCAAGAACAAAAAAAGGAGCAGCGTCCCCACGCTGCTCATCAAAGAAAAAATGCTAGAAAATAGATAGAATGTACTTCCCATGGTTAAATGAGGGCTTACAGATAAAGCTTCAGTGAGTGATTTCATGCTTTGCATCGCTATTCTCCCCAGAAAGCAATGCAGATACAAACAAGAAATTTCCATCACTCGCTCATACTGTAAATAGACACATAAGAAAAAGCCCAAACAAAGGCAGGTCTCTCAAATACAATGAGCAAAAACCTACCCGCCTGGGCTTTTATCCCTTCGGTGTCATATCCACTTCTTTTCAAAAATGAATATGTGAATCGCTTGGACCAAACTTTCTACTAACGTAAAAATGGGAACCTAGATTCACTTTTTACTCATAGTCCTATCATTTACGGTGATAAGGTAGAAACGTCTGAGCCATATTCTCAAACATATATGAGTGAACCGTATTTAGCTTTTTCTTGTCTACAAATATACTACAGGTCTTTCTGTGAGTCAACTATAAACGAATAATCTTTTTAATAAAATTGTATATAGTTCGCCTTTTACAAAAGTTTACTTTTTAAAAAAGTTTGTTAAACTATCTAACACAGTAGTTGCATCTTCTTATAATCCTGCTTATACTTCGAACTACTTACATTACCTATAAAGGTCTTCACTCTGTTGAAGACAAAAAAGCGATCTAGGGTTCCGTTTAACACATGTTAAAGACTGGTCCGAGAGAGAGCGTACGGAACGATCCGTATACACGGAGGGATAAAAGCCTGGGAGAATGACATCATTCTCCCAGGCTTTTCTTTTTTACTACTATAAAATAAAAATAGAGGAAAGAAGGGATTTATATGAACAACCAACCAGCGTTAAGTAAATCGCTAAAGGTATATCAAATTGTGTTTTTGGGTCTTGCCTGGATGACTCCAATGATTTTCTTTACGGTTTACGGAGTAGCCTACGATGCGGCTGGAGGGCAAATGGTCCTTGCTTATTTAATTGCTTTTTTAGCTATCTTTTTTACCGCATATAGCTATAGCCGAATGGTAAAAGCATATCCAATAGCGGGATCTGCTTATACGTATACGAAAAAAGCTATACATCCTCGCCTTGGCTTTTTAGTAGGCTGGGCACTTCTTTTAGACTATATTTTCTCCCCTATTATCGCTATTTTAACATTTGGTATTTTTATGCATACGGAATTTCCTTCTATTCCTGTATACGTATGGGTCATTGTCATGAACATTATCTTAGCTTTAGTCAATATTGTTGGTATTAAATCTGTAGCTCGTATAAGCGGCATCTCTGTTGTAGTTCAGATTCTATTTATAAGTTTGTTTTGTTTATTTATCATCAAAGATATTGCAACAGGTCAAGCTAGTTCTTCTACTCTTTTTTCACTTCATCCTTTTTGGGCTTCAGATGTACCGTTTACGACTATCTTTTCTGGAGCTGCGCTCATTTGCTTTTGCTTTTTAGGATTTGATGCAGTTACAACAATGGCGGAAGAAACGATTCAACCGGAAAGGACAATTCCAAAAGCTATTTTTCTTATTGTTTGTATTGCAGCTGTTATGTACATCGCTATTTCGTATTTTACACAGATTGCCTATCCGGGATTCACGTTTACTAACCCTGATAATGCAGCCTACACCCTTGTAAAATTAGTGGGCGGAAATCTTTTAAGCAGTCTATTTATTACGGTATTAATTATTGCAACCTTTACTCAAGGAGTTTCTTCAGTCACAAGCGTTACTCGCTTTTTATATGCTTTAGGCCGTGAATCCGTACTGCCTCAAAAGGTATTTTCATATATTCATCCAACGTTTAAAACGCCCGTGGTGAATATCTTGCTTGTTACCGCTTTTTCGTTTTTGGGAATGTTCATTGATTTAAACACAGCCATCACTTTTGTCAGTTTCGGTGCCTTAACCGCCTTTACATTTGTTAATGTATCAGTCATTGCCCATTTTTATATTAAGTTAAAGAAACGGTCGTTTACTGAAACAATACTCTATTTAATCTTCCCTTTGGTCGGAGCAGCATTTATCGGGTGGCTGCTCACACTGTTAAACAAAGACACTCTTTTGATTGGTGTCGCCTGGCTTACTGTTGGATTTCTCTATTTATTTGTAAAATCTCGACTGTCCGCTCCTTTTGTAAAGAGAGATCATTCAAAAGTGACGGTCCCTGAAAAATAAACTGAAAAATCAGTTTTTATGTCAGATATTCTAACAAACTGCTTGTCAACTCATTTTCACTCGTACTATACTACGGTTAATCGAAAGCCACAAATGGATAAAGGTTCTTACAGCCGTTAAGAACAAAAAAGCTGTCTAGGGTTCCGTTTAACATATGTTAAAGACTGGTCCGAGAGAGAGCGATATAGCGCTACGCTGTATAACACGGAAGGATAAAAGCCTGGGAGACTACTCTCCCAGGCTTTTATCTTTTTTTTATTCTAAGGAGGTTATTTTATGAGTTCTATATGGAAGCAAACAATCCCGGCTGGTGGAAAATGGTCAGGCCGAATTGGAAGAGGAAAATCGGTGACGTTTACCGCACAAGAATCCGGTGCAAATGTCTCCCTACTATTATACAACGCTTATGATTTAACAGAACGATATAACATGCCCGATACCTTAAAAGCTCAGCACACTGCTCACTTAACAAAAGGACACGTTCTGATGAGTGACAACGGCAGAGCATTTGCAAGCATTACTGCTGACACCACCGGCTGGCATGATACCATTTCAGGCTACACTACGCGCAGCTTAACTCATCAAAAATACGGCGCATCTACTTATCAAGAATCTCGAAACGAATGGCGAAGAAATGGCGAAGAAAATTTTTCAATGGAGCTTTTGCGCAACGGTTTAACAACACGGGATTTAGTCCCTAACCTTAACTTGTTTTCAAAAATATACTGCGACGAAAAAGGCAATATGAATTTTGTTTCTTCTCATTGTAAAAAAGGAGATTTTATTACGCTTAGAACAGAAATGGATTTGCTTTTTCTACTGTCTAATACACCTAACCCTCTAGACCCGAGCGGAACGTACCCTTCTGTTCCGATTGAAATAACCGTAGATGAAGCAGCTCCTGTAAGCTCAGACGACTACTGTTTAAATTTTAGACCTGAAAATAAACGAGCGTTTGAAAACACATGGTCTTATGATCTATTGCTTGGAAATAAAACACTATCAACGATTTAAAAATAAAGGAGGCTTTATAATGGCTGTATTTAATCGAGTGGAAAGCAACAGAAAAATAGAGAACGCAATTTATGATGAAACGGTACTGGCTGGGGACGGCTGGATGCACGAGCTTAAACCCGGCCAAACGCTTAGAATAATAGATGTAGAAGGCAATCAAGCAGCGGATACTTTATTCTTTGATGCTGAAAACCTAGAAGATCATTACAGTGCAGTATCTACGATTGCTAATCAAGGAAATATTTATTTATCCACCGGCACAGTGCTGCTTTCTCAATCTGGCAAAGAACTAGTCAAAATTGTTGCTGACACGTGCGGACGCCACGATACCTTAGGCGGAGCTTGCTCGGCACAAAGCAACACCGTACGCTATGCACATAACACGCTTCCGATGCATAACTGCCGAGATACATTTATGCTTCAGCTATCAAAATATGATAGCCGCTACACCAAAAGAGATTTAGCACCAAACGTAAACTTTTTTATGAATGTACCTGTGACGCCAAGCGGCGGATTAACGTTTAATGACGGGGTATCTGCCCCTGGATACTATGTAGAAATGGAAGCTATCAATCCTACACTTGTATTGATCAGCAACTGCCCTCAGCTTAACAATCCGTGCAACGATTATAACCCTACCCCTATTCGCTTAGTTATTTGGGATTCATTATAAAAAGGAGTGTTCATCTATGTTTACAAAAGTATTAATTGCGAACCGAGGAGCAATTGCCGTTAGAGTTGAGCGAACATTACGACATTTAGGAGTGAAATCTGTAGCTGTTTATACAGAAGCTGATCAAGACAGCCTGCACGTTGATGAAGCAGATGAAGCCATTTTGATTGGCAGCGGCCTGGTCAAAGAAAGTTATTTAAACGAAGACCTTATTCTAGATATTGCAAAGAAAACAGGCGCGGAAGCTATTCATCCAGGCTACGGTTTTTTAAGTGAAAACGCGGAATTTGCTCGTCGCTGTCAGGCTGAAGGAATTGTATTTATTGGTCCTACACCTCAACAAATGGAAATATTCGGATTAAAACATTCAGCTCGGGAAATTGCGCAAAAAGCCGACGTGCCTTTGCTGCCCGGTACACCTCTTATTACAGATGTATCAGAAGCTGTACGTGCTGCTGAAGAGATTGGCTATCCCGTTATGTTAAAAAGTACAGCTGGCGGCGGTGGAATTGGAATGCGTGTTTGCCAAGATGAAAAAGCGCTTCAAGCAGCTTTTGACTCAGTTTGCCATTTAGCACAAACAAACTTTAAAAACAGCGGTGTTTTTTTAGAGAAATATATTCAAAAAGCTCGCCATGTAGAAGTTCAAATCTTCGGGAATTCTTTTGGAGAAGTAGTGGCTTTAGGAGAACGCGACTGCTCTATTCAACGAAGAAATCAAAAAGTAATTGAAGAAAGCCCAGCTCCAAACTTCCCTTCATATATACGGGAAAATATGCTGCAAGCAGCTACACGACTAGCTAAAGAAGTCGGATATCGAAGCGCAGGAACGGTAGAGTTTCTTTATGACGCTGAAGCAGAGAAATTTTATTTTTTAGAAGTAAATACTCGTCTTCAAGTAGAGCACGGCGTTACAGAAGAAGTGTTAAACGCTGATTTAGTAGAATGGATGCTTAAAGAAGCATGCGATGAGCTAGTAAATCTTCCTTCTTTGCTTCCCGTGCCTTCAGGTCACAGTATCCAAGCTCGTATTTATGCAGAAGATTGCTTAAATGATTTTCGTCCCAGCGGCGGGCAAATTGACCAAGCAATTTTCTCTAAAAGTGCTCGAGTTGAAACGTGGGTACGGGACGGTATTACTGTAACATCACTTTATGATCCTATGCTCGCTAAAATTATCGTTCATGGAAAAACACGAGAAGAAGCTCTTCTAAAATTGAGCGCTGCTTTAAAAGAGACAAGATTATACGGCGTTACTACTAATCTTCAATACTTGCAGGGACTGTTAGAAGAAAAAGCGTGCAAAACAGGCGACGTGTATACTCAAATGCTTAACTCATATAATCCAAGCGAACAAGCACTCGAAGTATTAGACGGAGGCGTTCAGTCCACTGTTCAAGATTACCCGGGGCGCACCGGGCACTGGAACGTAGGGGTTCCTCCGTCCGGTCCAATGGATCCTTTTGCTTTTCGCATAGGAAACAAACTTCTCGGAAACTCCCCAGATGCACCAGGGATTGAAATGACTCTCCGAGGCGGCTCTTATAAATTTAGAGACAATGTATCTTTTTGCATTACGGGTGCCAACATGCATGCTACATTAGACGGCGCTGAAATTCCTATGTATAAGACCATTAGAGCAAAGCCGGGACAAATTCTTTCATTTAATGAAGCAACCGAAGGAATGCGTACGTATTTACTGATTGGCGGCGGACTTGATATGCCTAAAATATTAGGCAGTTCTTCTACTTTTACACTAGGAAGCTTCGGAGGACACGGCGGAAGAGCACTTCGTACTGGAGATGTACTCCGTGTCTCTGACCACTCTCACGTTGAAAATGAACTTGCCCTTTCCTACCAGCCAGCCATGACTAAAGAATGGACAATCGGAGTAATTCCAGGACCTCATTGTACAGAAGAATTTTTACAGCCAGAGTACTTACAGCAGCTAACAGATACAAAATGGGAAGTTCATTTTAACAGCTCTAGAACAGGCGTTAGGTTAATAGGTCCCGCTCCTTTTTGGACCCGTGAAGATGGAGGAGAAGCCGGTTTGCATCCATCAAATATTCATGACAACGCCTATGCCATCGGCACCTTAGACTTAACGGGAGATATGCCTATTTTACTTGGCCCAGACGGCCCGAGCCTTGGCGGCTTTGTTTGCCCTGTTACGACTGCTTCAGCAGAGTTTTGGAAAATAGGACAGCTTCATCCCGGAGATAAAATTTCGTTTAAATTAATTGACCTTGAACAAGCTGAAAAACTGAAATGTACGCAGGAAGACTTTTTACAGCATATCGGAACATCTGCATCACTTCCTGTGCTTACAAATCCAGTAGCACAGCCGCTCAAAAGCGATTATCCGCTGCTGATTAACGAAACGGAAAATAGACGCTTCCCATTTTCCGTCCGCTGCTCAGGCGATGCAAATATACTTGTGGAGTACGGAGAAATGGAGCTTGATCTGCTGCTTCGCTTCCAAGTGCATGCTTTAATGGAAGCTATTCAAAAGCATAAGGATTTACCAGTTCTAGATTTAACGCCTGGTATCCGTTCTCTTCAAATTCATATTGATGCAACAAAGATGTCTATTCTTGAACTGTGTCAGCACATTTCAGCTATTGATCGCGCGCTTCCTCCTCTTGAAGAAATGGAAGTTCCGTCTCGCATTGTAAAACTTCCGCTTTCATGGGATGATCCTGCGACTCAATTGGCTATTGAACGCTATCAGCAAAACGTTCGTCCAGATGCCCCCTGGTGTCCAAGCAATCTAGAGTTTATTCGCCGAGTAAACGGTCTGGATCACATTGAAGATGTGAAACGAGTTGTATTTGACGCTAATTATCTTGTAATGGGGCTTGGAGATGTATATTTAGGCGCGCCTGTTGCTACGCCTCTAGACCCTCGTCACCGTTTAGTGACAACGAAATATAATCCCGCTCGTACATGGACGCCTGAAAATGCAGTTGGTATTGGCGGTGCGTATATGTGCGTATACGGAATGGAAGGTCCTGGGGGCTATCAATTTGTGGGACGCACGATTCAAATGTGGAACCGACTTCGTCAAACGGAAAGTTTTGAAGCAGGAAAACCGTGGCTTCTTCGTTTCTTTGATCAAATTCAATTTTACCCAGTAGAAGCAGATGAGCTTTTAAAACTGCGCGAAGATTTTCTTCGCGGGAGATTTGAAGCAGATATTACGGAGACAACGTTTAAACTTGGAGAATATTTAGATTTTCTTTCATCTATTGAAGAAAGCACGGCTGCTTTTCGTCAAACCCAGCAGGCTGCTTTTCAAACAGAACGAGAAGATTGGAAAGCACTCGGCTTAGCTGAGTACGTCTCTGAACATGAAACAGCTGAAATTACGGAACAAGAGCTGCCTGAAGGTACGGAAGCCGCCCGCTGTACAATGCCGGGAAGCGTATGGAAAGTTCTTGTTGAAGAAGGACAAAAAGTTAAAAAAGGCGATACGTTAATTATCGAAGAAAGCATGAAAATGGAGTTTCCACAGCTAGCACCTATGGATGGATATATCAGTTCTATTCATGTAAAACCCGGCGATGAAGTACAGGCTGGACAGCTGATTGCCGGTATAAAAGCCTTTTCTCCAATTACTCATTAAGGACGGTGGATACAATGAAAACAGTTAGTTTGCCTAAAACATTTTCGGTTCAATGGTTACGTGATATGTATATCAAAAAAGAATTAACTCCGGAAGATGTAGTACATCAAATTCTTACGCGTGTAGAAGCTGACAAAGATATGAACATTTGGATTACCCCTCCTACACTCGGTGAGTTAAAACCTTATCTCGATCGCTTAGCTACCCTAAGCCCTGAAGCGTTACCTTTATGGGGAATTCCATTCGCCGTTAAAGATAATATTGATATAGCACATGTACCAACGACAGCCGGATGTAAAGAATATACGTATATCCCTTCTGCACATGCTACGGTTGTGCAACGCCTTATCGATGCAGGTGCTATTCCTCTTGGAAAGACCAACCTGGACCAATTTGCTACAGGACTGGTCGGGACACGAAGCCCGTATGGCGAAACGCAGAATGCGTTAAAGCAAGAGCTCATTAGCGGCGGATCGAGCTCAGGATCAGCTGTATCCGTAGCTCGGGGGCATGCTGCTTTTTCTTTAGGCACCGATACAGCAGGTTCAGGGCGGGTTCCAGCTGGTTTAAATCGCCTAGTCGGCTACAAACCTTCCCTTGGAGCTTGGCCATCTGCAGGTGTAGTTCCGGCATGTAAAAGCTTAGACTGCGTCACTGCTTTTGCTCATGAATGGAGTGACGTACTGCTCGTAGATTCCATTATTAGAGGAGTAGACGATCGAGACCCATGGTCACGCTCTGTTGTTCGGGCTTCTTCGGCGCTTCCTGAAAAAATTTATATGGTAAAAGAACCGCTTTCGTTTTACGGGCCGTTTGCTGAGCAGTACGAAAAAGCATGGAAACAAGCTGTGAAAAAGATTGAAGGTTTATCTATTCCTATCGAATACATGGACGGCTCGTATTTAAGTGAAGCAGCTGCTTTATTATATGACGGCCCTTACGTAGCAGAGCGCTGGGCTGACTTAGGAGAATTTATCACTTCTCATGAAGAAACAGCTTTTCCTGTAACCGAGCAAGTGCTTCGTTCAGGAGCTAAATCAGAATATGATGCTGCTGCTTTATTTCAAGCTTCACATAAGCTTCAATCCTTTAAACATAAAGCATATCATCAGCTTAAAAATGCTGTTCTTGTTATGCCGACAGCAGGCGGAACGTGGACGCGGGAACAAGTAAGAGAAAATCCAATTGAAACAAACAGTGACATGGGGCGTTTTACAAATCATTGTAACTTACTCGACTTGTGTGCCGTCTCTCTTCCATCTCAAGATGCGGATCTTGATTTACCGTTTGGCATTTCATTTTTCTCTACATTTGACGGCGAACAATTCATTTGCGGACTCAGCGAATTGTTTTTAAATGGTGAACGAACCGTTGGCTCAAAAAAAGATACAACATTAGTAGCTGTTTGCGGTTTGCATATGCGCGGGTTTCCACTTGAATCTCAAATGCGTGAACACGGAGCTTCATTCGTACGAAAAGACCGAACCGCTCCTTATTACCAGCTTTTTAAACTGCCTACTTCTCCAGCAAAACCGGGGCTGTTGCGAACACATCAACAAGGAGAAAAAATTGAAGTTGAACTTTGGGAAATGCCTTTATCACTACTCGGCTCTTTTGCCGATTCTATCCCTTCTCCTCTCGGACTAGGCAAAATCACTCTTGAAGACGGCAGTGAAGTAGCGGGTTTTCTTTGTGAAGCTCATGCGACAGAAGATGCGGAGAATATTACGTCTTATAGAAGCTGGCGGGCTCTTCGTAGTTGAATAAAAGAGCCGCCTCTAAGTCGAAAACTCGGCTCAGAGGCGGCTCTTTTGAATTATGAAAACCTCAATTTAAAAACTCTCTTATTTTAAGGCAGTGCTTATTTAGGCAGATCCTTTTTTATGTATTTTTTCTCTTTTTCATCCACCAGCCTGCACCAACTATCACTCCGATTACGAGAATAACAAATATTAAACGATCAACATCATGCAAATATTTTTGGATTTTTTCAATATCTCCAAGTCCTCCTACATAGAGCAAAAAAACAAACCACGGAAAAATGCCTAAGGTGCTGTATAAAACAAAGTCCCTAGATTTGATTTTACTAAGACCTGCCAAATAGGTTATATAGTTTGCGATACTGATGGGACGGGAAATCGTAATACTCCATTTTCCATATTTATGAAACCATTTTTGGGCACGTTTTATATTTTTTTCACCAAACCAGCGCTTGGTAATAGATTCAAACCTGTATCCCATAACGAACGGAATATAGTTGAATGCAATATAAATAACGGTATTAACAGCTGAAACAATAAGGATTTTCCATATTGAGAGCTGCAGCACCGAGCCAATAAGCAAAATCGATAACGTACACGGAAAAGGAATTGCCGCAGCTTCGATTGCTGTAGCAATAAAGATGCCCACTATGCCTAAATTTTGTACAAAATCAATAAACCCTTGCACCTTTTTTCTCCTTTCAATCATACAAATTTCACGTTCTTTCATCATAACTCAAACTATTCAAAATTTCACGATTTCAAAGCAATTTTACTAGTAAAAAAAGCTCATACGCACCCGTTTGATATATTCGATTATCTTCTATCATATGCAGTTCATAAGTGAAGTAACGCAAAAAAAGAAAATAGCAGAAAAAAACTCTTTTATTAGTTATATAATAAAAGAGTTTTTTTCTGCTATTATTTAACTTTAGCAATGATTTTCCCTTTCACATGGCGTTTTGAAAGCTCTTCTAATGCACTTGGCACTTCTTTTAACGAGATGATGCGCTCAATCATCGGAGCTACTTTCTTCTCTGCTACTAATGCTAAAAGCTCATCGCCCATTTTTGCTAAATCCGCTTGCGCAATCATGTCATCAATGTGGTGTGCAGCATTTAAAGCTACTTCATGATAAGAAATCACCTTTGTAAAAGGCTTTACTTTTGTATAATCAGGTGCACCAGCAATATGTGCTAAATGTCCTCTATAGGCAATCATATCTAAAGAATCCGTTGCGTTCTTTGCGCTCACCGTGTCAAGCACAGCATCTACGCCGCGGCCATTTGTCAGCTCCAATACTTTTTCCGCGACGTTTTCCTCGCGATAATCAATTACATAATCAGCTCCTAACGACTTCACATACTCATGATTATGTGCTGAAGCTGTTGAGAAAACGGTTTTTCCAGCGTTTTTAGCAAGCTGCACACCAAAGCCTCCTACGCCTCCAGCTCCTCCATGAATTAAGATTGTTTGAATATGGTTCATTGGAAGTTTACGAAATAGTGCTTCATACGCTGTGTAACCTGCCGTAGGCAAAGCAGCAGCTTCTTCAAATGTAACAGCATCAGGAATGCGCGAAATTGAATGAGCAGTTGTAACCGCATATTCAGCATATCCGCCTTTTTTCATAAAGTCCCCGTGATAGACAACGCGGTCTCCTTTTTTCCAATCAACTACTCCTTCTCCAACTTCATCAATTGTCCCAGCTACATCTAAACCTAGAATGTGAGGATATGTCCAATGAGGATTTCCATTAGTAGCCGTTTTATAATCTACGGGATTAAGTCCTACTGCGTGAACTTCAACTACTACTTCCCCTTTATTTGGAAGAGGTTTTTCTATTTCTTCTACTTTCATTTCTGTCCATTTATTTTTATCTTGCAATAATAATGCTTTCACAGTCTAACTCTCCTTTTTAAATCATTTTCCTAGCGTTGTAGCGTTGCTTTTATTATTTTATCTAAAAATGATTTGCTTACTATTTTTATTTTAAAGGGAGCTTGTCTATAATACAAATTAGAAAATAAATAGATATGCATAAATAAATTTATAAGAAAGGATAGCATAAATGATTGATTTTGAATGGTATCGCAGCTTTATTAGCATTTACAAATACCGATCCGTTTCTGAAGCAGCCAGAGCGAGGATCTTAACGCAGCCGGCCATGAGTCAGCACTTAGCTGCTTTAGAAGCTGAAATAGGGGAAGGTTTATTTATCCGTGCACCGAGAAAAATGATTCCAACAGAAAAAGGTAAAGAACTGTACACGCGTATTGTCCCGTTAATTGAAAGTCTAGAAGCTGCTTCAATTGAATTAAAAATGACCGCTTCATCTCCCGACGCGCTGCCGGTCGTAAAAATTGGTTCTCCCGTAGAGTATTTTACCGAACAAGCTTTAGAAAGAATAAAAGATGCAGGCATCCGCTGCTACAGCCAGTTTGGTATTGCTTCTGTTTTGCTTGAAAAGATACAAAGCGACGAAATTGATATTGCGATTACAACCCAAAGATTGCAAATACCTGGAATTGAATATACGGTCATTGAAGAAGAAGAGTTTGTCTTAACCGTCCCTCCTTCTTTTGAAATGACAGCTAGTAAAGACATAGAAGAGTTTTTATACAACCAGCGGTGGATTAGCTATGGTCTTGAACTTCCTATTATTAGACGTTTTTGGCGGCAGCATTTTAAAAAACGACCTGAAATTCAGCCTCATCACGTGATTCCAAATCTTCAAACGGTGTTAAAAGCCATTCAGCATCACATGGGAATCAGCCTGCTTCCCCGCTATTTAATTCAAGAAGCGCTTCGAGAAAAAAAAGTAAAAATCGAACTTGAACATTTAGCAGTAAAAAATCAGATCTTTCTTGCTTATAAACTTAAGCATCGCGATCATCCTACTATTCAAAAAACGATACGCTGCTTAAAAAAAGAAACCTCTGCAGACTAGTCTGCGGAGGTTTCTTTTTTTGACAGTTGCTGTGCTGAATCTACGCCTACCAAATCTAAAAAGAAAATAAAAATTGGAATACCAAGAATTAGCCCCCATACGCCCAAGAAGTGTTCACCAAACACTAAAATGATAAACGTAATGAACGTTGGCAAGTTTGTTTTAGATGACATGAGCTTTGGATTTAATACATAGCTTTCAAGTGCGTGAAGCACTACCACCATAATTAACACAGATAGTACTTTTACACCGCCTCCTAAACTGTAAGCGATTGTACAAAGTGGAATGAGTGAAACAAATACCCCAAGAACCGGCACTAGCCCTAGTAGAAAGACCATAACGCCAAGTGCAAGCAAATTAGGAAACCCTAACACCCACAGCGCAATAACGGATAAAATGCTGTTCACAAAAGCGATAATAAACTGAACTTCTATTACCTTGCCGAAGGAATTAACAAATTTTCTCCCCAAATAGCCAGCTTCTTTGAAAAACCAGCCCAGCCTAGATTGTTCCAGTTGGACAAATAACCGGTGAATCCGCGACTTTTCAAGTAAAAAGAATAGGCTTAACAAGAGTGCTAAGAAAACTTGTGCACTTACTTTTCCAATATTAGATAAATAGCTGTATACTAAATCAATATTCTGCTGAATATTTTCTGGTGATTTGAATCTCTTTAGATTATCGATAATATAGGTGACGAATGTATTATCAGGGGGGTGTTTGTAAAAATACATCAGCTTCTGTACAAGCTCAGTAACTTGCGTCATAATAACCGGGATATATACATATCCTACAATACCGAGCGCCCCAATCAGTGCGATATAGATGACGATGAGTATAAGCGTTGAATTAAGCGGAAGCTTTTTTCTTAACGTTTGTTGAAGACGACCAATTAAAAAGGTGAAAATAAACGTAAATAACAGCAGCTGAAGCATACTTCTAATGCTGACAAGTAAAACTGTAATGATAATAAGCGTAATGATGCGAACAGTAAGTTTGTTGTGAAGCCAACTTCTTGCAATATTCATGAAACCTTCAATTCTCCTATCTCTCTTTTTCCCAAGTCATTTGTATACATATAAATAAAACGGATACGCTAGACGCTCATATCCGCTTTCGCTATATATAGTGTATCATTTAATATTCAAATTTTACTATATTTCGGCGCTTTTTAGTATGTCTTTATTTTCTCTCCGCTATTCTTTTTCATTTTCCCATACATTATGATAAATTAGCTTGTTTAAATCCCTTCTTTTTTCCCAGTTTGCTTGTTCTAAGATTGGTTTCTCAGGATATTTATCTGTATAGCCAATTGACATAAGCGCTACAGGATCAATATGAGGAGGAATATGTAAAATGTCACGTACATCATTTTTCTTATAAAAACTTACCCACCCCATTGCCAGTCCTTCTGCATATGAAGCAAGCCACATATTTTGAATCGCACACGCCGTTGACATCATATCAGTTTCTGGAATTGAGTTTCTTCCGAGAACATGAGATCCCCCTCTTGTTGGGTCACACGTTACGCAAATAGTTAACGGCGCTTCTTTTAATCCTTGAATCTTTAGCTCTAAAAAATCTTCTTTCTTTTCACCTTCATAATGAATAGCCAGTGCTCTTCTCTCTTTATCTGCTGCCCAGGCAAGTTTATTTTTCACTTCTGTATCAGATACTAATATAAAATTCCAAGGCTGCATAAACCCGACGGAAGGTCCGCTGTGAGCAGCCTGCAGAATGTTATAAACCGTTTCATTCGGAATCTCATCAGACAAAAATGTTCGTACATCTCTTCTTCCATAAATCGCTTTGTATACTGCTTGCTTTTCGTCATTTGTAAACGAATTCATCTTCTTCAACCTCCATTAAACTCTTTTTTTAACTATTTTTCTAAAAAAACATTAAAAAAATGTGATCCAAACTTTATGTTTTCTCGTATTACTATATGAATCTATCATAAAGGAGGTTGCAAACATGTTCAACGACGTTTTAATGAACTTATTTAACGCAGTAAGCAGCATCATTAACACAATTGGATAATTTGATTGTACATATTGAGTAAGAGAGGGGGCATATTGCATGCTAAACGAGGTACTTATGAACTTTTTTAACGCAGTAAGCAGCATCATCAACACAATCGGATAAAAAAAGCACAAAGAAAAGGGTAACTGCCATTACCACCGTCTTTATGCTTTACTAGTTAAAAATCATATATTTTACAATAAAAAGAACTCTTTGATTAGGAGTTCTTTTTATTTATCCTAACATGTTCCCTTTTATTTGTATATATGCCTTGCCATTTCAACAGATTCACTTATATGTTGCAAGCATACACGTATGTCTGCAGCTCGTAGTGAAGTTCTTTTAAGTCTTCAGCTGCTTCAGTCAATAACTTCTTTCGCTGAGCTGTATACACATCTAGAATAGCCCTTTCTACTTTTACCTTTTCTTCATATAAAATATCTAACTTATCTTCATTTCCTTCAAGGGAAATAGGCTTTAACATAGCAAATTGATAAATGGGTTGTCCATAATCCAATTTTGTTAAAATAGAACCTACTAATACATCCTGTGAGCATTCATATACAAAGTTTAACAGCGTACTTAATTCTTCTAGACGAGAAATATCCAGCTCTGCATTTTCGTTGATCACAGCCCCTATATATTGAAAGCACTCTTCTTCTAACTCATTATAAATAGTTGTGATGCGGTGCAACACTTCATTCAACTTCATAAAGTTCCCCCTTCACACACGCTTCTTGATACAACCATATGACAAAACTTGGTGTTTTATACTAACGAAAAAGCGAGGAATATAAACCTCGCTTCTTCTTTTTACCGATACATACTGGCAATATCTTCAATAAACATAAGCGGTTCTTCTTCTGTTAGTTGTTTAATTGGAGAATACTCCTCTCCACCAAAACTTTGATCTATGTCTTCAATAAATGAAGAAACTTCTTCCGACTCTTCACGATTAGCCGGCATTTCGTATTTTTGTAATTCTGTGCGGTGCACGACGGATAAAATATGGCGAGGAAATTGCTGCTTCGTTTTTCCAAAACAGTATACCGGCTTGTGTTTCAAAAAGCGTTCTACTTCCTCTTGCCGGTTATAAATGCTTCCATGATCACCCCAAGCTACCACAACCAGTTCAGCATCTTCCACTGCTTTTTGAATATATTCACCTGTTCTTGTTCCAACAGCTTCTTCTTTTGAAAGCATGCGTAAAAACGAAACATGGTCCGTTTGATAGCTGAATAAATAAACGATTTCTAAGACTCCAAATCCCCACTTTTGCGCCAGTTCTATGCATTTGGATACAGCTGTATCGTCGCTATATTCATACGTATTTTCTGGGAATGACAAGATAAACGTAAGTTTACGTTCGTTTACTTCACTCCATTTGCATAATAGAGAATATTTGTATGTGCCTGTTTCATCAAAAATAACTTCTTTTTTCACTGCTTCCATCCCCCTGCCTTCTTACAATCTTGTTACTTATCTATTGCAAATGAGCTAAGCAGTAATCGTAACCTTGACTGTTAAAAGTTTTATTTTATATGTATTTCAAAATCATGCCTTCATGACAACTTTTCTGCCATTTTTTCAAAAAGCCATTTTTTCTTCTATACATGTTTTTTACAGCTAGTGAACATTCACATATACATCTTTCCTCTTTTCGGACCTCCGGTCAAAATAGATAAAATCAAAAGAATGGTCTATAATAAAGAAATAACCAATGACCTTTTCACTCATGTTTTTGACAGTTACGGATTTTTTCTCAGCAGGTATATTCAAACCTGACCCTCTGAGAAAATAGAAGATAAATTTGTGTAAAGAAAGGATTTTGTAAATGGCTACTACACACACATTTACAAGAGGAGAAGAAATTGCAAATGCGATTACACACGGCGTTGGAGCCGTACTCAGCATTGTTGGATTAACGCTTTTAATCGTACTTTCTTCGTTAGAAGGAACGCCTTGGCATGTTATCAGTTTTACTATTTACGGAGTAACCATGCTGCTTCTCTATGTCTCCTCTACGCTTGTCCATAGTTTTCCGGAAGGTAAGGTAAAAGATCTTTTTGAGATATTTGACCACTCTTCTATTTATTTGTTTATTGCCGGTACGTACACTCCATTTTTATTTATCGCAGTAAAGGGAACCACCGGCTGGACACTTTTTGGAATTGTATGGGGCATCGCTCTTGCAGGAATTGTATTCAAAGCTTTTTTTGTGAAGAAATTCCTTTTTATTTCCACTATTCTTTACGTATTTATGGGATGGATGATTGTGTTTGCTTGGGATTCGTTAACTCAAAACATTGCCCATCAAGGAATTGTCCTTCTCGTAGTTGGAGGCGTGTTGTATACAATCGGGGCCGTTTTTTACGTATGGCGAGGATTTCGTTTTCATCATATGATTTGGCATATGTTTGTTCTTGGCGGAACCGTACTCCACTTTTTAGCAATCATTTTATATGTATTGCCTATAACCAATTAAAAAAGGGCCAGCAGGCCCTTTTTTAATTGGTTATAGAATTCCTTACCACAGTTTGGCCATTTGAGTCACAAGCGTATAGACTCCTAGCACAGCCATAATAACGACCACAAAACCGCCAAAAACGGTAAGCCAAGTCGGATGCTTGTAATCGCCTACTATCTTCTTTTTATACGCCGCTATAAGCATTGTTCCGAGTGTAATAGGTAAGATTAACCCGTTTAATGCTCCAGCTAAAATAAGCAGAGTGACCGGCTGGCCAATCGTCAAGAAAACCAGGGTTGAAATCGTAATAAATGCAATGATAATCCAGTTTTCATATTTCTCAATCCGTTTGCTGAAGGATTTAATAAAGGAAACCGATGTATATGCTGAACCAATAACTGAAGTGATAGCCGCTGCTGCCATGACGACGCCGAATAATTTATAGCCAATATCCCCTGCGGCTAACTGAAAAACAGAGGCTGGTGGATTGTCAGGATTCAGTTTTAACCCTTGACTCAACACACCTAATGTCGCTAAAAATAGAAAAATTCGAATGATCGAAGCAATCGTAATACCAGATACTGCTCCTCTTGTTACTTCAGGAATCGCGGCTTTTCCTTTAATTCCTGCATCTAATAAACGGTGACCTCCTGCAAATGTAATATATCCTCCTACCGTTCCTCCTACAAGAGTAACAATCGCCATTACATCAATGTGCTCCGGCCAAAATGATTTAGAGACTGCTTCTCCTACTGGGGGAGCGGACGAAATAGCCACATACACCATTAAAATAATTAATATTCCGCCCATTAATTGAGCAAATCGATCCATTAATTTTCCCGCTTCTTTGACTAAAAAAATTGCGATAGAAATGATGGCTGTAATGACTGCACCCGCTTTAGGAGAAATACCAAATAGCGCATTGAAGCCAAGACCGGCTCCTCCTACGTTTCCAATATTAAATGCTAAGCCTCCAATTACAATTAAAATAGCAATAAATAAGCCGAGGCCTGGCAAAACATTGTTAGCGATATCCTGTGCTCTTTTTTCTGAAACGGCAATAATACGCCATACGTTTAGCTGAACGCCAATGTCTAATAAAATCGACAGTAAAATGACAAAACCAAAACTTGCGGCGAGAGCTTGTGTAAAGACCGTTGTTTGAGTTAAAAAACCTGGCCCCACTGCTGAAGTAGCCATTAAAAATGCTGCTCCGAGCAGCACGCTCCAGTTGCGTTCTTTTTTCATGATGTCACCTCATTGTGGTTGAATAATGATTTGTTCTTCTTTTAGCTTGTCACAAATAGCTTTGGCAAATTCAACAGCATGTGCACCGTCTCCATGAATACAAACGGTATCTGCTTGAATGGGAATCTCTTCATTTTGCACAGTGAATACTTTCTTTTCTTTGACCATTTTAATTACTTGAGAAATAGCCGCTTCTTCATCTTGAATCACGGCGTTTTCAACGTTTCTCGGCGTCAGCATGCCGTTCTGTTGATAGGTTCGATCTGCAAATACTTCCTGAGACGTACGCAAGCCCATTTCGTTTCCAGCCTTAATCAATTCACTTCCAGCCAAACCATATAGAATAGCTTCCTGACTAACATTATAAACAGCTTCAGCAATAGCTTTAGCTATGTCTCGATCCCCTGCAGCCATATTATATAAAGCGCCATGAGGTTTCACATGATGAAGGGTCCCTCCTTCTGCACGTATAAAAGCTGAAAGAGCCCCCATTTGATACACCATTAAATCATAAGCTTCTCGAGGCATAATTTTCATATATCTGCGTCCAAATCCAGCTAAATCTTGCAATCCGGGGTGCGCGCCAATCGCCACATTTTCACTCAAAGCCAGCTTTACTGTTTCTCTCATAACCGAAGGATCTCTGGCATGAAAGCCACAAGCAATGTTTGCAGACGTTACATAGCGTAAAATTTCTTTATCATTTCCTAATCTATAGTTCCCAAAGCTCTCCCCTAAGTCACAGTTCAAATCAACGGTAGCCATCTTCTTCTCTCCTTATATTTTCATTCGAAGTGCTCTTTTAATATGATTTATTTTCTTTTCCTGCTCCATATATAAATGCTGCGCTTGATCCAGTGAAATTGCTTGAAAAGAAACCTTTTTTCCTGGAGAAATTTGCGCCAGCGCTGAAAAATCTGCAGTTGCTACCTGTCCGATTCTAGGATATCCTCCTGTCGTTTGATGATCTGCTAATAAAACAATGGGCTGTCCTTCTTTTGGTACTTGAATCGTACCGAACGTCACAGCGCTAGAGAGCAGCCCTTTTTCTTGACCAAGGACTAATTTCTTCCCTTTTAGCCTATAGCCCATGCGGTCAGATTGAGGGGTAACGTCAAATTCTTGATTAAAAAAATGTTGTTGACTTTCTTTTGTAAACCAATCAAATTCCGCACCTTTCATCGTGCGGATAATAGACGTCTCGTATGAAGGAAGAAGTTTAGGATGAATCGTCCAAAAAGCCTGCTGAAAAGAGCGGTCCGTTTGCTTTTTCATCAGTTTCTTTATAATTGCTTCCCCCGTTTCTGTAGGAGGGCGGCTTAATACTTCGTCCCCTGACTGTAGTGCTCTACCGTGCAGCCCGCCTATCCGAGCGCGAAGTGAAGTAGATGTACTTCCCATAACTGCAGGAACATTAAAAGCACCGGAAACCGATAAATAAGAACGGCACCCTAAAGTCGGAACACCAAACTGTAGCACGCTCCCTTTTTTCACATATAAAGGCCGCCACATCTTTACGGCTTCATCATTAACAGTTGGCGATAAATCCCCTCCCGTCAGGGCAATCAAAGCATCTTGCTGAAATTCAATTTTTGGTCCCATTAACGTAATTTCAATAACCGGCTGATTTTCTTGATTTCCTACTAATAAGTTGGCAATCCTTAAAGCAACTTTGTCCATTGCTCCGCTGACAATCATGCCGTCCTTTTGATATCCATGTCTGCCGGTATCTTGAATCGTTGTTAATAAACCGGGACGTATCACTTTAATACTCATCTTCGTCCACCTCCTTTTGGGCTTCATATTCCGTTTCAGAGATAGAAACAAATCGGACACGATCACCTGCTTGAAGCAAGCTTGGCGAATCTTTTTTGGGGTTAAATAGTGTAAGAGGAGTACGCCCAATCAACTGCCATCCTCCAGGTGTCTCAATTGGGTACACGCCGGTTTGCATTCCTGCGATGCCAACTGACCCTTTTGGGATGCTGTTTCTCGGTGATTCTTTTCTTGGAGTCGCAATTTCTTCGCTCATCCCACCCAAGTAAGGAAAACCAGGAGCAAAGCCTAGCATATACACCAAATATTCTCCATTTGTATGAATGGAGATAACTTCATCAGGCGTTAATGAATGAAAAGCAGCTACCCTCTCTAAGTCCGGGCCGTACTTTCCTCCGTAGCACACCGGAATTTCAATTTGTCTAGCGACCGCTTCAGATTTTTCTTCCTGGCGGAAAAGCAGCTCTTCAATATATGTAGATATTGCTGTGTAAGGATTTCTTCTTCCTTTTTCACTCATTATCCAAGGGTCATAATAGATTGTAACTGTTGTAAAAGCCGGCACATATTCAATCATCCCCTTACATAATGATTGCTCTAGCACCTCAGTAAATTGCTGAATACGTTTATGTATGCCGAAATTAATTTCGTCTCCAAATGAAACGACAATGCCGCTGTCACCAAGAGGATAAAGTCGATAATCGTGGCTCATTCCGTCTCCTCCTTTTTTACTTAGTATTGTTTGAGCAGCTCCCTTTAATGCTGTAATTAGATACATCCATTAGAATTACTAATGAAATTATTGTTTTTGAATAACAATTTCTTATATATCTAATAAAAAAAAGAACAATAAATCCCTATCCTGTATGGATAACATTATATAAATATAAAATAATCTTATGTTCTACTAAAACAAACTCCAAAGAAAAATTCAACCTTTTTAAAATTTTATCGTCAAAAGGATCACGTTTCTTCAATTTTCCCCATAAAAAAACTGCTTTGTTTTTTATACCAAAGCAGTTTTTTTGTAAACATGTACAAAAAGGCAAAACTCATGGGCAGTAAACCATTATATACCTCTGCGAGCGAAATCTACAAAACGAAACTTATCAAGACGATGACGTGATTCCGTATATTGAAAAAGGCTTGCATCTTCTAAATACACATAGTTTCTTACTACCACAATATGTTCATAGTCTTTTAAATCTAAGTAACACTTATCTTCGTCCGTCAGCTCGTCAACGGAAATTTCTTTTTTGGCAAAGCTGATTTTCAGCCCAAGATCTTTTTCTAAGTATTCATAAATAGAGCCTTTGCATATATCTTTTGTGAGGTGAGGAACATACTTTTTATGAAAAAAATCTTTATCTAAAATAATTTTTTCTCCATCGATTTCACGCGCTCGAACTACTTTCCATATGAGATCTTTTTTCGTCGCCCCAAGCTGTGTGCACAGATCTTGATCGGCCTTGACTAATTCAAACTCTTTTACAATAGTAGTCGATGTATGTCCTAGCTTTTCCGCTACTTCTTTAAAGCTAACAAGTCCTGATACTGGAAAATCAAAGCGTGATACGTCCAATACAAATGAGCCTTTTCCTTTCATTTTTTGAATGTACCCATTTTGTGAAAGTAAATTTAACGCTTTCCGTATCGTTTCACGAGACGTTTGATACTGTTCAACAAGCTCATTTTCGGAAGGAAGTTTTGTATTAGGACGCCAGTCACCGCGTTTAATTTTATCGACTAACTGTTCGTAAATGCTGATAAATTTATTTTCTTTCAATTGCCATCACCTATTTCACTTTCTATATATACCCAATTGTATAAAAAGAACGATAGATTGTCACCCATCGTTCTTTGTACTTTTTTCTCTATTTTTTTAAATGATACACGATCGATTCATACGGCCGAAGCAAGACTCGCTTTAATTCCTTTGATGAATCTTCGTAGTTAGACAGCAATATTTCACTATGATATCCTTCAAAAGTTAGATTTTGTGGCAGTTGAAAAATTGTTTCACTCCCGTAGAAATTGTTTATCACGAGCAGCTTTTCATCTGCTCCATTTCGGATATAAGCAAAAATCTGCTCGTCTTCTCCAAGAATTAATTCATAGTTTCCATAGGTGATAATCTCATACTGCTTGCGCAGTGCAATAAGCTTTTGATAAAAATAAAAAATTGAATCTTCATCATCTAACGCTTTTTCTACATTAATTTCACGGTAGTTATCGGCTGGATTAATCCACGGCTTTCCTTTTGTAAAACCTGCATTTGGCTCATCGCTCCATTGCACCGGTGTACGGGAATTATCTCTTGATTTATGTTTTAAAATCTCCAAAATTTCATTTTCGTCCATTCCTTGTGCACGTTTTATCTCATACACATTTAATGACTCCACATCTCTATATTCATCAATAGAAGAAAACTTCGGGTTTGTCATACCTATTTCTTCCCCTTGATAAATATAAGGTGTTCCCTGCATCAGATGAATCGTTGCAGCGAGCATTTTGGCAGATTTATTATGATAGAGTTCATCGTTTCCATAGCGGGAAACAACGCGAGGCTGATCATGGTTGCACCAAAATAGTGCATTCCATCCCCCTCCTTTATTCATCTCCGTTTGCCAAGTTGATAGAATCTCTTTTAATTTAATAAAATCAAAATCTGCTAGCGCCCACTTTTCTCCGTTTGGGTAATCGACTTTCAAATGATGAAAGTTAAACGTCATGCTAAGCTCGCCCCGGTCCGGATGAGAATATTGAATACAGTGGTCAACAGTTGTCGACGACATTTCCCCAACGGTCATGCTATCGTATTTTGAAAAAACTTCTTGATTCATTTCCCGCATATATTCGTGAACGCGAGGACCGTCGGTATAAAATTTCCGTCCATCTCCTGGCGCGATAGAACCATCATCATCTAAAAAGCGCTGATCTTTTGAAATTAAGTTAATAACGTCCAGACGAAATCCATCTACTCCTTTTTCAAACCAAAACGTCATCATATCGTACACGCTGCGGCGCACACGCTCATTTTCCCAGTTCAAATCCGCTTGCGTGACATCAAACAAATGCAGATAGGATTGTTCTGTCAGCTTATCATGCTCCCACGCCGAACCTCCAAATTTTGAAACCCAATTCGTCGGAGCACTTCCATCTTCTTTTTGATCTTTCCAAATATAAAAATCTCTGTACGGGTTATCTTTCGATTTTTTAGCTTCTTGAAACCATTTATGTTCAGTTGACGTATGATTAACGACAATATCCATGATGATTTTAAGATCCCGCTTATGCGCTTCTGTTATTAAACGATCGAAGTCCTCCATTGTTCCGTATTCTTCTTGAATAACAAAATAATCACTTATATCATATCCATTATCCCGCTGCGGCGATTTGTAAATTGGCGTTAACCACACAACGTCTACGCCAAGCTTTTTCAAATAATCTAGCTTTTCAATAATACCAGCTATATCACCCACGCCGTTGCCAGTCGTATCGTAAAAGCTTTTAGGATAAATTTGATAGACAACCGATTTTTTCCACCAAGGTTCTTGCATTTTTAACACCACCATTTAATTCTTTGGATTATGTTGAAACGATTCTGTAGCCGCGACAGTTGATGTAACGGTTGATTTTTTCTGAAGCTTTCCAAGCGTTAACGTTAAAAGAAACGGCACCACAATTACGATTACCATTCCAATAATAAAAGCTGGCCAGCTCTGTGGAACAATTGATAACGGAGCAGGGATACCCCCAATTCCCACCGATGCTGCTTTCACTCCCGCCACGGATATGACGACACCTGCAATAGCTGAACCAATCACTGCAGAAATAAAAGCAAATCTAAAGCGTAAATTCACACCAAACATTGCAGGTTCCGTAATGCCAAGCCACGCTGAAATCCCTGACGTTAAAGACAGTCCTTTTAATTTCTCATCATTTTTTGAAAGAATCATTATCGCAAAAGCCGCAGAGCCTTGTGCAATATTAGATAATGCTACCATTGGCCACAAGAACGTACTTCCCACGCTTCCAATCAGCTGTAAATCTACAGCTAAAAATGTATGGTGCATGCCCGTAATAACAAGAGGAGCATATAAGCCTCCGTATACAAGCCCTCCAATAAATGGAGCCGTTTTAAAAAGCCATACAACTGCACCTGTAATAACATTTCCTATTGCAAATGTAATTGGACCAATCACAATAAAAGCGAGAAACCCTGTTACTAAAAGAGCTACAGGCGCTACAATTAAAAGCTGAAAACCATCCGGTATTCGTTTTCGTAAAAACAATTCGATTTTTGCCAGTACAAACGAAGCAGCTAGCACAGGTAAAACCTGCCCTTGATAGCCAACTTTCTCAACGTGCAGACCAAATAAATTCCACGTATCGATACTTCCTTTTTTTAATGCTTCTCCATAAGACCAGGCATTTAGCAAATCAGGATGGACCAGCATGAGCCCAAGGACAATTCCAAATAAAGGACTTCCTCCAAAACGCGTAACAGCTGACCATCCAATAAGAGCCGGCAAAAAGGCAAAAGCCGTATTGGCAATTAAATTAATCATGCTCGCGAAGTCTTTCCACTGTGTATGAACATCTACGATTGATTTATCATCGTAAAAAATTCCGGCTCCTGTTAATACATTATTGATTCCCATTAATAAACCCGCGGTTACGATGGCCGGTAAAATGGGAATAAAAATGTCAGCTAATGTTTTTATTGCGCGCTGCAGCGGATTTAAGTTTTTAGCCGCTTCGTTCTTCACTTCCTCTTTTGACAGTTCACCTATCCCTGTAAGCGCCACCATTTCTTTATATACTTTATCAACCGTGCCTTGACCAATAACAACTTGAAACTGGCCGTTTGTAGAAAAAGATCCTTTTACCAATTCGTGCTCATCTAGCATACGTTGATTGACTTTACCTTCATCTTTTAAAACAAGTCGAAGACGCGTTACACAATGCGTTGCAGCAGAGATATTTTCTTTTCCGCCAACGGCTTCTACAATGCGCTCCACAGATTCTCGATTCATGTCTTTTCCCCCTTGTTTCCGTTTTCATTTTACTCCTGTATTTCCTATCCCCCATATAAATCTCACCGCAAACCTGTATATACAAGTTTTATGTTTTTATTCTAACCTGTATATACAGGTTCGTCAACAAAAATAAAATTACTTCTTTTTCATTTCATGATATAGTCAAAAAGCAAAGTATATGGAAGGAGACGTTACAATGCTGCAAGTAAGATTAATGGGAAAACAAGAAGAAATTAATGAAGCGATCAAACAGTTTGAACAAAACTACCATATAGAACATCAGTCAAAATAATATACGCGAAGCGCTAATCCAAAGTACGAGCGCAAAAAAGATACTCGGGTGTATCTTTCCATGCATCCTAAAAAATAATTTCCGGTTTATTTCAGAGAAGAATAGTAGCTTTTACAAACTAAAGGATTTATATTATAATTTCAGTATTTACTATAACATCCGATTTGTATTTAAAAATCAGAAAGAGGCTTAAAAATGGCATATAACGACATATCTCTTAGAGAGAAAAGTATTGTATTTATCGGCTTTATGGGGGTAGGAAAAACAACTATTGGAGAAATGGTTGCCAAAAAATTGTATAGAGATTTTGTTGATATAGATCAAGAAATCGAAAGAGAATTTAATATGCCTACTTCTCAGATTTTTAAAGAGCACGGTGAAACTTTCTTCAGACAAAAAGAAAAAGAAGTAATAAATCGACTTTCACAGCAGCGTTTAAAAATCATTTCTTTAGGGGGAGGCGCTTTTTTACAAGAAGAAATTCAAGAGATTTGTTTATCTAACTGCATCGTATTCTTTTTAGATTTATCTTGGGATTCTTGGAAAGAACGCATTAGTTTAATTATTGATAGCCGCCCTGTTTTACAAGGAAGAAGCTTAGAAGATATTGAAAAGCTATTTTACGATCGTCAAGCTATCTATTCCAATCACCATTCGAAAGTTGAAACTGATAATTTAGATATTGAAGAAGTAGCTAACTATATCGTTGATTCATTAAAAACAGCTTGGGACATTTATCAACCTTAATGAAATAAAAATTCGTTCCCTTAACAAGCCTTTACAAAAAAAGACGTAGCTTAATGCTACGTCTTTTTTCATCCCTAATGCGAACTCATATAAAAATTGATAAAAAAGGCAATTGTGATCACATACATCATCCAATGAATTTCGCGACGGCGTCCTGTAAACAGTTTAATCGCTGTGTATGAAATGAAGCCGAATGCTAAACCTTCTGCAATGCTGTAGGTTAACGGCATCATGACAATTGTTAAGAAAGCGGGAACAACTTCAGTAAAGTCGTCGAAGTTAACGTTTCGAATGTCACTCAGCATAAGCGAACCAATAATAATGAGTGCCGGAGCAGTAGCAACGCTTGGGATAAATTGAATGAGCGGTGCAAAAAACAAGGTAAATATAAATAAGATGGCAACCGTTAATGCCTTTAAGCCGGTACGCCCTCCTTCTGCAATACCTGTTGCATTTTCAATATACGTATTTAACGCAGTGCTTCCAAAAATAGCACTCGCCATTGTACCGATTGAATCCGCTGCAAGCGCGCGATTTAAACCTGGAATTTTACCGTTTTTATCTACCAAGTTGGCTTTTTTAGATAATCCAATCAATGTCGCTAGCGTATCAAATAATTCTACGATGGTGAAAGAAAATACAACTGAAAAAATGCCGTAGGCAACTGCACCCTTTAAATCCATTTGAAAAAATGTTTCTCCAACGCTTGGCGGCGTAGCTGAAAAGACGTCTTTCAAGGAATGAGGAACTGCTTGTACTCCTACAATCATCGCTAATATAGTCGTAGCAAAAATACTTATAATAAGAGCACCTTTTACATTTTTAGCCATCAGTACAGCTGCTAATATCAGCCCAAAAATAGCCAGTAAGGGACCTTTATCCATGACATTTCCAAGCCCTACAAAAGTAGACTCGTTTGCCACAACTAATCCAGCGTTTTTCAAACCGATAAACGCAACAAAAAGACCAATTCCAACTGCTATGGAAGACTTTAATACGTTCGGAATGGCATCAATAATCTTTCCGCGTATTCCTGTTACCGTTAAAACAAAAAATAAGACCCCGGATATAAAAACTGCTCCAAGTGCCGTTTGCCATGACAATCCTTGCCCTAATACTACTGAATACGTAAAAAACGCATTTAAACCCATCCCTGGACCGGTTACAATCGGGAAATTTGCCCATAGAGCCATCAGTAACGTACTAAATACAATGGCATAAATGGTAGCTGCAAGCGCCGCTTCTCGGGGGATACCCGCGTCAGACATGATAATGGGGTTGACAATTACCATATAACTGACCGTCATAAAAGTTGTAAGTCCTGCTAGTATTTCTTGTTTTGGTGTTGTGTTGCGCTCTGATAGTTTAAACAAGCGCTCTAATATTCCGTTACGCTCCAACACGCGCGCCTCCCTACTTCTAAAAAAAATAAAAAATCCTACCTATTCAAATGTCCTAAAAAAGACACGATTTAGGAGGATTTTACGTTGCAAAGTAAAATCTTTTGTCCTATTATAGTCTTAATTTGTAGATATGCAAAGGTAGAAAACGCTATCATTATAAAAATTTTTATCTTCCGTTAGTTTGGAATTTTGAAAATTTATTTCTCTTATCTTTTTAGTCTGTTGCAAGAGTACTCTTTTTACTCATTTATACAAAAAAGAGATTAAGACATAACTAAATAAATCCATTCTCAAGACAAATAAACAGATGAAACCTGCGTTCACCTTGACAACGAAAAAACTCGAATTATTAATCAATAACTCCGATTAATAATTCGAGTTTTACTTTTGTTAAAATACTTTTATTCCAGCCTCTTCTTTGTTTTACATCTTATGAAATCAAAAGCGGGATTCTTTTTAAAAGACGATCAATCGAATGATTTGCTTCTTTCAATACAATTCCTTGGTCAATTGTTTTTAACACGCGATTTTCCATCACAATTTCTCCGTCAACCATCGTTAATTCTACATCTCCTCGCGTTGCTGAATACACAACTCTGGAAATAGGGTCTACGCCGTAAGATGGAAAAGTATGAAGCTGATTTAAATTTAAAATAGCAAGATCCGCTTTTTTCCCGACCTCTAAACTTCCAATTTCTTTTTCAAGCCCGACTGCTTTCGCTCCGCCGATTGTAGCCATTTCGAGCACGTGCTTTGCATTCATGGCCGTTGGTCCGTGCGAGGGTTTATGAATCGTAGCGGCCAGCCTCATTTCGTTGAACATATCCAAATTATTATTACAAGGAGCACCGTCAGCGCCAAGACTTAAAAATACACCTTGCTCTAATAAACCGGGCACATCTGCGATTCCCGATGCAAGTTTTAAGTTTGAGCCTGGGCAATGACTAACTTTTACTCCTTGATTCTTAATAATTTGCTTTTCTTGATCATTTAGCCACACACAGTGCGCTAAAATAAGGCGTTCATTGGCTAATCCTAAATGATCTAAGTACATGATATTTCTCATACCCGTTTCAGCTTCTACGATGCGAATTTCTTCTTGATTCTCAGAAGCATGAGTATGGATATGAACATTATATGCAGCTGATAAATGGCTCACTTCACGCAGCAAATCTTCCGTACACGACAGCACAAATCTTGGGGAGAATGCGTATCGAATACGACCGTTATTTGAATTATGCCATTTTTCAAGCAGCTCTACACTTTCTTTGATCGAGTCAGCCGTTGTCTCCTGCAGAGCTTTTGGCAGATCATCGCCTTTTTTATCCATCATTACTTTTCCTGCAAGGGCTCGGATTCCACTTTGAGATATAGCCTGAAAAGCAGAGTCCGTATGATGAACAGTTTCCATATCGACAATTGTTGTAGTCCCGCTTTGAATGAGTTCGCCGATGCCTAACAGGGCTGAATAATAGATAGATTCTTCATCATGTGAAGCTTCAAGCGGCCATATTTTCTTCTTTAGCCAGTCTAACAGCTCTAAATCATCTGCTTGCCCTCTAAAAAGCGTTTGACATAAATGAATATGAGTATGTATAAAGCCCGGCACAATCGTTTTATTTGCTGCGTCAATGACTTTATCTACCTTTTCCGGATGCAGGTTTTTCCCGATGGCTGCAATACGATTTCCAACAATATAAAGGTCACCGTAAATAATATCATTCTTCTCATTCATCGTAATAATCTCTGCATTTTTAATTAATGTGTGCGTCATACCTTCTTTCCCCTCTTTCGTAACATCTATCTATTTCTAGCTCAAGCCGAACACTAACATCTTCAAGCAATCTTTCTTACACTGATCTTATATATATATGATGTATGCTCTGAGTTGAATAAGTGTAGGTAACCTCATGCGAGATAGAGAGTTTGGGTAAAAAAAATTCCTAGCTGATTATACAGCTAGGAGGTTGGATTTATGATAAAATCCCAAGTCCCTTTTTCAAGAGGTTATACGAAATCGCAGGAGAATAATGTGATCTTGTATTTATAATATGGTGTTTTCAGTCTATATACCAGCTTTTTGTCAGAAGTTCTAACATTGTTTTTTTATTCTTTTTCAGTATGTGACTTTTCTTAACACCCTTATTTTTCATGTTATGCAATTTATTTTTGTTTTTTCTATGTAATATTTCCTAAAAATAAAGAATCTATCTTCTGTTTCTATACAAAACAGAAAAGTTATTTTATGATTTGTATGATTAAAAAACTACAAATCTATATTTTAGGGGTGATTAACTTGGAAAAAATAAATGTTGGCTGTCGTTTTACGCTTTCCGTTATGAGTGATAACTTCATCGATATTATTTTAGGTGCACTAAACGAAGTGGATATGTCTAAAGTTCAGCGAAAAACGGACCGTGTGAGTACGTTTATTGAAGGAACTGCCAAAGACGTATTTGAAGTTGTGCAAGCCGTTTATAAAAGTGCTGGAAAGTCAGGAAAGCATATTGTGCTGAATGCCACGTTTTCAACAGGGCAGCACGAAGAATATTTCGAAGAAAGAAAAATAAAACCAAAAGAAAACATGTCTTCAAACCAACAGCTTTGTGCTTCGTTCCCTGTATCCACTCAATTTTCTTTGTATCCATTAGATACGCCGCATTATGTAGACATCATCAAAAGCGGAATTGGCGCAGTTAAACAACAGGGAGTATTTGCCGAAACCGTGCCTTTTGCAACAGGTTTAGAAGGAGATGTGGACAAAGTGTTCGCTTCTCTATACGAATGTTTTATGAAATCTGTACAGCAAGCTCGTGTCGTGATGACAGTTAATATGTCAGCACACAGTCCTTCTTCAAAACGATAAATTACTTCTTATCTGTTTATAAAGATAGAATGCTAGAAAGGATTTATATAAATATGGCTACAAATAGAACGTTTTTTTCTTTTTTCCTGATAAGTTCATTATTATGTCTATTAATCGTGCCAAACTCTGTTATGGCTAGTGAAAACCCTGCACATTTAACGGTTGCTTCTTACACGCAGTTCTTGAAAGCGCAAAGTGATAAAAGTTCACTGTATGAATTTTCAAAACTGTCGCGTCAGCAAAAACAAAAAGTTGTACAATCACTAAAGGATTCATCTCCGTTAAAAATGGATATTGAAGAGACTAGCGGCACGGTCGAAGCTGCAAGCACAGCAGCATACGGAGCAAGAACGGCTTCACCTTTATTCAAAACAGCAGCTTATACGGCTTCTTATAAAGCGGCTGGATTTACAACAACAAAACTAACGGTGTATGTAGACTATTACACGAAAAACTCATCGGTGACTTCAGTCAAAAGTGTACGAGGCGTCGTCACGAAAAATGTAAACCCCCTTGTGTCTATTTCAAAAAAGAGTTCAAAATCTTGGGTGCAAAATAATCGAGCGTACGGGCAAATTGACTGGCAGTGGAAAATTGCAGCTAAAAATGCCGGAATTAAAAGACAAACTGTTTACGGTACAGCTTCCGGCGCTTCAGGCGGATCAACAGCTATAGTTAATTGACAAAGAGGCATAAATAATGAAAAAAATGATGTGGTGGATTATTGGTATTACAATTGGAGTACTTTTACTAGGAATTCTGGTAGGTTATTTATCATTTTACAGCATATAAAAACAGCAGGTAATTTCACCTGCTGTTTTTTATCTAAATGTCATCTTCTTGTCATAAAATTAAAACCTCCACTTACAGTGTCTAAGTGCCTGTAAGAAGAGGTTGGGATCACAATTGTTAGTAAGCCTGGTCTCTTCTTATCTTTCAAGCACTGCTTGTGGGAGTTAGCACGGTTCTATAAAGTCCGTTGCCGAGGTTTCAAAGGGCCTATCCCTCCACCTCTCTTGATAAGAAGTTTGTCGAATTTTGTTGATAATTGTTGATAAGATAAATATTATGTTACATGCTGCACAAACAGATGTCAACTACTTTTCAGAAAATTGTTTTCCCTCTAAAACTATGATATCGCTACCATTACTATGACAACTAGGTTACAAATAGATAAATTTTTTATTTTTTTTATTACGCTTTTACAACTGACTTTTTCTCAAAAGAAGTAATAGCCTCATCTAGCATACGAATGCCGGCATCTATCTGTTCTTTTGTTACAGTAAGCGGAGGTACCATGCGAATAACTTCACTTGCATTTCCGCAAAAATAAAATAACACGCCTTTTTCTAAAGCTAAGTCCAGAATCTCAAATAAGGCGTCTCCATCGCCTTCTCCCGTATCCGGATTAACAATTTCGATTCCAATCATAAGTCCTAAACCACGGATATCCCCAATAACTGAATGTTTGTCCTTTAAAAGATACAGCTTTTCTAACGCATAAGCGCCCATTTTTCTTGTGTTATCCAGCAGTTGTTCTTCTTTCATCACCTCAAGAGTTGCAAGGGCTGCTGAACACCCAATAGGATTTCCTCCAAATGTTGTGCTATGTGTGCCAAGGGGCCACTGCTTCATTAATTCTTGAGAAGCTACCGTTGCACTAAGCGGAATTCCAGAAGCAATTCCTTTTGCTATAGCCATAATATCCGGTACGACATCAAACGTTTGTCCAGCAAACCATTCACCCGTACGGCCAAACCCTGTTTGCACTTCATCGAAAATAAGTAATATTCCGTGACGATCACAAATCTCTCTTAACTTCTTCATCCAACTTTTCGGAGGAATAATATAGCCGCCTTCTCCTAATACTGGTTCCAAAATAACGGCCGCCACTTCTTCAGGCGTGACTTGGTGCTTAAAGAGTATTTCAAAATCTTTTTCAAGCTTTTCAGTAAAGTACACATCGCTGTCTAGCTCCGCAGGGCACTCTTTTGGATTGGCATATGGAATCTGATACGTCAGTCCCGAAGGCTGCTGAAATTGTCTATATTTGCTTTTCGAGGTTGTAACACTTAAAGCTCCCATCGAGCGGCCATGAAAACACCCTAAAAAAGAAATAACATACGGACGCTTTGTGACATGTCTCGCTAATTTCAAGGCTCCTTCAATTGCTTCGGTGCCACTATTTCCAAAGAAAAAGCAGTCTAAATTGCCCGGCGTTACTTTTCCTAACTCATCGGCTAACTTTAATATCGATTCGTACATAATAACACCTGAAGGACCGTGCAATAATTGATCTGCTCCGTCTTTGATTGCTTTTACTACTTTCGGATGTCTGTGTCCTACATTTGTCGTAGCGATTCCGGAAGTAAAATCGAGATATTCTTTACCATCCAATCCATAATAATAGCATCCTTCTTCTTTCACAACGGGCAGATTCGGATGGTCTTTAGCCATCGTCGGTGCTAGCAATTCAGGCATTCTTTCAAATAAGTGACTCCAATCTTTTGACATACTACATCCTCCTTGAAATTATACAAATCAATTAATCTTATTCCGAAATATAGTTACTTATTAAACAATATTAGGAAATTCAGTTATACTAAACGCTTTAATAGAATAGTAATAAAACTTATTTTACTATGCATTTTTATTAAAATCAATTGTATAAATATTTATATATAAAATTAATATGCGGGGTCTCATCCCTTCCGATTTTCCCGCAGGAGTCTTCATCTTGTCCTTCAATCAACAGCTAGAAGTACTCACATATATGAAACCTACGTTCACCATCACCATAAAAAAATCCGAACGATTAATCGTTCGGATTTTCCCTCAACTAAAATACTACTGTCACAGTCTCTTTAAGTATATTTATTCAAGATGTTTGGCATCATTGATCGTTTCAAGACGCCATTTTCCACTTTCATAAGCAAAAGTTGTAATCGATGTATTTTGTAAAATAGTAGTCCCTGTTCCTTGTTCTCCGCTTGTTACATGATGAATGAATGTATTAATTGCCGCTCCGTGACTAACAACTGCTACTTTCTTCCCGATAGACTTCTTCATAATTTCCGTTAACCGCCGAACCATCCGTTCTTGAGCCGCTTCGAGTGTTTCGATATTATATAAAGGCTCTTCT
Source organism: Priestia sp. P1_B12_1 (assembly GCF_056406695.1). NCBI lineage: Bacteria > Bacillati > Bacillota > Bacilli > Caryophanales > Bacillaceae > Priestia > Priestia sp. P1_B12_1. Next base: position 328,105 of record NZ_JBFTZR010000002.1, on the reverse strand, counting down.
CCCCAATTTGTCGCATAGTTTGGCACAAGCTCATGCAGAACTTCTACGTTCTTTGATTCTAGTTCTCCAAAAGAGCGCTCACGCAGCTGCTCACAAACTTCGATTTTCTCTACTTTAGCAGCTGCTGCAATTTCCCTAGCCGTCTCCTGCGCACGAAGCAAATCGCTTGTATAGATTACATCAATATGGATATCTCGAAAACGTTCCGCTACGCGTTTAGCTTGTTGCTTTCCCGCTTCGTTGAGCGGAATATCAGCATGCCCTTGAATAAGTTTGTTTTTATTCCAATCTGTTTGGCCGTGTCTAATTAAGTAAAGCATCGTAATCCCCCTTTAATCCCGTTTTAAAAATTGATAGACAGCTTTATCAACCTCTGAGCTTTCATGTAAATCCGAATGTGCTTCATGAAACGTTTGGAGATGAATGTGTTCGGTGAACTCTTGCAGTCCGTACGCACTTTCTACTGTTACCACTCCATCTGTCTTATCTCCCACATCTCCTGCTCCTGAAAAAACGTCGATTTCTTTTGAGAAATCTTGACGACTTTCGTACAGCTTGTTTAATGCTATAGAGTGAAAAGCTAAATCACGAGCACCCATAGATTCAATATGATTGCGTGCATGAGGGTACATTTCCATTAATTCCTGATAATCTAATCCTTGAATTGGCGATCCTAACGTAACTAACTTTTGAATATATTGAGGGTTAGACAAACTAACAGCTGCTGCTGTTACTCCTCCCATACTATGTCCAACTAAATCAACAGAAGATGCTTTATATGTATCACGTACATCTTGCATAATAGCTTCAATCCATTTTTGCTGCTGTGCAATACTGGCATCCGGCTTTTTAAAAACGATATGAATAAGCGGAAGTTTTCCCTCTTTTGCTTTCATAATATGCTTCCACTGAATAGCTCCATCTTTTTGAACAACGCAGTAACCTACTTTAGTTCCCCATCCGTTTTGTTCAAATCGTTTAATCATTTTCCCTAAGCTTTTTTGACTGCCTAAATAGCCATGAATAAATAAAACCGGCACATTTTTCGATTGGGCACCTCGTTTTATTTGTGGGGCAAAAATATAAAAACAAAGCGAAATAAATAGTATGATACTGATCAATAAAATTAACAGCCGCAAGTTCTCACCCTCCGATCGTCTGGTCCACTACACTCATTAATAAAAAAATTTGGAGTAAATTTTATTCTGATACGTCCTGTAAGCTGCAGAACTTGTCATCTTTTTCTTGCCAACGAGCTGCTCAAAGCGCAAACGCTTTTCCGTAAGCATCTCTGTTAGCCTTTGTTCTTCATTAGCATCCGTGCATATAGAAATCAATTCTTCTATTGTAGCCATATCTCGTTTCAGCTCTTGTTCATCCGTTATCATGTTTGCATTTTTTAATATCCTATACGCTTGGCGCAGTTCTTCAGGTATGTGTGACAAATCTTCTAACTTTAATGGTTTGCCTTCCCCAGGCAGCTTATCAAAGTCACCGTCTTTTATTGCTTGTCTAATTCTTTCTTCAGCAATTATATACGCAATATCCAAGGAAAGACCTCCTTTAAGCAAATATAAAATTCAATCTTACCTTCTATATAAAAGATGTATAAAAAACACAGCTTTTATAACCGTATTTTTTATTATACTATGATTATAAAAATTGAACTACCTTCACTTCTGGGATAGACTATCCTCCCTTTGTGAAATGATTTCCAGAGCTTCACTCCTTTCATTATCAAACTTTCTTGAGCAGTTTCTTAACTAGCTGAAATTCAATAAACGATTCTGCATAAGATTTTGTTATCTTATCTTACTATATTTATACAAAAAAGCCTCCTTACGCATGTAAGGAGGTGGAAAAAGATAATTCTAAGGTCATCATGTTATGCCTACTTACTATAAAACCACAATTTGATAGCGTTTTCAACATTTTTTTATTACTTTACTAATTTTCTTTTCGTTTAATGAGGCTCCGCAAATATAACGAAGCCTCACCAAATTTCTACTCTTCTTTATCTGATGGAATCATAATTTCTCCTTCATGCTCTTGTTTTTTTAAGAGGAGCTGGAGAATCGTTTTGGATAATTTACTAGGCTGATAAGGTTTAATCAGAAACTCACACACTCCAAGCTCTAACCCTTTGCTTCTTTCGTCTAAAGCAGATGAGATTAAGATAGGGATTTTTTCTGTCTCTGTATTTTCTTTGAGGTGTCTTAAAACATCCCATCCGTCTAACTTATTTTCCCCTAGCATAATATCTAGAACAACCACTTCAGGCTTTTGCTGATGAATAGAGTTTAATGCATCTTCTCCGTTGTTAAAATACCGAACATGAAAACCGCTTTCTTTTAATTCTACCTGTAAAAGCGTCGCTAAACTTTTATCATCTTCTACAATCACTACGCTTTTACGGTTATCATTTGTATTTATCATCTCTTCATCGTACTGAACTTCATATAGAAGAGGCAGAACAACCGTGAATGTTGTTCCTTTTTTCCATTCCGATTGTACAGTAATGTCTCCGCCATGAGCTTTTACAATTTCTTTTACAATTGCTAATCCTAGACCCGTTCCGCCAATTTTGCGCATATCGGAATTATCTACTCTGTAGAATTTGGTAAACAATTGACCTATCGCTTCACTTGGTATACCAATTCCTTCATCTTGAATATCAATATAAACAGCGTGTTCCTTTTGATACACTTTAACTGTAACGTTCCCTCCATCGGGCGAATATTTCACTGCATTGCTAATTACATTATTAAACAATTGCAGCAGCTTATCTTTATCTCCCATTACTGTAAAATGCTCTTGATCAGAAATCATATCAAATTCATGCTTACTTGTTTGTATTTTCTGGACCTCAATCACCTGCTTAATAAGCGGCAGAACGTCTTGATACTTTTTATCGTAGGTTTGTTTCCCCGCTTCCATCCTTTGGACGTCCAGAAAATCGTTGATTAAAGACGTTAACCGCTGTGCTTCCTGATAAATAGTAGTTAAATACTTCTTCTGTCTTTCTTCTTTTAATGTTTTGTTTAGCATAAGCTCAGTGAATCCTAATACGCTTGCTAACGGTGTGCGCAGCTCGTGACTCACAGTGCTTACAAATTCCGACTTCATCTGATCAACTTCAAATTCTTTCGTAATATCACGATGAACGAACAATACGCCAAACATCTGACGGTTTCGATACACGTATTCGCTATAAACTTTTATAACTTTTCGCTTACCATCCGTGTGCAGGTAATAAACAAAAGACTTTTCTACTTGCTCTCCCTTACAAATGGCTTCAACGTATTGTCTCAGCTGCTGTATATTTTCGACTTTTTGAGAGAGAGCATCTATCCATTGATCGAGAGAGAGCTGAAGAAGCCCGCTTTGATGCTCATATTGAAACAATTCGCTAATCTTCGTATTCACTTGTAGAATCGTACCGCTTGTATCTACAAGCTGCATTCCTTCTTGAATCGAATTTAAAATATCTTGAGATAGAAGGCGGTCGTGCTCAGACTCTTCGTAAATATAAATTTTTTCAAGAGCAATCGTGATTTGTTTGGCCAGTATTTCAAATGTCTGTAATTCATGCTCTGTGTACTCATCCGCATAGCGACTGTAAAACATATAGGCTAGCATATCTCCCTGTGAAGACAGCACCGGTACGATAACATCATACAAATAAAACGTTTGCTGATGATATAGGCGCTCATGTTCTATACACTCTCTTTTTACTACCATACATTTTTTCGTCTTTTGCACATGATTAACGTAATTATTATGAAGATTTGCCACCATCTGTTGAACACTTGCTGAAGATAGACCAAATGAAGCATGTGTCTTTTCATCGGTTAGCATAATAAATCCATGATCAGCTTTCATCACCCGGCTCATGTTTGTGACAGCACTCGTTAGAACTTCTTGCTTGTGAAGAGAATTTGTTAGTCCATGCACAAATAAATTGCGCAATTCTAACTCTCCCTCTCGTTCCTTTGTCAGCTCTAATGCGTGCTGAAGTTCATCTTGCTGACTGTGCAACTCATCTTGCTGTGCAATCAGCTCTTCATTTTGAGCCGTTAACTCCTGTTCGTTATTTTGCAAAGTTGATACCATCTTGTAAAAAGCTTGAGATAACATGCCGATTTCATCTTTTCTTTGTTCATCAAAAGCTATAGGGATTTCTTTTCCAGCAGCAATTTCGCTTGCCGTATACGCCAGCTGACTCAGCGGCTTGACAAACTTACTTAGCAGTACTCGTGTCAGCAACAATAAAATCACTACCGTAAACGCTAAAAACAAAATAAAAAGCGTTTGACTTTTCTGCATCTCACTCGACGTATTATCGTACTGTGTATTTAAGTCTTTAGTTAATTCATTTTGGTAGTCATCAAGTTCTTTTTGCATTTGTTCTATTGATTTAGAAGCAGCCTTCCGCTCAGGACTAGAGCGGACTCCTTCAATACCTTTTTTGTCGTAAACATCTTTAAAATAAGGAAGCGTTTGATTAAAATACGTGTTTAGCATCACCGTCGCTTCATTTACAAACGTACGTTCACGTCTATCTGCGTCTAGACCTGAAAGTCGATTGAGATTTTCTTCGATAATTTTTTGCTGCCTTGCAGCCTCGTTATACATATCCTCTGAATCAAACGCAATAAACCCACGAGCCTGCAAAAAAGCTCTGTTCATTGATTTATCAATTGTAGATAGCAGCTGTGCCTTTTCCCGTACTTGTGCCCTGTACTGGGCATAATCAGCTGTAATTTCTTTTTGCCGTACAACAAGTACAGTTGAACCCCCCGCAAAAGCAAGTAAAAGGATACTTGCTAAGAGGATGAACTGGGTTGAGATACTTTTTCGTTTTAGTTTATTGTTCATCTAAAATTTCCTCGACACGTTCGGCTAGTAATAGGGGACTAAACGGCTTAGACATAAAATACGCAGCCCCTGCTTCTAACACTCGGCTTTGATCAGCAGCTTGATTCTTAGCTGAAAGCATCAATACTTTTGTATGGCGCTTATCTTTCATTTCTTTCAGCTGCTGAATGACTTCAAGCCCGGTGAACACGGGCATCATATAATCCAAAATAATCAAGTCAAAATCACGTTCTTTAATAAATTCCAAAGCTTCTTCGCCATTTTCTGCTTCCGTCACATCATGTCCTTCATCTTCAAGCGTATCTACTACTAACATACGAAGCACTTCTTCATCTTCCGCTAATAAAATTTTTGCCATTGTTATTCCTCCGCTTGTAGTCGTCCATACGTTTTTTGCAATATGAAGTAGGACGGCTTTATTCGTTCGTGAAAAGTTGGATACTCCCAATTTTTCCACTTGTATAAGTAAAAATCTTTTAATAAAAGTTCTCCTTTTTTCTGAGTCGGAAACGTATCTTCCACGTCATTGCTCTTCTTATTAACAGCTACGACTCCCACTTGAATTCCTTTTATTTTCTCGCTGGATTCCAATCCTTTTTTAGACCAAATATCTCCCATTATTTCTTTTTGACTCGGGTCTTTTACATTTAAAAGCGCCCAAGGAATGCGAAGTTCAGCAATTCCATTTGATTCATTCACTTTAAAATCTGCTAGCGAATCAAATGAAGAAGAGTTAGGATCGCTGTTTCCTTCTTTGAGCTTCCCTGTTTCATAGGCGTCAAAAGGAATGGTTCTCTTGTTTTCCCCTTCTCCAATCGCTAACTCTTTGTTAAGGGCGAGCCTGATTGGGTTAAACATGCCGTTGTCTTTTGTATCGGTTCCTTTTACCGCCGGAATCATTTGAAGCTGATGAGCATATGAAAAATAATACGTATCGTAATAGCTGTCTACCCATAAATGACTGTCTTCTTTCCCGTTTAATTCTGCTACAAAATCAATTCCTTTTGTTTTTAAGGAAGGGATTTGAGGGATCTTTGACTGTCCCTGATTGTTAATCGTGTTAAACAAGAAATAAAGCTTTTGATTTTCCAATTCTTTTGCATTCACGTGTAGATATAGATAACCTTCATCACTTGTAATGTTCAATTCTTTTAACTTCTTAGACGGCTTATACACCGACTTGCTGTTCAGCTTTTTCCAATCGTCTGATTTACCGTCTACTTTGACTTTCAGCTTCTTTCCTGGATCAAAACTCATCAGTCCAAAATGCTGCTCTCCTGTTTGCAAATTCGTCCAAAATGGCCTGCGGTTCGGATTGTCGTACTCCATCGTATTCCACGTTCGCTTAAACCATTCATCTTGCCATGTAAAGACCATACCGCCAGCCATTTTTTCTTCAGCAATATCTTCGTATAAGCGTGACAGAATCTTTCCTTGTTCTTGTTCCGTATGAAAACCTTGATCCCATCCGTATACGTTTCTATGGGTGAGTCCTCGCGAAGCCGGAATGCCAAATTCAGCAACAAGAACGGGCATATGATGAACTTCTTTCATATTTTGCAAATAGCCTGCGTAGTTATTTTTCTCTCCTCGATGATCTCGATAAGCGAGATAACGAGGTTCATAGTTTAAAAAGTCAGGATAGTACGGATAAATATGATAAGAGGCAAATAAGCCCGGCTCAAATTTTTTAGTTGTGTGAATTAAATTAGGATTAACAGACACTTTATCTTCGTCTTCAGAAGGCTCATATGGATGAGTAAGCAAATCCGTCGTCACCCAGTTCGTAAAGCTCATAGGCCGCTGCCAATCATATTTATCCTGCTCATAGGAAATTGTTTTTTCCATAAGCTGAGCAAGCCAAATTTCAAAGGGGTTGCCTTTTTCGGTATAGATGTACTGCCCTTTAAAATCTTTCATGCCTTTATGTTTTTCATTTGTCGAAAGGGCTACCGTGGGATCCCATTCAACTCCTATAATCCATCCTAAAACATAAGGAGACACGTCTGCTGTATACGTTCCGCTTGCATGTCCTGTCCGTTTTGGCAGTGTTGCCTTTCCGTGAATAACGTTTACAATCCTTTTCATTTCAGCTTCAAATTCTTTTGTATTTTCCTTCGCAAAAGCATCTTGGGAATCATAGAAAACTTCTTCATTCACCCATACCCCATGAAAAAGATAAATAGGTTCTTCGGCTTTTTGGTTATACTCAGCAAGCGCTTCATAAAAGGCGGGAGGATGAATGGTGTATACGCGGATTGAGTTGGCATTCATCTTTCCAATTTCTTCAAACCAGCGCAGATATTCTTCTTTTGAAATAGCAGTCTCACCAGGGAAATGGCCTGGCTTACTAATGCCCATATTTACTCCTTTAATAAGCAAATATTTCCATTTACCATTTTGATAAACTTGCAAATAATCTTTTCCTACTTTCCCTGCTACTTTAAGGTCAGCATCTTCATAGATTTCCATATTTTTATTAAAAGTAACAGAAGCAGGCTGCGATTTATTTTGCTGTTGATCGATGATCTTATTCATAAGAGGAAGATAAACAGTCCAGTAAAAAGAAGACTCATCTTCTTTTCCGATTTTCTCTGTCCATTTCTTCCACACCGGGTAAAAAGAAGTTTGATAAATGGAAGGTACTTCTCCTTGATCTGCAAAATCTCCTGCAAAGTAATAAGTATCATATCGCTCTTTGTTATGATGAACGACTGCTGGTATGGACAAAGGGATACCATTTTCCTTCAGCTTGTTTTTTCCTTCAGAATCCAAGTGAAAGACAAACTGAGCCTGCACATCACTTTTTTGCTGGGGTGTAATTACGTCAAACCAATATTGATAAGCAGATTCATCCTGTAAATTCGATGTTTTCTTTCCTTGTTTTGTATATTGAAACCATACTGGATTTTCTTTTAATTCTTTTTCCGTTACAATAACGAGCTTATTGGATTCATTAACGAATAATAAGCCTTTTCCTGTAAGGCTCCACTCTTTGTTGTACTGCTTTTTGTAAGCACTCTTCACCCAAGCAGGAACTTCTTCACTGCCGAATTCATCAAAATAGCGACCAATCCAGCCGGACCATGTCACATTGTACAATTCATACAGTTCTTTGCGAACGTCTAAGGAAGTAGGGCTTCCAAATGTATTAAACTCTCCAATCAGCGTTTTTGTACGTCCATTCAATGCTTTCTTAACGTAGCTCACGTCTTCAGAAGTCATGCCGCCATACACCAATTGAGAGCGATCTCCTCTTTTAGCTTTTACGCCTAAATCTTCTTTGTATACACCATACGTGTCCGTGATATAAATCATATCTGCAGAGTTTGTTTTTGGCAGAGATTTAATGCTGTATGTTTTATCTCCTTTCGGGTAAAACCCTGCATAATCTTTTGAGATTTCATAAGGCTTCCCGTCTTTGCGTACTTTCGCTTGATTCAGCATCCACATTAAGCCTTGATGCTCTCGAAACGTTTGATCTGGCACTGTTTTATCAATGACAAGCATATTCAAATCAGTTGGTTTCTTTAGCTGCCAAATAAGAAATGGAGAAGCCGTTATCGCCATAACCAAAATAATACCGCCGATTAATAACCATTTTTTCATTGTGAAACTCCTTTTCGCTGCATGTCTCCCCAGCCTTTTTTATTGCGAATAACATCCAACAATCCATGACAGCGCCATATAACAGTTAGAGGGCGATACCAAAAGGATTCAGTCAGGGAAAAGACAAACAGCTTAGCAATATCAGATACTTTTGGATATTTACGAAGGCTCCACTCTTCTAGCAAAACGGCCGCCATCGAATAAAGAGAACCATATACAACCATTAAAAGAAAAAGCAAATAAGCAAATTCCACATAAATCCCGCCTACAACTAGGGAAATAACAATAAACAAATAGCCTAACATTTCCATGACCGGCCCGATTAGTTCAATAAACACAAAATAAGGCATAGAAATCAGTCCGATGCTTCCGTATTTCGGATTAAAAAGCATCTCTTTATGCTTCCAAAGACTATCAAATAAACCGCGGTGCCAGCGGTTTCGCTGTCTTCGCAAATATTTGATTTCATCGGGTGCTTCTGTCCAGCATACGGGATCTGGAATATAAACAATTTGATTGTTGGTTTTTTTCTGTTTAATCAGTCGGTGCAGGCGAACAACGAGCTCCATGTCTTCTCCGACCGTATGAGAATAACCCCCAGCTTCAATCACCCAGCGTTTAGAAAATACGCCAAATGCTCCTGACACAATAAGCAATAAATTATGGCGACTGAGACCAATGCGCCCCATAAGAAAGGCACGTAAATATTCAATAATCTGCATCACAACAAGCGGCTGTGTATCAAGTCCAATCGATACGACCGCACCGTTTTCGATTTTACATCCATTTGCAATTCGAATACTTCCCCCTGAAGCAATTACTTCTCCGTCTGAATCAATAATTGGCTTCATAACTTTTAAAAAAGCATCTCTTTCTAACACTGAATCGCCATCGATCGAACAAAAATAAGGATAGTTGGATAAATTAATTCCTGCATTTAATGCATCTGACTTTCCCCCATTTTGTTTATCGACTACATATAAATAATCGTATAATTTAGAACGATATACAGCTTTTACTGCTTTCGTCTCTACTTGCTTTCTCACAACTCGATTCATTTTCACAAGAGAAAACTCTTCGATAAGCTTTTCTAACGTATCATCTGAAGATCCGTCATTTACTACGATTACTTCATATTCCGGATATTCAATTCCAAGCAGCGAACGTACGCTCCCAATAATCCCGACAGATTCGTTATAAGCGGGAACTAATATAGATAACGGCGTTGTATAGCTAACCGCAAGCAAATCTTCATAAGGTTCTTCATCGTTTAATTGATATTGCTTTCGCAGTTGAAAAGCAGAGATGATAAACATCATAAAATAAAAACAAAGCACAAAAATCATATAAGCAAATACAGCCCATCCGCAAATGGACAATAAAAGATGCCAAACATTATTCCACAACCGTAATTCCTCCTTTTTCAAGCCATTCTGCTGCCATATCTTTCGAAAACTTGTCATCAGTCGTTTTGTATACATGAACTAAGTATTCTTTACCTGTTGGGATTTTCATCATTGACTGAGCAGCATTCGAACGCACAAGAAAATGAGAATCTTTTAGCGACTGCTCGAGAATTGATAACCCCTTCTCATCTCTCGTTTTACCTATTAGTTTTGTAGCCATCATTCTTTCTTGCCAAATACCTGACTGAAGATGGTTCGTGAGCTCCTCTATTCTTAATGGAAAAGATAAAGCATTAAGTGATTTCAACGAACGAATTCGCAGTTCTTCTGATGAACTTTTCATGTGCATTTTTAAGAAATCTATATACTCTAACTTATGATTGATACCGATCATATCGATAAGAGGCAGCTGAATTTCTTCTTGCAGGTCTTCAAATTTATTAATAAATTGCTGAAACTGTTCACTGTTCATAGTTCCAAACAAAGAGCGGTACATAAATTCAGACAGCGGTCTAGAAGCGTTCGTCATGTACACAACAAACTCAGGGCGGTTCAGCTTAACCAAAATCTTTAAAATTTGATTTTTTTCAGCCGCTGTACTCTTTTTTTTCTCATACATTTCTATTAATTGGTCTGTTAGCGTACGTAGACCGAAGTCTTCAATAGCATAAAGAGCATTCATTCTGACACTCCACCTAGAATGATGCAGCTCTTTTTTATATTTAGGAGTAAAAACCTTCTCCGCATAGAGCGTAATGTTATTTAGAATTTCATCGCCTTGCACAGCTGCAGAAAAACCGCTTAATAGTTCCTCTACACCCGCCAGCTCTATTTTATTTTTAGGCTCTACCCGATGCTCTTCATCTTTTCTGTATAAATAAATAAAAAGAGATTCTTTTATACTATCTTTATAGGATTCTACTTTTGCTCGAAAAGCGTTTAAACGTGCCTTTTGAATAAGTAAGTAACTTAAAAAACAGACTAAAAGCAATAGCAATCCGCCAAATAAGACATATACCACTTGAATTGATATCGCCATTTATTTCACCTTCTTCATTAAATGACGTACGCGAGCTTCAAGCTCCATTAACTTAAATGGTTTTGTCATGTAATCATCTGCTCCAAGCTCTAATGCTCTTTGAATATCTTGTTCGCTGTTTCTCGATGTAAGCATAACAACCGTGTACTGATCATGACGTTTCTGCTGGCGCAATTTTTGCAGAACTTCTAAGCCATCCATTTTAGGCATCATTCCGTCTAAAATAACAAAGTATTGATCGCTAGAGTGAATCCATTGAGACTCAAAAAATTCGATGCCGTCTTTAAACACTTCTATTTTCACTTCATAGCGATCTCCTACATCAATCTTGCTTAAAAGCTCTTTTAGCATCGTTCGAATGATAGAATCATCATCAATAATAGCCATACGAAGCGTTCGCTTTTTAACTAGCTTGCTTTGAGAAGAAGCTACAATTTTTTGACGTCCTGATTCCTTCGCTATATATAATGCCTCATCAGCTTGATGAAGAGCTTTTTCTAACGGCCATTCATTGTTATGCACTTCTACAACTCCGCCGGAAAAGCTGCAATAAAACGAATTGCTTTGATATGTGAACACTTTTTTCACAAAGAAATCCAACAGTCTATTTAATACTGTTTCTGCCTCTTTTATATTGGTTTTTGGCAGTAAAAGAATAAATTCTTCGCCTCCATATCTAAAAATGTGATCTGTTGGACGAATTTCATGCTTCATATACTCTACAAATGCTTGCAGGACCTGGTCTCCCATAAGGTGTCCGTATTGATCATTTACTCTCTTAAATAAATCTAGATCCAAAAGAGCTAAACAAAAAGGCTCTTTTGAGCGGGCGTAGCTAGATAACTGTTGACTATAAATTTCTTTTAAATACGTTCGGTTATAGGCTCCTGTTAATTCATCAACCATTGAAAAAGAGTTAAGCAGCTTCTTTCGCTCAATATGGTGCCCAATTCGAAGTACACTTTCTTCCATATCCAGAGGTTTAACAAAGAAGTCATCAGCTCCTAATCTAAAGGCCTGCAAGCGCGTCTTTCTTTGATTATCAACACTCATCATGACAATTGGAATGAACATTTGCTTTGTTTTATCACGCAAAAATGAAAGAATGTCAAAACCCGTACCGTCTTTCATATGTACATCTACAACAAAACAATCAGGCTTCCATTCGTAAAATGCCGTAATAGCTTTTTCTTTAGATGCAGTTGCTAATACGTACCAGCCTTGTTTTTCAAAATGTTCTTTTAAATACATCAGCATTGAAAGATCGTCGTCCACAAGTAAAATATTAGCTGTTTTTTCATTGATTTCTAGCGGTTTATTTATATCTTCTACCGATTGAATTTCATCTTGATAAGAAATTTTAATAATATCTAATAAAAAAGCATTTAACTCCGCGTAATCCCAGGTTTTTTTCTGTTTTTTTTCCAAAGCTTCCATTAACTCGCGGGAGCGGTCTCCTAAATAATGCAGTCCAATGGTCGCGGACGTCCCAGAAATTGAATGCAAAAAGCGATACACCTCTTCATGAGGTATTTCTTCAGTTTGATCAGTCCACTCTTGCAGCTGTTTGCGGACATTAGCTAATAATGTAATTTGATATTTATCCATCTTATACACCCTTTGTTCGATATAGTTAACACTTACCCCATATTACTCCATCCATTTTTTATAATATTTTGTAAGTAAATGAAATATTTTCTTACTTTTATTTTAAGTATGTTTTTTCTAAATGAAAAGTAATTACTCTTTAACCATACTTTTCCTCCAATGATTTTACTTTAAAATGATTCTTTTTTCACCTATTATTTTTCCTCCCCATAAGTAAAATGACCTGTTACCTTCTTTATAAATAGACCTGCAACCTTATTGACAAAATTAATGAGTCTTTGTTACCCTTATACACGTTGTGAAAAATTTAAAAGTGAATGTTAAGGAAAGCAGCCGTTTTGATGAACGATCAATCAAATCAGGTTCTTTCCTTTTTATATTTTTACTAAGGTAGATACTTTGCCAAATAAAGTTTCGCTTTATACACCGTGTCCTCTTTGTCATAGGCGCACTTAGACCGAAAACAGACGGAAAGGAGTATAAAATGTTTACTCAGCTTACAGAAAAAAACCAGAATGCAGAAGAACTAAAAGAAACACTTGATGATTTAGAGTTTCAGCTATTTCGCATGCAGGATAATTTAAAAGAAATTGCTAAAAAGTATGAAGTTATTGGTGTCGATCAGCCTGAAGATAATCAGTTAGTTATTGTATCGGCACAAAATGACGGAAGCGCATGTAAAATTATGCTAAACGAATGCACAAAAGCTTATAGAGGGGCTTGGGATTTTGCCATCGATGGCGTATATGAAGATAATCACACGATTTTTATTGGTGACATTAAAGGACCTGCTAATAAAGGATATGGCTCGGTATGCATGAACTATTTAAAAGAAGTCGCAGTGGATCAAAATGTTCATGTCATAAAAGGAGATATCGCTGAGCGCGACTGGGATCATCTCGAAAGATTGATTCATTTTTACGAAAAACATAATTTTGAGGTAAATATTGATTATACGAATAAGTGCGGAGAAATTGAGTGGACTCCGGCTTATCAATAAAAAACGAACAGACAGCGTCTGTTCGTTTTTTTATTTGATATATGCTAAGCTTTTTTTTATGCTGCTAAGAGGATTTTCTTTGCATTGGTCTTGTTCAACAATCCACCATTTTACTCCTGCTCTAGTGCCTTCTTCCATGACAGCCTTTACATCTACCCCTCCAGTACCAAGAGGAGCAAAGAATTGCTCGCCGTCTGTTGTCATATCTTTTAAATGGATAAAAGGCGTACGATTTCGATAGTGCTTCATCCACTCAACTGGATCTTCGCCTGCTTTAGTGAGCCAATAAATGTCCAGCTCTACGTTTACCTCAGTTTCTTCTAGAATCGTTTGGAGAGCTGACTTTCCAGTTGACAATTTCTTCAGCTCAAAATCATGATGATGATAGCTAAACGACATGCCTTCTTTTTTACAATACATGTAAATAGAATTTAAAGAATCAATAAGTTCATAATACCCTTTTTCCGTTTGACGTTCAGGCATTAAATAAGGACAAACAATATGTGAATTTCCAACTTGCTGTTCAAAGTGAATCACTTGTTCTAAATTAGATTCTAATTGTTCAAGCGGCACATGACTAGAAGCCGGCTTCAACTGTAAATCCGTTAACCATACTTTTACTTCTTTTGCTGTATATCCTTCGTACCCTGCAAATTCTACCCCTTGATATCCTAAAGCAGCTACTTTTTGAAGCGTTCCTTTAAAATCTTTTTTCGTTTCTTCACGCAGCGTATAAAGCTGAACTCCTACAGGTATTTCTCCCATCTTCTCTCCCCCTGTTCATTGAGAAAGCTCCTATAATAGGATCTTCTTCTTTTATTTTACTGCACTTCCAAGCATTCCTGAAATAAAATGACGCTGAAGTGCTAGGAAGAAGACAATGATTGGAATGGTTGCAATCGTTACCCCCATCATTACTTGACCGTAATCAATAATCGATAAGCCAATTAAGCTTGAAAGAGCAACTGGCAATGTAGCCATTTCGTTTGATGTAGTCGCAACTAGAGGCCACATAAAGTTATTCCACTGTGTCATAAATAAGAAAATAGCTGCTGCAGCCATAGCAGGCTTCATAGAAGGAAGCACAATAGTTAAAAAGATTCTCATCTCTCCAGCTCCGTCTAAACGAGCTGCTTCAATAAGTTCCGTTGGAAAAGCTAAAAAGTTCTGACGTAATAAAAAGATAGCAAACGGAAAGCACAGCTGCGGAACAATAAGAGCAAAATACGTATCAAGCAAATTAAAATTCGACATCAGCTGAAAAAGCGGAATGAGCGTTGCTTGATATGGAATCATCATAGACAATAAAAGCGTGGTAAAAATTGCGTTTCGGCCTTTAAATTCAAATTTAGACAGCGCATATGCAGCTGTAGAACAGACCATTAAAGCTACAATCACATACACGACTGAAACAAATACTGAGTTAAAAAAGACGCGCCCTAAATCAATTGAAGCATTTAAATTTTGTAGATTTGTCATAAATTGATCGCCAGGCTTCAGCGTTGGAGGGTTTGTAAACATTTTTCCTGATTCATTCGTAGCGCCGATAATCATCCAGTAAAAAGGAAAAATAGAAATAATCGTGAACAGCCCAAGCATGCTGTATAATCCTATTTTGCGCATGATGTTACTTTTCTTTTTAACTTTAGGCACGGTAGCTACTGCGGTTGCTTCTACTCTCTCTAATACACTCATGATTTATCACCCGTAAATTTAAATTGGAAGAACGTTAAAATACCAACTAATAATACAACAACGTACGCAATGGCTGAAGCATATCCAAAATCAAAGTATTTAAAGCCATTTTGATAAATATACAAGCCTAGCGTCATCGTGGAATCAGCAGGGCCGCCTTTTGTTAAGTTAAAAGGTTCGTCAAACAATTGAAGCGTGCCAATTGTTGATAAAATAGTAGCAAATAAGATAACGGGTTTTAATTGTGGAACCGTTACGTGGAAAAACTTTTGAATTCGGTTTGCCCCGTCTAAATCAGCTGCTTCGTAAACTTCATGAGATAAACTTTGAAGAGCTGCTAGAAAAATAACCATGTTATAACCTGTCCATCTCCAAGTCATCGCAACGATGATTGAGACTTTAGCCCAGAATGGATCTCCCAGCCACTGAATGGCATCAATACCAAAAAACCCTAAAATAGTATTCATTATTCCTTCATCTTGAAGAATGATTGAAAACAAAATAGAATAGGCAACTAGTGACGTTACTGCAGGCAAGAAAAATGAAACTCGGAAAAAACCTTTTAGTCTTAAAAGCTGACTGTTTAACGCGTTAGCTAGTACAAGTGCTAATAAAATCATTACGGGCACTTGAACGATTAAAATAATGCCGGTATTTCCAAGCGCTTTCCAGAAAATATCATCTCCGAGCAATCGTGTATAGTTTGATAACCCGGTAAATACATACTTTCCGCCTTCCATGCTCTGAAAGCTTAGAATAAAAGATGAAAAAATAGGGTAGATGGTAAACAGCGCAAACAGCAAAAGTGCTGGAGCAATAAATAAGTAAGGCAACGATTTATTTGTCTTCATGATGACCTCCTAGTACCGCAAGAAGAAGAGATAGAAGGCAATTTTCTAAAAATCACCTTCTATGCTTCTTGATTATTTTTGAATTCGGTTTTCTAAGCGTTTTTGAGCTGCTTCAAGCGAGTCTTTAACGCCTTTACCATTTGTTACTTCTGACACAGCTTTGACTGCTTCACTGTTTGCAACTGAGTAATTGCCCGTAAAGTTAACCGGCTTAATATCTTTCATTTCATCTGCGAATGTTTTCCAAATCGTTTGATTGCTAAAGTACTCATCTTGTGCAGTGAATAATTTTGAAGAATATACGGTATTTAATGATGGGAATAATCCGCCCTTCATCGCTTCTTCTTGAACTTTATCCGTTGTTGAGAAATACTCCATAAATTTGTACGCTTCATCTGCTTTTTGACTAGTTGCTGAAATCACATAGTTGCTTCCGCCTAAGTTAGAAGCACGGTTGCCTCCTTCTTCAAACGAAGGTAATAAAAACACTCCCCATTTTCCTTTTAAATCTGGAGCCTGCTGCGTAATAGAACCTGATAGCCAAGCACCAGATGGTGAACTTGCTACTTTACCTTCTGCTAAAGCACTGATTGAAGCATCCCAGCCCACTGTATTTTTAACAATGCCTGCTTCTTTTAACTTCTTATTTAACTCCATTGCTTTTTTCGCTTCTTTAGAAGTTAAATTTAGCTTTCCTTTGTTATTAAAATAGAACGTACCTTGCTGTGTCAGCGTCATTCGGAATAAGCCATCGTCATTATTAAAATCTAAACCTAGTAAATCAACGCCAACTTTTTCTTTAATTTTCTTACCAGCCGCAATGTAATCATCCCATGTTTTGATACTGTTTGGATCTACGCCTGCTTTTTCAAAATAATCTGTGCGATAGAAAACGCCTGTTGGACCTGCATCAAACGGGAAGCCGTACATGTCCCCATCCTTTGATAAAAGAGTTTTCTTAAACTCTGGAAACTTATCTTCTTGCTTATCAAATCCTTTTTTAGATAGGTTTAAAAATGCTTTTGGAAATGCATCCAAGTATCCTTGGAAACGATCGTCTTCTACTAATACAATATCAGGAAGGCCTTTTCCGCCAGCTTGCAATCCTGTTGTTAATTTTGAATAAACGTCTTCACGTCCCATATCCACTACTTTTAATTTAAATCCTGGATTCTCTTTTTGGTATTCTGCTGCTGCTTTCTTTAATACCGGTACGTTAATATTCCAAGCCCATGCAACAACTTCTTTTCCACCGCTACCACTTGTTTCATTAGCGGACTTTCCTCCGCATCCTGCAAGTACTAGGGTTAAAATGAGTGCAAAACTGATTAAACTAAACCAACGTTTCAATGAATACCCCTCCTATAATCTCGTCTCCTAGTGTGGCAAGTTTTTTTGTAAACGCTCATGACTCTTTCTCAAGAGAATTATTGAAAAATAATTCTGTATATTGAAAGCGTATACAATTTACTTAATCTAAATTATATGAATGAATACCCTTTTCCTCAATGGTAAATATAAAAGGCAAAAACCTTACATTTTTGCCTTTTTCTAAATTGATTTTGTTATTATGGTTTCTATTAACTTTTTCGTTCATGAAAAAAAGCGAATGTACTGTCGTTGTTGAAACAGAACACAATCGCTTATTTAAAAAAATCCAATGTATACTATTTTTTTGCTACATAAGTAACACTTTCTTGCTTATTTGGGACGTTCTAAGGAAAATAATTGCCCCAATTTACTATAGTTAGAACCCGCAAGTCGGCTGACTGGCTTCACACGTTCTGCAGAAACGCGATCGTTTTCTATCACTTTTTCACTAATATGAAACATCACAACTTCACCGATAAACAAATCTGAGCTGTATGCCTCATCCGTTCCTAATGGAACAATTTGGTGAAGCTTACACTCCATCCGAATGCTGGCTTCTTGAATTCCGGGAACCTGCACTTTTTTGCTCGGTGCTAGTGTTAACCCTGTTTCTTCGACTTCACTCACGGAAGAAGGATAAGAAGATGCCGCTTGATTCACTTGTTCCACTAAGTTTTCTTCTACAAGATGAACTACAAATTCTTTAGATGCACTAATATTTTTTGCCGTATCTTTCGTCATTTGACCTTCACTTCTCGAAACCGAAACGGCAATCAGCGGAGGCTCTGCCGCAACTACATTAAAGAAACTAAACGGTGCGGCATTCACTACACCGTCATCATTTTGACTTGTAACAAACGCAATCGGCCGGGGAATGACGACCCCTGTTAACAAATGATAATTGTCTTTTGCACTTTGTACCGCTGGATCGACTATCTTCATTTTACACACTCCTTTTCTTCCATTTACTTTATTGTATGGTAACGAAAAGAGTATAGATTAGCTAGCAACTTGCTCACCAAATATGCAAAAAAGAGATTGAGACATACCTCCATCCACCTAATCCGAAGACAAACAAATGGGAGTAATGAGCTGGTATCGATCACTTGTGACACCACTGTTGATTTCCATAGAAGGCTTCGCTTTCCGCGGGCGACCGATGAGCCTCCTCGTCGATTACGGGCCTGCGGGGTCTCATCACTTCTGTTTTTCCCTCAGGAGTCTTCGCCTTCCTCTCCAATCAACAGCTAGAAGCAACTAACTAGATGAAACCTACGTTCACTACAACAATGAAAAAATCCGAACGATTCATCGTTCGGATTTTCCTGCAACTAAAATATTTTCAGCCTTTTTCTTTAATTTAACACCGTGATTTTCACTGTACGACGTCCGAATGCTTTTGCAGCTGACTCAGAAGGTACTAATACATCAATTCGATATCCTTTAATCGCACCGCCCGTATCACCTGCTGTTGCCACTCCGTATCCTTCTACATATACTTTTGAACCTAATGGAATAACGGATGGATCTACCGCAATAATTTTATGAGTGCCTGAACTTACATTTTGTCCAGTCGCTGTTACGCCGCTACATCCTGCACAATTAGCTGTATAAGCTGTTGCTTCTACATACATTTCTTTTCCAGAATGCTTTTGTGTGCTTTCTTCTTTTTTCGTTTCTTTTGCTTCTGAAGAAACGGCTGCTTTCTTCTCTGTAGCAGCAGCTGTTTTTACTTCTTGTTTTGGCTCTGTTTTTACTTCTTGTTTAGCCGTTGCCAGTTCAGCTTGACGCTTTGCTTCTGCATCAGCCTCAGCCTTTTCAGCTGCCTGCTGTTTTGCCACTTGCTCAGCTTGCTTTTGAGCTGCTTCTTTTTCTTTTGCAATCTTATCTTGAATGCCTGTTAATTCAGACTGAAGGTTTGCTTTTTCTGAAGAAGCTGCATCAATTTCATTTACGACCGTGCTGTACTTTTCTTGCATAGTTGTTAACGTTGTTGTTTGTTTGGCAACGTTTTTATCTAATTCAGCTTGTTTAGCCGCTAAGCTACCTTTTGCTGCTTCTAATACTTTTTCTTGCTTATCAATTTCTTTTTTATCTTTTTCAATTTGATCTAAATCATTTTGATGCTGCTTTAAAATATCATTATCTGCTGACAATAACGTTGTGACAGCACCCATACGTGCAACAAAATCTCCAAAGTTATCAGCATTCATTAATGTATCAATAACAACACTTGTTTTATCGTCTTGCTGCAAAGCAACTAATCGATTTTCAATAATATCTTTACGACTTAACACTTTTTCCTGAAGCAAAACAATTTCTTTTTTCTTTTTCTCAATCATTTTGTTCGCTTCTGAAATCTGCTTTTCAGTCGATGCTAACTCTTTTTTATTGCTAGAGATTACTGTATGTAATGAATTTAATTGTGATTGAATGTTTTGAACATCTGAATTGATAGACTGTTTCTCTTTCTCTTTTTGTTGAACAGCCTTTTCTGTTTCTTTAATTTTATTTTCAGTACTCTGGAGCGCTTCTTCATTCGATTGGGCGTGAGTCTCTGTGATGCCGGTCATGAAGAAAATTCCTGTGACTGCTGCAAGAGTCATACGCTTAAAAATTTTCATAAAGTAATAGTCCCCTTTCCTCATAGACATAGTTATACCATAAAAAACTATCTGTTTATGTTACAATACAGTTAAAAGTTTCCCATAATCTGTATAACCAAGAATCTCTTTCTGGGAATTCATCACCAGAATCCCTTGATAGAGAGGTTTACTGTTTATTAAAAAAGATATATTTTTGTCATAAACAGGGCAAAATTGCTCTTTAAAAATAGAAATAAACGCTTATTATTACAGGTATATTACAAATTTTTCACAGAAAATTATGTGTTTTACCGTCTTTTTTCGGTGTTTTTTACTTTTTATTACATAAATTCCACCTACATAATTCCTACACTATTTATAAAGTTGTGACTTTTTCACTTCTTTTTTACACTTTACATACATAAAAAGACGCCCATAAATCAATTGAGCGTCTTTTTTCTACACACGTATAAAACCATTATTTGTCAGAGGTTACTAGTTTTAAAGGCACTGGAATTTGCTTATCTACCTTTTTGCCTTGAAGAACATTTTTAGCAGACTTTACAGCAAGTTTACCGATTAAAACAGGCTGCTGAGCTACAGTTGCTCCTAGCTTCCCTTCTTTTACCGCTTTAATTGCATCGTCGTTTCCATCAAACCCTACTACTAGCACATCTTTTCCTGAGCTGTTAATCGCTTGAATAGCTCCTAATGCCATTTCATCATTATGAGCAAATACGGCTTTGATCCCAGGATTTCCTTGAAGAACATTCTCCATAACGTTTAAGCCTTTTGTACGGTCAAAATCAGCCGACTGTTTAGCCGTAATATCTAGCTTTTGATCCGCAACGTTGTGGAACCCTTTTCCTCGTTCACGAGTTGCTGAAGCTCCCGGCACGCCTTCAAGTTCTGCTACTTGAGCTTTTTCCCCTACTTTTTTCACAATGTAATCAGCAGCCATTTGACCACCTTTTACATTATCTGAAGCTACCAGTGTTTCTACTTTTCCTTTTTCTGCTGAACGATCTAGCGTAATAACTGGAATTCCTACATTATTAGCCGATTGTACAGCTGTTGAAATAGCAGCTGAATCCGTTGGGTTAATAAGCAGAATGTTAACACCTTGCTGCATTAAATCTTCTACATCGTTAATTTGTTTTGCTGAATCATTTTGAGCATCTACTACAACTACTTCCATGCCCAGTTTTTTTGCTTCTTTTTGTACCCCTTCTTTTAACGAAACAAAGAACGGATTGTTTAATGTAGAAACGGATAAACCAATTTTAATATCTTTTAAATTTTTACTTTCAGATGGTTTCGCCCACTCAGGAGGCTGAAGTGAACAAGCCCCTAACAGTAATAATGAAAATGATAATAGCACGAGCCAAATTTTCTTCATGTTTTTCCCTCCTAAGCTGACTTTTTGCGATCAATTAATACCGCGATTAAAATAACAATTCCTTTTACAACCATTTGGTAAAATGACGAAACGCCGAGTAAGTTCAAACCGTTGTTTAACGTTCCGATAATCAACGCACCAATTAACGTTCCAACAATGCGTCCACGTCCTCCAGAAAGGCTTGTTCCCCCCAGTACTACTGCAGCGATAGCATCTAACTCATAAGACGTACCTGCCGTTGGCTGAGCAGAGTTCAAGCGAGAAGTCAAAATCGCTCCTGATAGCGCTGCCAATAATCCTGCTAGTGAGTAAATCATAACCTTAACTTTTGGTACTTTAATTCCTGAAATAAATGCTGCTTTTTCATTTCCACCGATTGCATATGTTCTGCGGCCAAACGGCGTTTTATGCAAAATCACCCATAGGACAGCAAACGCTAGTACCATCGTAATCGCTGGAACAGGAATACCTAGAAAATAGCCGCGGCCAAATAACTGGAAGTAATAGTTTTCGCCTAAGCCCGTAATCGGATTTCCATCTGTATAAACAAGCGTTAACCCTCTAAAAATTGTCATCGTCGCTAGCGTTGCAATAAACGGCGCCATTTTTCCTTTTGTAATAAGCAAGCCGTTAATCATACCCATTACAGCTCCTAACACACATCCTATTAAAATAGCTAAAATAGGATCTACACCTGACACAATCATACCTGCCATTAACGCACTTGATAAAGCAAGTATAGAGCCAACCGATAAATCAATTCCGCCTGTTAAAATGACAAACGTCATACCGAATGCAATTAAGGCATTAATGGCTACTTGACGCAGCAAGTTTAAAATATTTAAAGGTTCTAAAAAGCTTGGATTTAAAATTGATACAATGACAATAAGAATAAATAGACCTAGTAACGGACCTAGCTTTTGCATCACGTTATCAACGCGATTTTCTTTTATAGCTGTGTTTGCTTTCATTTTACTGACCTCCTGTTGCAAATGTCATAATTTTTTCTTGAGTTGCTTCTTCACTTGTCAGTTCACCCGTTATTTTCCCTTCATGCACAACCAAAATGCGATCGCTCATGCCGAGCACTTCCGGAAGCTCTGAAGACACCATGATAATAGCCACGCCTCTGTCTGTCAGTTCATTCATAAGCTGATAAATTTCACGCTTTGCCCCGACGTCAACTCCTCGAGTTGGTTCATCTAAAATCAGCACTTTTGGTCCAATGCCAATCCACTTGGCAATCACTACTTTTTGCTGATTGCCTCCCGATAAGTTACCCGCACTCGTCTCAGACGACTCGGTTTTGATCGTTAAACGTTTAATAAGTAAATCTACAAATTGCTGCTCGCTTTTTTGTTCAATAAAGCCTTTTGGCGAAAAGCTGAATAGACTTGGAAGCGCAATATTTTCTCGAATAGAAAAATCCAGGACGAGCCCTTCTGTTTTACGATCTTCTGTAATGAACCCGAGACCTAATTTAATGGCTTGGTCGGGCTTTGTGATACTGACCCGTTTGCCATTTAATATAATTTCGCCTTTTTCTAATGGATCAAGCCCGAAGATAGCGCGCATAATTTCGGTTCTGCCAGCTCCCATTAGCCCCGCAACACCGACAATTTCTCCTGATCGCACTGAAAAATGAACGTCATGAAATACACCTTTTCTCTCCAAGCCTTTTGCTTCAAATACAACATCTCCTTTAGGAGATGTCCTAGCAGGAAATCGATCGGTTAGCTCTCTTCCTACCATTTTGCGAACCACGTCATCGAAGCTGGTTTCTGGAATCGGCTTTTTGTCTACCGTCTGTCCGTCACGCATGACCGTAATGGAATCACAAATAGCAAAAATCTCTTCCATACGATGTGAAATATACACAATCGATACACCTTGTTTTCGCAGCGCATTAATTACGTCAAATAACTTTTGAATCTCTCTTTCAGTAA
Organism: Priestia sp. P1_B12_1; assembly: GCF_056406695.1. Lineage (NCBI taxonomy): Bacteria > Bacillati > Bacillota > Bacilli > Caryophanales > Bacillaceae > Priestia > Priestia sp. P1_B12_1. Next base: position 304,718 of record NZ_JBFTZR010000002.1, on the reverse strand, counting down.
GCGCTGCGGTTGGCTCATCCATGATAATGACTTTTGCATTCGTCATCAGCGCTTTGGCTATTTCAATCATTTGCTGCTGTCCGACAGAACAAAGTCCCGCTTCTTGATCAAGAGGAATGGTCACAGCTAATTTTTCAAACTGCTTCTTTGCTAACGCTTTCATTTCTTTTGTTTTTAAAAAACCTAAAGGCGTTTTTAATTCTTTGCCGATAAATAAGTTCTCAAGCACCGTCATTTCAGGCCAAACGTTCAGCTCTTGATGAATAAAGGTAATTCCGTTTTGTTCTGCTTCTTTTGGATTTTGAAAATACGTCTCTTTGCCATCAATCAGAATCTGCCCTTCATCTTTTTTATGAAGGCCGGTTAAAATATTCATCAGCGTAGATTTCCCCGCTCCATTTTCCCCCATTAGTGCGTGAACTTCACCTTCATGTAATTCAAAATCCACGCCTCTTAGTACACGGTTTGCTCCAAAGGCTTTATGAATCCCTCTCATTGCAATATGCATGCTGTTCACCTCTTTTAAAAAATAACTCCCGCTTGTAAAATACAGTTTGCATAAGGAGTTGCTTCTCCTGTACGAATCACAACTTTCGCTTTGCTTGTCAGCATTTTTAATTGTTCATGCGATACTTCTTCTACTAAGATGTTTTGCTTTTCCATCAACTCGTAAGCCTTTTGATTTCTGTCTTTCATCTCAGAAGCAATCACTATTCTTTCTGTAGCCATATCTTCTAACACAGCTACTACTACATCTTCAAAGCTAGGCACTCCTAGCTTTAAAGATAAATCAATTTTAGGCACATCACTCGGAACAGGTAACCCTGCATCTGCAATGACAATAGTGTCTGTATGACCTAGATCTGTTAGTATTTTCGTAATATGACTGTTAATCATTCCGTGACGTTTCATTTACAGACTCTCCTCCACTTCTTTGCGAGTCGGCATACCGCCTTGTGCACCAAACTTAGTGACGGATAGCGAAGCTGCGCGATTAGCAAACTGAATTCCTTTTTCAAAACCCATTCCTTCGGCAAGTGCCACAGCAAGCGCTGCGTTAAATGTATCTCCTGCTCCTGTTGTATCAATCGTTTCTACTTGATAAGAAGCAACCAATACTTCTTTCTTGCCGTTAAAATAGCGCACGCCTTGTTTTCCTTCTGTAATAAACAATTTATTTGGATACTGTTTTAATACTTCTTCTTTTTCTTTTCCTTCAAATAAAAGCTCTGCTTCATGTTCATTTGGAGTGATGTAAGAAACTTGTTCAATCACTTCTGCTTTTAATGGTCTTGCAGGCGCCGGATTTAACAAAAGCGGTACTTTAAGTTCCTGACAAAGCTCAGCAACATATTCAACCGTTTCTTCTGGAATCTCTTGCTGAATAAGTACGATATCCGCTTCTTTAATTTTTTCTTTTGCTTTTTCCACGTAGTCTGGAGTAATATAATCGTTTGCTCCTTTGACGACTACAATGCTGTTATCTCCTTCAGCGAGTATAATGTGCGCTGTTCCGCTATCTGAATCTGTAACCGGTTTCACATTTTCCACAGATACACCGTTTGATTTGAAATTCTCCAGGATTGCTTTTCCGTAATGATCTTCGCCCACACACCCAATCATACTCACATCAGCTCCAAGACGGGCTGCTGCAACAGCTTGGTTCGCTCCTTTTCCTCCCGGAACGGTTTTGAATGATTCTCCTAATACTGTTTCTCCAGCTCCAGGACGAATATTTGATGTTACTACTAAATCCATTGATGAACTTCCAATCACAGTTACTTTAGCCATGTTCCTCAACCTTTCGTGTCGTATTTCGTTCAATAAACGTAACGGGTAGTTGTACTTGCTTTTGAATTAAAGGTTCTTTCTTAATGCATTTCATTAACAGACCTGCTGCTTGCTTGCCCATTTCATAAGCAGGCTGACGAATTGTAGACAGCGCTGGAAACGAAAAGCGGCTTTGCGGAATATCATCAAAACCAATTACTTGCAGATCGTCAGGAACGCTTTTTTCTAATCGAAACGCCTCGTGTAAAACGGCTGTGGCTACAATGTCATTACTTGCAATAATCCCGTCCGTTTCCGGGTACTTTTGAAAGATTTCCTTTGCCCATTTCTGCGCATCGTCAAACGCTAGAGAATTTGTATTTAATACGTAAAAGTCTGCATCAGACTGACTCAAAACAGACAGAGAGCCTTGAAAACGTTCCTGAGCAGGCTTTACATTTACTGGACCTTTGATAAGTGTAATTCTTTTACTTCCTCTTTTGATTATTTCTTCTGCAGCAAGTTTTCCACCCTCAAAACCATCAGCATAAACGGATGGATACTGATCAGAACTTCTATCTAAAAACACGACGGGAAATGTAAGACCTTCATATAGTTTCTGAGCTAGACTTGTTGTTGCCGTGATCATCCCTACTACATGGTTTTGCGTAAACGTTTGGAGATAAGTTAATTCTTTCTCTAACTGCTCATCACTATTGCCAAGAATTAAACGAAATCCATGGCTATGTACTTCATCTTCTATTCCTCGTGCAAGCTGAGGGAAAAAAGGGTTTGTAATGTCTGGAAGCAAGAGACCAATCAAACGAGATTCACGTGTATAAAGCGAACGGGCTACCTCGTTAGGGCTGTAGTTTAATTTTTGAATTGTATTCATTACTCGCACACGCGTGTCTTCTTTTACATATCCTGTACTGTTTAAAACGCGCGAAACGGTCGCAACGGACACGCCTGCTTCTTTTGCTACATCGCGAATTGTTACCACTTTATTTCCCTCCCTTCATATATGTAACCGTTTACACAAATGATAACATGGAAAAGTGAAGTTGACAATCTTTTTATTAAAAAAAATCACTTCATTAAGAAGTGATTTTTCTTTCATTAGATATTAGCGTCTAGTTTCTTAAATAATTTCAAAAATTGCTCTTGATCTTTCGGTTCATAGCAAGAAAAGAAATGAGCAATCATCTTTTGCACAATTTCATTTGCTTCTTCAATCACTTGTTCACCTTTAGCTGTTAACTCAATGTTTACTTTGCGGCGATCCTCTTTAGAGTGATAGCGTGAAACTAACTCTAAGTCTATTAAACGATTAATAACAGGAGTAATTGCACTAGGCTTGACGCGCATCTCTTCTGCCAGCTTGGTTACTCCAATGTGACTGCACTTACCGATAATTAATAAGATATGATATTGAAAAGGTGTAATCCCTTGTGAAAGTAACCTTTCTTTTATCTCTGTCATTACCTTTTTGTTAAGGGATATCGAAATTCTCTGGACCTCTTCAATAAATGTGAGCTGTTCCATGTTTTGACGTCCCCTTTCTTATAATCAGGGAGTCGATGGTTAACATGTCAGCCCCCTGCTGCACTCCAAGCAAAACCTAGCCTGGGGAGAGCGGCTGGTTTCGCGGAATGCTTATAACCTATTTTCTATCTATTTTATTCCGTACTATTATAATAGAAGAAACTCATTCACTATCGTTTTTCTTAAACGATCTTAAAGCCTTACGAAAAGCGTCATCATTCATAACGTCACGTTCTTCTTTTGTAAAAACCGTGTCGTCTTTTTCGCCTTCTCTAAACTTTTGCAGCACTTGACGATACATATCATCGTTCATGACATCTTTTTCTTTCTTATGTCTAGATGTTCTCGTTTCCGTCTTGGCCTGTGGCTCTTTTGGCTCTTCTTTTGGTGCTTCTTTTGGTGTTGCAGGTTTTTTTTCTGCCACTTTTTTCTCTTCTACTTTTGGCTCTTTAGGAGCATTTGAAGCAGCCGCTTCTTTTTTAGGTGGAACTGTACGCTGGCGCTTAGAAGATGATGCTTTAGCATTCATTGTAATAATTAGTACAACCAGAATCACAGCTACAACGATCAGTAAAATACCTAACATACTGTCACCTACTGTCCTTGTGTCATTCGTTTAGTCACTTGAACAACACGTTCTCCTAACGCTTTACCTAGCGCTTGGTCGTTCTCTGTTAATAATTCGTCACCTTCGATTGGACAAGTAATTCCCACACCGTAATAAGTACCGTACAGCGCATTTTCTGGAATGTTACCTGGTAAGCCAGCGATAACCATTCCTTGATGAAGCATCGGTGTGATTAAATTTAAAAGCGTTGCTTCTAAGCCACCGTGCGTTGTAGCTGTTGTACAGAACACCGCACCTACTTTATCAATTAATTTACCTTCTGCCCATAAATAACCTAATTTATCAATCCACGTTTTTAACCCTGAACTGATTGTTCCAAAATGCCCTGGGCAGCCCCAAATAATAGCATCCATTTCAGGCAGTTCACGTACATCTGCTTCTTCTACATGCTTTACATATACAGTTGCTTCTCCAGACAGCTCGGCGCCAGAAGCAATCGCTTTTGCTAATGCTTCTGTATGTCCGCCTTCACTATCATATACGATACAAATTTTCATCCTTTATCCCTCCGTTGCTTATGAGTTCATATCTTTTGGTGCCGGTAACATACGAATATCGTCTGTTGTTTCTTTTTCTGTCTCTTCTACTTCTACTACTGCATCTTTACGAACATCACGTAGGAAGAAACTTAAAATCAATCCAATAATGGCAATAATAACTGTCCAATAAAACGCGTCGTTAATTCCTTGCACAGTTGCTTGCGCTTGAACTTTTCCAGCTAATGTTGTTAAAGCTTGTTTTTGCGCCTCTGTTTGAGAAAGGTGAAGCGTTTGAGCAATTTTTTGCACAAATGCCTGGAAGTTATTCATAAAGAATGGATCGGATGTAGTCATGGAACTGCTCATTTCATTCACATGATATGTTGTGCGATTTGTAAAGATTGTAGTCATTAAACTGATACCGATTGAACCACTCACCTGACGAAGCGTGTTCGCCATTGATGTACCATGGCTGCTTAATTTTGCCGGCAGCTGATTTAAACCAGCCGTCATAATTGGCATCATCAATAATGACATACCGAATGCACGGATCATATAAATAATAACAATATGACTAAACGGTGTTTCAAGCGTTAATTTTGTAAATTCAAATGTTGTTACAACCGTAATCAACATCCCGACAATCCCTAGTGGACGCGGTCCTAATTTATCAAACAGCGTACCAGAAATTGGTGACATAACTAACATAACAAGTGCACCGGGCAAGATTAATAAACCTGAATCAAATGCTGAATAGCCACGAATGTTTTGCAAGTAAATTGGCAATAAGAACATACCAGCATACATACTAATTGTAATGGCAATACTAATGATATTAGATAATGAGAAAATACTGTATTTAAATACTCTCACATCAAGTAATGGACTCTTAAGTCGAAGCTGCTGCACGACAAAGATGATTAATAAGACAATACCGCCAATCATCGTTGACAATACAACTGAATCCGTCCAGCCATCGTTTCCAGCTTCACTGAAGCCGTATAGAAGTAAAGCCATACCTGCAAGAGATGTAAACACAGAAATTAGATCTACTTTTACATTTTGAGGTGGTTTAATATCTTTTAATTTAAAAGCTGCAATAATAAATACGAGCGCACCTAGTGGCACCATTCCCGTAAATAAAATGTGCCAGTCATAGTTTTGAATAACCCATCCTGAAAGCGTCGGTCCAATTGCCGGAGCGAACATCATGGCTAAACCAAAGATACCCATTCCTTTTCCGCGCATATGAGGAGGGAAAATAAATACGATAATGGTCATAACTAGAGGTGCTAGCACTCCGCCTCCGACTGCTTGAACAAGACGTCCGATTAGCATAATCGAGAAAGTCGGCGCAATTCCGCAGACAAGTGCCCCTATTGTAAAGCAGGCCATTGCAAATAAGAATAAGCGACGAACTCCAAAACGTTCAATTAAATAGGCTGATAATGGAATAAGTGCACCATTTACAAGCATGTATCCTGTAAGCAACCACTGTGCCGTATTAGCTGTAACGCCAAACTCTGTAATCAGATGCGGGATCGCAACATTTAGCAGCGTTTGGTTTAAAATTGCTAAGAACAATCCAAGCATAAGTACGACTAGCAGCGGAATATGCTTTTTAACTGAGCTTTCCTCTGGTTGTATCGTGTTTGCTGACATCAGTTCCTTCCTCCTTTCTTCTCTTCTTAATCATGTACGTTCTTAGTTTTTAGAGATTTTAACTTCTGCGTTCATACCTGGTAGTACGTTTTCAGAGTAGTTAGAAATAGAGATTTTAACAGGAACTGTTTGTGATACTTTCGTATAGTTGCCGTCTGAATTAGAACTTGGCATTAATGAGAAAATTGAGTTTGTTGCATAACCGATTTCTTCTACTTTTCCATCGATTGTTGTTTTAGTATCTCCGTCAACTGTTACATCAACGTCATCGCCAGCTTCAATATCTTTTAATTTGTCTTCTTTAATGTTTGCAATGATGAATAAGTTATTCATATCTACTTCGCTAGCAATTTGTTGACCAGCTTGAACCATTTGATTTTCTTTTACCTGTGTTTTGATGATTTTACCGTCTTCTGGTACTGTAACTGTTTTTTCTCCATCTTCTGATTGGATTTTAGCTACCTCATCATCTTTTGAAACATCTTTACCTTCTTCAACGTTCCAGCTTGCTACTTTACCTGCTGCTGGCGCTACTACTGTATAAAGGTCGCCGGACACTTTTGCATTGTCTGTGGATACATAATTAGATTTTTGAATATAATAGTATCCCCCACCAATAATTAAAGCTAATACTACAATAATTCCGATAAAGTTCATTAAAATTAAACGCCCTCTTGACATTTATTTTACCTCCTTAATATTTCATTCAGTTAAGTATTACGCTAGATAACTTTATCACAAAGATATTTAGTTGTAAATAACTTTGATTTTAATTTATTTTTAAAACTAAACATTTATGTTTCATAAAGTTTTCCCGACTGAATACTTTACTACATCTTTAACTGAAATACAACTTAAAAGTTTTGGTTTCTTTACAAGTACTTTACTTTACTTTAAAGTTAGATATATAAGCATAGGGTTATACACAAAAACAGCTTCTTTTTTTGGAACAAACTCCCTATATACATAAACCACAATAGGTAACTAGCAGCAATTGTTTAACACCTATAATGATAAAGAAAAGGTGATTATAATGGATCAGCAGTTAATAGATAAACTAGAAAAACTTGACCAAGTTAAAACCTCATTATTTGAACTCAAGCGAAAGCTCTTGGAAGATAAAATCAGTGAGCAGCCCTATAATTTGACCATTACGAAATTTTTAATTCTAAAATTCATTGGAGTCAGCTCTAAACGTATGGTAGCCGAAATTTCTTCAAATCTAAAGCTAACCTCCGGGGCTACTACCATTTTATTAAATCAATTAGAAGCTGATGCACTCATTAAGCGCGTACGTGACCAAAAAGACCGCCGAATTGTATGGATATCCTTAACAGAGGCTGGCGAAACATTAGTGAACTATGTAATTGAGCAGCGGAATTTATTTTGGCAAGACATGCTTTTTGCTCTAACTCCTGAAGAACAGGATGAGTACCTCCGCATGCTTGAAAAAATGGAAAAACGAATTAGACAAACTGTAGATCGTTAATGCTAAAAAACGTGTGTTCATTTATTTTATGGACACACGCTTTTTATGACCCGCTACTATTGACGAGTTTAGTAAGCTTTTTGTTTGCTGTCTTTAAAATTCAGGATTATTTTTCAAAAATCCACTCCAAGCCTGTGCTGTAGCTTTCTCAATTTCTTCTTTGGAAGCATGAAGCCTCTTAGCGCTGTCTCCATAGCCAATTTCGATTTTACCTTTTTTCAATTCTTCAAATATCGAATCGGCAAAGTCATCAAGCGGTGCTCCAAATGTATGAAGTCCCGGTCCTCCCAAATCCGTGTTCACGGCTGGAGGAAGAATTTCTATCACTTCGGTATTTGTTTCTTCTAATTGATGTCTTAGACTAATCGTAAACGACCTTAATGCCGCTTTTGTTGCGCTGTAGATTGGCACCCATGCTCCAGGTGTTAAAGACAGCCCGGAAGTAACGTTAATAACCGCAGCACCTTCTTGCTGAACGAAATGAGGAATCAATAACGACGTTAAATGAATAGGAGCACTTACATTACTCATTAGTTCTTTTTCGTAATACTGCCACTCTTTGTGCATGTGTAAAAGATTTACGCGCTGCTGAATGCCTGCATTATTCACAATAACATTTAATTTCGGGAATCTTTCAGTCGCCCATTTTACTAGCTCTACTCTGCTTTCTTCTATTGATACATCGCACACTTTTGTATGTAATGAAGGGAATTTTTCTTTTGCTTCTTGCAGCTTTGACTCCCTTCTTCCACAAATAATAACTTCATTTCCTTCATTTAAAAACCGTTCTGCAAGCGACAACCCAATTCCTGATGCTCCGCCCGTAATTAAAATAGTGTTTTCTGACATCTTCATTACTTTTCCTCCTCGTTCAACCATCGCATTTACTCTTTAATAAACAAAGCGCTACTGCATGAATGACAATAGCGCTTTGTTTATTATTTATCTTACAAGACGTTTTAGTCTTGCTTTAAAATTAAAAGTCAAAGTTATCCGGATCAGGACCTACGCGATGATTTTGATTTAATGCGTTAATTTTTTCAACTTCATCTGCATTTAATTCAAAATCAAATACGTCTGCATTTTGGATAATACGATGTTCTTTTGTTGACTTAGGAATAGTTACTACTTCGTTTTGCAAGTCCCAACGTAAGATAACTTGAGCAGTTGATTTTCCGTGCTTTTCAGCAATTTGAGTTAACACTTCGTTATCAAGCAGCTCACCTTGTGCAAGCGGTGACCATGCTTCCACTTGGATTCCTTGTTGTTTGCAGTATTCACGCACTTCTGTTTGCGTTAAAAGTGGATGAAATTCGATTTGGTTTACCATCGGCTTAACTTCTGCATCTGCAATTAAGTCTTCTAAATGATGAACTTGGAAATTTGATACGCCGATTGCACGAATTTTCCCGTCTTTATAAAGCTTTTCAAGTGCTTTCCACGTATCTTTATACTTACCTTCAACTGGCCAGTGAATTAAGTATAAATCTAAATATTCAAGACCTAGCTTGTTTAAGCTTGTTTCAAACGCTTGAAGAGTTGTGTCATATCCTTGATCTGCATTCCACACTTTTGATGTAACAAACAGTTCTTCGCGAGAAGCTCCTGATTCTTTGATCGCTTGTCCCACGCCTTCTTCATTTTCGTAAATTTTAGCCGTATCAATGCTTTTATATCCAGCTTTGATTGCATATTTAACTGAATCTACCACTTCTTGACCATCTTCTACTTTATAAACACCTAAACCTAACCAAGGCATTTTAACGCCGTTTGCTAAGGTCGTAGTTGACTGTAAGTTTTCCATGTTGCCGTTCATCCCCTTTTTTTACTATTGAATTATTCGTAAAGAGTAATTGCTTGTGAAATTTGTTCTGCGCACTGTTTAACAAGTGCAGCATGTTCTTCGTCTTTCTCTTGTGAAATACGAAAGGATGGACCTGATAAAGCAATAGCCGCCATTATTTTTCCTTTTCTGAAAATAGGGGCTGCAATACAGCGAACGCCCGGCTCCCGTTCTTCATCGTCGACAGCATATCCTCTTTCCTTACTTAAAGCTAAATCAGCTTCAAGCTCGTCCAGCTCGGTGATCGTTCGATCTGTATAAGCTTCAAGCGAAAGTTCATGAAGAATAGATTTTTGTACGCTGTCCTCTTGATAAGCAAGAATACACTTTCCAATAGCATTTGCATGAAGCGGCTTTTTATTTCCTACTTCAGAATGCGTACGAGTGCTATATTGCCCGTTAACCACCTGAGTTGTAACCATTTGTTTATGATGGAGAATTCCCGCATAAATGGTCTCTTTGGTCTCTTCACTCAGCTTCTGCATAGCAGGAACAGAGAGCCAATTCATTTCATAGTTCGTATGCATCGTATTTTGCACGAGTGCCAGCACCAGTTGCGGTGAAACCGTATAGCGGTTAGACGGGTTTCTTACAATAAATCCGTTTTGCTCAAGCGTGCTCACAAGACGATACATCGTACTCTTATTAAAACCGAGCGCTTCCATCATTTCTGGAATAGTCATATTCGGACGGTTTAAAAGCAAAGAGAAGATATCTAATCCTTTTTTTAAAGTTCCAACCTCGGACATGCCCTTCTTCCTCCTTTTATCCGAACAACAATTTTATTATAAAACAAAGCTCTTTATCGTATCAAATAAGGAAACTACACTAAGCTATTTTCCCTATATAAGAGAATACATAACGTGATTGTTCTTCTTAATCTATTCCACTGTTTTTTCTATTTAAACATAAAAAAAGTCTTAACAATAGAATTTTTTTACATTTTTTGAAATTAGTTTTGCTTTTCACTCGTTAACTTCTTCAAATCGCTTCAGCTGCTCCAGCTGATTTTCCTTTTTCATAATTTCTTTCTGACGCTCACCTAGTAAATCGAAATGAGGATAGCCGGATCGATTATCAATATACTTAGCGGGAATACCGTACTTTTTTCCCCACTTAATCAGCTTATTTAAGTCACTGCAACCTACTTTTGTTACGGTAGTTGCATGTGGAAAACGCTCATCAAGCCAATAATGAGTTAAAAACGCGATCTCTCCTCGCTTAACAGCTGCTTTCCATGCGTTTAGTTCCGGGCGTTTAATTCCAAATGCCATTCTTTCACCTTTTCTCTTTTATATAAGTAGTTACATTATTTGTTTACTATAAAGAAAAAATATCATTCATATAGAAATCTTTCATAATATCTTGTCTATTTATAACCATCTCTAAATAATAGCTTATTTTCTCAACCTGTTTCCTCTCTAAGCATTATTGTGTGCTTATGATTCTATCATCATCTTCTTTTCTTTTTCAAAAGATCAAACAAACAAATAACGTTTAAATAATAAAGAAAAGCCTTATATATAAGAAACTAAGGATTAATTTCAACATTTCTTTTGCGAATGATTTTTCCTTTGTATTAAATGTTGTTCTTTTTTTATTATGTCAGTATGCATTTATTACGAACCTTCAGTATATTAAAAAACCTACACAGTTACCATTCTCACAAAAAGACAGAATTTACTTTTTATTCCGAAAATAATATAATTCAAGTGATATGAAGCTTTTCGCTTCATCTATTTATTATTAAAGGGGGAATTCTGCTTGGCGATGAATGAAAATTCTTTAAAGAAGGTAAACAATGCTTCTTCCTCTCCTGATTACACAGAAATTGTACAGTCTGCTTCATTTCAAAAGCTTTTGAAACAAAAACGCAATTTTATTTTACCGCTCTCTCTGTTTTTTCTTGCTTTTTATTTTACCTTGCCTATCTTAACGGCTTACACAACCGTCCTAAACAAACCAGCTTTTGCTTCTATGACCTGGGCGTGGGTATTTGCTTTTGCACAGTTTGTGATGACCTGGACCCTATGCATTCTATACACAAAAAGAGCCTCGAAATTCGATGAACTTGTTGACACGATTAAAAAAGAAGCTGCAAATTAAATAGGGGGTTAAATCAATGAACGTACTAGCTTTTTCACTTTTTTTAGCCATTGTAGGTCTTACGCTAATCATTACGTATGCGGCATCCAAGCGGACAAAAACGACCAGTGACTTTTATACAGCAGATGGAAGTTTAACCGGCTGGCAAAACGGTATGGCAATTGCCGGAGATTATATGTCTGCTGCATCATTTTTAGGCATAGCTGGAATGGTAGCGCTTTCTGGATTTGACGGTTTTTTTTACAGCATCGGCTTTTTAGTTGCCTACCTGGTTGTGTTATACATTGTAGCTGAACCCCTTCGCAACTTAGGAAAGTACACGATGGCAGATATGATAGCAGCTCGTTTTAACGAAAAGAAAGTGCGGGGAGTTGCTGCGTTAAACACGATCACCATTTCCATTTTTTACATGATTGCGCAGCTTGTTGGAGCAGGAGCATTAATTCATTTACTACTTGGTCTAGATTACGTGTACTCTGTCTTGATTGTCGGCGTCTTGATGACGGTTTACGTTGTATTTGGAGGAATGACAGCGACTAGCTGGGTGCAGATTGTCAAAGCCTTGCTTCTGATGATTGGTACGTTCATTATTTCCATTATCGTATTTTCAAAATTTGATTTTAGCTTAGCTAAAATGTTTTCCGAGATGAAAACTGCAACTCCTCTTGGTGACGGCTTTTTAAATCCAGGAAATAAATTCAAAAATCCGCTGGACATGATTTCGTTGAATTTAGCTCTTGTTCTTGGTACAGCAGGCCTGCCTCATATCCTTATTCGTTTCTTCACAGTAAAAGATGCCATCACCGCAAGAAAGTCTGTTATTTATGCAACGTGGATCATTGGCGTTTTTTACATTATGACAATCTTTTTAGGATTCGGTGCTGCTGCTTTTGTAGGATATGATGATATTATCAAAGCAAATGCAGCAGGAAATATGGCGGCTCCTCTGCTCGCTCAAGTTCTTGGCGGAGACTTTCTTTTTGCGTTCGTTTCAGCTGTAGCATTTGCTACAATTTTAGCTGTTGTAGCTGGACTGGTGCTCTCAGCAGCTTCAGCATTCGCGCACGACTTCTATAGTCATATTCTGCGTAAAGGAGATGCTACCGAAAAAGAACAGGTAGTGGCTGCACGATGGGCTTCTATTGGGGTATCCATTTTATCTATTATTCTTGCATTATTTGCTCAAAACATGAACGTGGCATTTTTAGTGGCACTTGCGTTTGCGGTAGCTGCGAGCGCTAACTTGCCAATTATTCTTCTCACTATTTTTTGGAAACGTTTTAATACAGCAGGAGCAGTCACTGGCATGCTGGTTGGGCTATTCAGCTCACTATTTTTAGTTGCCATTAGTCCAAACGTGTGGGCACCTGAGCCGGGAGCTGCTATCTTCGTAGGCGAACCGCTCATCACGCTAACAAACCCTGGTATTATCTCTATTCCTCTAGGCTTCTTAGCTGCTTTTGTAGGAACACTTCTTTCGTCTAAAAAAGCAGACGAAAAGAAATTTGATGAGATTTTAGTAAAAGCAAATACAGGTATGGGAATCGAAGAGCCTGTCAAACATTAATGCCAAAAAGCCTTGAAGCAGGTTGCTTCAAGGCTTTTTACTAGAATAAATCTTCTTGTAAACCAATAGCGGAAATTTGTTCATTTCTAAACTTTACAGCTAACATATGCTCTTCTTCCCACGTACATTCAAAAAACAAACCAAGTTCTCTTGTATCATGAGGTGCTTCAGGAACAAAGATTTGAATACACTCAACTAAAAAACCGATGTCTTTTCGCTTTTTTACATTCGGAACTAATAAGTCTACTACGTCTTTTTCAACTTGAGTTCTGTATTCATCTCGCACCTGCTGATAATAATCAAAAAGAGCTTTTTCCGTCCTCTTTAACAATAATTCACCTTGAAGCCAAAATGCTTGAAAGGCCTCTTCTTGTCGTTTTTGAAATGGCTTCTCTTTATCTCCATCAATTGTCAGCAACACCTGTTGTTTTTGTCCAAAGAAAGTGACCTGTTTTTCTCCAACCCAGGCCGAGTCATATAACAAAGATCCAAAAAGCGGATGATGTACTCGTAATGTTTGATTCATTGCATACCTGACCCTCTCAAAAAGTGGATTTCTGCTTGCATTGGCGTATAATAAATGGTGCTTGAAACAAACTTCTAAACTTATTCTATGTTACCATATTTTTTACAGAAAGGAGTGCCAGAATGTGTGAATACAATTAAATCTTTGTACCCTTACTTAAAACCTTACAAATGGCTCGCGCTGTTTGCCCCGCTATTGATGGTAATTGAAGTGTTAGCTGACCTTCTTCAGCCTACTATTATGCAGCATATCATTGATTATGGCATTGCAAACAACGATCAGACATATGTTATCACGCGAAGTATCCTTATGCTCATGTTAGCAGTCATTGGCTTAGCTGCCGGTATCGTCTGCGCCATCCTTAGCACAAAAGCGGCAGTAAATTTTTCTACCGATATTCGGAAATCGCTTTTTGAAAAAATTGAAAACCTCTCAAACAGCAACAGAGACAAACTAGGGACTGGTCACTTAATTACCGTCATGACAAATGATGTAACGAGTGTTCAAAACGCATTGAATATGACGTTAAAAGTATTAGTTAGAGGTCCTTTACTTTTTGCAGGAAGTATTGTGATCGTGTTATTAACCGCTCGTTCTTTGTTTCCTATTATCGTTGTGGTCGTCCCTATTTTATTTTTATGCATTTGGTTTGTGATCACGAAAGCTGGAAAACTTTTTAAAAAAGTTCAGCAAAGCGTTGATCGTGTAAATACAAAAGTCCAAGAAAATTTATCAGGGATGCGTGTAGTAAAAGCGTATGTAAGAGAATCTTATGAAATCAATCAGTTTAAAGAAGCAAACAGCTCCTTGACGCGAGCTAATATGAGTGCTGTTCAGCTTATTTCGCTGTTAATGCCCGTTATTTTATTTGTCGTAAATATCGGCATGGTAGCTACTCTATGGCTGGGAGGACTTCAAGTCGAAGCAGGAAAAATTGAAGCAGGTGTGATTTTAGCTTTTATTAATTACTTAACGATTATTTTAAACGGACTTATGTCAAGCAGCATGGTGCTGATGCAAATTACACGCGCATTCCCTTCAGCTGAACGAATCGATTCTGTTTTAAAAACAAAAATAGACATCCCTCCAGCAAACTCTGCTGCTCAAATCAACAGACTTAAAGGTGATCTATCGTTTCAAAACGTTACATACAGCTATAGTAAAAATGGCGAAAACGTATTAAAAGATATTTCGTTCACTGCTAGACACGGGGAAACCATTGGCATTATCGGCTCTACTGGAAGCGGGAAGTCGACGCTTGCAAAACTTATTTCCCGCTTATATGATCCTGATGACGGCGAAATCTTCGTAGATGGAAAAAACCTTAAGGACTATGACGTAAAAGTGCTTCGCTCATCCATTGGATTTATTCCTCAAAAAGCTACGCTGTTTACCGGCACGATTGATATGAATATTCGAATGGGAAAAGATCAGGCTTCTTCCTCAGAAATTGAAGATGCTGCGGATTTTGCATGCGCAACGGAGTTTATTGAAAAACTTCCAGAAAGATATGAGTATCCTTTAACGCGAGGAGCAACCAATTTATCAGGAGGGCAAAAGCAGCGTCTTTCAATCGCGCGTGCATTTGTTAGAAAGCCCGCTATCCTGGTCATCGATGATGCAACTTCGGCATTAGACGCTGTCTCAGAAGCGCAGGTACTAAAACATTTAAAAGAAGAGTTTGCTGATGCGACCGTTATCATTATTGCTTCTAAAATTTCGTCTCTTCTCCACGCTGATCACATTATCGTCATGGATGAAGGCAAAATTGCTGAACAAGGGACTCATGAAGAATTGCTTCGTTATCCCTCTCTTTATTACGACATTTACCTTGCACAAGGCGGAAAAGAGGTGTTGCCTAGTGAATAACCAAGGTAAAAATCAAATGAGCTCTATTCGCGGCCCTAGAGGAATGATGAAAGGCCCTGTAGTTAAGCCAAAAAATGCGAAAAAAACACTGTACAGAATCTGGTCATATATGGGGAAACGAAAACCTCCGCTTACGGCTGCGATAATCTTAGTTATTGTGACTTCCCTGCTTAATTTATTAGGCCCTTATTTAATTGGGGTTATTATTGATGAGCATATTATCCCTAAAGATATCAGCGGAACGATACGAATGTCCCTTATTCTTGCAGGAATTTATATTACGACATCTTTGTTAACATGGCTACAAACCTATTTAATGGTGAACGTTTCGTTTACGACTATTGGAATGCTTCGACAAGATTTATTTGCAAAGCTTCAGACTCTCTCCCTTCGCTTTTTTGACAAACGAGCTCACGGAGAGTTAATGAGCAGAGTCACAAATGATATTGATAATCTAAACAGCGCTCTGAGTCAAAGCGTTATTCAGGCTTTGTCCTCTATTTTGTCTTTAGTCGGCATTACCATTGCGATGTTCTCGCTCAACTGGATTCTTGCCATTATCACGCTGATTGTTATTCCCTTGATGGTTATAATCGTTCGACAAATATTAAAACGAAGCAGTGAAAATTTTGTCAAACGCCAAAAAGACTTAGGTGAGCTAAACGGCTTTGTAGAAGAAGCAATCTCTGGAGGAGAAGTTGTTACGCTTTTTAGTAAAGAAAAAGACTTTTTAACTGTTTTTAATGAACGAAATGAACAGCTGAGAAGTTCAGCAACAAAAGCGGAAACATTTTCAGGCTTTTTAGGTCCTGTTACAAACTTTATTAACAACTTAGGCTTAGCACTAGTGATCGGAGCGGGCGCATTTATGGCTGTTCAAGGTAGCGTTACAGTTGGGATGATCGCTTCATTTGTTAACTACTCACGTCAGTTCTCTCGCCCAATCAGTCAAATGGCAAACTTAGTAAACACCATTCTTTCGGCTATTGCCGGCGCAGAGCGCGTGTTTGCGATTATGGATGAGCAGCCGGACGTCACAAACAAGCCAAACGCTCTTTCTGTTACAAAATTTGCAGGAGACGTTGCTTTTGAGAACGTATCATTTGGCTATAACGATGAAAAAATGATTTTAAAAAATGTTACACTGACAGCAAAAAAAGGTGAAATGGTTGCTTTGGTCGGTCCCACAGGTTCTGGTAAAACAACCATCATTAACTTGCTCACACGATTTTATGACATCTCAAACGGAGACATTAAAATTGACGGACGTTCCATCAGTGACTATAACATCCATGATTTACGAAACCGAATCGGCATTGTTCTTCAAGATACCTATTTATTTTCCGGTACGATTGCGGATAACATTCGATTTGGCCGGTTAGATGCCAGCGACGAAGAAGTGAAAAGCGCAGCTAAAATGGCCAATGCTCATTCGTTTATCAAACATTTGCCGCAGCAATACAATACCGCGATTTCAGCTGGCGGAGGAAATTTAAGTGAAGGTCAAAAGCAGCTTTTATCGATTGCTCGAGCCATGCTTTCTGACTGTGATATTTTAATTTTAGACGAAGCTACTTCCAACATTGATACAAAAACAGAAATTGATATTCAACGAGGAATGAGTAATCTATTAAAAGGAAAAACAAGCTTTGTCATTGCCCACCGCCTTAAAACGATTGAAAATGCAGATCAAATTCTTGTCTTAAAAGACGGACAAATTATTGAAGAAGGAAATCATCGCGAGCTGCTAGAAAAACAAGGGTTTTATCACCAACTCTATACGCAGCAGTTTACGATTTAAAAGAGGCTAAAACAAAAAGTATGGTAGTTTAAGTAAGGTCTGAACGAGTAATCGTTCGGACCTTTTCATTGTGCTGGTAAACGTAGGGTTCATCCAGTTAGCTGCTTCTAGCTGTTGATTGGAGGGCAAAGCGAAGACTCTTGCGGGAACAGCGGAAGGGATGAGACCCCCAGGAGCGCAAGCAACGAGGAGGCCCATCAGCCGGCCGCGGAAAGCGAAGCCTTGCACGGAAATCAACAGCGGTGTAATAAATGGTCGATACGAGCTCCTTTCTTCCATTTGTTTGTCTTTAGATTGAATTGATGTAGTTATGTCTCAATCTTTTTTTCGTTCTATCATTTATCTATTACAGCTACAATTTTCCCTTTTACTCGACGAGTCGCCAGTTCATCTAATGCTGCTGGCACTTCTTCTAGTGAAATGACTTTTTCCACGAGTGCATGTAGCGTATTTTCTTGTAAAAGCAAAAGCATTTTATTTCCCATCTCAGCAAGTTTTTGCTGTTCTTTTACGTTATTAGACTGATGTACACTCCCTAATGCAACTTGATGAAATGATAGTGGGTGCGCAAACGAAATCGCATCGTTTACATTAGGCGGTCCTGCGATGAATGCAATTTGACCATTAAAAGCAAGAGCCTTTACCGACTCGTCTGCATTGTCTCGTCCAACGGTATCCAAGACTAAATCCACACCGATTCCATCGGTAAGCTCCAGCACTTTTTTCACAAAGTCTTCTTTACGGTAGTCGATTACATAATCAGCACCTAAACTTTTTACAAACTCATGATTGGCAGAAGATGCGGTTGTGAGCACTGTAAGGCCTGCATTTTTAGCAAGCTGAATGGCAAACCCTCCAACCCCTCCAGCACCTGCGTGAATTAAAATTGTTTGTCCTTTTGAAGCGTTCATTTTGTGAAACAATGCTTGATATGCTGTATATCCCGCACATGGAATAGCCGCAGCGTCTTCGAATGAAACCCCTTGCGGAATAAGAGAAACTGTGTGGGCTGTTGTCACCCCGTATTGTGCAAACCCGCCTTTTTTTGATAAATCGCTATGATATAGTGACTTCTTCTCCCACTTCCTCGACAACGCCCGCTGAATCAAGTCCTAATACGTGAGGATATGTCCAACTAGGATTACCGCCGTTTCCTGTTTTATAATCTACAGGGTTCAGGGCAGTAGCTTTAATTTTAACTAAAATTTCACCTTTAGACGGACGCGGCTTTTGGATATTTCCGACTTTCATCTCACTTACTTTCCCTTTGCCTTCTAGCAGTAAAGCTTTCATCAAGATCTCCCCTTTTACATTTCTTCCTTCAATTAAAAGTTCTTTTTCAGTATAATAAATACATGTTGTTTACAAAAGACGGCACTTTCATGTAACCAGGTACCTTCCCGGTAACCTAGGTCTATGGATATTAAATTATTATATCCATATTTCATATCTGTTTATGAATGGAGGATTAACGGTGAAAGCACCCCACTATAATGTACCTGTTGAAGCAACGCTTGAAGTAATCGGCGGGAAATGGAAAGTCGTTATTTTATGCTTATTAAAAGAAGGTGAAAAACGTTTTAGTGAACTTCAGCGAGCTATGCCTGCTATTACCAAAAAAATGCTGTCTCAACAGCTAAAAGAATTAGAAAAAGACGGTGTGGTTAATAGAAAAGTATACAATGAAGTTCCTCCTAAAGTAGAGTACTCACTCAGTGAAGAAGGCGAAACCTTACGAGAAATTTTAAATATGATGTGCGCATGGGGAGATAGAAGAATGGGAAACACCCCAAATTGCAGCTAAGTTCTCCTAGCGGCTCTGTTAAAACAAACGAATAGCTATTGCCAGGAGCTATTCGTTTTTGTTTTATCTATTCTCCTACTCTTTCTTGCTATCAGTCCCTGTGTAAGAACATCTGACAACACTATAGAATTCTTTCGCATTTTCAGCTATGATGATGTCGAACGATGCAGCCAGAATTGTCGAAATAAAACTCAAGAATGATAGGTGATTCAATGATGCAATTAGGTTTAGATTTATCCCAAAAACAACTATTAAAATTGGCCATGACACCTGAATTACGTCAGTCTATCAACATTTTAAATTATTCTACGGCCGATTTAGTTCATTATCTTCATCAGCAAGTCAATGAAAATCCTGTAATTAAACTGTCTGCTAGCGACTCTCAGCAAAAAGATTCATTTGATACTAGAGAACAGCGTTCATATTCAAAAGGTTATACCGATGACGAGTATAATCCGTTTAATTATATATCTGATCAAACTGTGACATTAGAGAGTCATTTATTAGAGCAGCTGTCTATGCTAAATCATTTACACACACACCAAAAACACATCGTTCAATTTCTAATTGGAAACTTAAATAAAAACGGCTTTTTAGCAATTGAGCCAAAATTGGCAGCCGAACTGCTGAATGTTTCATTTAACGAAGTCAACGATATGATTCACGTTTTACAAAGCTTTGATCCGATTGGCGTGGGCGCTCAAAATTTTGTCGATTCACTGCTTATTCAAATTAAGGCCAAAAAGTCAAAGCCTCCTCTTTTATACGACGTGGTAAAACACGATATTGAAGATATTGCTAACAAAAAATATCGGAACATTTCAAAAAAATACTCTATTTCGATGCGTGAAGTACAAGAAATTGTTGACTGCTTGCGGACATTAAATCCTCGGCCAGCAGGAGATTTCCACGTCCCGCTTACGAAGTACATCTCGCCTGATGTAACGGTACAAAAAATTGACGGCCGCTATCATGTTATTCTTCATAGCGAGCTGCTTCCGTCCATCGAAATTAACAGTACCTACCAAAAGCTGGTTCATCGCTCTGCATGCGTAACAACCGATCGATACGTACAGGAAAAAATTCATGAAGTTACTTGGCTAATCAATAGTATTGAGCAGCGTAATGCGACGATTTACAACGTGTCCAAAGCCATTGTGGAACATCAGCAAGATTTTTTTGAAATGGGTATTTCGGGGCTAAAGCCGCTTACCTTAAAAGATATTGCTCAAAAAGTAGACTGTCACGAATCAACGGTAAGCCGTGCGACTAACGGAAAGTATATTCAAACGCCACGCGGGCTGTTTGAGTTAAAATACTTTTTCACCAATTCTTTAGAGCGAACTGATGGCGAACAAAGCAATTCTACTGCCTTTATAAAAGAAAAAATTAAAACATTAATTGCCGAAGAAAATAAATTAAAACCTCTTTCAGATCAAAAGCTCATGTCTCTTCTTTCCAGCGAAGGAATTCAGATTTCAAGAAGAACAGTAGCTAAATACCGTGAAGAAGCAGGAATTGAAAGTTCTTCTAAGCGGCGACGATTTTAATATTGCTTATCCTAAATTACAGCTTTATCCCTACTAAAAAGAACCCGTTGATTTTACTCAACGGGTTCTTTTTATCGGTTTCCAATAAATAAAAGCCATATGATATTGATACGTATATTCATATGTGCCATTTATTTTCTTTACATGCTGTAAAATAATCTTCTCAGTTTCTAACTTGTCAATATCTTTAGAAAGCACCTTTGTCGAGTTCTTCTTGATGAGATCTTCGTACGTCTCATAGGTTACCGTTTTGGTTATAGGAACCAGCTTACAATCCGCGTAAATACCCAGTTCATATAAAATATTTAGTAAGTCAATATATTCCTTACGGCGCCATTTAATCTCGTACCCAAGCTTTCTATGTAACTCTACGTAGTGAGGCTTTTCTGGACCCGTTGACATGCCTATAACCGCCAAACGATTAGCCGAATCATTCATATTTAAGAGACCATCGATAATATTATGCATACGGTAAAAACAGTTTATTCCTACTACGGCATCGTACTTATCTGTTAGACGCTCATACTCCCATTTACCTTCTATGAACTTTAGATTAGAGCGGTCCTCTGATTGCGTTTGTAAGTAGCGAATAATGCTTGGCGAACAATCCATACACGTAAGTTCTTTTACATAATCAGCAATCGAAAACGTATAATTTCCCCAGCCAGGGCCAATTTCCATAACAGAGTCAGTTGGATTCAAAAAAGCAAGAAGTTCTTGTTGAAGCTGTTTTACTACAGGGTCATTTGCTGAATTAAAAGACATTTTTTCTACATACCGCTGCCAAAACTCATCTTCAGCTCGGTCATTTATCATCCGTTCCGATATTGAACCGTCCCATTCTTTCAGCCCTTCCTGCCACTTTTTCACACGATCACTTTCATATACCGAAATTTTTGTAAGCTGCATGTATTCACGTTCCCCTCTTTTATACGTAAACCTATACTATCATAAAGAAAAAGAGAGTTCCTTTTTAAACTGGAACTCTCTTTTTATATTAGTTAAATTATGCTGCTGCCTGTTCCTCTTTGTGATGCTTCTCTTTTCTGGCATTGATATAAAACATTATCAATGAAAGAGTGATGAAGATTGCTGCAAAGATTCCAAGTACGCCAGCCTGATGCCATACGTAGCCGAAATCATCACCAATGGAAATGATTTCACGGAAACCGCGAATTGCATAGGTCATAGGCAAGTACGGATTAATTGCCTGGAAAAATTCCGGTACAAGTGCTTTAGGGAATGTACCTGCACTGCCGCCAATTTGAAGCAGCAGAATAATGAAGGCTAAATACTGCCCTACTTTTCCTAACCCTGTTGTTAAGAACAAGATAAGTGTAAAGAACGTCACACCTGTAATCATGGTAAAGATATAGAAGTGCCAAATGCTTGTTACGTTTAAATGCAAGCCCCATAGAAGAGCTGTAACAGCAATCGCTGCCTGCAGCATACCTACAATAGTGATGACACTAAACTTACTTAAGAACCACGAAATGCCTGATGTCGGTCGAATTGATGGCTCTTTCATTGGATATACCGCTGAGAACATTAACGTTCCCGCAAACAAGCCAATACATAAGATGTATGGAGCTAATCCGACACCGTACTTATCTACGTTGTTTTGTTTATCTGATTTTAAATCCGTTGGATTTGAAAACATGCTATATGTTTTATCATCCGCTTTAACATCTTTTGCATCTTTTGCACCATCTGCTAAAGATGAATGAAGCTCGCTTGTTCCATCTGATAATTTAGATGAACCATCATATAGTTTGGACGAACCATTTGTTAACTCTTTAGAACCATTTGCTAACTTGGTGGCCCCGTTTTCTAGCTGCGTTAAGCCATTTGCTAGCGCTGCGCTTCCTTGTTCAGACTTTTTAAGTCCATTCACAAGTTGCTGCTGCCCGTCAGCAAGCTTTCCAGCTCCTGTATGAGCGTCAGCTATACCGCTGTTTAGTTCCGCAAATTTGCTGTTGAACTGCTTTTCTCCGTCTGCTAGTTTAACAGCACCGTTGTATAGTTGAGTTTGACCATTATACAATTGAGTTTGTGCGTTGTATAACTGAGTTTGGCCATTATACAGCTGACTTTGCCCATCAGCAATTTTATCAATAGCGCTTTGAATGTCTTCTCCGCCTTTAGAAAGCTTTTGCAGCGCTGCTGATAACTCTTGCACTTTATCTACTTTTGCTTTTAGCTGCTCTGCTTTTTGCTGCTGTTCATCCATAAACTGCTGAGACGTGAGTTTTTTAATTC
This sequence comes from Priestia sp. P1_B12_1, assembly GCF_056406695.1. Taxonomy (NCBI): domain Bacteria; kingdom Bacillati; phylum Bacillota; class Bacilli; order Caryophanales; family Bacillaceae; genus Priestia; species Priestia sp. P1_B12_1. Next base: position 281,820 of record NZ_JBFTZR010000002.1, on the reverse strand, counting down.
CTGCAATCAGCGTTTGTTTTTGCTCATCCGGAATGGACTCGTTGCTGTTAATGCTGTCAATGAGAGCTTGCTGCTGCTGTTCAAACTCTGCTTTTTTTGAATCGACCTGCTGTTTAATCTGCGTAATTTCCTGTTCTGCTTGATTAATTTGCTGCGTAACGCTGCTCACTTCAGCGTCCACTTGGTTTAAGCCGCTTGTGAACTGGGGTAGTTTCCCTTGAAGTGTTTTTGTTCCTTCATTAAGTTGCTTGGTAGCATCCTGGAGTTTTTTGGTCCCACCTTGCAGTTTTTCAGTTCCATCTTGTAGTTTTCCTAACCCAGTGCTAAGCTTTCCGGCACCTGTTTCAAGTTCTTTAGAAGCCGCATAAAGCTGCCCGCTCCCACTTTCTAGCTTCCCTAAACCGCTGTTTAGGCTGCCTAAGTTTTCATTAATTGTGTCCGCACCGTTTAGGAGCTTAGCTGCACCTGCATTTAAATCTGTTGCTCCTTTTCGTGCATCCGTTAACCCGTTTGCCAATTTAGCTGTACCGTCTTCGAATGTAACCGTGCTGTCTGCTAATTTCTTCATGTTATCTCGCAGCGTTTTTGAGCCATTTTCGAGCTCTCCTGCACCGTCACTTGCTTTTTGAAGACCGTCCGCTACTTGCTTAAAGCTGTCAAATACCGTTTCAGCATACTGCTTTGTGACTGCTTCTTTAATCTGATCATTGATTTTAGCCACTGCATTTGAGCTAATTTGAGCGCCTGAATAGTTCTTTCCGGCATTTGTATGATAGATAAATTTCATTTTTTTAGGATCTTTATCCATTAATGTTGTTGCATTTTTGGAGAAATTCTTTGGAATTTCTAAAACTAAATAGTAGTCCTCATTTTTTAGGCCTTCTAACGCTTTTTCTTTGTTCGTAAATTTCCAGTCAAATTTATCATTTTTCTTTAAATCATCAACAAAATCACGACCGACATTCAATTTCTTTCCATCTAACGTAGCACCTTTATCTTCATTTACCACTGCAACTGGAATTTGATCTGTTTTTCCATATGGATCCCAGTAAGCAGATAAAAAGATGACATTATAAAGTAATGGAACAAATAACAATCCGCAAATCACAACAATAGTCATTGGTTTGGAAAAGATTTTTTTCCATTCTCCTTTAATCATATTCATGTTTTTTAGCCTCCAATAATCCTTACTTCCGCCTGACTGTTTGACCGAAAAACATTTTCGGTCATTAAGTTCTGATTAATGTTACCATATTCACAAGAATAAGGTCAATCGTTATTCTGTAATTAAAAGCTGATTTTAACAGAAAGTTTAAAATCAGCTTTTTTAAGATAACATTCATGCTATAGGCTTAAATCATTAACTTCATCCGCATCGTTTTTAACAAATGCCCTTCAAATTCATCATCAAATTCATCCACGAGCTGGAAACCTTTTGATTGATAAAAAGCACGGCCTATTCCGTTTTCCCTTTCTACATTAATGTAAACGATTTTTAGTTCCTTCGAGCGCTTCATTCCTTTTTCTAACAATTGCGAACCGATTCCTTTTCCTTGATAAGCAGGCAGTATATAGATAGATCCTAGTTCTATTTCCCCTCTGTTTTGTAATCGGAAAAAGTTAGCGTATCCTACGATTTTCTCATCAATAGTTGCTACATAAATGAACGAATTACGCAAGCGCCACAGCATCCTTTTATTGGAGTATGCTTCTGAAAGAAACCGATTCTGAACGCTTCTAGGAATAATTCCTTCATATGTATCATACCAGCTCATCTTTGCGACGTATTGAACAGACGTAATATCTTCTTTTCTCATTTTGCGAATGATTACCTCCACTCACATCCCTCCTGACAATTTGCTGCTAAAATCGTACATAATTTCATCTGAAAAATATAGTTATAAATATATATTTTTAATTGTAACGCTCTAGAAGCATTGATTGATTTTAGAACCTTATGTATAATCGAGATAGATACAAATTGAAAATGATTATCATTAACAGGAGTGCTGAATGATGAATTTAACTACCGTGAGTATTGGCGACAAAGTAAAAGTTAAAAACATTGAATTTTTAGATAGATCACTAGAACGCCGCCTTCTTTCTTTTGGAGTAAAAAAAGGCTGTGAACTATGCATGAAGCAAAAAACCATCTTAGGAGGACCTTGTATTATTGAATGTCAAGGTCAAATGATTAGCATCCGAAAAAGGGATGCGGCTAAAATTGAGGTTGAGACAGCATGAGTACAATTGCACTTTTAGGAAATCCAAACACAGGAAAAACTTCTTTATTCAATATATTAACAGATTCCTATGAATACGTAGGAAACTGGAGCGGTGTAACCGTTGAAAAGAAAGTTGGGTCTATTAAAAAGCAAAACAGCCAGCTGGTTGATTTGCCGGGTGTGTATGATTTTACTCCTCTTTCTTCAGATGAAGCAGTGGTAACTAACTTTTTGTTAACCGGAGAATTTAACAGTATGCTGAATATCGTAGACGCTTCTCAGTTTGAAAGAAGCATGCATCTCACTATTCAAGCATTGGAATATGGAAAACCATTAGTAATCGGCTTAAATATGATTGATGTAGCAGAAAAACGCGGATTGACTTTTCATTTGGAGAAGCTTAGCAAATCATTACATATTCCGGTTTCTGCAATTATTGCCCGCAATGGAAAAGGAATTAATGAGCTTCTCTCCACTTTGAAGCAGGATTTAAAAGCCCCTTCATTTCAATTAAATTACGGGGAAACCACTGAACAAGCAATTCGTATGATTCAAACAAAAGCGGATGTCAGCAGATGGATTGCCATTCAATTTTTAGCGGAAAATAGCGTAATCGAATCAACATTAAAAGAAAAAACGAGTTACTCAGAGCTGCTTGAACTTCGAAAAGCGGCTGCACAAAAATTAACCAAGCCGCTTAGCGAGCATTTCTTCGACGTGCGTACAGCATTTATTGAGCGCATTTCCAGCGAGTGTATCATAAAGGGCAGCGAAACACCTCTAACCTTCACAGATCGAATCGATCGAATTGTGACGCATAAGTGGCTTGGTCTCCCTATTTTTCTTGGCTTAATGTATTTGATTTTTAATATTACGTTTACTTGGATAGGCGTTCCTCTTTCTGATAAACTAGACGGTTTTTTTGGCGGAACGCTTAGTAAAGGCGCTGATTCTCTTCTAAATGCAGCAGGTGCCGCTCCATTTATTCATGATTTAATTGTGGACGGCATCATCGCAGGCGTAGGCGGCGTACTAGTATTTGTACCACAAATTTTTGTCCTGTTCTTTTTCATTTCACTGCTTGAAGATTCAGGATACATGGCTCGAATTGCTGTAGTAATGGATCGTATCATGGAATTTTTCGGTTTGAACGGAAAAGCATTTATTCCGATGATTATTAGCTTTGGATGTAACGTACCAGGGATCATGGCCGCGCGTACAATTGAACAGCGAAAAGAGCGCCTTATGACCATTTTAGTAAATCCATTTATGAGCTGCTCAGCACGCCTTCCTGTATACGCTTTGTTTGTAGGTGCGTTTTTTGTACAAAACGGAGCAGCTGTGGTGTTTTCTATGTACTTGCTTGGCATTATTTTAGCACTTGTTGTAACGAAAATTTTATCAGTAACGCTTCTTAAAGACGAACAATCAACTTTTATTGTTGAACTTCCTCCTTACCGCGTACCGCAAGCCAAGACTCTTTGGAGAAGCACGTGGGAAAAAGGTCGAAATTTCGTCCGAAAAGCAGGTACGGTTATTTTAGCTGGCTCTGTATTTATCTGGCTATCATCTTACGCTGGCCCCGGCGGTTTTGGAGTAGATATGGAAAATAGCTTTATGGCTATTATTGGAGGTGCTATCGCTCCGCTATTTATCCCTTTAGGTTTTGCCACATGGCAAGCTGTAGCATCACTGATTACAGGCTTCCTAGCAAAAGAAGTGGTTGTTTCGACTATGAGCATCATCTATAAAGTACAAGAAGGACAGCTTGGCGACACAATGAAGACATTCTTTACACCGCTAACAGCCTATACGTTTATGGTGTTTGTTCTTCTTTATGTTCCGTGTCTAGCAACCGTCGCTGTTATTCGACGAGAAACCGGCTCATTGAAATGGACAGCATTTGCTGTGGCCTACCCTTTGGTTGTCGCTTATCTCGTAGCTTTGCTTGTACACACTATTGGAAAAGTACTTGGTTTTTCTTAAAAGGAGTGAATAACATTGATTATTAACATTTTAATTGGGGTTTTGATATTTGGATATGCTCTTTATCATATGACAAAATTCTTCCGCAAGAGTACTCAGGGAAAATGTGCAAGCTGCGCACAGCAATCTTCTTGTGCAACGGATGATTGCGGTATTGACTGGGATAAAACGATTCAAGAGGCTCAAAATCAATCATCTTAATACATTAAAAAAGCATCCTGATAGATGGGATGCTTTTTTAATGTTACGCAACTAGTTTTAAAATGAGATGAGAAAGGACTTCCTTTTCCTCTTCACTGCTGACTTTCCATAACTCATGAAGGACTTTTTCTTCTCGGTTTCGAGGCTCCTCATTTTTGGCTAAATAGCTAGCCACTTTTTTTGTAGCGGCCGTTAATTGTTCCTCACTTAACCCGAGCTTTTTACCGACATGAACTTTTTGACTTAAATAATCGGTAAACGTATCAAAGTTCTGCAAAATTGCTTCTTTTTTCTCCGTCCCTAAATTATCTGCCGTTTCTTCAATTTTGTTCATGTCTTTTGTAGTTCCTTCATTCATTTGACTCACAGTTAACATCTCCCTTTTAGTGAATAGACTGGTATGTTCTTTCACGCTCAGCTTCTGGTTTTTCGTCTGGCGTCATCTTTTCCTTACTTATTTCAGAAGTTGCATCTTTCACTTTTTCACCAATTTGCTGTAAATCACTTTTAGCATCTTCTACCGTCGATTTTGCATCATGCGTAACGCTTTTCACATCTTCTGCTTGCTTAAAGAAATCTTCATTTACACGCTCGTACAAATGTTTAGCATCATTAATTGCATCTTTTAAAAGATTCGATGCGTTTTTCATTTGCTGCACCATTTTTTCTTTTGTTTCTTGAGGATTTTCTTTTACTTGATTAATCATGTTTGTAGAAGAGTCCTTTAACGTAACAGCTCTTCTTTTAACAGACGAACGAGTTTTGCTATCGAGTAGTGTTATACATCCACCCACAACTGCTCCGACAACAACACCTTTTACGAGCTTGCTGCTGCAGCTTTTTCCGTTGCTAACAGCAGTAGGGCTATTAGCTGTCTGTGGATTGTTATTGATTCCTATATCGTTGTTAATGCCTGCGCTGTTGCTTACAGCAGGGTTTTGTAATTCAGATCGACTTCTTTCCATTTTTACTGCCTCCTTTAGCATTGTTATTGAGTGATTTCCCATCTTTTTTTATATTTAAACAATTGAACACAAAAAACATGACTAAAGGCCACCTTTTTGCTCCCACTAGTCAAGAATAACTATGTAATAAAAAAGCTCCCCTTTTTTAACGGAAAAGCGCAAGCCGGATTTTTGTAAAAGGATTGTCAGCACCGGTATAATAAGAAGTACTTTAAAATAAATTTTATACTATTGGTCATAGGGGTGAAGCAATTGAGCCAGCTTAATAAGGAATTTAACTGTGAAAAAGAATTGACGCTTGCTATTATCGGTGGAAAATGGAAGATGCTGATACTATGGCACTTAGGACGTGAAGGAACAAAACGGTTCGGGGAATTAAAATCGCTTATTCCTGATATTACGCCGCGCATGCTGGTTAATCAGCTGCGGGAACTGGAAGAAGATCTGATTGTTAATCGTAAAGTCTATCCTGTCGTACCACCTAAAGTCGAATACTCACTTACGAAAGAAGGAGAAAGTTTAATGCCGATTTTGACAGCTATGTACGATTGGGGTAAAAATTACCGTGATACAGTGCTCGCTAATCAAGAACAAAAGGCGGAAACGTTAATTAAATGATGGAAACCACTCCTTCTATTCCATAGTTTTTATTTTTTTATGCGGATGATGTTACTCAACATCATCCGCATTTTTAATGAAAATTAAGCGGTTACAAGACTGATATGTCCATTAGTATACTTCTGTATACTATCATTTCCCACACTATTTGCGGGAAAAGTGCGTACTTTTAAGAACCTCAAACTGCGGGTACAATAACTAAACCAGCTGCTTTTTACGTAAAAAAGCACAAAAGGTATCTATAGATTTTTCTAAGGAGTGGAGTAGAATGGAATTACAATTAGCATTAGATCTTGTTAATATCGCTCAAGCAAAAGAGGTAGTAAAAGAAGTTGAAGAACATATTGATATCGTAGAAATCGGTACGCCAGTTGTAATCAATGAAGGGCTTCGCGCCGTTAAAGAAATTAAAGAAGCATTTCCTAACTTAAAAGTATTAGCTGACCTAAAAATTATGGATGCGGCTGGCTATGAAGTACAGCAAGCTTCTCAAGCCGGAGCAGACATCATTACCATCTTAGGTGTTGCTGAAGATATGTCAATCAAAGGTGCTGTAGAAGAAGCAAAAAAACAAGGTAAAAAAATTCTTGTCGATATGATTGGGGTAAAAGATATTAAAGGACGCGCAAAAGAGCTAGACGAATTTGGCGTTGACTATATCTGTGTACACACAGGATACGATCTTCAAGCAGTTGGTCAAAACTCTTTTGAAGATTTAGTAACAATCAAAAGCGTTGTAAAAAATGCAAAAACAGCCGTTGCTGGCGGCATTAAATTAGAATCTTTACCTGAAGTAGTAAAAGCACAGCCTGATCTTGTTATTGTTGGTGGAGGAATCACGAGCCAAGATGATAAAAAATCAGTTGCTTCTCAAATGAAAGAGCTTATTACAAATTAAGGAGCTTTCTATGCAGACAAGCGAACATTTAAAAACAATTATGAATGAGCTTTTACAAACAACAGCTCTAATCGCTGATGATGAAGCTGAGCAGCTTGTAAATGGCATCATCTCATCTAAAAAAGTGTTTGTCACTGGAGCAGGCCGTTCAGGTCTTATGGGCAAGTCGTTTGCTATGCGTATGATGCATATGGGCATTGATGCTTATGTCATTGGAGAAACCGTGACTTCTACTTTCACAAAGGATGATTTATTAATCATCGGATCAGGTTCTGGCGAGACGAAGAGCTTGATTCCTATCGCTCAAAAAGCAAAAGAACTTGGAGGAAAAGTTGGAGTAGTCACAATTTCTCCCGACTCCACGCTTGGCAAGCTGGCTGACTTTATCGTGAAGCTGCCTGGTGCTCCTAAGGATCAAGAACAAAGCAGTTATCAAACAGTACAGCCTATGGCGTCGCTGTTTGAGCAAACGCTTCTTCTCTTTTACGATGCGCTGATTCTTCGCTTCATGGAGAAGAAAGAACTTGATACCCATACAATGTACGGAAAGCATGCAAATTTAGAATAAAAAAAGGTCTTGCTCTAGGCAAGACCTTTTTTATTTTGAAACTTTCTATTTCACCAAATATTCACTTATGTCATAACTAAATGTACTTTATCGTTAACTTTTTTAAAAAACTTATTCGAATTTTGTTGCATCTCCATAAAACGGCTGCTCTGCGATTTTAATGGATTCTGTTGGGCATCCTTCATACGCTTCCATCATCTCATCTTGCTGATCTTCAGGAACCTCTTTTGTTCCTTCGTTGTTATCTAACACCGCATAAGCAAGACCTTCTGAATCATAATCATAAAGACCTGGTGCGCTCCCTCCACATGCTCCGCAAGCAATACATGTTTCCTTATCTACTATTGTAAAAGCCATAAAAAAACCTCCTTTACCTTTTCACTTTCTCGTTCAGAAAGTTACGTTCAGTATAAGAAGGTTTTTTTAAATTTGTCTTAAATTATTTACTTGGATTCTCCGATATTCTCAAACATTTCATCTACATTTGGCTTTTTCTTAATTAATCCTGACTCTTTTAACCAGTCTACATTTGACTGCCATGATTCTTTCGTTTGACTGCCAAATCCTTGTTCAGACTTCATTTTCGGAAGTAAAATATTTAAACTTTTTGTTTCCACGTCTTTTTCAAGGGGGAAGTTTGATTTATCTTGGTTATCTAATAGAATTTGAAGTGATTCTTTTGGATGTTTCTCTGTGTACTCATACCCTTTTGTAGCGGCACGCCAAAACGCTTTAATCGTATCAGAATCTTTTGCCCATGTTTGATCCCCAGTAACTGCCACTAGCTCATAATAAGATGGCACGCCGTAATCTGAAGGATCAATGTCAACTGTTTTATATCCTTTTTTATGAAGTAATGGTACTTCGTGGTTAATATATGCACCTATTACGGCATCTACTTTTTTGCTAATCAGCGATGAATTTAACTCAAATCCTACGTCTACTAGTTTTACTTTATTCGGATCTCCTCCATCGCTTTTCACCATTTTCTTTAGAACAGATTCACTTAATGGTGTTCCGCTGTATCCTACTACTTTTCCTTCTAAATCTTTAGGACGCTTAATACCGCTATCTTTCAACGCCACAACTCGGTTCAATGGAGACCTTACGATTGCTCCTACCGACTTTACCGGCACATCTTCATTTGCTCGTGCCATTGCTACATCAGGCTGATAATAAAGGCCGAGTGTAACTTTCCCCGCAGCTGCTAAATTAAGCGAGTCTGTTGGATTAGCAGGAAACTGTACTTTCACATTCAGCCCTTCTTTTTTGAAATATCCTTTTTCTTGTGCAGCATAAATGAAGCTGTGCACTGCATTTGGGTACCAATCAAGCATAATTGTAACGTCTTTTAATTTTTTACTGTCACCAGCTTTATTTTCCTTGTCCTGGCCGCAAGCAGCGAGCATCAAAACAAGCATCAGGCTTAAACCAATTACAAACCATTTTTTCATTCTGTTTTCCTCCACTTTAATGAACGTTTTTCGAAACCTACTACAATAATAAAGAATAAAATACCAAGCGCGGATAAAATCACAATTGGTGCAAATACACCAGCTGCATCAAACTGTGTCATCATACGACGACTGAAATATCCTAAGCCTGCTTGTGCACCTAACCATTCGCCAATGGCAGCACCTATTATACTAAAGGTAACCGCTACTTTGAGCCCTGAATAAAAATGAGGCAGTGCAGAAGGAATGTTCAACTTAAAGAAAATATCTTTTTTTGTTGCTCCCATGGTCAGCATGAGTTCTTTTAACTCTTTATTGGTCGAACGAAGCCCGTCAAATGTGCTAACCGTAATAGGAAAAAAAGTAATTAATACGGTCACAATCACTTTGCTCCAAATGGAGTAGCCAAACCACAGAACAAATACAGGAGCTATGGCAATGGTGGGAATCATTTGCGACGCAATAATAAGCGGATAGAAAGCACGCTCAATAAGCGGACTCCAATTCATCCATACAGCCAGCATAACTCCCAGCACCACGGATATAACCAGCCCAATTACAACAATAGATAGCGTAGCTGGTAAATGCTTAAACAATAAATCCATTCGCAGCTCCCAAAGCTTCGTTAAAATACCAGTGGGCGTTGGTAAAATAAACGGATAGTTTACAATGCGTGCTCCAATTTCCCAAGCAGCCAGCAAAATGACGACTAAAATAACTGAAGCCCCGTATTTTTTCATGTGTTCACCTTCGATCTTAGCTGTTCAATTAAATAATCTTTCACATCAAGCACACGCTGTTGATTCAAATCTTTTTGCGTTCGAGGCCTGCTAAGCGGTACTTTAATCTCTTCAAGATGACTTACCGGCTTGTCTGAAAAGATAAAAATACGATCTGATAAAAACAGGGCTTCGTTTACGTCATGAGTGATAAATAAGATGCTATGTTTACGCTTTTGCCATTGTTCAAGCAGCCATTCCTGCATTGATAAACGCGTAATGGCATCAAGCGCACTAAAAGGCTCATCTAAAAGCAGTACGTTAGAACCGCTTAATATCGTTCGCAGAAAAGAAACACGCTGCTTCATCCCTCCGGATAAATCACTTGGAAAACGATTTTCATACCCTTTTAAACCAAACTCTTCGAGCAGCTGAGATACTTGCCTATGAGCACTTGCTTTTGACACATTGTGAAGCTCAAGCGGCAGAGCTGCATTGTCTAAAATCGTGCGCCACGGAAGAAGCAAATCTTGCTGCGGCATGTAGCCTACTTTTCCAAGCCGTTTTTCATAAGACTGTCCGTTAATCACGATATCGCCTTCACTCTGCTGTTCAAGACCTGTAATGAGACGAAACAACGTACTTTTCCCAGAACCGCTCGCTCCAACGATACTGACAAACTCGCCTTCTTTTACGTCTAAGTTTAATGATGTTAAAATCGGTTGATCACCGTTTTTGTACGTAAAACTGACGTTTTGAAAAGATAACACAGACTTATTCATGAATTGGCCACATCGCTTCGTTATAAGCCATATCCCAGAACATATACTCAAAACGCGTTGTATTCAAGAAAATTTCTTCGAGCTTTTCTAACTCCGCTTCTGATTTGTCTTCAGTAAGTGAGTCGAATAAATTAATACACCATGTCGCTAGTTCTCCAAATTCTTCTGAGCTGTACATTTCAATCCACTCACGATAAAACTCATTGTTAGCTCCAGGCTTTTCACTGAGTTCTTTTCCTATTTCCCAATAGCTCCACATACAAGGCAAAAGAGCCGCCACTAATTCAGCTAATGTGCCGCTTTGACCAACGTGCAGCATATAGTGTGTGTATGCAAGCGTTGTAGGAGATGGCTGCGCTTTTTCTAATTCTTTTTCGCTGATTTCAAATTTCTTGGCATACTCACGGTGCAGGCTCATTTCTTCGTTTAATGTAGAATCCAAAAGTGCAGCAAATTTCCCCATCGTTTGAACATCAGTAGCTTTCATGGCTCCAATCGCAAATAATTTTGCATAATCAATTAGGTAAAGGTAATCTTGAATCATGTAAAAGCGAAACTTCTCCTTTTCAAGCGTTCCGTCTCCCATTCCCTGTACAAAGGGATGATTATGATTTTGACGCCAAATAGGCTGCAGCTTTTCGTATAATCGTTCACTAAATTTCATGATGATCACTCCTTATGCGTATGCAGCCACGTATAAATGAACTGCAACATCACTTTTGTATATTGAACAAGCTGATTTATATCTAATTGTTCGTTCACAGCATGTGCATTTGCTAAATTTCCCGGACCATAAATAGCGGCCGGAATCCCCGCATCAGCTAGCCATCCCCCGTCTGTTACGCTAGTTGACACATCGATTGGGGGCTTTTTCCCTTCAAGTTGTTCATGAGTATGTGCAAGCAGCTGGACTCCAGCATGATTTTCATCAATTTCTAATGACGGGAAGATTTCTCCTCTGTCTTCAATCATTGATGTGCCTCCCCATTCAAAGGTTGGCAGGTTATCTTTTAACCATGGATCTGCTTTTGCAATAGCTAAAATGTATTCTTCCACTTCTTTTGATACTTGGCCGTATGATTCATTGGGATAATAGTGAACGGTGACCCACAGCCTGCATTCATCTGCAATAAAAGCAGCATGTCTTCCCCCTTCGATTACTGCTGGATTAATCGTATTTGTTCCCGGCAAAAATCCTGGATAGCTTTTTGTAACAGCCCAGTGGCGCTCCAATTCTTGCAGCCCTCCGATCACTTTTGCCATCTTCTCAATAGCACTCGCAGCTAACAGACCTCCTCCAGCATGAATCATACTTCGGCGTGTACCGTCATGATAGGTTTTACTGCTTTTTATCGTAATCCATCCCGTGATCACTCCGCCTTGACCTTGAATATGTAAATCACTCGTATCAGCAACAAGCGCAAAGTCAGCTGTATATCCTTTCTGACAGCATTGCAGCGTACCTGCCTCTCCCACTTCTTCTCCTACAACGGATTCAAAAATCAAGTCTCCCGGCAGTTCGATTCCTGCTTCTGTTAAAAGCTGGACTGCAAATAATGCTCCTGCCAAGCCGCCTTTCATATCAGCAACTCCGCGTCCGATTATCATGTTGTCTTTTACCACAGCTTCAAACGGATTTGTCTCCCACTTTTCATTTTCTTGTACCTCAGCTACATCCATATGCCCGTTAATAATTAAGCTTTGATAGTCAGCTGATTTTTTCCCTTTTAACGTGCCCACTACAATAGGATCGTTGCAATATAAATCCCACATATCGATGGAAAAACCGCAGTTTTCAAGGAAATCCGCTACGTAGCGCTGCGCTTCATTAGAATTTCGTGCAGGAGGCGCTGGCGTTTTATATGCAACAAGCGTTTTTACTAACTGGATTAGCTCCCCTTTGCGCTCCTCTACCTGTTTGACAAGCAAATCAATTGTTTCTTCCATGTATGACACCTTCCTTTACGCATAAAAAAACACTTCTTTCGCAGGAAAGAAGTGTTTTTGTTTATATACAAAAAATTATTATAACGAGTTCGTAAGGAAATACCATACAAAACATCCATTACAATACCTCTTTCCTACGCTAGTATTACCTAGTTCAGGTTATAAGGGTTAAGACTTCTCGTCTCTCTCAGCTTAGAAAGCACCCCTAGTGGCGTTGTATCTCTATAAAATTAAACGATTATCATATGTTTACCTGTAATAGTTTTATCATAGTAAAGCGTTTTATTCAATAGAAAGGTTCATGATTCAGCAATGAAAATAGTTTCCTTTTTAGTAAAATAAAAAGCACACACTTTTTTTAAGCAGTGTGTGCTCTTTACTTTTATAAGCTTACTAGTTAGCTATCGGCTTCTTTAAAAATACACCGTTTTTCCATTCAGACAGGAACAAGCTCAAGTTTTTGCCCCGGTTTCACTAACGAAAGCAGCTCATGATCTTCTTCTATCACATACCCAATCACGTTCACATTCGCATTTGCAGGCAAATTCGTTTTAGCTATTTGAACCTCTCCTCTATAACGTCCGTAGCCATCATTGTCCATTGTAATTGCTCCGATTCTGCGCTCGACTGTATGAAATGGCGGCACCGGTTTTACAGATCGTGTATCAACTAAACGCAGAGCGTCTCTTGATACATCTGGACGCACGCTGTACGTTCCCTCTATATGAGGTGAACGAATGCGCAGCGGAATAATGCTGCTTTCTTGATATTGAACCAAACGCTTTAATAAATTTGAACCGGCATATGGATCTCCAATATAAACCTCCGCTACTCCGCAGCCGTATAAATCTACTGCAGAGGTAAAAGGGCATCTATTACGGTCTTTTTCTCTAGTAGGAAGACCTTGATAAATAGGGCCTCTCTTTTCGCCTTCCCCGGGAATATAAGCGCAGACTGGGATACGAAGTTCATTAAATAAATCTGTCTGCTGTTGAAAAAATGTTTCTTCAAGCCCTGTTTCAGGCCGCGGATAAAAATTATGCCATGCAAGCAGCTGATGATGATGAAGACCTGCACATAAGAGTGCTTCAATTTCTTGTTTGGATAACGTACTTGCATTAACGGCAATATAAAATTCATTCGCAAGCGAAAGAGTTTCTGCTGTGCTAAACCCATCGTCTAGTCTAATACCAGATACGCCAAGTGAAGATAGCGACATAAGGCTTTCGATACCTAAATGAACCGGCGTATGCTTGGATACGTCTGCATACACGCTTATTCCACAATCTCTAGCCACATACAGCAGTTCTTTTGCCCGTTCAGCCAAATCTCCTTTTTCCTCTGGAATGTGAAGCGAAGTGAATGCACGTGTGACGCCGCACTCACTTGCTTCTATTAATCTTTTTTTAGCATCACTATCATTTAAATAAAACGAAATGCCAATCATTCAAACTCTCTCGCCATTTCATCGTTGAATCCAAAGAAATACGTACAAACAAAGCCGGCTGCGTAAGCAACAACTAACCCGAGTAAATAAAGAAGAATTTGATGCGCATGAACTAAAAACGTAAGCGGCAAACCTGAGACTCCCACTGCTACAGTCGCAATATGAAAGTGCGCCTGAAACGCTCCGCCGATTCCAGCTCCAAGACAAGCGGTTAAAAAGGGGCGTCCTAAAGGAAGTGTGACTCCAAAAATAAGCGGCTCTCCAATTCCAAGCAGCCCTGAAGGTAGAGCGCCTCCAATTGCTCGCTTTAAACGTTTTTTCTTTGTTTTGATATAGATAGCAAAAGCTGCACCGACCTGACCGGCTCCGCCCATTGCTAGTATAGGAAGAAGCGGATCATCTCCAATTGAATTGATAAGCTCTAAATGAACAGGAGTAAGACCTTGATGAAGTCCTGTAATGACGAGCGGCAAAAATGTTGCTCCTAAAACAAAGCCTGCTACAACTCCTCCAACCTCCAAAACTCCTAAAAGGCCTTTTGTGATTCCGTCTGAAATCAAGCCGCCGATTGGCATGAATACTACATACGTAATAATGCCTGTAATTAACACCGTAACGGTTGGTGTAATAATAATATCCAGTGACTGAGGGACAAATTTACGCACACGTTTTTCCACTACGGCCATAAAGATTGCTGCAAGCAAGACTCCTATTAAGCCACCCCGACCCGGCAAAAGTGCTTCACCAAAAAGTTTAATATCAGCTACGGCAGGATTAATGACTAAAATACCTGCTAAGCCCCCTAAAGCCGGCGAACCACCAAATTCTTTTGCCGCATTAATACCTACTAAAATACCCAGATAAGCAAATAAGCCGCTTCCGATAACGGTTAAAAGAATAGCAATCTGTGAATCTGCAGGAAGCCACTTCGCTTGAACTGCTGCTTTTGTCACTCCGGTGATAAGTCCAGATGCTACAAGAGCAGGTATTAACGGAATAAAAATACTTGCAATTCGGCGAAGCAAGAGCTTAAACGGAGTTGCGTTTTTTTCTTTCAGCTCCGATTTCCGCTGAGCCGCACGGTTTTCTAAATTAATACCGCCAGATTCATCAATTAACTTTTCAAACTCCTCTGTTACTTTGTTTACTTTTCCAGGACCAATAATGATTTGCAGCGTTTCTTCTTCCACTAATCCGAGTACGCCTTCAAGCTTTCGTATATCTGCCTTTTTTACAATTGAATCATCTTTTACAGTCACGCGCAGCCGCGTCATACAATGCGTATACGCTTCAATATTTGATGCTCCCCCAAGCATCTCCAAAATAACCTTTGCTAATTGATGATTATCTAAAGACATGTTAATCCCCCTTTGTATTTTCCTCTTAGATGGATACGGTACTGAGGAAACAGACCACAAAATCCCCTTTTTGTAATCGCTTTCTTTTTTATTTCTTAGTTTTCAAAAACTGAATGGCATCCCTTGTTTTATCAATATACTCAATCGTTTGGTCATACTGCTGCGCTGCAATACTTAAAAATAGTACATCAATCACATAAAGCTGGGCTAAACGAGACGATGTAGCTGCGCTTCGAAACGGCGCTTCTTGAGAATAAGACGTATACAAACAGATATCTGCTAAAGACGAAACGGTAGACTGTCCGTATTTGGTTAAGCTAATCGTCTTTACTCCGCGATTTTTAGCTAAAGATAAGACGTTGCTTACTTCAGGAGTCTCTCCTGAAAAAGAGATGCCCACAACTACATCGTCTTTACTTGCATTTGCGATGAGTGTAGCTGCTAAATGGCTATCTGCAAAAGCCGTGGCATTTTTATTAATTCGAAGAAATTTTTGCTGCGCATCCATCGCAATAATATGTGAAGCACCGATTCCAAAAAAATGAATATTTTTGGCTTCAATCAGCGCTAAAACAGCCCGCTCTGCTTCTTTATAATTCACAAGCTCGGCCGTATCACTTAGACTTTGAATGCTGTTGCTTGCCGTTTTTTTGACAATAGATTGAATCGTTTCATTTGTTTCAATATCGCGGTATCCTTGCTCCGTATCTCTAGCTAAATCACCGGCTACTCTTACCTTTAATTCTTGAAACCCGCTAACCCCGATAGATTTACACAAACGAATAACAGCAGCACTGCTCGCATTCGCTAGTCTACCTAATTCTCCAGCCGTACTGTTTACCACAGTATGCGGGTTGTTTAAAATATATTCAGCAATTTTCCTCTCCGAATCAGGAAGCTTAGCCACCGTGTTTTTAATCATTGTTAATCCGCCTGTTGACATCGTTTCTCTCCTTTATACGTAATGTTCAATCGCTTTTCTCACATAACCGCCCGCATTATTCAGCAACATCTTCGCGGTGTCATAATTTTCATTTGTTTTGATCATAACCACTGCTGTTTTTACCTCATTATTTGCTTCTTCAAGCGTTTGGCTTGCTTGTTCATAAGAAACACCTGTAATTTTACAAATAATACCTATCGCTCGTTCTTTAAGCTTTTCATTACTCACATGAACATCTATCATTAAGTTTTCATACGCTTTTCCTACTTTGATCATAGCCGCGGTAGAAATCATGTTGAGAATCATTTTATGAGCACTTGCTGCTTTTAACCTTGTGGAACCTGTTAGCACTTCCGGACCTACTACCACCTCAATACTATGGTCCGCTTCTTTTCCAATAAGAGAATTACCATTGCAAGACAGCGCCACCGTTTTAGCTTTTACAGATTTTGCATATCTTAATGCACCAATCACATAAGGAGTGCGTCCGCTTGCAGCAATTCCAATGACTGTGTCTCGTTCATTCAAATAAATTTTTTGTAAATCTGCTGCTCCCAACTCTTCTTTATCTTCAGCACCTTCAACTGCTTTAACAAATGCTTTTTCTCCTCCAGCCATCAATCCCTGTACTTGATCCGGATTGGTACTGAAAGTAGGCGGGCATTCAACAGCATCCAATACTCCCAGCCTTCCGCTTGTTCCTGCTCCAACATAAATAAGCCGGCCTTCCTTTTGAAACGATTCACTTACAAATTCAACTGCCACCTCTACGTCTGGAAGTACTTTTTGTACAGCCAGCGCCACTTTTTGATCTTCTTTATTCATGATGTTTAAAATTTCTTTTGTACTAGCTGTATCGATCTTCGTTGTCTGTTCATTTTGAGACTCTGTTGTTAATAACGTAAGCTGTTCATTCATCTTTTCGGCTCCTTTTTCATCTTGTAGTGAATTTATGGTTATTATAATTCCATTGAAATATAATTTCAATAATTTATTTTTATATTTGAAATTATATTTTAAAAGAGACATAAAAAAAAAGATTTCATGCATATAGCCGAAATCTTTTTTTGTCTATCTATGATTGCTGAGCAAATGTTAACAGATACTCATCTTGCATTAAAACTTCGTAATCTTTTTCACCATTTCTTACGACGTGTACAGGGACTGTTTTTGCTGGAAGTAATTCAACTGGCTCACGATAGCGTTTTGCTACTCCGTTAATAAGTTCGTTGACTAACTGCTCGTTACTCAGCTCACCCGCCTGGTATTTTTCTGCAAGTGGTGTCATGACTTCCGCTAATACACTTGCATCGTTAAATCCTTGAATTTCGACTTGTACGACGTACGCATCATCTTCATCACTATACGCTGCATCTTTAATTTTATATTTTGTAGATGAAAGAGCTTGTAGAAAAGCGCTGCTTACTTCGTTTAACTGCTCGTCGGTTATGTTTGAGCTCAATGATGATAAAGCACCTTTAAAATTCGTTTCAAAAAACTCTACAAACGAACTCTTTTGGAACTCCCCTTTTTCTTCTACCTGTTTCTTATCTTGCTGATTTGGATGTTTAGCAACAAATTGATCTGTATTTTGATAAACAGTTGCTTGAATTAAAGCGTCCACGTATTGTCCCGCTTCCTTGGCATAAGCAGCTTGCTTTTCTTTACTTGGCTTTTCACTGCCGCTATCTTTAGAAGCAGCAGCGGCTTTTGCTTCCACTTTTGGTTTTGTTACATTGTCTAATTGGTTATATGTATACGTATACGTATACGTTTGCTTAGACTTTGAGTTTTCTGTTTTTCCGTCTACTTTAACTGGATACGACTGATTTTTTACTACTTTCTTTATTTGCTTCGTTTCTTTATCAATTGTCACAACAAGCGAAAAATCTTTTCCTTTAATTTGGTCAAGGTCTACAGCAGTATCACTGCCTTGATTTGTTATTTTATAATAAGCTTTAGCATCACCTGCTATAATTTTTTGCTTTTTGTCCTTGCCTCCGTTAAATGTTAATACATACTCTTTGTCTTTTTCGGTGACGTCAAATTCATTTGGAAGATTTTTATCATATTTTTGATAGTAGCGTATTGGATTTTGTTGAAGCTCCATAGCGTTATTAATTAAAGCCGCAACGTACTTTTTTTCTTCTCCCTGTACTTTTGTGCTTTCTTCTCCAGCCACAGCTAACGTTTCATCACCATCATGATACATCTTCAATTCTTCGCCGTTCATTTTTGTGTTAATGTAACCTGCTTTACTTTTAAAATCAAACTCTTGTACTCCGTTTACTTGGTAATCAGAGGAGCCTTCTTCTTTTCCAGTGACCTTCACTTGAACATTTTTCACCTTTTCTTGTGCTTCTTTCACGTCACCCGTTAATTCCTCTGAAGACGGCATCCCACATGCCGAAAGCAATAGAGCGAATGATATTGCTAAGCTGGTATTCATTATTTTTTTCATATAAGAAACTCCTTTTTAAATATTTTTCCAAAAACAAGAATCTATGTACTTAGTAAATACACAATTTTACCATTCACAAAACCAAACTTCACTAAATTACCATATTTACATTTAAATAGTAACTAACAAAAGAAGGAAATTGCACAATAAAAAAGTCACGAATCCGTGACTTTTCTAACAGCATTCATACTTATTTGTTAACGTTTTTATTTTAATCTCTAATAATTCCATTACTTGTCCCTATCAGTACTTCTTTACCTTGTTGATTTCGATACACTGATTTGATTTTCACTTTTTGAAAACCATCTGCTTTTTCTACTTCAGTTAATATGCATTCACAGGTAACTGTATCTCCTGCAAAAACTGGACGAAGAAATTCACTCACCATTTCTCTTGCAATGTAGTTTAAGTCTCCTCCTATTTTCGTTCCAATACTAGCAGTCATAAGTCCATGCACCATTAGCCGCCCTTTTTCGTCACGTTCTATATGATGTTTGCCCCGGTCTCCAGTCATCTCCGCAAACTGCATGATTTCTTCCTCTTGAAACGTTCTTTGCCACGTAAATGTATCTCCTGCTTTACATTCCATCTTATCCATCCCCTTAAGATTATGACTTTACTTTTTAACTATATCACAAAAATGAACAGTCATTCATTTTCACATCAAAAAAATAGCAGAATAAATATATCCTGCTATTTTTGACAAGTAGGACAGTAATAAAGCCTTCTAGAAGCAACTTGCACTTTTAAGATAGGGGTGCCGTCAATTCGGCAAGCTTCTCCTTCACGGTTAAAAACCCAGTGGCGGTATTCAGAGCGCTTCTGGCCTTTCTTTTTTAACGTTTCAGCAAGCTTTACATCATTTGTAATGCCACCTGTTTCATAGGACTGTTTGACAAGAGAAATGGTTGCTTCAGCTGCCTTTTTAAGCTGTTCTTCCGTGCAGTCTACCGGACGAGCTGCAGGATTAATTCCCGCTACAAATAGGATTTCACTGCGCAAATAATTTCCAATCCCCGCTATAAAGCTTTGGTCTAGCAGCAGCGACGCCCATTTTCTGCGGTAAAATGGCTTAGAGTAGAAGCGATCTAAAAGCTCATCTGCCATTACTTTTTCACTTAAAATATCCGGACCTACTCTTGATACAAAAGAATGAGCAGAAACTTCTTCATCACGCAATACTTCAATATCAGAAGCGCTATAGAGCAGCGCTGATTTCTTTTCATTATGAATAGCAAGACGCAGCTGTCTGTTTGTAGATGGATAATTGTAAGATGAACGTACATACCATTTTCCATAAAGCTGATTATGTGAATAAATGGTATAGCCGTTGTCGAAACGAATAAGCATAGCCTTCCCTTTTGTATCTACCCTTTTAATACGAGCACCCGTTAATACTTCTTCGTAATGCTGTAAAGATGGAAAAGCAAACCATATCTCTCCAACGGGAAGACTGATAATCGCTTTTTCCACTTCATCGGCTGCTCGTCTAATTTCTGGACCTTCTGGCATATAATGAAACTCCTTTCTTTCCTGACTTTCTTCATTTATTATTTCGGTTTTATTTTTGCTTTGCAAGAAAGAAGCGGTTGAACTCTTCTTTTCCTAAAAGAACCTTTAAATTATGCATGACGGTTACTCTTATAGTAAAATGTTGATACCTTTTTTTACTTTCTATAGTGTTTATCTTACTTCCTTTGACTTATACTAGTTGATAACCTTTTAGAAACTTGTTAATTATCTATATATGAGGAGTTTATTATGAACAATCAATCATTTTCTCCACTATCAGCTGCCGAGATGGCTGTTATTTGGAAGCAATATATGAACGATAAAGCAATTTCTTGTATGCTTAACCATTTTCTGTGTCATGTAGACGATTTAGATATTCAAAAAGCGATTCAAGGTACACTGCACATCACAACAAGAAACAGTGATGCGCTCACTGCTATCTTTTTAAAAGAAAATATGCCAATCCCGCTCGGTTTCGGAGAAGAAGACCTTGATACTGAAGCTCCAAAATTATTTTCGGATTCTTTTTATTTGCTTTATTTGAAGCATATTTCAAATGTCCTTCTGCTATCAGCAACTACGGGCGTCGATGTTGCCGCAAGGAATGATGTACGGTCTTTTTTTCGCAGCTTACTGCTAAAAGCGGAAAAGCTTAACCAAACGATTACAGATTTGCTGTTAGAAAAACAAATTTTTATAGAGCTTCCTCCTATTCCTATTGCAGATTCATCTGATATGAACGACAAAGAGCTCTTCTTAGGGAGCTATTTTGATGAAAAGCGGCCGTTAACGGTCATTGAAATTTCTCATATCGTGTCAAGCATACAGACGAACTTAATTGCAAAGGATTTAATTTTAGGGTTTGCTCAAACAGCTCCTTCTCAGGAAATTCAAGCTTTTTTGTTAAAGGGTAGAGAGCAGGTACAGCAGCACATTGAATCCCTGTCACAACCGCTAATGGTAGAAAACATACCGGTCACAATGAAGTGGGATTACGGAGTAGAAAAGTCTTCCGTTCCTCCATTTTCAGAAAAACTCATGATGTTTCACCTGGCTGCGATGATTACTGAAAATGTACGTGGATATGGGCTTGCGATGTCAACGAGCCCGCGTTTAGATCTCGCTTTAAACTATACAAACTTCACGAATGAAATTTTGGAATACGCCAAAGAAGTATCAAGAATAAGTATTGAGCAAGGATGGCTAGAAGAGCCTCCGCATATTCCATTCCCAAAAATTCATTTGGAATAAAAATGAGATTGGGGCATAACGAAATGAACCCAATCTAAAGACGAGCAATGAGTTGGACTGCTTGTGACACCGCTGTTGATTTCCGTGCAAGGCTTCGCTTTCCGCGGGCGCCTGCTGAGCCTCCTCGTCGCTTGCGCTCCTGCGGGGTCTCACCTGTTGCGCTTTTCCCGCAGGAGTCTTCGCCTTGCTCTACAACCAACAGCTAGAAGTACCTGCATATATGAAACCTACGTTCACCATAATTACAAAAAAACACGAACTATTCATCCATTTTTGATGGATAGTTCGTGTTTAACTTTAACTACACTACTTTTGTCACAGCCTCATTTTTTAGATTCTCTCCACAGTAAATAAAGAAAATACGGAGCGCCGATAATGCCAATGATTAATCCGGCCGGAATTTCAATCGGAGGAGCAATTCCTCTCCCAATTAAATCTGCTGCTAGTACAAACAAAGCGCCAAGCAAAGCGGCTGTAGGAATCAATTTTTTGTGTCTCGGTCCCACTAACCGTTTGGCCACGTGAGGAATAATAAGCCCTACAAAGCCAATTGTCCCAACCACCGATACAACCGCAGCCGTCATTGCCACTGCGCTTGCCAGCAATACTAGACGAATTAACTCTACTCTAGCCCCTAGTCCTCGAGCCACTTCATCACCTAAATGAATTAAATCTAACCGGGCAGCTAACAGCCAAATCATCGGTACTAATATAACGATCCAGGGAAGTAAACCAATTAATTGATCCCATGTTCTTCCCCATAAGCTGCCGCTCAGCCAAATCAGTGCCGCATTTACGTTTGGATTTGCTTTTGAAATTAACAAGTGAATACCGGATGAACAAAAAGCGCTGACTGCTACACCGATTAATGCAAATCGAATAGGTTCTACTCCTTTTTTATAAGCAAGCAAATAGACGATGACAAAGACAAGCGAGCCTCCTGCAAACGCAACGACGGATAAAACAGATGGGCTTGCTAAAGGCAGTAAAATAGTGACTGCAACAGCTGCTAATCCTGACCCGCTTGATAGACCTAATGTATCTGGACTAGCGAGCGGATTTCTCATAATAGACTGTACGACGACTCCGGACACAGCTAGGCCGACTCCCGTTAAAATAGCCAGCAAAATACGAGGCAGACGAAATTCTACTAAAATGGACGTCAAGTCAGGATCGCCAATACCAATAAAAGACGTAATAATGTCTAGAGGAGGTATGTTAATGTCTCCTAAGCTAAGGCTTATCACACTCAGCGCTATAATTAAGACAGAAAGAATGATAAACAGGCCGACAGACTTGAATCGAGATGGCTGCTTTTTTGTTTTATTGACAGTCTGCATATAACTCATGCCTTCCTTTCTGTTTTTTTGCGTCTCGCTAAGTAAATAAAGTACGGCGTTCCGAGCAATGCTGTTACTGCACCTACAGGAGTCTCATACGGGTATGTAATAAATCGTGATAATACGTCTGCTAACAGCAATAAAGATGCACCAAGCAGCGCGCTCATTGGCAAAACGACCCGGTAATCTACACCTATTAAATAGCGTACCATATGAGGAACAACAAGCCCTACAAAGCCAATGGGGCCCGCAATTGCCACCGAAACACCTGCTAATACAATCACAACAACTGCAGTGAACGCTCTAATGGCAAAGACTCGCTGCCCGAGTCCTCTAGCTACGTCATCTCCTAAAGACAATAAAGAAGACGCTCTTCCCAGACCAAACGCAATAAGCAGGCCCACGATGCTAAAAGGAACCAATACATGAACATGTCCCCAATCTCGCCCAATAACTGAACCGGTGAGCCAGAACATAACGCCTTCTGTTTTGCTTTCATTAAAAATCAGCAGCGTTTGCGTGAGAGACATAAGCATACCTTGTATAGCAACACCTGTTAAAGCAAGCTTTACATCACTGTCGCCTCCTTTAATCAACGAACTCATGACATAAACAATAACAGCAGCAAATGCGCCTCCTAAAAATGCACCAAATACCCCGCCAATCATGCTTACACCAGGCACTAAAACCGTTAAAAATACCATTGCCGCTGATGCGCCGGCATTAATACCAAAAATACCAGGAGAAGCTAATGGATTTCTAGTTAATGCTTGCATCAACGCTCCAGCGACAGCCAAATTAGCGCCAACAAATGCCGTTACCAGTAAGCGAGGCAGGCGGACAGTTTGAATAATAGACTGTTCTTTTGATCCGTCAAAATTTAGTATAGCTTGCTTAATCGTTCCAAAAGAAATATGTATAGAACCGATGGAAATAGATAAAAACATTGAAATCAGTAAAAGAATAATAACCGCAAGAAAAATAGCTATTATACGAAGCGGAGATTTGTTTCTTTTGGATAAGCCGTGAACAGCTTTCATAGTAGACTGCGCCCCCTTTCATTTGAAAGTTCATTAAAAAGAAAAAAACAATCCCGCTGGATTGTTCTTTTCTTCGTTATTATTTGCCTTCAAATAATAACTTTTCTGCTTCATCTGCAATACCATTTGCACCTTGTACACTTCGGCGAAGAGACCATTTAAATACATCAACTTCATACACTTGATTATTTTTAACCGCTTTTAGCTCTTTCCATAATAGCTGTTTTGCTAAAGGCGTATGACCTTTTTCATTTCGCATAACAATGAGTTTGTCCGGATCTGCTTTTACAAGCTGTTCCATTGTCATTTTTACACTGTACTCTTTTGTAGGATCTGTTAATGCATTTTTGAAGCCTAATTGCTCAAGAACACCCGTTGTAAAGAAATTTGAAGTTCTAGCATTAATATTACCATTTGCATCAGCGATAACAAGTACATTGCCCGGATTTTTTGGTGCTTTTGCTTTTAAATCCTTCATTTTTTGCTTATGCTCTTCTACCACTTTTTCAACTTTTGCTTTCTTGCCAACCGCTTCTCCTACTTTTAACTCTGTATTTAGTAAATCATCGTAATTAGCATTTAAGTTTTTCAACTCAATCGTTGGCGCAATTTTCGATAATTCTTTGTATACATTTTTATGACGTTCTGAATCGGCGATAATCAAATCGGGCTTCAGCAGTTTAATCGATTCCAAGCTTGGCTGCGCTCGCGTGCCAACTGATTTGTATCCTTTGATTTCTTTTAGTACATCTTTATCAATAAGCTGTTCTGCTTTATCATCATCAGCTACTCCTACAGGTTTGATACCAGCATCTAACAATGCATCAATAAAGCCTAACTCTAATACGACTACTCGCTTTGGATTCTCTTTTACCTTTGTCTCTCCAAGCTCATGCTTGACCACTCTTGTTTTTTCACTTTTTTCATCAGCTGAATTTTCCTTATTCGTGTTGCTGCAGCCGATAAGCATTCCGATTGCCAGCATTGTAATAAAAGCCAGCAGTCCTATTTTTTTCTTATTCAAATGTCATTCCTCCTGCTTGTATCTTTATGTAGATAATCGACTCTTGAAACTGATAATCGTTATCATTATATCAGTTTTATCTATTTAAACAAGCTGATTCGTTATTTTTTAATTAAAAAAATTATATCTATTCTACAAAAAAGAGATTGAGATATAGCTACATCATTCCAATCTAAAGACGAACAAATGGGATATATGAGCTGAACTGCTTAAGACACGGCTAGAAGAAACTCAGTATATGAAACCTACGTTCACCATCACCATAAAAAAACCGAACGATTCATCGTCCGGATCTTCCTTCAACTAAATTATTTTTCTCCCAGCCTCTTTTTAGCAGACTTTCTATGAATATGGTGTAATAGGCGGCAGTTCACTGCTAAGACACCATTTCCCTATGTCACGCAGCTTATAAGCAATAGGATCGTGTAAGCTAATTGTCCGGGCGTTGCGCCAGTATCGATCAAATTTATACTGATCAGACGTGGCTCTCGCTCCCATCCCATCAAATATAGTAGAGGTAATATGTAAGGCCGTTTTGACAGTAAATGTTTTGGCCAACGCAATCGCAACTCCAGACTCGCCCCGCTGCTGTTTCGTTAGCGCATCTTCTTTTTTCCATGCATGATCAAATTCTGCAACAGCTTTTTCTATAAGTGCTGAACAAGCATGAAGGTTTAAACTCATTTCACCGTATTGCTGAATAATGTACGGATCTTGCTCTGCTGCTTCAACGTCTGAACTTATCCACGGCTTTGTATGAGCCTTCACGTAAACTTTTGATTCTTCCAAAGCGCCTTGAGCAATACCGTACAACAAGTGAGTGAGCATAAGCTGAGCCAAATGCGTTCGTACCGTAGGAAAAACCTTTTGCTCTTCAGCTGCTTTACGCAACATTTCTTCTTCATAAACGATAACATCTTCAAACTTTACACTTCCGCTATCCGTTTGGCGCTGGCCAAATCCATCCCAATTATCTTCAGTAACGATTCCGGCTCTATGAGTAGGAAGTACACATAGCAATACCTCACCGCTTCCTTCTTCTTGAGCCGATACTAACAAACGGTCTGAATCGGTTGCCCCGGAACAAAAACTCTTGCTTCCGCTAAGCATTAATCGCCCATTTTCTCGGACTGCTTTTAGTCCTGAATCTCTAGGGTTAAAGGCATTGCCCCAAAATAGCTGGTGAGCTGCTGTTTCTTTGTAAAAAGTTTTGTACTGCTCAATACTTCCAAATAGAAACGTCGAACAAACCGTCAAATAATGATACCCCAACAAGTGGGCAAGTGAACTATCTGCTTTCGCAATGATATTCACGACTTTAAAAACAATCGGCCAGCTGGCTCCATAACCCCCGTATTCCTTAGGAATCGGGAGAGCTAAAAGACCGCTTTTTCTAAGCAGATTACGCTCATGTAGAGGCGTTCCACCTTCTCTATCTCTTTTTGCAGCAGTTTTGGAAAACTCTTTAGCCAACTGGTTAGCCAATTTGAGGATCTTCTCTTGAGACGCTGCAATCGTTTGGGTGTTGTTCATGATTACCCTCCTTTCTCACCTTTTAGCGGGTGCTTTATCATTCACTTTCACTTCACCAAATGGACTGATAAATGTGCGCTCGTTCTCATCGTGCTTACGCTTAACTGGAAGCCTTGGAAACAAAAGCTCTGCTGTTCGATATGCTTCTTCTAAATGGGGATATCCAGATAAAATAAATGTTTCGATACCTAACTCTGCATATTCTTTGATTCGTTGTGCCACCGTATCAGCATCTCCTACTAAAGCTGTCCCTGCTCCTCCTCGAACTAACCCTACACCGGCCCATAGATTAGGGCTTACTTCTAAGTTTGAACGGTCACCTTGATGCAAGGCGCTCATACGTTTTTGACCTTCTGAATCCATTCGAGAAAATACTTTTTGGGCTGATTTAACAGCTTCTCCATCTACATGTTGAATCAGTTCATCTGCAGCTTTCCAGGCTTCTTCTTCAGTTTCACGAACAATGACATGAAGCCTGATGCCAAATCGAATTTCTCTTCCTGTCTGCTTTGCTTTTTCTTTCATGCCTTCAATTTTTTCTTTTACTTGTGCAGGAGGCTCTCCCCAAGTCAAATAGACGTCTATATGCCTTGAGGCAACGTCCATCGCTACAGGAGAAGAACCTCCAAAATAAAGGGGAGGATACGGTTTTTGGACTGGCGGATAAAGTACGTTGCCACCTTTAACACTCAAGTAGTCTCCGTCAAAGTGAACATCGGATTCATTTAATACCCTTCTCCATATCGTTAAAAATTCATCTGTCAGCTCATAGCGATCGTGATGGTTTAAAAACACTCCGTCTCCTTCTAACTCAACGGGATCTCCTCCTGCTACGACATTAATAAGGAGCCTTCCTTTCGAAAAGCGGTCAAATGTTGCAGCCATTCTTGCGGCTTGTGTAGGCGACATTAAACCCGGGCGTACCGCTACTAAAAACTTCAGATTGTCAGTGACTGGCACTAAAGTAGATGCAGCAATCCACGCGTCTTCACATGATTTTCCCGTTGGAAGCAAAACCCCGCTATATCCTAGCTCATCCGCAGCTTGTGCAACTTGTTTGCAATAAGAATAGCTTGCAGCCCTGGCTCCTTCATGGCTTCCTAAATAACGTCCATCTCCATACGTTGGAATAAACCAAAATAACTCCACTTGTATTCGCCCCTTTTTAAAGCTACATAAAAAAACTCCGTTATTACAAATAAACTGCAATAAGGAGCCTCAGTTGTCTGATAGCTTCATTTTTTACTATTTTTAAATCAAGCATACGGATTAGGTGTAGGGTACTGCTGATTTAACACCCAGTTCCCAACCGTTCGAAGCTTGTATTCAGCTGGATTATGAAGAGTATGAGTTCTTACATTACGCCAGAATCGATCGTATCCGTATTCAGCATGAACCGAACGCGCTCCCATAACTTCAAATATCTTACTTGTGATATCCAGTGCAGCATTACCAGCAAAAACATTGGCAGCCGCTACGTGAACTGCTAGGTTTCCACGTTCTTCTTCCGTTAATTTTCTGCCTTTTTCCCACGCTTCATCCAATATGAGAGCTGCTTCATCTGCAAGTGCACTGGCTGCTTTCGCTTGAATCCAGAGTTCACCGTATTTCCGCAGTATACCTGGATCATCCGAAGCTTTTTCTACTCCTGATGTTAACCAAGGCCTTGTTTTAGAAGCCGTATAGTTTTGTGCTTCTTCAATTGCTCCAAAGGCGCTTCCTATAAAGACATTCGTTAAAATAATTTGCGACAGCGAGGCTCCAATAGTTGAAAAAGAAGTAGGGTTTTCAACAAAATCTTGAATCACTTCATGTTCTTCTATTCGTACATTTTTAAAATCTACATTTCCACTTCCCGTCTGTCTTTGTCCCATCGCATTCCAATCATCTTTGACGGTAATGCCTGTTCTGTCAGTAGGCACGACTCCGTTTAAATATTGCCCCGTTTCTCTGTCATTAAATGATAACCATAAGTACTGAGAATCCGGTGAACCAGAACCGAACGCTTTCGTTCCATTTAATAGATAACCTTGTGATTGCTTGTCACCTTTTAGGCTTTCTACTAAAGGATTAGAGGCATTCCCCCAAAAAGCTTGCTGCTGAACAGATAAAGGATAAAAATAGGCCTGCTGTTCTTCTGTGCCTTTGATTCGAATATCTGAGACAAACAAGGAGTGATAGCCATATAAGTGACCCAATGCTGCATCGCCTTTCGCCAACTCTCGAACAATAGCTAAAGCCGTTGACCATTTCCCGCCTTCTCCGCCATATTTTTGAGGAATTAATAAATTTAACAGCCCGCTTTGGCGAATAGCATCTTTTTGCTGTTTAGGTGTTCCGCCTTCTTTATCTCTTTGTGCTGCATCCTTCGCAAAAGAAACGGACAGCTTTTTTGCTTGATCAAGATAAATTTCTCCCTTTACAGTTGTTGCAGTCATGTTAAACTCTCCCTTTGGCTCGTCTTTCGATACTGAGCGCCATAGTGTTCATCAGGCAAGAAATGTGATTTTTTAAATAGCTTTTCTCTATAAGTTCCTTCACTGTAATCTGTTTTGAATAAATCTCTTTCCTGCAAAACAGGAATCACTAAATCAATAAAATCAGCAAACGTTCCCGGCGTGGTCACATAAGCTATATTAAATCCATCCATGCCTGTATCGTCTATCCACTCTTCCATAAAATCAGCTACTTGTTCCGGACTTCCCACAGTAACAGGTCCCATTCCTCCAATACTGACAAATTTCACTACCTCTTCTACCGTCCACTTTCTATCGGGATCACTTATTGTAAATTTCTCTAAAGCTGAACGAACTGAATTCGTCGCAATAAATTCAATGAGCTGTTCTGGTTCATAGGCAGAAACATCGATTCCCGTCCAGCCGCTAAACAGCGTAGCTGCTCCTTCAAAATTGACATAGCTCTCAAACTGAGCAAGCTTCTTCTCAGCCTCTTTTTCAGTTCGTCCAACAATTGGTGTAAATAAATTAAAAATTAATACGCTCTGTGGGTCTCTGCCTTCTGCGGCGATTTGAGCGCGCATTTTTTTCACATAATCTGCGGCTACTTTTTTGGTAGGAAAACTTGTAAAGATACACTCAGCATGTTTGGCGGCAAATGCTCTTCCTGGGGCAGAAGCTCCTGCTTGAAATAAAACTGGAGTTCGCTGCGGGGAAGGTTCTGATAAATGTACACCCGGAACACTAAACCACTTCCCTTTATGATTAATCGGATGAACCCGGTCTGGAAGTGTAAAGATCCCTTTTTCTTTATCTCTTACAACAGCTCTTTCCTCCCAACTTCCTTCCCATAATTTATAGCAAACTTCTAAAAATTCGTCGGCAATATCATAGCGGGTTTCATGCGTAAAATGTTCTTCTAATCCTAGATTAATTGACCCGCTCTCAAGATATGAAGTCACAATATTCCATGCAATACGTCCATTTGTTAAATGATCCAACGTCGAAAATTTTCGCGCAAACGCATAAGGCTTCTCATAAGTAGTAGAGACCGTTACCCCAAACCCTAAATGCTTTGTTGCATATGCCATAGCGGAAATAAGTGCAGTTGGTTCATTCACTGGAAGCTGAGCAGCTTGTTTAAGAGCTCCTTCATTACTTTTCCTATAAACGTCATAAATACCTAACACATCGGCTAAAAACAAACCGTCAAACTTTCCTTTTTCCAATAGCTTAGCTAACTTCACCCAGTAATCTAACGTTTTATATTCGGCCGCCTGATCACTTGGGTACGTCCACAAACCAGGTGTCTGATGTACAACACAATTCATATCAAACGCATTTAAATAAATATGTTTCCCCATAGAAACCTCCAAAACTAATTAAATACATAAAATAACTAAGAATTAAATCTGTTTGGAAGTAATCTTAAAACATATTCTTCCAGGGTGTCAACGAAACTTCTTTCTTTATAATGAAACATAAATGAAGCTATTACTAATGCTGAATTAGGATTTCTTTAAAGGTTATTGACTTATTATTGCAACAGCTAAAAAAACACTACAACAGCGTCTATACCCCTGTAGATAACCCTTTTTATTTGACTGAGGAAGCAGTAAAACAATAAAAAAAGCGCCACATTTTCTTTTAAAAAATGTGGCGCTTTTAGCGTTAGTCTTCAATACAAAGATACTGAATCACTTCTTTTAAACTTTTCTCTTTCATCGATTCGATGTGTAAGTGATATCTTTCGAATGACAGATGTTTAGTTAACGGATTTGGTACAATCACACAGCGCAAGCCTGCTGCCATAGCAGCTTTCGCTCCATTAGAAGAATCTTCAAATGCTAAAGCTTCAGAGGGCTCTACTCCTAGCTTTTCAATTGCATTTCGGTAAAGAGCCGGATCTGGCTTCACTTTTTCTACATCATCGCGCGTTTGAATGACTTCAAAATAGTGCAGCAAATCTAGCTCTTTTAAAAATGCTGTTACCCAGTCTCGATATGAGCTGCTTGCTAAACCAATTTTTAATCCAAGTTCTTTTGCTTCTGCCAAGTACTCCGCTACACCTTCTCGGGCTACTAATGATTTCATTTTTTCTTGATGACGTCTTAACGATTCTTGAGCTAGTTCCTCTTTTGTGAACTCATTGTTAAACTGCTGAAGCAAATAATCGTAAAGTGCCGTAGCATCCGTTCCCACATAAGAAGCAAACGTTGCAATCGGTAGATCTACTCCCCTGTCTTCTAACATTTCGCGGTATACCTTATACCACACTGATTCTGTATCAATAATTAATCCATCAAAATCAAACACAACTGCTTTAATCATAATTTACCTACCTTTTTCTATCTTATCGTCCTTACATAGTAACACGTTCAAAATACGTAATCCATAAATGTGGCTTCCTTAATAAGATAGGCTTAAACAGGTAGTTTCTATCCTTACTTTTCTCCGACTTTCATCAAAGGTGACATTTCTTCTGTTTCCTTAAACTCAATGGAAGACAGCTGCCTTCTAAAACCTTTCGTTGCATACACTAAATAAACTAAACCAGCAATCGCCCAGCCAATACCAAGTAAAAAGGAGTTGCGCTCCAAGTTAAGCCATAAAACGCCAATCGCTGCTGCTCCTAATAGTGGCATAACAATGTATGACCAAAATCCCTTAGCCGACCGGTGCTGCTTTTGATGAACAGCATAGTGCGCAATAACCGAAATATTAACAAAAGAAAACGCAATGAGTGCTCCAAAATTAATAAATGATGTAGCTGTTGCCAGGCTGAAGAAAATGGCACTTGCTGATACAACTCCGACTAATACAATATTTCGCGAAGGGGTGCGCAGCTTAGGATGAACATAACCAAAAAATGACTGAGGTAAAATTCGATCGCGTCCCATTACGTATAATAAACGCGAAACGCTTGCATGCGATGACATGCCTGATGATAATGTTCCTGCAATTCCTCCAGCTAAAAAGACAATTTGAAACAGCGTACCGCTCACATACATAGCAATTTCAGGAGCCGCAGCGTCTGGATGCTTGAATCCTTCTAACGTCGGGAAAACCGCTTGAATAAAATAAGATGTCACGGTAAACATGACTCCTCCAATTAACGCCACTAAAAAAATAGCTCGCGGAATCGTTTTTTTAGGGTTAGGGGTTTCTTCTGATAACATAGCCACTGCATCAAATCCTAAATAGGAAAAACACATAAGTGTAGCTCCTGCTATTAGTCCTGATGACGTCATGTTCTGATTAAAGAAAGGCTTCATAGAAAAAAGAGTCCCTTCTCCCATTCCTCCTAGCAAGGCTTTGATTGAAACAGCAACAAACAATACTAAAATCGTCATTTGAAATACAACAAGAAACGTATTGAAATTGGCGGTGAAATTAACGCTTCGTAGATTTAGCAGCGTAACGATAATGACGAAGCTGACAACCCAAATCCACGATGGTACCGAAGGAAAAATAGATGATAAATAAATTTGAAAAATAAGTGCGTTAACCATCGGTAAAAAGAGATAATCCATTAGTGCAGACCAGCCAACTAAGAACCCTAAATGTGGATTGATTGTCTTTTGCGTATATGTATAAGCTGACCCTGCATTTGGAAACACTTGAATCATCTTTTTGTAGCTTACTGCCGTGAGAAGCATCCCGACAAGGGCTATGATATAAGACGTGGGAACGTGTCCATTCGTCATATCAGACGCAATCCCAAACGTATCAAACACTACCATCGGAGTCATATATCCGATCCCCATTAATACAATCTGCCATAATTTCAACGACCTTTTTAATGTTACTGTTTCATGTTTCATTTATCTTCCCCCTTCTATTTATTAAGAACATTCTGACAATTAAATCCATAAATGCCTGTATTTAATTTCTTTATATAAAAATGAATGACTTTCATTCATTTTTATATAAAGAGTGGTTACATTTACTATAGCAAATATATGATTTATTTCTTTAAGTTGGTAAGGGTTGCTAACAAACTATCTTTTTCTTTTATCATATTATGAAAGCGCTTTATTTTAAATAGCTATATGTTCCTAATCTCCTGCTATATCAACGCAGAAATACCCTCTGAATAAGAGGGATTTCTGCTTACAAGCCGTTATTCAATCGTAGTATTCAATCACTTTCTTTTCGTTTTCACTGCAACTAAACTAGCAAAATCATGAATGATTGTAGCTGCAAGCAACGAGGTTATCTGAGTTGGATCATAAGAAGGCAGCACTTCCACCAGGTCAAATCCAACATAGTTAAATTCCGTCAGAGAACGAATCATTTGCAGCGTTTCTCTGCTGCTGAATCCGCCTACTTCAAGCGTTCCTGTTCCTGGTGCGCAAGAAGGATCAACAAAATCAATATCAAACGTTAAAAAGCACGGCGTATCTCCAATCGCTGTCTTCATTTGCTCTAAAACCACTGAAAATCCTTGATGTTCAAGCTCCCCTGCCGTTACTACATGATAACCGAGGTCTTTGCTTTCTTGAACATCTCCCGGGTGGTTTAATGTTCCTCTGATACCAATTTGAAAGACCTTCTTTGGATCTACTATCCCTTCTTCATATGCGCGTATAAAAGGAGATCCGTGCCAATATTTTTCCTCGTAATACGTATCCCACGTGTCTGTATGAGAATCAAAATGAATCATAGCCACTGGACCATATCTTTTAGCAGCAGCACGAAGGCTTGCTAAGGTAATCGAATGATCTCCTCCAATTCCAATTGGAACAATTCCTCTATCCATAAGAGTGCCTACCGCTTCTTCCATTAATTCATAGCTTCTGTGAATATTATGTGGAATAACGGGCACATCACCAATATCGATAGCATTTGTATCATCGAATGGATATACGTCGTGTACCGGGTGATAAGGAAACAGCGTCATGGAAGATTGCCGAATTGCCTGAGGGGCAAAGCGCGCACCTACTCTGAAAGATGCTGCCGTATCAAACGGCATCCCTACTAGCCCTACTTTTGCATTTTCTCTTTCCGCTGGCAGCCTCATAAATGAGCCCGTTGTACAAAATTCTGGTTTGACATCTGGGGACAATGGATATTTCATAATTTATTCCTCCGTTTCAATGATTTCAGTTAGTGGCTAGGCATTTCCACTACTAAAATCATTGAAAGCAATACGGGAATAAGAAACGTTTGCCGACTCATATTCATTGCTCCTTGTTACATTTATTGGTGGTTCAGCTCATTTAATACTTTTTCAAATGTAGAAATGACTTGATCTACTTCTTCCGCTGAAATAGTCAACGGTGGCTCAATACGAATTGTTTTAGAGTTTACAAGCGTGCCGGCTACTAGAATCCCTTCATCAAACATACCTTTAGAAAGCGCGTAGCCAATTTCATCTTGGTGAAACTCAATTCCAATCATTAAACCTTGCCCTCTGATTTCAAGTACTTTATCTCCATGTTTTTCAGCTGCTTTCTTTAAACCAGCAAGGAAATATTCTCCGAGCTCTTTCGCACGGTTTGGCAGCTGTTCTTCAATCAACACGTTAATGGTTGCAATAGCGGCTGCGCAGGCAAGCGGGTTGCCTCCAAACGTTGTTGTGTGCATAAAAGGATTATCAAAGAAGCTTGAGAACACTTTTTCTTTTGCTACGACTGCCCCAGCAGGCATAACCCCTCCTCCAAACGCTTTAGCAAGACATAAAATATCGGGTACAACATCGTATAGTTCTGATGCAAACATTTCACCGGTACGTCCCATACCTGTTTGAACTTCATCAAAAATTAAGATAGCATCGTACTCATCACATAGTGCACGCACTTCTTTTAAATAATTTTCAGGAGGAAGAATAATGCCGCCTTCTCCTTGAATTGGTTCTAATAAAACAGCTGCCACATCTTCCCCTACAAGCGCGCACGTTTCAAATGTTTTGCGCATCATGTCAATATCACCAAACGGTACGTGACGGAAACCTGGAATTAACGGCAGAAATGGTTTACGGAACATTCCTTTTGCCGTACCTGATAAAGAACCTAGACTTTTTCCATGAAAAGAACGTGTTGTGGAAATAAACGTTGTTCGATCACTATACATTTTCGCTAATTTTAAAGCGGCTTCTACACTTTCTGTTCCGCTGTTTGTGAAAAAGGAATACTTCAAATCCCCCGGTGTAATATCTGCTAAAATTTTCGCAAGCATCGCACGAAGTGGATCTAATAAGTCTTGGCTATGGAGCGCTTGACGCTGGAGCTGATCTTGAACAGCTTTGACTACTTTAGGATGGCGGTGCCCCACGTTATAAATTCCAAATCCGCCCAAACAATCAATGTATTTTTTACCGTTTACATCCGTAAAACAAGAGCCTTCATCTGACCATTCAACAGCTGCGAACTGCGTATCCACCGTTACTGTTTTGCGATATTCTAAAAAGCCTGGGTTGACATGCTCACGAAATCCGTCTACTGTTTCTTTCGTAATCCACTGTGCTTCTTCAGCTGACACTTCGCTTTTTTCAATAAGCCCCAGCACTTTGTTGATATATTCGTTTACTTCACCATATGCTTTGTTTACCTCTTGATTTTTCGTCACTGTATTCATTTTAATATCGCTCCTTCTCTACTTTTTAATTTTTAAACCAGCCGATTGGCTCTACTTGTAAATTAATATTAATTTGTTTTACTTCTTGAAATTCTTCCAATCCAAACGTGCCCAGTCCTCGGCCAATTCCGCTCTGCTTATATCCGCCCCAAGGCGCTTCGTTAAATGTAAAATGATACGTGTTTACCCAAGTGATGCCCGCACGCAGCTTTTTAATCACTCGAAGAGCTTTTGCGCCGTCGGTTGTAAACACACTGCCTGCTAAACCGTATTCCGTATCATTTGCAAGCTTAATAGCTTCTTTTTCATCTTTGAACGTTTGAATAACAACAACCGGACCAAAGATTTCATCTTGCACAATTTTCATATTTGACGTAACGTTACTAAAAACCGTAGGTTCTACAAAGAATCCTTTTTCCAATCCACTGCTAGTGATTCGATTGCCTCCGCATACAAGGTGAGCGCCTTCTTGCTTTCCAATTTCGACGTACTTTAATACTTTTTCCATATGTTCTTCACTTACAAGAGGGCCCATTTCAATCTCTTGTTCCATTCCATTTCCTACTTTAATTTTTTGAGCGCGCTCTGCAAAACGTTCGATAAATCTCTCAGCGATGCTTTCTTCTACTAAAATACGAGAACCTGCAGCGCAAATTTGGCCGCTACCTGCAAAAATTCCGAATAAGGCATAATCTACAGCTGTTTCAAAATCAGCGTCAGCAAATATAATGTTCGGTGACTTTCCTCCAAGTTCTAAAGAGACTTTTGTTACATTCTCTGCTGCTTGACGCATAATGTGTTTTCCAGTTACCGTTCCGCCTGTAAAGGAAATCTTATCAACACGCTTATCTTGAATAAGCGTATTTCCTACAGTATCTCCGGCTCCCATAACAAGGTTTGCTACTCCTTTTGGCAATCCTACGCTTTCTAAGATCTCAAAAAGTTTTGTAGGAGTAACCGGTGTCACTTCAGAAGGTTTAAATACAATCGTATTTCCTGCAGCTAAAGCAGGTGCAATTTTCCACACGCTCATCAACAGCGGATAATTCCAAGGTACAATCAATCCGCACACTCCAATTGGTTCTTTTATAGCCATTGCTTGCATAGGTGCAGGAACACTGTACGTTTGACCGTCTGGCTTTGTAATTAATCCAGCGTAATATCTAAAACAAGCAGCTGCATCTTCCACATCAGCCTCAGCTTCGCGATAGGGCTTTCCGTTATCCATTGTTTCTAGCGCTGCTAATTCCTCTTTCGCTTCTTCAAGCTTATCGGCAATTTTAAATAAGATAGCTGCTCTTTCAGATGCAGAAGTCTCAGACCAAATTCCGCTGTCAAAGGCTTCCCGTGCAGCTTTAATTGCTGCTTTCGTATCTTCTGCGCTGCCTTCTGCAGCATATCCAATTACTTCACCTGTCGCTGGATTAACAGTAGGACGCTGCTTCTCTGCTTTTTTCCATTCTCCGTTTATGTACATATTTAAAGTTAACGTTTTAACGGCTGTACGATCCATAAGATACCTCCTTATTAAATAACGACTGATTGTCAGTCATTTTAAACTTTAAAAAACTTATAATTCTGATAATTAATTGTATATTTTGAATGAATGTCAGTCATTTTGATAGGTGTAATATCAGCAGTGCTAATATTACACGGATGGCACAAGAGAACGCTTTAAGAATTGAAAAAGTTCTTCCTTCGATTGTTCAAGTGTGACATCTTGCTCTCGCCCGATATAAAAAAGTTCCGCAGCATTTTCAATCAAATTGATCATCGTTTTAGCTGTCCATTTAACGTTAAGCTGCTTAATGACTTCTTCTTTTCTAACAGCCTCGTTTAATACCTCTTCAAACCAGTTGTAATAAGGTAAGTAAATAGCTTCCCATGTTTCTAATGAATAGTCAAAAGCGAGCCCTGAATAGCATAAAACAAGAACATCTCTATATTCATCAGTTGTTTTATACGTTTCGTCAATCATTACCTCTAATGTACTTAAAAAATCCGTTGCTGTTTTAGCTCTTTCTTTAATTTTTTCAAGCGACAAAGAAAGTAAGTTTTCTGCAATCGCAGGAACAAGGGCATTTTTGGATCTGAAATAAAGATAAAAAGTTCCTTGAGCTACGCCTGCACGCTTTACAATGTCTGAAATTGACGTTTTATCAAGCCCCTTTTCAGATATAACTTCAATCGCTGCCTGTAAGATTTTATCGTATTTTTCACTTGTGCTTGTAACCAACTCTTTCCCTCCACCTATAAAATGAATGACTTTCATTCATTTTACTATAAGTAACACAAATTATGCAAGATAAAATTTTCTGAATCTTTAAATTTAATTGAAAAATCGGTCGCATGCCGCCTTCAAAATATTTTTTTATTTTATCATTTTACCCTCGCTCTTTTTATATGTCTCACTGTTATTTCTCTTCCTTTCACCATCCAAAGTAAAAGCTGATACAACGCTCTTTAAGCAACTATTTTTCTGAAAAAGTATCTTTAATAGAAAGATACTTTTCTGCGTTTATTTATAAAGCTTTATCGCTTAATTACTCTTCACTCGAAGTTGACGGAGTAAAAAAAAGAGTGGTAACATGTAAAACTGATTCTACAGTCACTTATTTTATCCATTTATTTCCCATAATTTCTCTTAACTACGATGTACATTTTTAGCTAAAAATAACTTTATAACGCCGAAAAATCAACCACTCTATTTCACATTTTATATTTTCTATGTTTACCACCTAAAAAAACCGGGTATACACTTCGTTGTGTTTAGCACTCGTTCTACATATCAGTCAGATTGATTTAAAACTTTATAAAGGAGTTACATTACATGAAGAAACTATTGTTAATCAGCATGATTTGTTTTCTTCTAGTTATTACTTCGGCTTGCGGCAACGGTAATGGCGCATTTAAAGATAAAAAAACCATTACCATCGGCATGAATAACTATACTGAAAACATCGCCTACACATACGTATGGAAACAGATTTTAGAAGATCGAGGTTATAAGGTTAGAACTGTTTTCTTAGAGAAAGCCGGTGTTTGGGTAGGAACGGCCAATGACGACATTGATATTTCGTTTGCACCATGGCTGCCTACAACAGATGCGCCTTTTTACAAAAAGTATAAAGATCAAGTGAACATCGAAGACCCTTGGCTTAAAAACGCGCGCTTAGGATTCGCAGTTCCCGCCTATATGAAAGATGTGAACACAACGGAAGACCTTGCTAAGGTTGGTTCTGATGTCGATAACAAAGTAATTGGAATTGACCCAGGCTCCAGTATTAATGGATTGGCCGAACAGGCGTTAAAAGATTATAACC
The DNA here is from genome assembly GCF_056406695.1 of Priestia sp. P1_B12_1. Lineage (NCBI taxonomy): Bacteria > Bacillati > Bacillota > Bacilli > Caryophanales > Bacillaceae > Priestia > Priestia sp. P1_B12_1. The sequence goes on along the minus strand of NZ_JBFTZR010000002.1, from coordinate 243,190 downwards.
TTAAAAGCTATACGCTTGTAAAATCGTCTGAGGCAGCTATGCTCAGTGAACTGCGCAAAGCCTATGATGCCAAAAAACCAATTGTTGTTACTATGTGGAATCCTCACTGGGCTTTTGCAGACTTTGATATCAAATACTTAAAAGATCCTAAAAATTCGTTTGGAGACCCTGACAACATTTACACAATGACAAGCAAGGAATTTAAAAAGACAAATCCTCAAGTCATAAAATGGATGAATAATGCACAGATGAATGATAAATTAATCAGTCCTCTTCTATCACAAGTTGAAAAATCTTCGAATCCTGAAGAAGCAGCGCAAGAATGGGTAAAAAAGCATAAAAAGCTAGTTGACAGTTGGACAAAAGATTAATGGACGTAAAAGAAAACAACAATTGAGGTGGACATATGGAACACGTAAAATTAAAAGTACAAAATATAACCAAAGTGTTTGGTAAGAATCCGTCAAAAGCGATTGATTTACTTCAAAAAGGAAAAACAAAAAAAGAAATTCTAGAAGAAACAGGAATGACAATAGGGGTTAATCAAGCAAACTTCGAAATCAAATCCGGTGAAATCTTCGTTATTATGGGCCTGTCTGGAAGTGGTAAATCCACTTTAGTTCGTATGTTTAATCGCCTTGTTGAACCAACATCTGGATCCCTTATTTTGGACGGTGACGATGTAGTAAAAATGAACAAAGATGAACTCCGCGACATGCGCCGAAAAAAAATGAGCATGGTTTTTCAAAACTTTGCCCTATTCCCTCACCGTACGGTTCTTGATAACACAGAATACGGACTAGAAGTTCAAGGTACACCAAAAGCCGAACGTGAAAAGAAAGCAAAAGAAGCGCTTGAATTAGTAGGTTTGAAAGGGTACGAAAATCAATACCCTGGTGAACTGAGCGGCGGTATGCAGCAGCGTGTCGGACTGGCCCGAGCACTTGCCAATGACCCTGATATTTTATTAATGGATGAAGCATTCAGTGCACTAGATCCGCTTATTCGTAAAGACATGCAAGATTTCTTACTGGAGCTTCAAGAAAAAATGGAACGTACAATCATTTTTATTACCCATGATCTTGATGAAGCTCTTCGGATCGGAGATCGCATCGTTTTAATGAAAGACGGCAGTGTTGTTCAGGTAGGAACACCTGAAGAAATTATGACAAACCCTGCCAATGATTATGTTGAGCGCTTTGTGGAAGACGTTAATGTAGCTAAAGTATACACAGCTGAAAGCGTGATGAATCGTGCCGAATCTATTACCGTAGACCGAGGTCCGCGCGTGGCTCTTAAAATCATGCAAGAAGCTGGTTATTCAAGCATCTACGTCGTAGACAAGAAAAAAACTCTTCTAGGAGTTGTAACTGCAGATGATATTAGCCGTGCCATTAAACAAGATAAACTGACAGCAGACGTATTAGATACGGATATTCCAACTGTTACAACAGATACGCTACTAGAAAACTTGTACGACAAAATGGTTATCAGCCGCTTTCCGCTACCGGTTGTAGATGAAAACCATCGTCTGCGCGGCATCATTAAAAAAGAACGAGTGATTGAAGCACTCGCCGGTACTGATAGTAATGAGGTGAACGTAAATGAATAGTATTCCTAAAATTCCCGTTGGCAATTGGATTGACCATTTTGTCACGTTTTTAAATGATAATATCAAAGGTTTTTTTGATGTTATTTCAGCTATTGTCGATGGTATTGTAAGTTTTATTGTACTAGTGTTAACTTTTCCACCAGCATTAATTTTAATCTTAATTGTCGGAATCATTGCTTGGTTTTCAAGTAAAAAATGGTCATTTACTATTTTATCAATGATTGGCCTGTTATTTATTCTTAATCTTGGCTACTGGCAAGAAACCATGGACACACTAGCCCTCGTTTTAACAAGCGTACTGATTTCGATTATAGTAGGAATTCCGCTTGGCATCTGGGCATCTCAAAGCGAAAAGACGGCTCGAATTATTACGCCAATCTTAGACTTTATGCAAACAATGCCCGCATTTGTTTATTTGATTCCAGCACTTTTCTTTTTTGGAATCGGTGTAGTGCCAGGTGTTATCTCATCTGTTATCTTTGCAATGCCTCCGACGATTCGCTTAACGAACCTAGGTATTCGCGAAGTACCCGCTGACTTAGTAGAAGCAGCAAATGCCTACGGTTCAACAACAAAACAAAAATTATTTAAAGTACAGCTTCCATTAGCTACAAAAACCATCATGGCCGGAATTAACCAAAGCATCATGCTATCTCTTTCAATGGTTGTTATTGCCTCTCTTGTAGGTGCTCCGGGACTTGGTGCGGAAGTATACCGTGCAGTTTCTCGACTTGAAGTCGGCACGGGCTTTGAAGCTGGAATTTCAATCGTTATATTAGCGATTATTTTAGATCGTATTACGCAATATTTTGGAAATCGTTCAAACCAACGAGCATAAGTAAAAAAAGAAGCCAACTCCGGTGAGTTGGCTTCTTTTTATTTATTTTTGTAACACGCTACAAAGATTGCTTCCCCTTGAAACGATTCAATTCTTTGTTGATTCGTTTTGATGTCAAAAAACTGCTTAAATCCCCTTGGTATATTCAGCATATATTGAGTAAGCTCATGCTTTGTCTCTTCCGGAACATTCATCATCCCGCACCAGTCATCAAATAAAAAGCGCTTTGGAAAAGTTGTCAGCACTTCTGCACGGAACCCTTGCATTTCAAGCATAGAAAGCCACTCTGTTTTTTTATAAGCACGATAATGGCTTGGATCTCTTGTCTTTTCAACTCGATTATAAAACTCGTCATAAGCATTCACTTCCGGTGCTACATTATCAATAAGCAAGAACTGTCCGCCTGGCTTTAACACTCGGTATACCTCTTTGATGAACTGTTTAATATTAGGAAAATGGTGAGGTGCAATTCTGCACGTTACCGTATCAAACTCGTCATCTTGAAATGGCATATCTTCAGCATCTCCTTGAACAAACGATACATTTTCATGACCATTTTCTTTAATAAAGCCTTCAGCACTTTGCAGCATTTGAGGAGTTAAGTCAAAAGCCGTTACTTCTTGAAAAACAGGTGCTAGCTTATTTGCCACGTGTCCTCCTCCTGTTGCTACATCAAGCAGCTTTCCTCCTCTATTTTCTTCAGCAATTTCCGCTAAAACAGCTAAATCTTTGCCTTTCGCATGACCTTTACTTTTGACGTACTTTCCAGCATTCCCCCCGAACTGACTGACCACCATTTCTTTATTACTCATCTATTCTCCCCCCATTTTCCTCTTTAAAACTCTCTGTTACTTTGCCTAGTGCATTCACATATTTATTAGGAAACGTGTGAATGTATTCTTTTTCTTTCTCCCCATTGATGAAACATGCGAAACAGCGGAGGAAGAAGCAGCCAAATGGTTAAAATTCGAAGTACTTGGACGGCTACTACCAACGTCGAATCAGCTTGCAGTACAATTGATGTAGTCGCCATTTCTGCAATGCCTCCAGGAGCAAACGCTAAAATAGACGTAATAAGCCCGATTCCAGTTATTTTGGAGACGAGTAGTGCACAAACAAACATAGCAGCAATTAAGCCGATTGTATTAATAAGCGCAACAACTATAATTTTTTTTACGCCGATAAACATTTCTTTATGAAAGCGAGAACCAATGCTTGACGCGATAAAAATTTGCGATAAAATCATCACAGAATGAGGCCAGTATGCTTGAAGATTATAGCCCGCGTACGATGAAGCAGCTGTTTGAACAATCGCAACAGTAAGCATTCCCCCTACTAACCAAGGAGCAGGAAATTTTAGTTTTTTTCCTATATAATAGCCTACTACTGCTGTAACGATTAAAACGCCTGTCCATAGCAGTGATTCCCACCCAAAAATACTTGGAGTAGCTGCCACTGCATGCCGACCTGTATTACTTCCCCAATAGACCACAAATAAAGGAACAGCAAGCACAACTAAAAACACGCGCATTGTTTGAATGATGCTTACAACTGCCGTATTAGCCCCTACCTCTTCAGCCATGCCTGGCATTGCGCTCATTCCTCCAGGAGTCGTGCCGAAAAAGCTTGTTAATAAGTCTGTGGAACTGAACTTCCATAGCAAATAACCGGATAAAAGAGAAAAAACAACGGACAGCAAAAGCATGATCGTAATGGTGGACCAGTGAGATTGAAACGTAGTTAATACAGACAAGTTAATCTTTTGACCTAATTCAATCCCTAAAATACACTGTCCTGCGTACAGCCAATATTTTGGAATACCTTTTTTGCTTGTTTGAGATAAAAAACGCGGCTTTCGGAAAGCTAGAATAGCAGCTAAAATGAGGGTCCCAAGCATCCAGCCAATGGATAAACCTGTTAACGATAAAAGAAATCCTCCGACGCTTGTTAATAAAATAAAAAATATAGATTGTAAAAAAATAATTCTTGCGTTCATATCTACTTCCTTCCTTCTACAAGGCTTTTCTTTCTTACACCGAACATTCTTCTTCTTAACTATAGTATAATTTTAGAGATAATTAAAATATCGAAATTTTATTATAAACCATTCATTTTTTTTATTCCTGGAGGGGTAGTATGGACGATCGAGATTGGCTTATTCTACAAGTGTTGTATCGAGAAAAAAACATTACAAAAGCAGCCAAGGAGCTGTTTATCTCTCAGCCTGCGCTTACGCATAGACTGCAGCAGATGGAGAAGGAATTTCATGTTCAGATTGTGAACAGAGGACGCCGCGGCGTTCAATTTACACCGCAGGGGGAATATTTAGTGAAGTGCGCAGAAGAAATGCTGCTCACGCTTCAAAAAATAAAAGAAAATGTGTTAAACATGGATGATCAATTAACCGGTACTTTACGTCTAGGAGTGTCTAACTTTTTCACTGACTACAAGCTACCTGGACTATTACGGTTATTTAAAGAGCGATTTCCTGACGTTGAATTCAAAGTCACCACCGGATGGAGCAGTGACATGGCTCACTTACTTTATAAGCACGATGTTCATATTGCGTTTGTAAAAGGTGATTATAACTGGCAGGATCAGAAAGAGCTGCTTTTTAAAGAAACGATTTGCATTGCGTCTGCACAGCCTGTTGACATAAACAACCTTCCCAATATACCTCGAATTGACTATCACCAAGATCGTTTTTTAAAAACATCTGTTGATAACTGGTGGGCTGAAAATTACTCTCAGCCTCCCCTTGTCAGTATTGAAGTGGATAAAGCAGAAACATGCAAAAAGATGGTTGTAAACGGACTCGGTTATGCGATTTTGCCGAGTATGCTGCTTGATGACGCAGCAGAGATTTACAGATACACGTTAAAAACAAAAGACCAGCAGCCTTTAACGCGCAGTACATGGATGTTTTATCATGAGGATTCATTAAAAATTAACATCGTAAAAGCTTTTATTGAGTTCATTCAAAACTTGGATTTAAAAGATGTACACTGATAGAAAGAGGTTGAAACAAACGTAGTATAGCCGAGATGAAAAAATGAACCATTAATCAAAATGTTTGATTAGTGGTTCATTTTTTGTTGTAGTAAACATAGGTTTCATCTGTTTCGTTCCTTCTAGCAGTTGATTGTAGGGCAAGACGAAGACTCCTGCGGGAAAAGCGGGACAGGTGAGACCCCGCAGGAGCGTAAGCGACGAGGAGGCTCATCGCCCGCCCGCGGAAAGCGAAGTCTTGCACGGAAATCAACTGCGGTGTCTCAAGCAGTTCAGCTCATATATCCCATTTGTTCATCTTTAGATTAGATTCATTTCGTCATGCCTCAACCTTTTCTTTATCATGTCTACTCGTCATTTGTTCCGCCCATTAAGTCAGAATACAGCTTGCTTTGCTGTTCAAGAAAGACTTTAGCACCGCTGCTATTTTTATAAAAAGAGGTTAAATCGTTATCTTTAAGCAGCTGTTCCCATTCTTTTGTATGAACCATTTCATACACTGTCTTATTCCAATATGCTACCTGCTCTTTGGTCATATTAGGCGGTCCCATTAGGCCTCTCCAATGGCTAAATGTTACGTCAATTCCCGCTTCTTTCCACGTTGGGATCTCTTTTAACTCTTCTAGCCTGCTGGGAGAAGAAACGGCGAGTATTCTTACCTGCCCTTGTTCATACTGCTTTTTTACTTCTGATAATGACATAGGTGCTACATCTAGCTGATGATGAACGAGCGCATCGATCACTTTATGACTGCTGTTGTAAACGAAGAACTCAAGCTTGGAAGAGTCTACGCCTGCTTTTTTATTCAGCTGCATGAACGATAAATGATCGTCGTTTCCTAAGCGAGGTGATATTCCTACTTTCATGCTGGATTCACTTTGATTTAACGTGCGTATGAGCTGTTTTAAATTATATATAGGAGAGTTAGCAGGAACTACGATGACCTCCCATTCAGATGTTAAAATAGCGAGCGGAGTAAAGTCTTTATAGGTTAATTGACTTTGCCCTAGCAAATTATTTGTAATCAGCAAACTGGAATTTCCGGAAACAATATTCCCTTCTTTTCTCTGTTTAATATATTTCCATCCTTCTTCACCTTGCCCGCCTATTTTATTACTAACAGAAACGGGTACCTTCACAATCTTCTTTTCCGTTAGCACTTGTTGAATGGCTCTTACTGTTGCATCTGCTCCTCCGCCTTTTGCACCGGCTGCCACAATTTCAATTTCCCCCATATCAATACGGTCTTTTTTAGAGGGAGAAGAACAGCTAACAAGCAATACACTTATAAACACTATCATGAGCTTTTTGATCATATATACCATCCTTCAAGGCTAATGCTACGCTAAATAGTACTTGCGCTCCGGCCGTCCAATAATCCCATAATCATACTCAACGTGACATTCACCAGTTGATACTAGATACTCTAAATATCGTCTAGCTGTCGTTCTAGATACTCCCATGTGTTGCCCCATCTCTTCGATCGTAATTCCTTTGATGCTTTTTAAAATGTCTTTTGACTTTTGTAACGTGATACCATCAATACCTGAAGGAAGAGATTTATCCGCTTTTGGCTTTGTTCTGACATGTCCAAAGTACGCATCAATAAATGATTGATCAACTTCTTCACGCGTACTAAACAGTTCCTTTTTCTCTTGATACTGTTTAATAGCATTAATGAAGGATTCCATCATAACCGGCTTAATCAAATAATTAACGACGCCGTTTCTCAAACAGATTTCTACAATGTTTTTTTCGGTGGCAGCCGTTACCACGATAACGTCAACGTGTGGAAACTGCGCTCTGATTTTTGGCAGTAAATCTGTTCCCATTTCATCTGGCATATAGATGTCTAAAAGAAGTAAATCAACTTTCTTCTCCTTTAGCATTTCAAGCGTCTCTTTTGCATTCAACGCTTTACCTACAACTTCCACACCATCTACTTCTAATAAAAATCGCTCTTGAACTTGAGCAATTCGAAAATCGTCTTCTGCAATTGCGACTCTTAACATTTCGACTCTCCCCTTACTTCTCATGATTCAGTTTTTTGGAAGGTAAACTGAAAAAATGGCTCCTCCTTCTGGCTGATTATATACTTCAATAGATCCTCCAAGCTCATCTACCATTTTCTTTATATTTGCCAGTCCGTATCCTCTGTCTGTACCTTTGGTTGAAAAACCTTTTGTGAAAATTTGATTTAGTACTTCTTCTGATATACCAGGTCCGTTATCCATCACTTCAATAATTAAATCATGACCAATATCGGTAATAAAAAACGACACTTCTTTTTCAGACTGCTTACTCACTGCTTCAAATGCATTATCAATTAAATTCCCAATAATGATAATGAGATGAGAAATTTCAATATGTTCTGGGAGCGTATCGAGTGTACTCTCCGAATCAACCGAAAAGTGAATTTTCTTTTCAGATGCTTTTCCAATCTTCCCAAGCAATATTGCTTGGACTTTAGAATCTAGTATCTGATCAAATAGAATACGATTTTGTGTTTGGTGTACGGCCGATTCTTTTTGAATAAACTCAAATGCATCTTTGTACTGCCCTAACTGCAGCAAACCCGACAAAACATACAGCTTATTCGTAAACTCATGGGTTTGAGCTCGTAAATCCTCTGAATACTTTCGTACTTCTGAAATCGTATTGATTAAGCTTTTTAATTCTGTCTTATCACGAAAACTAGCGACCACTCCTACAATTCGCTGATGTTCAATAATAGGTGTTAAGTTTAAGATAAACGTTTTTTCATTCAAAAAAATCTCTTGGTCGCTTCGGGCTATTCCCGTATCTAGCACTTCAATCATATTCGTATAAGGAAATACTTCAATGATATGATGATGTAAATATTCCGTCTGTAGTCCTAGCATATTTTTAGCTGATGTATTCATCATCGTAATAAAGCCTTGATGATCAATAGCAATAATTCCTTCTTTTATCGACAGTAAAATCGCATTTCGTTCACGGTATAAAGAAGCGATTTCATGGGGCTCAAGACCGAGAGTATCTTTTTTAATACTTTTAGCTAAAAAAATACCCCCGATCATACCAAGCAATAAAACCGCTAGTGAAAATAGGATAATTTGCTGAATACGCGTAATGAGCTGAGCATGAACATGAGACTTTAAAAACTCAACCGTCACTACTCCCACGACCTCCGTATACTTTCCGTGACTGATAACAATAGGCGCTTTCCCCATAATTGCAGGACCTGTGGTTCCCTCTCCGTCAAGCGTATAATATCCGCCAAACAGCAGTGCTCTATCGTTAACCGCCTCTTTGTTTTTCTTTCCTATCCATTTTTGATTAGAATGAGAATAGATGAGTTGCTCACGGTTTTGAACCACAATACTTGCTGCTCCGATTTGTTCCCTCACTTGCTCGGCAAGCGGCTGAATGTAGCGACTCGGCTGTTTTTTTTGAAAAGCAGCTTTGACTTCCGGCATAAATGATATTGATTTGGCTGCTTGAAGAGCCAGCTGCTCGGCTTGCCTTTTAGATTCTACAAACTGCATGTAAGAGAAAATACTCGCTAAAAGAACAATAACAGTTATGATTAATGCTGCGGATAAACCTACGATTTTTGTTTGCAGCGATACTTGAAACCATTTTTTCATTTCATCGCACCTTTAGCCTTTACCTTATAGTTCTATTCCTCTTTTATTTTATCAAAATTTTTTGTATATCCGCTCCTTATTCCAAAAGCTTTTTAGACAAAAAAACTTATCAATCCCAAAAGCGGAATTGATAAGTTTTTAGGTTCATGATCTTTACAGCGTAATAACTCCTGTAATAATAGCTACTAAAAGCATCACCATCGCTGTTCCAATCGTCCACTTTAAAGTAAAGCGCTGGAATTCACCAAGCTCGACTTTTGCCATACCGACCAATAGATACGTAGAAGCAACTAAAGGACTTAGTAAGTGAACAGGTTGACCAATCAATGAAGCACGGCCAATTTCTGCAGCATCAATACCGTATGCTGAAGCTGCTTGAGCAATAATTGGTAAAATTCCATAGTAGTAAGCATCATTTGACATAAAGAACGTAAATGGCATACTTGTGATGGCTGTAATCACAGACATGTAAGGCCCTAACGCATCTGGAATTAATCCTACTAAACTATTACCCATTGCATCTACCATTTTTGTACCTGATAAAATGCCTGTGAATACGCCTGCTGCGAATACAAGAGATACAACAGCAAGTACATTACCGGCATGTGCTGTGATACGCTCTTTTTGAACTTCTAAATTTGGATAGTTAATCATGATAGCGATTGCAAATCCAATCATAAACAGGATTTGAAGCGGCATAACTGCTGTGATAAGTCCTACTAATAATAGAGCTGTTAAAGCAAAGTTTACCCATAAAAGCTTCGGACGCTTGTACTCGATTCCTTCAGCAGCGGCTGCTTCTGCAAAAGCTACTTGAGCATTTGTAACGTCTTGAATATCAATAACACCTAAGCGCTGGCGCTCTTTTTTCCCGAAATAGTAAGCCGTAAATAATAACCAAACAGCTCCACCAATCATGGCTGGAATCAGTGGTGTGAACACCTGTGAAGCATCTAACTTCAATGCGCTCATCACACGAGCAGTAGGTCCGCCCCAAGGCGTTAAGTTCATAACTCCACTGCCCATAATAGCGATACAGGCTAAAATCATAGGCTTCATGTTTAGCTTTTTATAAAGCGGAAGCATCGCTGAGAGCGTAATCATATATGTTGTTGTTCCGTCTCCGTCTAATGAGATAATAAGAACTAAAATAGCTGTACCAATTGTGATTTTTAGTGGATCACCTTTTACGATTTTTAAAATTCTTCCTACAACTGGATCAAACAAACCAGCATCAATCATAATCCCAAAATATAAAATAGCAAACATTAACATAACGCCTGTAGGTGCTAATTCTTTTACACCATTTAAAGCCATTTCTCCAATATCACTTGTGAATCCCCCTATGATTGCAAACAATACTGGAATAACCATTAAAGCAATAAGCGGCGTTAATCGTTTTGTCATAATTAGAAACATAAATGTACAAACCATCAAAAACCCAAGAATAGCTAACATTATTACCCCTCCTATTTTTGAATCCGCTTTCATAACAGTGGAAGCGATTCGTTTGTATGTATGACTCGCATATGTATGCCAGTTCGTCTATACGATTACAACATCGCTTGTTCACTATTAAGTTGTACCTTAAAACTTTAAAATTTTCTGTTTTTTCTTAAAATAATCATAATTTACAGGAGGGTATAGTGTAAATAATTCGTACTATAAAAACTTTTAAAACTTTATGGGTAATTAAATCCTTTTTGTTCATTGGAAGAATAAAAGAAAGGAAGAGGAAAAAAGATAGGAAAATAAAAAACGGAGAGAGAGGAACTATTCTCGTGAATTATTCAATTTGAACTCTAAGAGAATAAGCTCCAGAATGAGGAGTTTTATTCCATTGAGTAAGAGACTCCTCTAAAAATGGAATGTTTTTCAACTTCTTTGTTTGGAACTTTTCTATTTTTGAATATTTCTCTAAAGCATACGTATTAGCAAACATTTCTTGCGTTCTATTTCCTTCTTTTAAAAGCGTTCCATTTGTCATACGATCCACATGATGGCCTAATTCATGCAGAATGATAAAAGCAAATTGATGAGGCTTTTTATTTTTTGTTGTATCGATAAAGACAATAGGACATTCCGTTACTGTATATTTAATATAGTCAATTTCAAACTGAAGTTTGCGCTTATCTTTTGGAAGGTTATCATTAAATTGGCCATAGTACACGCCTAGCACATCTTTCCCTTGCACTTTTACACTGCCTAAGCAATACACGCCTTTTAGCCCATCCCAGTCTTTTTCGTCTGTTACATTAGCAATTTCCTGCAGGGCGGCTTTTTGCTTCGCACTCATGACTCCATGAAACGTTACGCCATGAATTTGGATTTTTTCACTACGCTTAAACATCTTCTTGCCTCCTTTGCTAAATTCCTTCTACAACATATTATTTAGCAATAAGTATATTCATTCACAATACATGGTTAAAAACATGAAGTTAATGTCAAGATTCCCGTTTTGATGTTTTTTAACCCTGCTTATATGCTGCTTCGTTTATTTTCTATTTTTACTATATTACATATGTAGCCATTAATAAAATATCATTTTTTTATGATTTATCATTACTTTTTTTTATTTCTATTTTTGTTTATCGATAATCTGAAGCCTCCGTATCATTTTTAAATTTAAAACCATTGCTATATAAAGAAAAGGATAGCAAAAAAACGAGTATAGCGTCTTCCATTCGTTATAATAAAACACTTCTGTTTGGGCAGAAATGTATTCAAACAGGGTTGTAAGAATTACCCACACTGTAATATATAAAGCTTTTTTAGCCAAACTCTTGCTCTGTGGATAAAAATTTAAAAATACACTATTCGTTGCAGGATAAACAAAAATAAAAATTAAAAGATATTCAAAATCTACTCCTTTTGTGAAGAATCCATAAAGATCATATTTAACATCAAGATATATATCTGCTACCGATCCTAAAAACATGACAAACAAAGAAGTTGTATACATTTCTATCCAGCTGATACGCTTTGGCATAACTAGTACACTCAAAATAGAAATCACCGTTGTAAGAATTAAGAGCACCACGCTGAGAACCTCGTTTTCTATAGGAGATAGAAACAGCTTTCCCATTGGATATTAAATTCATTCTGAAGGCTAAAAAATTAAGACTTCGTAAAAAAAGAGATTGAAGCATAACGAAGTCAAGATAATCTAAATACGAACAAATAGGATAAATGATTTGGACTGCGTGGTACACCGCTGTTGATTTTCGTGCAAAACTTCACTTACCCTTCTGCGGGGTCTCAGCCACTCCACTTTCCTCCCGGAGTCTTCGCCTTACCCTCTAATCAACAGCTAGAAGCAAATATATACAATCTACGTTCACCATCACAATAAAAGTTCCGAACGAGTTGGATTCTCTATCAAGAATCTCAATTCAGCGTTCGGATCTTCTTTCAACTGAACTACTTTTGTTTCAGCTTCTTTTTGTTAACGAAAGGAAATGATGCAAGAACCAAGCTCTTGCTGTCCCCATTTAAGTGAAAGCTCATCATGATGAGTAAGCGGACCTACTCCCTCAGGTGTACCTGTAAAAATAAGGTCTCCTTTATCAAGACCAAAATGTTTTCCTGTAAAATCAATAATCGTTTGTAAGTCAAAAATCAAATCTTTAATATTCCCCAGCTGCACGCGTTCATTGTTTTTCACTAGCGAAAAGTTTTTCTTCTTAGATGCTTCTACTCCTTCAAATGGAATAAAGTTTCCCACAACCGCTGAATGTTTGAATCCTTTTGCAAGCAGCCAAGGGTGCTTTTTTTGTTTTAATTCGCTCTGCACGTCTCGAAGAGTCAAGTCTAATCCAATCGTCATCTCGTCAACGAGTTCATCCACTGTTATGCCTTCTTTGTAAGATTGTCCAATATGAAGAATCAGTTCAGTTTCAAAGTGCACCTCTCCTTGGTCGCTAGGAAGAGTGATTGATTGTCCAGCTGCTTCAACGAGAGCGTGAGTAGGTTTGGAAAATAAAAAAGGTGATGTTGGAATATCATTATGTAATTCTTTTGCATGCAGTGCGTAGTTTCGGCCTACACAATAAATATTTTTAATATCTTTCACTTTCATCATCCCTTCTTTCGTTCAAATAAAGATTTTTTAACTTATATTCTTTTATTTTACAAGAAAAAAAGACTGGGACATAATAAAATGAATCTACTCTAAAGACGGAAGATGGGGATAAATGAGCTGAACTGCTTGTGACACCTCTGTTGATTTCCGTGCAACAGCTAGAAGGACCTGCCCACACGAAGCCTACGTTCATCATGACCATAAAAAACACGAACGATCTATCAAAGATAGATCGTTCGTGTTTAACGTTAGCGAAACAACTTTTCTCACATTCTCTTTCTTTCAATCTGTTATTTTCTAGCCCATTTTGTAATGCCTTTGATATCATCTGGAGTTGTACGGCAGCACCCTCCGATTAACTGAGCACCTGCTTCATACCAGCTGTGAGCGCTGCAGCCATACGTTTCGCCAGCAGATGTCCCGTTCCATGTTTTAGATTCAGCATCATAATGCTCCCCTGAATTTGGATACACAATGACTGGCTTATCCGTTTGAGATTTAATTTCTTTAATAAGTGAAGAAATATATTGAGGCGGCGTACAGTTAACTCCAAGAGCCGCTACTTGCTCATAAGAATCCAGATAGCGTGCACACTCCGAGATTAATGTTCCGCTGCTAATGTGCAGGTCATCTTTTGCGCTGAACGTAATCCATGCGTACGCTCCTTCAAACTCTTGTAGCAGCCTCGCAATAGCTCTTGCTTCCATTACATTAGGAATAGTTTCACAAGCTAATACGTCCGCTCCTGCCTCAACTAATGCTTTCATACGAGGACGATGAAATTCCATTAACTCTTCTTCTGTTACGTCATACTGTCCAGTATATTCCGATCCGTTTGCTAAAAATGCTCCGTAAGGCCCTACCGAAGCGGCGACAATTGGTTTGGGACGATTAAGACGATTCTCTTCTTGGTGCCAAAATTCATCTCTTGCTTCAGCCGCAATTTTTACAGATGCTTGAATTAACTCGCGAGCCTCTGCTTCACTCAGTCCACGTTTAGCAAAACCTTCAAATGTGCTTTGATAGCTTGCTGTAATCGCACAGTCAGCTCCTGCTTCAAAGTAATCTTGATGCACTCTCTTAATCAATTCCGGCTGCTCCATCAGCACTTTTGCAGACCATAAGCTGTCGTTTAAATCACAGCCATATCTTTCAAGTTCAGTTGCCATTGCACCATCTAGTACAATCACAGGGAATGTATGTAAAATTTGTTGGATAGGATTCATTGTTTAATCTAGGGTTGTCCACTAGCAGTTAGCTTCGATTACCCTATCCTCCTTTCAGATAATTTAAAATATATGCAAAAAAGTCTAAAGGACTAGGCAACTTTTGTCAAGAAACCGAAAAAACAAGCATGGATTTATAACCAAGCTTTTTTTAACCGCCTTATTCCTTCTTCTATTTCTTCTCTCCTCAAACTTCCGAAGCCTAACAAAATATGAGGCTTTTGTTTAGGTACTTCCGTAAGCCAATAACGAGAGGTACCGTAGACGGAGACATCTTGCTTTCGAGCTGCGTTAATTAATTGCTGTTCGTTCATATCGTTGTGCACGCGTACAAGTATATGTAAACCTGCAGATTCACCTGATATCGTAATGTTTTCGTTAAACTCTTTCTGTAAAGCTGCTAAAAGAGTACTGTGTTTCAGTTGATAAGCAGTTCTCACTCTTCTTAAATGCTTATTCCACTCTCCATTTTTCATTATCAGCCCGAGCGTCTGTTGATGGAGAGTTGGAACAGCTTGCTCATATAAAGAGAAACGTTGTTCATGATATGTTTTTAGAAGAACTTCAGGTAACACAAGGTAGCTGATTCTTAAAGAAGGCATAAAAGATTTTGAAAATGTACCTGTATAAATGACGCGACCATTCGAATCCAAGCTTTGCAATGAAGGAATAGGACTTCCTTTATAACGAAACTCTCCGTCATAATCGTCCTCGATAATAAACCCATTGCAGTCATTCGCCCATTCAAGAAGCTCTATTCTTCTTGAAACAGGCATGATCATTCCATATGGAAACTGATGAGATGGTGTAACATAAACAGCTCGTGTTTGGCTATCATAAAGCTCTTGAATGTTTATGCCTTTGCTGTTAAGCGACACGGGTTTTAAGGAAAATCCATGCTGCTTAAATACAAAGCTAGCCCCGTCATAACAAGGATTCTCAAAGGCAATATCTCTGATGCTTTGCTTTAACATCTGCGCTAATAAACTAAGTGATTGCTGCGTACCTGCTCCAATAACAATTTGATGTTTTGAACAAACCACTCCTCTTGACTGATAAAGGTACGTCGCAATTTCTTCACGCAGTGATTCTTCTCCTTGACTTTCTTGGTACGTGAACAAAGCTTCTCTATAAGTTTGAAGACTTTCATTGTATCGTTTTTTCCACTCATTCAAGGGAAACAAACCGCTATCAACTTTTCCATACCGAAAATCATAGGTACACGACTTTGTTTCTGAGTGAGGGTGTAAAAATACAGTCGGCTTTCTATCTGTTTGCAGTAAATCAAACTGTGTATTCGTTACGTACAGTCCACTTTTGGGCCTGCTTTCTACATACCCTTCAGCTAAAAGCTGCTGATAGGCCATATCTACAGTATTTCGACTTACGTTTAAGTAATCAGCAAGAGACCGGATAGAAGGCAGTTTGTCATTCACTTCTACCCTGCTGGACACAATTTCTTTTTTTATATATTCATATAGCTGGTGATACAAAGGTATATCATCCTTGCGGTTTAATAAAGGTGTGAACTTCACGCTAACTCCTTTCATCTGTCCCTATTTTATTTTTCAAATCTGGCTCTTTTAGAGGAGATGCATTTCTTTTACTATAAGTGTAGATCATCTGATTAAAAAGGAGAAGATTTAATGACTACTATTACAATTCGTCAAGCTAATGCTGCTGACATGGAAGCACTTATTTCATTAATGAACGAATACATTGTTGATTTTTACAAGCGCCCTCAGCCTACCAAAAAGCAGCTGAGAAATTTGATTAATCACTTGTTTCACCATCCGGATGCTGGCGTTCAGTTTATCGCGACTCAAAATGACGAGGCAGTAGGTTTTTCAACGCTTTATTTTACATTTAGCACCACGCGTGTAAAGCCTGTAGCGATTTTAAATGACTTGTACGTTATAGAAAAAGCAAGAGGACAAAAAATTGGCGAAAAATTATTTTCTACTAGTCACCAGTATACAAAAGAACAGCAGTATGCAACTATGTCTTGGGAAACGGCTCGTGATAATACAAGAGCCCAAACGCTTTACAGAAAAATGGGCGGAAATGTAACGAACGATGAATGGATTCACTACGACATTTCAAACAATATTTTATAATATTCTTCCATCCATAAAGTTTTAACACGTTCTTAACACTCCTTTCATAAATGTGTTTTATGATGAATACGACAAATAAATCAGTTTCTGTATGTATTTGTCACATTCTCTGTTAAAGTTTTCACAAAGTGTTCAAACTTTAAGTGAAAACGCTTTCTATTTTTGTGTATAATAAAAATATGCAAATGAAAATGAATGTTACAGCTCGTTAATCATACACATTTTAAATATGGAAGGAGTTTTGAAAATGATTTTAAAAGCATTAAGAAAAAACGGGGCCGTTACAATTAACTATTATAAAAACGGTTTGCTTCAAACGTTTAAAGGAAAAGTACAGCGCCTAGATTTAACAGACCAAACGCTTTCATTAAAAGATGAACAGCAAAATACTTTCTCTATTCGCTTATCGGGAATTAAAGAAATTTATTGATGAATAGTTTACAGTAAAAAAGAACATGATGTTCATTCTGCTTTGCAGAAGTCATCATGTTCTTTTGATTTTAGCTTTATTTAGCTGGTGTTTCTGTTTCTTCTTTCCCGTACATATATTTGGAAGGGTCGACTGTTTGGAAATCCTTCAGCTTGTGGAAACGAAGTAAGTCTCCATAAAGAACCTGATCAGATAACTCCAGTTCTTTCGCTACCTTCTGTTTATAAGCTTTCATTTGATTATTTTCGTTAAGCGCTTGGCCCGTCTTAGAATCATAATACGTTCCATCCACTAATGTATACTTCGGAGATACGTAGTTGCCATTACGGAATGCCACTACATCATCATGATTTTTAGAAAATAAATCTGTACCAAATTGGATAAATTCTTTGCTGTCAATTCCTACTAAATGAAGAAGAGTTGGCACAACGTCAATTTCTCCACCGTACGTATGATTAACTCCGCCTTTCACTCCAGGAACGTGAATAAATAGAGGTACACGCTGCAGCTGAGCATTTTCATAAGGCGTAATTTCTTTTCCTATTACTTTTTCCATTGCCGCATTATGATTTTCAGAAATACCGTAGTGATCTCCATAAATCATAATCACAGAATTATCATAAAGCCCAGAAGCTTTCAGTTCTTGGAAGAAAGATTGCAATGATTCGTCTAAATAACGAGCCGTTTGGAAATAACGGTCAACTGTTGCATCGCCCGTGTTAGCCGGCTGGATGCTTGCCTCATTGTTTCCAAGTAAAAATGGAAAATGATTTGTTAACGTAATTAAATGCGCATAGAACGGCTGTGGTAAAGACTGCAGCATTGGAACAGACTCTTTAAAGAACGGTTTGTCTTTTAAGCCATAATTAATTTTATTTTCACCCGTCATATTGTAATAACTTGCATCAAAGAACTTATCCACACCGAACTGCTTGTAAATTTCGTTACGGTTCCAAAACGTCTTATAGTCTCCGTGAAGCACAGCGCTCGTATAGCCAGCTTTTTGATCTAAAATAGCTGGTGCTGCCTGATACGTATTGCTTCCTTTCAGTACAAAGGCAGAACCTTGAGGAAGGCCGTATAGAGAGTTGTCCATCATCAGCTCAGCATCTGATGTTTTTCCTTGTCCTGTTTGATGAAAGAAGTTATCAAAATACGTAAAGTCATTTCCATGGGCCAATGAATTTAAGAAAGGTGTCACTTCCTGGCCATTTAATTTGTAATCAATTAAAAAAGACTGAAATGATTCCAAATGAATTTTAATAATATTTTTCCCTTTAGCTTTTCCAAAATAAACGGAATTAGGCTCCGCATAGTGACTGTTTTTAAAATTAACGACGTTTGTTAAATCATTGCTGCTTGCAAAAGCTCGCTGTTTAGAGTTTTGAGCAGTCTGAACACCGTCATACATCGTATAATTATAGGCACCTAAATACTTTACTAGATAATTGCGGTCAAAAGTTCGAGATAGAAGCTGCGGGCGATCAATTTCTGCTAATGTTAAATTGACAGAAAAAACCATGAATCCTAAAGAAAGAATAGTTACAGCATTCTTAACCGATACTTTTTCATTATGCCAGTCAATTTTTTTACTAAAAAAGAGGAAAAAATAAATAATAAAATCAACAAAATAAAAAACATCATGTGCTTTTAATAAATCCATAATGCTTCCGCCCATACTTCCAGCATTACTTGTCTGCAACAGTGTAGGAAGCGTTACAAAATCGTTAAAAAAACGATAATAGAGAACGTTGCTGTATAACAGCAGCGTCATAATGAAACTGCCTGCAAGAATCCAAGCTCCTGCTTTCTTTCCTTTTAAAAATAAGCCGATTCCTAAAAAAATCAGCACTGAACTCACAGGGTTTATGAACAGCAGCATTTGCTGCATTACGCCGCTTACGCCTAAATTAAATTCAGTTTTATAAGCCACATACGACTTTATCCACATTAAAACAGCGGCTAATATGAAATAGTGCAGCGGCTTAGAAACGATTCGCTTCATTTTGATTTTCCTTTCTCGATTAGTTTATGAGTAGATTCACAAAGAACATATAGAAAACCTTTATCATTATACTCATAGAAAATGAAAATTAAATGAAATCCTAGCCTTCACAACTATAGATAGATTCTTTAAATTCATCTACTAGTTTACCTAATACCCATAAATAAATAAACTAAAATCACCTTTTTTATCATAAAACCCCTTATCCCCTCATATACTGTATTCTGTTGCAACACCCGTACTGCAAACTTGTGCATTTTTTCACAATTTATCTACAAACTATTCTCATCTTGCTGTATAATAATAATTCTGCCTTGAGCATTCTTCAAATTCTTATGCTTAAACCACAGCTTTCTTTTCATAACAGATGCACACATGAAAGGAGATGAATAAATGATTTTAAAAGCGTTAAAGAAAAACAAACATGTAACCGTGAATTATTACGAAAATGGCCTGCTTCAAACCTTCAAAGGAAAAATCCAAAATTTAAACCTAACCGACCAAACCCTCTCCCTAAGAGATGAAAAACAAAACATTTTTTCCATTCGTTTGTCTGGCATTAAAGAAATTTATTAACAAAAAAGGTCCTGGAGAATTCTTCCAGGATCTTTTTTGTATTTTTTATCCATTAGTTATTGAAAAATCATCCAATTTATGTTAAATTAACTTTACATAATGTTAAATCAACTTAACAAATTTATTAAAAAGTCAGCGGGTGATCATATTGACTCTTATTAATCACGTAAAAGAGCTTAGAGCTAAACATGGATATACGCAAGGAGATTTAGCTGAAAAAGTTGGAGCCACTCGCCAAACCATTGCAGCTATTGAAAAGGGAAATTACGTTCCTTCCCTACTACTTGGTTTAACAATTTGTGATGTCTTTCAATTAAAAATGGAAGATGTTTTTACACTTCAAAAGGAGGAGAAAAATGTTGAGTAATGTTATTAAATCTTATTTGTTGAATGTAGTGTCCCTGTTGTGCGTAGGTTGGTTTTTATATGATTTTTTAAGCCTAAATATTCAATTTAGTGAAGTTATGACCGACCCTGAACCTCCGTGGGAAATTACTATGTCTATAGGCTCTTTTGCTTCTTTAATTGTTCTTTTAATTGTCTCATTTTTTTACTACCGCGCCCGTAAAAAGACGAAGAACGTTTCGCCTTTATTATTTCCGTTTGAATTTGCAGAAGAAGATGAACGTGAAAAGATGATAACAGCAGAAGCTTGTAAAAAAGCCTTTGTTTTCCTCCTATTTTCTATTCCTATAGGTGCTATATTAATAGCTTTTTATCCGCTGTTACCTAATTCTTTTAGCTTCTATCCCATTGCCGTTCTTTTGCTTCTTTCTCTTGTACAGTTAACGGTTTATTACGTGTCAATTAGTAAGATTTATCGGTGATTAAAAAAGGGTTGTTCTAAAAAGAACAACCCTTTTTTAATCTAATAATTCACTGAATTCCCCCACAAAAATAATCCGACCTACATCTATTTCACTATTTTTTCATTTTCTCTGTCTATATTGAACTATAACAATTGAACGTTGTATGTTACCTTCCACTGCAGTTTTTCTTCAGTGTTCAGTTGCAAAATATGAAAGATAAAAGGAGCATATCAATGGCAGCTAATAAATGGACAAAATGGATGGTTGGTTTATCGAGCGTTGCTGCATTTACCACTTTTATAGGACTTTCTCAAAAATATGATCAAACAAATTCAACAACTACAGCACTAAATAACGATGCATCAGCTGATAATTCATCTCAAACTCAAACGGAAGATGAGACGGACCTATTTCCAGATTCAGGATCTGACTCCAATACGGACAATGGAACTAACGGGCAAGATCAATGGTCAAATGACAGTTCTAGTGAGCAAAGTGATCAGTGGTCAGACGATGATTCAAGTAATCAGCAAGATCAGTGGTCAGACGATGATTCAAGTAATCAGCAAGATCAGTGGTCTGATGATTATTCCGGAAATAGTCAGGATAATTGGGGCAATAACGATGATTTTTCTATGCAATCAAGACCTTCTTAAGGATGTGATGTAATGAGCTACTCATTTAAAGCAATGAATACCGAATTTAACGTATATCAGCTTGAAACACATGTCAGCCAAAAAGTGGAGAGCTGGTGTTATCTTGTAGAAGAAACCCTAAGCCGCTTTCTTCCAACAAGCGAACTTTCACAGCTTAATTCGCTGAACGGAAGATTATTTTTACCGTCAAAAATGTTGTATGAAGCTGTAAAAACAGCCTCTTACTATTACAATGAGACAAACGGAATTTTCAACCCATTTCTGTATCATTCTATTCAAACTCTAGGATATGACCAAAGTTTTGAACAACTGCCTAACAATCAGCTTCCTCAAGAAGTAGCAGCTTTTGATGCTGTTAACCCTCTTATGATTCATAAAGGAATGAGAAGTATTCACCTTGCTTCTAATGTCGGCCTGGATTTAGGCGGAATCGCAAAAGGTTGGAGCATTCAGCAAATGGCGAATCAATTAAAGAAAAAAGGAACTTCACTTGGGGCAATCGATGGAGGCGGTGATATTGTAACATGGGGGCCTGCTAGCAAGCACTGGTCTATTGCGCTCTCTCATCCATTTGATTTATCAAAAAATCTCATGAGTATTAAAGTAAAGAGCAACAGCGGCATTGCCACAAGCAGTGTGGGCAAGCGTTTGTGGAAAGTAAACGGACACACTCACCATCATATTATTGATGGCAGAATCAGCAAGCCTAGTTCATCAGAGCTTCTGCAAGCAACGGTTGTTTCAGAAGACTTGACCGTTTCTGAAGTCTATGCAAAATGCATGCTTATTCTCGGATGGGACGCCGGATTAAGATTAGCTAAAATGCATCACCCTTCTTTAGAGGTCATTGCGGTTACAAAAGAAGGCGAAGTGTTAATCGAAAAAAATGTGAAAGGTCAGGTATACCATTATGGCTACTCTCCTCGCGCAATTTAGTGCCTACTTTCCCGTTTGGAATACCATTCGGGCAGCCGGCTTAACTTCTTATTTACTCATGTTTGTATCGGTTGCCGCTGGCATTTCTCACAGCTTTTCATTTTTTAAACCAAAACGAAAAAAACAGCTTTTGCTGGTTCATCAATCATCAGGGTGGTTCGGGTTATTATTTGGTATGATTCACGGACTTGTTTTATCATTTGATCAATCTATTCATTTTTCACTTTCTGACATTTTAATTCCGTTCACTTCCGATTACAAACCAATTAGCACAGGTCTTGGTACTATTTCACTCTACATTTTATTCGTACTGATCATCACATCCGATTTTATAAAACAGCTGGGGAGAAAAACATGGAAAGCTATTCATTTTCTTGCTTTTCCAGGCTATTTGCTTGCACTGTATCACGGCATTACTTCTGGAACAGATACACAGCAGCCGCTTGTTCTTGGGATGTACAGCATCACTGGCTGCACCGTTTTGATTTTGCTTTTTTTACGAATTCAACACCAGTCAGCTCCTAAGAACCAAAAAAAAGCTCAGGAAAACTAAAAAACGCACTCTATCATAGAGTGCGTTTTTTCTCATCCGCGTCCTGCTTGGAATGATGGGTACTGTGTCATACCGCCGTCAGCAAAGAGCGTAATCCCTGTTACATAACTTGCCTCTGAAGAAGCTAACCATGCAGCAACCGCTGCAATTTCTTCCGGCTCTCCGATGTATCCCATTGGAATCATGCTTTCTACATCTGCACGCTGCTCAGGATCAGCAAATTTTTCAGCGTTAATCGGTGTATTAATCGCTCCCGGTCCAATGTTATTTACACGAATACCTTTTGGAGCGTATTCTAATGCAAGTGTTTCAGTCATGAGCTTCATTCCGCCTTTACTTGCTGCGTAATGAACAAATAACGGCCAAGGAATTTTCTCGTGAACACTCGACATGTTAATAACTGTTCCCTTAATATCATTTTCCACAAAATATTTAATCGCTTCACGGCTGCCTAAAAATGCTCCCGTTAAGTTCGTATCAATGACTTTATTCCAATCGCTTAAAGACATTTCATGAGATGAAACCGGATTTTCCATTCCTGCGTTATTAATCATAACATCTAACTTTCCAAATTCTTTAATAGCAGATTGAACTAGATTGATCACGTCAGACTCAACTGTTACGTCACCTTTAACGGCAATTGCCTCTCCGCCGACTTTTTTAATTTCTTCTAAAACGCTGTTAGCTTCTTCTTCTTTCGAACGATAATTCACAACTACCTTGGCTTTTTCTGTCGCAAAACGAATCGCCATTGATTTTCCCAAACCGGTAGATGAACCTGTTATGACAACTACTTTTCCTTCTAAATCTTTATACATTGTTAATACCCTCCTAGTTAGCTTTTGGCGAGCCCTAACATGACTCCTGCTATGATGATCAGTATAATTCCAATAATAATCCCAACTAGCTGACGCTTCGTTTTCTTCTCACCTAAAATAATGATCCCGCCTAATGTTGAAATGACGATTCCCATTTGGGAAAGCGAAAAGCTTGTCGCTACGCCTACTTTAGGTTGTGAGATGAATAAAAACATATTACCAGCGGCCCAAATAAGACCTGGGATAATGTTGCGAATTGCATATTTATTAAATGGCTTATGCTTAAACGTCAGCAATACTCCTCCAATAACCATACCAATCGCTTGAGGTAATAAAGCCGACCATCCGTCTACATTAAATAGACGGGCTACTACAACATAAACTAAATAACCAACGGTTGAAATTAATAAAATAAGAATTCCTTTTTTGAAGTTTCCTTTTCCTTCTTCAGCCTCTTTCTCTTCTTTGCTTTGAAGTGATGCTAAAACAATCCCTACAATAATAAAGATAAGAGCGAGCACACCAAGAATGATTGAAGTTTTTGTAGACCACTCGTGAAACACAATTACTCCAAATAATGAAGTGGAAACTAATTGAAGCCCAGTTGAAATAGGCATCGTTTTAGAAACTCCAATTAAATCAATACTTTTCAGCTGATTACTTTGTCCAACTGCCCAAAATAGCCCCGATACAACTCCAACGCCAAAGATTAAAGGTGTAAGCGTAGGGTGTACAAAAATATAAATACCTATGGAGAAAATCAAAGCTCCCAATGTAGTTCCAAGCGTTTGACTATAAGGTCCTCCGCCTAGTTTCACATTGAAAAGCACAATGCTTCCCCAAAATATGGCTGGTAAGACGGCTAAAAATATGTCCATGTTTCAAAACCTTCCTGTGCTAAAATTAAATGTCAAAGTGCATATTCCCCAATTTTTCCGCCATTAATCCTTTTTCAGGGACATTTTATGAATTAATGACCGCACGAAATATTCTTTGGATAGCGAAAACTGTATACCTTAATTTGTTCTAGGAGAGAAAAAGATATACTTTCTAACGCAAAAAAACAGCTTTTCCAAATAAAAGCTGTTCTGTATCATTTAATTTATTTTTAACATATAGCGATTAATAGGTCTCCCCACTCTGCCGTATTCAACTGATAATTTCAGCTCGTTTTCCTGTTCTAAAAACTCTAAATATCTTCTTGCCGTCACACGCGCAATTCCTACGCCGTCCGCTACTTCTTCAGCGGAAATTGGATGATTTTGTTCGGAAAGATATTGTTGTATCCTCCTTAGCGTAACCGCATTTAGCCCTTTTGGAAGCAAATCGGCTTTTTCTTCGAATTGCTGAAACAGCATAGAATCTAATTCAGACTGAGTAATATGTTCTTTTTGACTTATTTTAACTTGAAACGAACGATACTGCTCAAGCGCTTGCTTCATTCGTTCAAACTTGAACGGTTTCATAATATAATCCACCGCCCCGTATTGAAGAACTTTCCGTACGGTTTCAATATCACTTGCAGCCGTAACTGCTATCACGTCTGTTTTATAGCCATTTGCTCGAATTTGCTGTAAGGTAGTTAAGCCATCTTGACTAGGCATGTACATATCAATAATCGTTAAATCAGGCTGATGCTGTTTAATGAGCTGCATACCCTCTAAACCATTCGAAGCTGCAGCGATAACGATGAACCCTTCAACTTGTTCAATAAATTGGCGATTCACTTCTTGTACCATAGGATCGTCTTCTATGAGAAGCACCGTCCATTCTTTTTTATTCATTTCCCACTCCCCCTATAAAAAGAATGTAATGATGAAAGTCGTTCCAACATCTACTTCTGACTCTACTTCGATCTGACCGTTTCCTTTTTCAACAATTTGTTTCACTAAATGCAAACCAATTCCTCTATTTTCCTTTGCCTTGGTTGAAAAACCTTCATCAAAGATTCTCTCTACTTGATCCTCATTCATGCCACACCCGTTATCTTCAACTAATATAGAAAGAATCCCGTCATTTTGTTCCATACTTATATAGATCTTCCGTTCACGACGCTCCAAATGTTGATATGAATCAAAAGCGTTCTCAATTAAGTTACCAATAATAATCACAAAATCATGATGATCTAGGTAAGGAGGAAATGAGTGAAGCTCACTGTGGCGATCGATAGCTAACTCAATTCCAAGTTCTTTGGCACGGCTGACTTTGCTCAACAGCAATCCCGATATACTTTCATCTTTAATATGCTTATGAAGAAACTGGGTGAGCTCTTCTTGCTGTTCAGACACTTGAAAAACATACTGAAGAGCCTTGTCTTTATTTCCAAGTTGGATAAGCCCTGCAATCGTATGAAGTTTATTCATGTATTCATGGTTTTGAACTCTAAGAGCGCTTACAAATGATTTAACTCCTGTTAACTCTTCAGCTAATTTTTTAACTTCCGTTCGGTCTTGAAAAATAGCGACCGCACCGACTGTGTGATTATTAACCTTAATCGGCACACGATTGCTTAAAATATTCAAATTCCGAACTTGAAGCTCTCGATTATAAACAGGCTGATTAAGCTGCAGAATTTCTGGAAGTCTTGTATCTGGAATCACATCATAGATCTTTTTTCCAATTACCTCATCGGGTACATCCATCATAATTTTCGCTTTATGATTAAAAATAGTGATGTTCTCCTCTTTATCAATGGCAATGACTCCTTCATGCATGGCATTAAAGGTCTCCGTTCGTTCTACGAACAAACGAGCAATTTCATGAGGTTCAAGCTCAAACATCTCTTTTTTGATACGAGATGCAAGCGCCCACGCTCCCCATCCTCCAAAAAAAAGAGCAAGACCTGAGATAAGAAAAATTTCTTTTTTTAAACTTAAAATGACCTCTGTAAATTTCGGAAGAAGATAGCCTGAGACGACTACGCCTACTTGTTCATGCTGATCGTTCACAACGGGCACAAAAGAGCGAATGACCATTCCGCCTTCTCCTTTTGCTTTATCGGTATAGGTATGTTCTGCAAACGCCTGTCCCTCATCATCTCCTTTAGAGATTTTTCCAATCATGCTTTGCAAAGGGTGAGACAAACGTTCATGATTCATATTCATAACCACTACATAATAAGCACCGTGAATAATGCGAATCGGCTCTACAATTTGATTAATGTTCTTGCTATCTTTTTCAATTTTTTCTCGAATTTCAGGCATTTCAGCAACTGTTCTCGAAGTGATTAAAGCCCTTTGCTCTAAATCGTTTTCTTTTGACTGTACAAAATTATTAATCACCACGATACTTGCTAAAAACAACGAAAAGACCACGATAAAAAAGATTAACCCCGTCATTTTCGTTTGCATGGATAAGCGCGTCATAGCGGAACACCTACTGCTGATTGAAGTTTATTTTAATTTTACCACGTTGAGAAATTGCGTGTTAGAATATTTGTAGAGAAAAATTATTGAATCGCGGGGTTGGACATTTTGAAGATGTTTATAGGGGCAAGTATCATTGTCAGCGTTTTCTTGATGATCTATGTTTTTTTGCAGTATACGGTTATAAATCAAGATAATGTGTATCATGACGATGAGCAAAAAGGATTAAATAAGCAAATTGTGATTAATTTTAGCCACGTTGTAGCCGAAAACACTCCAAAAGGCTTAGCCGCTCAAAAATTTGCTGAAATCGTTAATCAAAAATCGGATGGCAAAGTTAAAATTGAAGTATATTCAAACGGTGTATTGTATTCAGACGACGAAGAACTTGCCGCCCTTCGCCGAAATGATGTACAAATGATTGCACCTTCCATTTCAAAGCTAAGCGACCTCTCCCCTACGTGGCAACTTTTTGATCTTCCCTTCATTTTCGATGATTACAGCGAGGCAAAACAAGTGTTTACCGGTAAAATCGGACAGGATTTGTTGAGTACGCTGCAAGAGAAAAACATTAAAGGGCTTGCGTTATGGAGCAACGGCTTTAAACAAATGACTAGCAATACGAAACCTTTGCTCCATCCAGCAGATTTTCAAGGTCAAACGTTTCGCATTATGCCAAGTGAAGTAATCAAAAAACAATTCGAACTTCTTGGCGCCAAGCCTCAGGCTGTCTCGTTTAATAAAGTATATCAATCCCTCGAACGACAGGAATTTGATGGACAGGAAAATACCATTTCTAATATTTATTCAAAACGTTTGTACGAGCTGCAAAAATATATGACCATCAGCAACCATGGATACTTGGGCTATGCTGTTTTAATGGATGAAAAGTATTGGGACAACCTCCCTGAAGATGTAAAACAACTATTAAGTGATGCAATGGTAGAAACAACTAACTGGATTTGGACTCAATCAAAAATGATGAACGATGAACAGCTGCAGCAAATAAAAAATAAATCTGGCATGCGCGTTTATTACTTAAATGATTTACAAAAAGCCGAATGGAAAAAACAGTTTAACTCTCTTTATCAATCGTTTGAAAACAATGCAACAAAACAAACGCTTGATATCATTCAGCAAATAAAAAATATCGAAAGCAAAAAGTGATGACTATATGTTCATCACTTTTTTTGACCAAAATGACCAAAAAGAACATTATCACCAGAAATATAAATAGTTAAAATTATCAGTTAATATAAGGATAAGAATAATGTAAGCGTTAACAAAAATATTCTCGAAAGGAGCATTACGTATGAAATTAAGTTTTAAAAATCTAACTGTTCAAGTTGTTATCGGTATCCTTCTTGGTATTGCAATTGGCTTCATGTTTCCTGAATTTGGAGCTAAATTAAAAGTATTGGCTGATATCTTCATTAAACTAATTAAGATGGTGATTGCCCCAATTATTTTCTTAACAGTGGTCATCGGTATCGGAAGCATGGGAGACTTAAAGAAAGTGGGACGAATTGGAGGTAAAGCTCTTTTATACTTTGAGATTGTCACTACTTTTGCCTTAGCAATTGGAATTATCGTTGTAAACTTTATTAAACCTGGGGCTGGCTTTAATATCAATGGCGCAAACGGAGCTGATGTTACTCAATATACGCAGCAAGCAGCTGAAGCAGAGCATGGCTTTATGGAGTTTATCATGGGAATTATTCCAGACAGCGTATTTGGCGCAATGGCAAATGGTGAATTATTGCCAATCTTATTCTTTGCCGTACTATTTGGAATGGCTACAGCTACACTCGGCGAAAAAGCGGCTCCTGTCATTACATTCTTTGAACGCTGTACAGATATTTTCTTTGGCATTGTTAATATGATTATGAAACTTTCACCTATTGCGGCGTTTGGAGCGATGGCTTATACGATCGGTAACTTTGGAATAGGCTCTCTTCAAAAACTCGGTTTCTTAATGGGATCTGTTTACATTACTATGTTCTTATTTATTGTATTTGTACTTGGAACCATTGCTAAGATTTATGGATTTAATATTTTTAAATTCATTGCTTTTATTAAAGAAGAAATTCTACTTGTATTAGGTACGTCTTCTTCGGAATCTGCACTGCCAAAAATGATGGACAAAATGGAGAAGTACGGATGTTCAAAATCGGTGGTAGGACTTGTCATTCCGACTGGTTACTCATTTAACCTAGATGGAACAGCCATCTACTTATCCATGGCTGCTATCTTTATCGCTCAAGCGTATGGAGTCGACCTGTCGTTAATGCAAGAGATTACGCTGCTTGGTATTTTAATGTTAACGTCTAAAGGAGCTGCCGGAGTTACTGGCTCTGGATTTATTACACTAGCCGCTACGCTTGCTGCATTCCCAATGATTCCAGTTGAAGGAATCGCGCTGTTAATCGGGGTAGACCGCTTCATGTCGGAAGCTCGTGCTATTACGAACTTAATTGGAAATGGTGTAGCAACTGTAGTTGTATCGAAAATGGAAAATGAATTTCATCCTCCTGTAGAAACAGTACAAGATGTTAATTCCGCACCTCCATTAGCTAAATAATAAAAAAAGACCCCCTCACAGGGGTCTTTTTTTATTATTAATGCGTTTCTTTTTTAGAACGTCCGCTAAGTTTCCCAACAACAACAACTAAAATAGCTAACAAAATAGGAACAATCGTATGCAAATACGGATTTAATCCTTCTAATACATGTCCCACCGCTTTGTCTTTAAAGATCATTTCACCAGCAGTATAGCCAAGAAGCGCTGCTCCGGCAATGATGATAATCGGGAATTTTTCCATAATTTTCATTAAAAGCTGACTTCCCCAAATGATTAACGGAATGCTGATAACAAGACCAAGGATAATGAGTAGAATATTGCCGTTAGCCGCACCCGCAACCGCTACTACGTTATCTAAACTCATAACAAGATCCGCTATAATAATTGTTTTAATAGCACCTGCTAGAGTTGAATTCGCTTTAATATCTCCGTCATCTTCACCTTTTAAAAGACTAATCGCAATCCATAGAAGAAGCAGGCCTCCGATGAAATTTAAAAATGGGATTGTTAATAAATATACAGCGACAAACGTTAGCCCTACACGTAATACAACCGCTCCTAATGTACCGAAAACAACCGCTTTGTTTCGATGCTGGTCCGGAAGATTCCGACAAGCTAAAGCAATCACGACTGCGTTATCGCCACTCAGTACAATGTTAATCAGTAAAATTTCTAAAAGATTTAAAATAAAACTCTGATCCATAAAAAAACTCCTTGATTGATTTTTATTAGTCTATTTCTCTATCTCTTATTTCATTACTAGAAATAGAGAACTAAAACTCTATCAATATAACCCGTTCTTACCCTTTAATGAAGAGAAGTAGTTATTTCACTAACAGTATTTTATCACTAAAAAGAAATTTGAAATAGGTATTTGTAAAGGAAAAGTCAGTTCATTACAATAAATCAAACCTTACCCTTTATCTTTCATCTGTTTTTCACCATCACCCTCTACTATTAGTAGCAGGAGAGCATTTATAAAAAACAGAGTAATTTTTATAAATAATACAAGCCTCCAATTGCTTCTTCATTATTTTGTAGTTTTTCGGCAGCTACGATATAAGAAGGGAGAAAATAGGTATGATTTTAAAAGCATTAAAAACAAATAAATTATTAACTATTAACTATCAAAACAACGGTTTTGTTCAAACGGTAAAAGGTTATATTCAAAACTTAAACTTACTCGAACAAACGCTTCTATTAAAAGATGAAAATCAGCATGTACGATCACTTCGCCTATCAAGCATTAAAAATATTTATTGATAAAAAAAAGGAGAAATTCACGTTCCCATAACCATAAAAAGATCCGAACGATGAATCGTTCGGATCTTTTTTAAACTAAATAAAAAACTTTTGTCCTATCCTCTTTTTATTTAACTCACTGTATGACGTGCAATTACTTCTTTAATTGATTCATATACAATTTCAACCATTGTTTTTAATTCTTCGTCTGTCATTGAAAGAATAGGCATCATCGTAATCACAGGACCTAGCTCTCTAATAATTAAACCTTTTTGACGAGCCGCTAAAATGATGTCTCCCATCACTTTTTTATCTTCAAAAATAGACTTTGTTTGGCGGTCTTTCACAACTTCGATTCCTGCCATTAATCCTCTTTGTCTAATGTCTCCCACGTTGGGCAGTTCATAAAGCTTTAATAGATAACGTTTAAAAACTTTTTCCTTTTCTTTTATACTACGGATTAACTCCCTTTCTTCTATCAGTTCAATATTTCTAAGCGCTACTGTACAGGCTAATTGATTTCCGGTATACGTATGTCCATGAAAGAACGTTTTATTTTCATCTGGATGAGCTAAAAAAGCATTAAATATCTGTTCGCTTGTTAACGTAGCCGCAAGCGGCATATACCCTCCTGTTATCCCTTTTCCTACACACATAATATCCGGTACAACATCTTCTTGTTCACATGCAAACAGCGTTCCGGTTCGTCCAAATCCAACGGCTACTTCATCACAAATCAGCAATACCCCGTACGCTTTGCACAGACGCTCTACTTGTTTTAAAAAACCTGGAGGATGTGTAATAATACCCGCGGCTCCTTGAACAAGCGGTTCAATAATCAAACCGGCTACTTCTTCTCCTTTGTTCTGCAAGAGCTTCTCTAGCTGTTGAATACAGTAAGCTGAAGCTTGCTCTTCCGTTTCTACCCCGTCCATACGGTAAGTATAAGGAGAAGGTGCGGGAATTCGTTCAAACAGCAAAGGCTTAAAGATGCGATGAAATAAATCCATGCCTCCCACACTGACTGCCCCAATTGTATCTCCATGATATGCCTCATTCAATGAGATAAATTTATTTTTGTTTTTGTACTTTACAGAGTCGAGATTTTGCCAATATTGATAGGCAATTTTCAACGCAATTTCGACAGCGGCGGAGCCTGTATCAGAGTAGAAGACTTTCGATAAGCTGCCAGGGGTAATTTCCGCTAGCTTTTTGGCTAACAAAATAGATGGAACGTTTGCGGATCCAAGCAGCGTAGAATGCGCTAATTTTTCCACTTGTATATGTAAAGCTGTATTTAATTCCGGATCATTATGTCCATGCACGTTCACCCATAGAGAAGCGTATCCATCTAAATATTTGTTTCCCTCTACATCATATAAATAGCTTCCTTCTCCTCTTTCAATAATAAGAGGGTTGGATTGACGGTAAGCTTTCATTTGCGTAAAGGGATGCCATACATATTCTTTATCCCATTTCTCCAGCTCAGCTTTTTGATACGGCACAGTCAAACACCTCCTGAATATGTTGAATAACACTTTTTTGCCTCATCATTTTCTCAATATATGCATCTAACTCTTCATCGATATGTGTGAATACTGGAACGGTCATTAAAGATGATATTTGAAGCAGCTTTTCAATCGTTCGAATATTATCGTTATGAATGATACTGCTGTGATTAAAACGATTAAAAATGAGTCCGTTGATTTTAAGGTGATGCTCACTTGCATATGAAAAGGTAGAAAGCGCATCGTGAATAGCTCCTAACCCTGTTGTTCCAACAGCAATAACCCGCATCTGTGCATCTATGATCAAATCTTTTGTCATATAGAACGTTGTTTCCTTCTCAATTAAAGGTACGGCAAGACCTCCCGCTCCTTCTACGAGCACTACATCAAATTTCTTTTTTAATTCATTAATGCGTTTTAAGACGATTGAAGGCTCTACTTGCTTGCTGCTCAGTGCAATAGCCAAATGAGGAGACGTCTCCGGCTTTAACTGATAAATACCCGTATCTGCTACTCCGAGCCTTGTTTCAAACCAGTGAATATCCGGATAACCTCCAATTTTGTCTTGGTAGCCGGTTTGAAATGGTTTGCAAATTGTCGTTTTTATTCCTAGACGACCAAGTACTTTATACAAAATACTTGTAACCAGGGTTTTTCCAATATCTGTTCCAGTTCCCGTAATAAAATACGCTTTGCCCATTTTCTTTTCTCTCCTTTTTTTCTATGTCTTAGTTACCCCGCTTTAACCCGCTTTGATGACAAACGACTAAATCGAGGCTGCATTCGGTGAATCAGCACTGAACATAAAATACACAACAAAAGATCTCCAGGCATTGGCAGAACAGCTCCAAAAAGAAGTGTATCGCTCAGTGAAAGAGGCTTTTCAATTATCCATTTCATTGCTCCGTAAAGCCAAAAGCAGCCGACTGCGTACACAATAGCTAACGTAGATAAATTAGCTGAAAAGATAGAAAAAGGTTTCTTTAAGTCATATTTTTGAATAAGGTAGCCGTTCATAAATGCACCCATAGCATAGCCAATTAAATAGCCAAACGTTGGTTTGAAAATATACCCTAAACCTCCTCCTTCTGCAAAAACCGGAACACCGATTAACCCAATACCTATGTAGCATAGCTGACTATACAAACCTAAACGCGGACCTAACAGCGCACCGGCTAAATAAACAGGAACAATTTGAAGAGTAAACGGTATGTAGGGAATAGGAATTTTTATAAATGCACCAATCGCCGTTAAAGCTGCAAATAAGGAAACATACGCCATTGTTTTCGGTTTCATATTCACCCTCCTTTCTCTTTTCGCTGCTTTAAGTTTGCAATAATTCCTTTTTATTTGTCAACTTAATTTTATTTTAAGTTGACAAATAAACAATAAAAAAAGACGCAAAAGCCTGGGCTTTTGCGTCTTTTTTTATAAAATTACGTTTTTGTCGTCTTTAAGCTGCACTTCTTGACGGCTGATAGATAAATCAACTTTCTTTTTTACACGTGCGTGATAATAAGCATAAAACAGCAGCGCTAGTGGAATACCGACATACAGTGCCATTCGCTGTTCTGCATCAAATGCCATGCTTCCCAATACAATTGTATTTAATACTAATGCGATTAAAGGTAATACCGGGTAAAGAGGGACTTTAAATTTTAAATCCTCGATTTGCCCTCCTTGATTTATATATCTTTTTCTAAATGCAAGCAGTGATGCAGCAATCGTAATCCAGCCGATTTGTGCACCTAAACCCGCTGCAGAAATGAGCCATACAAATACTGTTTCTTGAGCAAAGAATCCTGAAAGTAAAGATAAAAGCGCAATGCCTAATGTTAAAAGCAGAGCATTCATCGGCACACCGCGTTTATTTACTTTCATGAAAGCCGAACTTGCCATGTTATCTTTTGACAATGAATACAGCATACGCGTTGCTGCATAAAGACCTGAGTTAGCTACAGATAACAGTGCCGTTAGGATAACAAAGTTCATAATATCTGCTGCATATGGAATACCAATTTGGTCAAATACAACAACAAATGGACTCTCAACTACGCCTGCTTTTTCAAGCGGAATCATACCCGCTAAGACAGCTACAGCTAGTACAAAAAATACAAGCGTTCTCCATACCGTTTGTTTAATTGCTCTTGGTACAGTCTTGTCTGGGTTTTCACTTTCCCCAGCCGCTACACCAATAAGCTCCGTGCCTTGGAATGAAAAGTTAACTGTAATCATGGTAATCAACACGGCACTAATTCCGTGAGGAAACACACCGTGAGCCGTATAGTTAGAGAAAAGCGGTGCGCTGTCTCCATTACTTAATGGAAGAAAACCAAACATAGCAGCTCCACCAAGCACGATAAATAAAATAATAGCTAACACTTTAATGCTGGCAAACCAAAACTCCGCTTCACCAAACGCTTTAGCTGACAGTGCATTTAATGAGAATAATAAAAGGGCAAATATAGCACACCAGATCCATACAGGAGAATCAGGAAACCATCTTTGCATAAGCTGACCTGCTGACAAAAATTCTAATGCAACCGTTACAGCCCACCCCAACCAATATAACCATCCAAAAGCGAAACCAACACCAGGGCCAATAAATTTTGTTGTATATGTCTGAAACGAACCGGAAACTGGCATTGCTACTGCAAGTTCCCCTAAGCAAAGCATTGTTAAATACATAATGAAGCCACCTACGATAAACGAAAGGATAGCTCCAATCGCTCCTGCTTGGCTAATCGTGTATCCTGTTCCTAAAAAGAAACCTGTACCGATAACCCCGCCGAGCGAAATCATAAACAAATGTCTGCTTTTCATCGTCTTTTTTAATTCATTTGTTTGCTGTTGTCCTTCTATCATATTAACGACATTTCCTTTCAACCTATTTATTACGAGATATTACCTAGAAAAAAATTAATAAACCTTTGTTTTCTATGCATATTTACTTACATATTTATGCGGTGTTCTCAATTTAAATGAAACAGCCTTTTGTAATCTTAACATAATGCTCACTAGATTTAAAATGTTTTTCTGCAAAAGTAAAATGAATTTTTCTTGAATAGTGTGATTTTCTTTTACTGTGGATATTCATAACCATTTTTCTGCAAATGAATAGGTGATGCAACAAGAAAAAAAGCTGTGCTTTCGTCTTAGAAAGCACAGCTTTTTTTAACTTTTTACCAAACAAACAATCCAACAATCATAGCACTTAATAACGAAACAGCGATACCGCTCACAAGCAGTTTCCATACGTTTTTTCCAATAATCGTTGATTTACCTTCTGATAACGTAGAATTATACGTCCCATAAATCATACCCACCGTACTGAAGTTAGCAAAAGATGTTAAGAATGTTGTAGCAACTGCAATCGTATGCGGTGGAAGTGTATCTAGATTTTTCTTCAAATCCATCATTGCCACGAATTCATTTGTTGCTAGCTTGATACCCATCAGCTGAGCTACGTACATTGCATCATGTCCCGTTAGCCCTAGTAAGAATGCGAATGGACTAAAGATATAAGAGAAAATCTTTTGTACAGTCAAGCCGTCTACGATAACGCCTAAAATACCGTTAAGCGCAGATGTAAGAGCTACATATCCAATAACCATCGCTAAAATAACAATAACCATGTTCATTCCGACTAACATACTGTTTGAAATGGTAGAGAAAAAGTCTTTTTTCTCCGACTTTGGCGGTACGTAAATCATATCTTCTTCTTTTGTAACATGAACTGGATTCAATAAGCTCACTAAAATAAGCGCGTTTAAACAGTTCAGTGGAATTGCTGTAAACACATACGTAGCGGGAACCATCGTTAAATAAGCACCGATAATAGATCCGCTAATACTGCTCATACTCATAATTCCAAACGTAAGCAAACGGTTGTCTTTTAACACAGAAAGCTGATTACGAATAACCGCTAATGCTTCCGTATTTCCTAAAAACATCATTTGAATAGCGAAAAAGCTTTCTAATTTAGGCAAACGAGAAACTTTCGAAATGACCCAGCCTACTTTATCAATAATCCACGTTAAAATACCAAAGTAAGATAAAATATCAAAAAATGTCACGACAAAGATGATAGGCAGTAATGCACTGAAGAAAAAGTCAACCGTTTCATTTCCCATCACGGATGGGAACGCAAAAGCAATTCCATCGTTAGCACAGGAAATTAGCCAAGTAAAGAACGAAGCAATCTTATTAATAATCCATGTTCCGATTGAAGTGCCTAACATAAACCAAGTAATGAGGACTTCAACGACTAGCAGTGAAGCAATAGGACGCCACTTTATTTCTTTCTTTTTAGGAGAACATAAAAAGACGACACCCATTACGACAAAAACGCCTAATAAATTTAATAAAAAGTACATGCAAGCCACTCCCAGGTGTGTATTTGAAAAACAAAAAAAGCTCTTACTTTTCATAAATTCTGACAATAACAGAAAGTATGAAAAGTAAGAGCTTTGAAAGAAGACTGTACTCATGAGAATACGCCCTTCTTTTTGCTGCTTATATCCAAACTTTCTTGTAGTCTAGTTTTTTACGGTTACTAGGTAGAGACTATCAGACCATATTACTGATAATATACAAGATCGTAATCTTAGCTGTATTCAATTGATATGAACAAATTCTACCCTTTATTTTTTTAATAATCAACACTTTAAAAGTTTTTCGGAATAATAAAATTGGTATGAAAATTCTATTTATTTATTACTTCTTTTGAACTACTCATCAGAAAATTACACAAAAAAAGTGAATTTAACCGTTCTTTTAACTCAATTATTTTCCTATTTTTGAAACGAAGAATTTGATTCTTTGATAAGTATGTTTAAATATCTACTTCGCTTTTCATTTAATTCCTCAAAAAAATATTTCATTTTTACGACTTGAGACGTAGAAAAAAATAATCCTGCTGTTCGTTGAAATTAACCGCTTTTCAATTTACACTTTATGGTAGAAGAAAACAAATTTAATTTAGGTAGAAAGCGGGTTATAACGTGAAAAAAATATTGGCTTTTATTTTAGTGATAGGTGGTACGGCAGTCCTCTTTTCTACTGCGTTTGCACCTTCCTCTTGGTCGTTAAATTCGTTCAAGACGTCCAAGTCTGAAGCGGCGTTATCACGTGATATTCAGCATATTCAAATTGACTCTCCAAGCATTAGTACAACTCTCGTGCCGCAAGATCGTCAAGATATTAAAACAAAAGTAGAAGGTAAAGGAAAAGTAGATGTAAAGCAAAATGGAGATACCCTAGTCGTCACTTATCAAAAAAGTCCTTTTCAATGGCTTTCTATTTTTTCAAACACAAAAGTGACAATCTACATTCCTAGAGATTATCACCACAACCTTGCGCTTACGGTAGGTTCTGGGGACCTTCAAGTTGCTACACAGCCTGAGCAAGCGCTTCAGCTGAAAGATGTTTCGATTAAAGTAGGTTCTGGAAATGCAAGTATTTCAAACTTGAGGAGCACCTCTCTTCGTACGGATGTCAATTCTGGAGATTTACAGCTGAGTAATGTTGAAAGCCAAACAGCTAAATTTGCTGTAGGATCTGGGGAAATTAAAGGAACAAACTATAAAGGAAAACTTCAGGCGCGCATTGGATCTGGTGATCTCTATATGGATTTTAAAAAGCTAGAAGAGGCCGTTTCTGTAGATGTAGGATCTGGAGATGCCGTGCTGGTTCTTCCGAAAAGCGCTGGTTTTAAAGTGAATGGAAAAGTAAGCAGCGGTGATATAAACAATGACTTTAAGTTAAGCAATGCAACCGCAACAGAAGATGTATTAAAAGGAAAGCATGGAAATGGAAAATATCCTATTGATGCAGCTGTTTCAAGCGGAGAATTAACGTTAAAATCAAAATAAAACGAACACGGAAGTGTTCGTTTTATTTATGGTCTCACTGCAATATACCACGCTACTCCTACGATTGATCCTATGAATACGACTCCGTAAATAATAGATAAATTCACTATACTTTTCTTTTTAGATTTTCCGTAATCTTCATCTACTTTCTTTGCAGCACTGATCGTACCTGCAAGGGCAGCAACGCCGATAATAATGACAAGAAGCAATGCTAATTTCATTCATTCTCTCCTCCATATTTCGGTGATTGAATAAGACTGAATACCAAGATGTTATTTATTTCATTTTAAGCAGCACGATTTAATCAGAATATGAAAGCGTTATATCTTCTCTTTCTATCATAAAGCTAAATTATGTAAAATCAACCATCCAATCGTGCATTATTTTCCTCCCCCACTTTACATACATAAAAAATTCCCGAGCTTCACTGCTCGGGAATCTTCACCTAATAGAACTGGCCTTTTAAGGTTTTAAAATAACTTTAATGCAGTTATCTTGATGATCATTAAAGATTTTGTAGGCATTAGCTGCGTCTTCTAAAGCGACTTTATGAGTAATAATTTCTTTTGGATCGAATTCTCCTTGTACAATTTGATCATACAATTTCGGCATAACCGGAATGACAGGAGCTTGCCCCATTTTGAGAGTTACATTTCGAGCAAAAAAAGCTCCTAAAGGAAAACTGTTATAGTTGCTTCCGTATACCCCGGTGATTTGGACGGTTCCACATTTACGAACGGCTTTTGTCGCAATTTGAATGGGTCCGAGCGTTCCACCTTGAAGTTTTAATTTTTGCTCAATGTATTCAAGAGGCGACTTTTTGCCATCCATACCTACACAGTCAATCACCACATCAGCTCCGCCTTTTGTGATTTCTTTTAAATGCTCCCCCATATCTGGGTATTCTGTAAAGTCAAAGGTTTCTACGGCATTCATTTTCTTTGCATGCTGAATTCGGTATGGAACATGATCTATGGCAATAACCCGTTTGGCACCTTTCATCCAAGCAAACTTTTGAGCCATTAATCCCACTGGTCCGCAGCCGAGTACGATAACGGTATCTCCTTTTTTAACATCCGCATGCTCTACACTCCAATAAGCAGTTGGAAGCACATCTGATAAAAAAAGAAGCGATTCATCTTCTAATTCGCACGATTCCGGAATGACAAATGGTGTAAAATTCCCAAACGGCACTTTTAAATATTCAGCTTGACCTCCCGGATGATTTCCAAATTTTTCAGTATAACCGAAATAGCCGCCAGAATCGTAATGTGGATTAGAATTATCACATTGGCTCGTTAAATCATCCTTACAGTATGCACACTGTCCGCACGCTACGTTAAACGGAATAATAACGCGATCTCCTTTTTTTACTTTTGTAACCTCCGGCCCTACTTCTTCCACAACCCCCATTGGTTCATGACCAATAATATAACCGTGAGGCAATGGCATGCTTCCTTGATATAAATGCAGATCAGAACCACAAATAGCCGTTGACGTTATTTTAATGACAATGTCATCTTTCTTCTCTAACTTCGCATCTTCTACTTCTGCTACTTTTACCTGATTAGGTCCTTGATACGTTACTGCTCTCATTTTCACCCTGCATTTTTACAACCTTCATATTACTTAAATTTATCTAAAGGCATGTATTCTATCCGGAGAAATCAAGGAAAATAAAAAAGCAGCGCTTACGCGTCTGCTTAAATGATTATTAAAACTGAAATATATGTTTTCCTACCAGTACATCTGCCATCTTTACAAAGCGCTTGATTTCTAATACGTCATGAACTCGAACCATTTGAACGCCTTGTGCAATCCCTGCATATACAGTAGCTGCAGTTCCTTCCATTCTTTCCGTTGGAGGAGCATCGACTATTTGTCCAATAAATCCTTTACGAGAAGTAGCAAGCAGCACAGGATAGCCCATCTTTGTCAGCTGATCTAGATGCTGAATCGCTTCTACATTATGTGCAGCCGTTTTTCCAAAGCCAACGCCTGGATCTAAGATAATCTGATCATCTCGAACTCCTGCAGCTTTTGCAATTGATATGCTTTCTTCCAAATCACTTATCATATCTGTAATCAGATTTGTATAATTGGGCTCATGGCGATTATGCATTAAAATAATAGGAACATTATAGTCAGCTGCAACTTGGGCCATTTTGGGATCAGCCTTTGCGCCCCATATATCGTTAATAATATGTGCTCCTGCTTCCAGCGCATGTTTGGCCACTTCCGACTTGTATGTATCTACAGAAATCGGCACCTCTACGCGCTTAGCCACTTCAGAAATAACGGGCACAATCCGTTTAATCTCTTCTTCATCACTAATTCTTGTATACCCAGGACGAGTTGATTCTCCTCCGATATCAATGATGTCTGCTCCTTGCTTCACCATTTCCTCAGCATGAGCCACCGCTTTATCTACATCGTAGTATTTTCCGCCATCTGAAAATGAATCCGGGTTTACGTTTAAAATCCCCATAATAAGCGTACGGTCCGCATAATTCAGTTCATATTTTCCGCATTTGATGACGGATTGAGACGTTAAAGTTGACACTATCCTCAGCCCCTTCGTAATTTGCAAATTGATGTATATTTATAAATATCATGTATTTTGAGAATGTCATACCGTTCGTAATTATATCAAAAGTCGCCGGTCCTATGTGATTTTTCTTAGAGTTTCTTTCTTCTATAGTGTGAGATAAACATTAAAAGTGAATACATAGATAACATTAAAAATCTCTATCGGGCTTGTCTTCAGGGTCTTTTTTCCTTTTCTCACATCTTTTGTGAGTCTTTTTATTCAAAAAGAAAGGATTCGCATGAAAAGTGTTTAATTTATAGCAATAGTTGGGAATTTATAATTAAGTAACTTCCATTTTTATGGAATTCATTTTAAGGAGGATGACTATGACTCAACAACCGTTACAAGTCAAATTAATTCCTTATACAATTGAGTCGATTATCGACTCAACAAACGAAACGCCTAAAGGAGTAAGCTTAATTCAAGCGCCTGCTATTTGGGAACAAAGCAATCAAGGAGAAGGCATTGTAATTGCAGTTATCGACACTGGTGTTGACACAAATCATCCTGACTTAAAAGATTGTATTATCGGAGGAAGAAACTTCACTTCGGATTATGACGGAGATTCTTCTGTATTTGAAGATAATAATGGGCACGGCACTCACGTGTCTGGTACCATTGCTGCTGCGCTTAATAATGAAGGGGTAGTAGGAGTGGCACCAAAAGCAAAAATTCTAAGCTTAAAAGTACTTACCGGTGAAGGATCGGGAAATTACGAATGGATTATTGACGCTATTAACTACGCCGTCGAATGGCGCGGTCCTAACAATGAGCGAGCACGAGTTATTTCCATGTCACTGGGGGGACCACAAGACGTTCCAGAACTGCACGAAGCTGTTCAGAATGCTGTGAATAAAGATGTTTCTGTCGTTGTTGCAGCTGGAAACGAAGGTGACGACCGCGAAGAAACCTTTGAATATTCATATCCAGGAAGTTACAACGAAGTCATTCAAGTAGGAGCAGTGGACAACAGCTTAAGCTTGGCTCCTTTTACCAACGTCAATGAAGAAGTGGATTTAGTGGCACCGGGAGTTAACATCATCTCTACTTTTTTAGAAGGTAAATATGCGACTCTTTCAGGAACTTCAATGGCAACTCCCCACGTAGCAGGAGCTTTAGCTCTATTAATTAACTTATGTGAGAAGGAATTTGGCCGCTCTTTAATCGAAGCCGAAATCTATGCTCAACTTGTAAGAAGGACGCTTCCTCTTGGATATCGAAAAAGCTCTGAAGGAAACGGGTTTCTCATGCTCGATTTGGTAGAGAAAATACATGATATTATTAACGTAGCCCGTATCAACCCTAGTAAGTAATAAATAAGAAAAACGAGAAATCTTCTTGGTTCTCGTTAAATTGAAATAAGGACATGCGAACGCATGTCTTTATTCATATCTTAATGCTTCGATTGGATCTAGCTTCGCCGCTTTGTTTGCAGGAAGCATGCCGAATACAATGCCAATCGTCATGGAAAACAACACTCCTCCAAGTACCACTTGCCACGAAATTAACGACGGCCAGCCAGCAAATAATGAAACAAGAGCTGCCCCGCCCGCGCCGAGACCAATTCCAAGCAAACCACCAATTAACGTGAGGGTAATGGATTCAATCAAAAACTGAGTTAGAATTTGTCTTTTAGATGCTCCCAACGCTTTACGAATACCAATTTCTCTTGTACGTTCCGTTACAGAAACCAGCATAATGTTCATAACGCCAATCCCGCCAACAAGCAGGGAAATGCCTGCAATCGATCCAATAATCGTTGTCATAATCCGCGTTACATTTCCAATGCTATCTGCTATTTCTTCTAAGTTCTGCACTTGGTAAGCATCTT
Organism: Priestia sp. P1_B12_1; assembly: GCF_056406695.1. Lineage (NCBI taxonomy): Bacteria > Bacillati > Bacillota > Bacilli > Caryophanales > Bacillaceae > Priestia > Priestia sp. P1_B12_1. Next base: position 200,905 of record NZ_JBFTZR010000002.1, on the reverse strand, counting down.
CCGCATCATGCAAATTATTTAACAAATCCGTTGCGTCATTGCCTACTTTTTTTAGTTGATCAGAGCTTTTTGCTTGAACACTAAGGTTTGTGTAATCGAGCTTACCGAAGCTTGATTTATACGTATTATTCGGAATATAAATGGTTGGTATTTCAAATGCTAAAAAGCCCGTTGCCTTTTTTGTGACACCAATAATTTTGATAGGCTGACCTTGCACCCATACTACTTGTCCAAGGGCTTCTTTTTTATCAAATAGCTCTTTTTTCATATCGCTTGTGATAACACCTACTCGATTACCTGATAAAAAGTCAGAGCTGTTTAACATTCTTCCTTTTGAAACTTCCAGCTGATTAACTTCAATATAGCCTTCGTTAATAGCATTAACAGTCGTATCAGATTCCTTGTCTCTATATCTTATCCCCATTCCCATTGAACTAGAGGCCACCACATTCTTCACTCCGGGAATAGTCGAAAGAGCTTTGATATCATCCTCTGTAAAGATAGGCTCACCCGTCATTGAAAGGTCATCAGCTTGCATCTCGTCTTCAGGAGGCTGATAGTATACATCAACTGTATTGCTTGCTCCTGTTATTTCCGACTTAATCATCTGTTCTCCGCCCTGACCAATGGCTACAACGATAATAACAGCCGCTACGCCAATGATAATACCAAGCATCGTCAAAATAGAGCGCATTTTATGAGCAAGAACCGAAGAGAGCGCCATGCGAATATTTTCTATCAAACTCATAGGCTATCGTTCTCCTTATCGCTATGACTTAGCACTTTACCGTCACGAACGATAACTGTACGCGATGTGTATTCTGCCACTTCAGGTTCATGGGTAATGACTACAACCGTTGTGCCATCTGCATTAAGCTGAGAAAATTGCTCCATAATGTCAGCACTTGTGTTTGTATCTAGAGCTCCTGTTGGTTCATCTGCTAAAATAAGCGTCGGATTGTTAACAATAGAACGAGCAATAGCAACGCGCTGCTTTTGCCCTCCTGATAGCTCGCTCGGTAAATGTTTCATCCGCTCACTCAGCCCTACTTTTTCAAGCGCAGCTTCTGCTCTGGCTCGTCTTTCCTTACGCGTTACACCTGCATATACCATTGGAAGCTCTACGTTTTCTACCGCTGTTAAACGCGGCAACAGCTGAAATTGCTGAAAAACAAAACCGATATGAATATTTCTTACTTTTGCAAGCTGCTCATCACTATAAGTGGAGATTTCTTGTTCATTTAATAAATAGGACCCTGACGACGAACGGTCTAAACATCCGATAATGTTCATTAGCGTTGATTTACCTGAGCCAGAAGGTCCCATAATCGCAACAAATTCACCGTCATAAATCTTCAAATTAATATCTTTTAAAATTGGCACTTCCTCTTTGCCAAGATGATAACTTTTATGAATATTCACAAGCTCAATCATTGAACAGTCACTTCCGCACCATCAGTTAAGTTCTTTGTAGGATTTGTAATGACTTTGTCTTTAGAAGATACGCCGCTTTTGATTTCAATAAATTTATTTGTTGTTTCTCCAATCTTTACTTCCTTACGAACCGCCTTTTTATCTTTCACCACATATACATATTTTTCCCCATCTTCATTTACAACTGCTTTTATCGGCAAAGATGAAGCTTTTTTACTGCTTGTTTCAATTTCAAGCAGCAGCTTAAATCCCGGCTTAATCATCGTGATATCTTGGTCATCTACTTTTACTTCAACTGGATATTGATTAGCCCCATCATTGCCCGCTTCTGCTGATGCCTGCTGCTGAGGTAGATAGTCAATTTGTTTAACGCTCCCTGCCCATTCTTTATCAGGCAGCACATCTGATGTAATTTTGACAGCTTGACCGGTTTTAATTTTTAATGCATCGTACTCAGACAGCACACCAGTAGCTAAGTATTCATCGGTATTACCAATATGTATAAGCGGTTTTTGAACGTCACTTGTGTTATTAACCGCTTCTTTATCTACTTCTAGCACCGTCCCATTAATATCACTCGCTACGTCTAAATTACGTTCTTTTTTAGCAATTGATTTGGCTTCTAGTTTGTTTCGTTCTAAATCAATTTTAGCCGTTTCTAAATCGAGATTGAGCTGCGTACGTTCTGTATCGATTTGATCTCTCGCTTCTTGCTTACTCATTTCTTTTTCCAATTCTTTTTGTTTTTTATTTAAATTAGAAAGCTGTTTGCTTACTGAGTCAATTTGCAGCTGACTGGATTTTTTTTCTAGCTTATTTTGTTCTTGCTCTAAATCAAGCGTATCGCTTTCGTATGTTACAAGAGAGGTTCCCTGCTGTACACGAGATCCTTCTGTTACGTGAAATCGTTCAACCTCGCCTTTTTCAGCATCAAAATAGACATATTGTTCATCAGCAAGCTTTAACGTACCGGGAACCATAACTGTATTTCTTAACTTTTTTTCCTTTATATTTGCTACGTGAACATTGATTGCTTTCCCACTTACACTTTGTGCACGATATACGTTAATTCCAATAACCGCAACAATAACAACTGCTACAGCTGTAATAATTATTCCTTTTTTCATTTACAATCCTGCTCCTTTAAGCGCTTCTGAAGCAGCTCCTCCAACTCCTGAAATAGCGGCTCCTAAGATGAATAAAATAATCACTGTAATAATAGAAGCAGCTTTTGATACATTTGCCACTTTTTGTAGTCCTACTGCTGTCAGAATAAGTCCCCAGATAGAAAAGATTTCAATGGAAGTAAATACTCCTCCCATAGCACCTTTCGCACCAACCATTCCATTTAACGAAGTCACATTAGCTGAAGTATGTGCTAGTGCAGCTACTCCCGTATTAATTAGCTGACCGATTGCTGTGATGAACGTAACAAACAAATTTAAGCTAAACATTTGGCGGTAAGTTGTTTTTCCAGTCCCTAACTTTGCAATTAAAAACAAAATTAAACTCGTGAATGCCAGTGTAGCAACTATTGCAATCACTCCTCCAACCGTTCCGCCGATCATACTAAATGTTGAATTCACTTCAATGCCAGCTTCTTTTTGCTGCTGTAATGCTTCTTTTGCCTGAGGGGTATAGACGGCTAGAATCGTTGTTGCAGCTGTTAAGATGAGGATAAGTAAAAGAGGGCCCCAAATGACCGGGTTGCTTTTCATTTTCTCAAACTGTACAACTGGACTCATAATAAAACCAAAAATAGAAGGCTTTCCTTTCTCTTGGACTTCCGAAGATACGTTAACTTCTGTGCTCATAATCAAACTCCTTTTATTTTGTTTCGTTATTAGCTCTTAAGACCCGTCTTTTGCTGTTTTTTAAAGTTTTCTAGCAAAATCGACTCTTTCTAAGAAACTCTCAAACACCTAATATTCTAACATAATTATACAAATTGATTGACATTTTTCTTACATTTTATATTTTTTATGGTATTTTTAGAAATTAAAGAGATGTCTGAATGAAAGTATTAATCTTACTTATAATTTCTAAATATTCTAATTATTATTTGACATCATTCAATAGAATCCGTATATTATGATTAAAGTTTATTATTCCTATGTTTTTTATAAGTTTTATATCTAAGGAGGAGTTTCAATGTCTGCTAAGAAACCATTTCGTCCTGAAACACAAGCCATCCATTCTGGCCAACAGCTTGACCCGGCTACTTTTTCGCGTGCGGTACCTATTTATCAAACAAGCTCATTTGGATTTAAAGATACGGAGCATGCTGCATCTTTATTTAATTTAAGTGAACAAGGCTACATCTACACTCGAATTGTAAACCCTACTACGGACGTTTTTGAACAGCGAATTGCTGAGTTAGAAGGCGGAGTAGGTGCTCTAGGAGTAGCTTCGGGTCAGTCAGCTACTACCTTTTCCATTTTGAATATCGCTTCGGCAGGAGATGAAATTGTATCAGCAAGCAGTTTATATGGGGGAACATATAACCTCTTTTCGTCTACGCTTCCTAAACTGGGCATTACCGTCAAATTTGTAAACGCCGATAATCCAGAAAACTTTAGAAGTGCAATCACTTCCAAAACAAAGGCAATTTATGCTGAATCCGTTGGAAACCCACAGGGAAATGTGCTAGACATCGAAGCAGTTGCAGACATTGCTCATGAACATGGAGTTCCTCTTATTATTGATAATACGGTTCCAAGCCCTTACCTTCTTCGTCCCATCGATTTCGGAGCAGATATTGTCGTTCATTCTGCTACTAAGTTTCTTGGAGGGCATGGAACAGCAATTGGGGGTGTTATCGTAGACAGTGGAAAATTTGATTGGGAAGCGAGCGGGAAATTTCCAGACTTAACAACTCCAGATCCAAGTTACCATGGCCTCGTATACACAGAAGCTGCCGGTGAAGCTGCTTATATTACAAAAGCGCGCGTTCAGCTTTTACGAGATATTGGAGCTGCTTTATCACCTTTTAATTCCTTTTTACTCCTTCAAGGGGTAGAAACACTCCATCTGCGATTAGAGCGTCACAGCGAAAACGCATTAAAGGTAGCGAAATTTTTAGAGCAGCATGAATTAGTAGAATGGGTAAATTATGCGGGGCTTCCTTCCCACCCTTCCTATTCTTTGGCACAAAAATACTTGCCTAAAGGGCAAGGAGCAATTTTAACCTTTGGTGTAAGGGGAGGAAAAAACGCTGCGGCTAAGTTAATTGATTCGGTTCAGTTATTTTCTCATTTAGCCAATATCGGCGACTCTAAATCACTCATTATTCACCCGGCAAGCACCACTCATCAACAGCTATCTAAAGACGAACAAAAAGCTTCGGGTGTGACGCCAGAACTCATTCGTTTATCGGTTGGAACAGAAGCAATCGACGACCTTCTTGAAGATTTGGATTATGCCTTAAAAGCCAGCCAAAAAGTGAATACAACTGTTTAAAAGCTGTGATTTTTCACAGCTTTTTTTATATCATCCAATAACTTTTTATACTTTCGCTTATGCTACAATAAACAAAACGAATGAAAAAGGAGTTACTATGAACACGTTCAATTCAATACCTGCTATCACATTTACAGACGTTCATAAAACATTTAAGGATAAAGAACATAGTGTTTTAAAAGGCATATCGGGTACAGTGATGCAAGGCTCACTCGTCATGATGGTAGGACCATCAGGATCCGGAAAAAGCACCCTTCTTTCCATGTGCAATTTACTCTCTGCACCTGATGAAGGAAGTATTGAAGTATATGGAAAAGACATTAGCAAATGGACTATTTCTGATTTGCGAAAAAAAGTGGGCATTGCTTTTCAATCTGCTCCTGTTATTGATGGAACAGTGCGAGATAATATGATGCTTGTTCAAAAACTGCACGGCAAACAAGATATTATGCCTGAAGAACTCTGTGCCTTGACCGGTCTTTCCCCTGACTTGTTAGACCAGGATGCCAGAGATTTATCCGGTGGTCAAAGACAAAGGTTATCATTAGCCCGCACGCTGTCCAACGGATCTGACCTTTTACTTTTAGACGAAATCACTTCTGCTTTGGATGCCACTTCTGCTCATGAAATTGAGCAGCTTATTTCTCATTTACATAAAGAGCAGAATAAAACGATTATTTGGGTTACCCATAATTTAGATCAAGCGAAACGTTTAGGAGAGGAAGTCTGGCTTTTAATGAACGGAGTGATTGTAGAAAAAGCGAAGACGGAGACCTTTTTTCATGCTCCTGTAAAAGCTGAAACAAAACAATTTATTGAAGGAGCCTTTCTATGAGTTCACTTTCACTGATTTTTACAATTGTTTTTGTTTTTATTGCTCTTTTTTTATCAAAATCTTTTCGTATAGGACTCGAAAAAGATATTATCATTGCCAGTATTCGAGCAGCCGTTCAGCTGTTAGTGATCGGATATGTTTTATCGTTTATTTTTGACGCGAATCATCCTGTTTTTATGATTCTCATTTTATTCGTTATGCTCACAGTCGCTTCTCAAAACGTTGTAAAGAAAAAAAAGCAGGAATTTAAAGCTTTTTTTCGTGTATTTGTCACTCTTTTTATTGTAGAAATCCTGACCCAAAGCGTTATGCTCGGTCTACATATTATCCCTGCTACTCCGCGCTACGTCATTCCTGTCAGCGGTATGATTATTGGAAATTCGATGATTTTGGCTAATTTATTTTTAAATCGGTTAGATGCTGAAGTAAGTCGAAGAAGAGAGGAAATTCAATTAATTCTGGCGCTTGGGGGTACTCCTAAACAAGCTATTCATAGTATTTTAAACGCCGCAATCAAAGCTAGCATGATTCCTACGGTAGAAAGCCAAAAAACAATTGGACTTGTTCAGCTTCCGGGTATGATGACAGGCCAGATTATTGGAGGGGCAGATCCGATACAAGCTGTCAAATTCCAGCTGCTTATCGTTTTTACTATTCTAGCGTCTGCTACGCTTTCCTGCGTCATCTTAAGCCGATTAACATACCCTACCCTCTTTAATAGCTATCAGCAGCTTATCCGTGAGCATACATAAAAAGAAGAAAGGAGACTCCTTTCTTCTTTTTTTATTGAGCAGCTTTTTTTAATCTTGATCCTACGTCACTTCCAAAGGTCACTCCTAAATCACCGAGCCATCTTCTATAGGCAATACTCAATCGGTCCGGATTCAAATGAAGCTCTGCTTGTAAGTCAAGCGGCAGCTCTTCTGGTTTTTGACTTTCCACAATACTGGTATCTTGTTCAATAATAAGCTGCTGAAAATCGCGGAAATATTGATCAGGTGCATCAAACGAATAGTTTCTAGAAACCAGCGCAAACACCGTGGACTTTCTTTCCTCTTCAGGTAAAACCGCAAACAGCATTGAAAAGATTTCACCCGTTTCATAGTTCACTTTTTTCAATCTTGCAACAGTAGGACGAAGAATTTCAAAGGTATAATAAATAGTCGCAAAGTTACCCGTACCATCTGCATCTGCGTACACAGCGATTTCATCAGAAACGTATCGGTTATCTTTCCAATGCACCTTATAATCAGGAATTTCGGCGTAGTCAGAGTGTCCAAGGCTTCCTTCGTGAACAAAAGCCAAATGGCTTACATCTAGAAAGTTTTCTACGACACGAGGAGCTGCTGCCTGCAGAGTATGAGAGTTGGCGCAAACCGTTTTGAATCCGGAGTTAAGATGTTCGTCATACTGGGGAAGAGGAGTATCGCCCGCGTCTCTATTCATCTTCACCCATATAATTCCGTACTTTTCAACGCAGTCATACACCTGTGCTTTTGCTTTTGAAGGAATAGCTCTTCCCGGCGGCTGTTGAGGAATTTTTACACAAGCCCCGGCATCATCGTATTTCCATCCGTGGTAAGGGCATACAATGCAATCATCTACCACCTTTCCAAGAGATAACGCTGCACCGCGATGGATGCACAAATCTTTAAATGCTTTAATGGCATTAGTTGTGCGAAAAAGCACAACTCGCTCTTCTAAAATCGTTACTTGCAAAGGCTGATCTGTTAAATCATGTGAATAAGCTGCAGGCAGCCATTCCTTAGCCAATACTAAATCTTTAATCATCTGCATCGCCTCCGTACAATAAGTAAATTTATTTCTTGTTTATAAAAAAAACCGCAGAAATAGAAGGAGTGCTTCTACTTCCGCAGCTTTTTCGTTCCGTAAAACAGACTATAAGCGCGCGAAGATTCTACATGATTGCAGATAGAGCGACCTTAGCACTTCATCTACAATGACAATACGTGTTCATCGCTATTTTTTAAACTTAATACTTAAACCCTTATATATTGAATAAAGAGCGGCCAGCCGCTAAAAGCTTTTCTGTCCACTGATTTCTCTTAGTTTTACTTTATCAATTTCCCACTGAAAAATCTCTTGATTTGTAAGCACCTCTAACATGATTTTTTCGGTTAAACGAATAAAAGCTGCGGTTTTTAAAACCGCAGCTTGCTTTATTATGAGCTCATATAACTGGCTGTATATTTTTTCGTCTGCTTTTGTATTTCTTGATTTAAATGTTTGAAAAATGAGAGGGTTTCTTCATAATCCGTCGCTTTTTCATGAAACTTCAATGTAAGACTTTCTTCAAACAACGTTTCTCCTTGATGACCAACCGCTTTCAGCTGAACATCTGTAACAATACCTTGCGAAATCGAACATAATAAATAATTAAAGCAATGAACCGGAACGATATGCATGAGATGAAAATCATCGATAGTTCTATCACTTTTTGTTTTCTTAAATTCCACGGTGAGTTCTTCCGGATGAATAAATACATTTATATGCTGTTTGGACAAACAAGTAGGATTCATTTTTTGTGTATACTCACAAAATTCCAGTCCAATAAATACAGAATTCTCGGAGTCAGCTTCAATGAAGATTTGCGAATTTTTTACCATTGTCCTCGTCCTCCATATTCAATCTAGTTCCCCCATCACTCGCATTCAGTTGTAGAATATTTCCATCTTTTTTCTATTCTATCATTGATTTTTCTCAGTGCCTATTTAATAGAAGGAAGTTCTCTTTAAAAGAGAGGGAACTGACAGGCAGTTCTTTATGTGAGAAGAATAGGCAAAAGACACCTCTTTTATTTTCTTGAGGTGTCTTTTGGTAGCGTCAGCCTGTATTACGCAACCCTGCTGCAATGCCGTTAATCGTTAATAACGCTTCTTTTAAAAGTGCTTCATTTAACGTTCCAGCCTCATCTTCACGCAGCTTGGAAATGACTTTAACTTGTAAGAATGTTAGAGGGTCCACATACGGATTTCGTAATTTAATAGATTCTTTAATCGTAGGAAGATGATCCATTAGTTCTTTTTGACCTGTGATTTGAAGAATCATTTCTTTTGTGAGATTATACTCTTTTTTAATGGCGGTAAAAATCCGCTCTGAAATAGCCGGGTCTTGTACCATTTCCGTGTATTCTTTTGCTGCCATTAAATCTGCTTTTGTTAAGGCCATTTGCAGATTATCGACGGTCGAGCGGAAAAATGGCCATTCTTTATACATTTGCTGAAGAAGCTGTATATCTCTCGACTTCTCTACTAAATGCTGTAAGCCCGTACCTGCAGCGTACCAGGCTGGAAGCAGCTGTCTGCTTTGCGTCCATGCAAATACCCACGGAATTGCTCGCAAGTCTTCAAAGCGATCACTTCCTTTTCGACTCATTGGACGTGACCCAATATTTAAAGCTCCCAGCTCAGGAAGAGGTGTAGCTTGTTTAAAATACGTTAAAAAGTCTGAATCTTTGAAAACAAGCTCTTGATACTTACGTAAAGAAGCAGTTGAAATCTCGTCCATTGTTTCTTCCCATTCATGTGTACGAATATCACATTGTTCAGCTTCTTGAGAAACATTTGCTGCCGCTGTAAGAAGAGCTGAGACCGCTTGTTCAAGGCTTCGGTAGGCAATGTCATATAAAGCGTATCTAGAAGAAAGAACTTCTCCTTGCTCTGTAATTTTCACACCGTCTCCTAGCGTCTCAACAGGCTGAGATAAAATGCTTCGGTTTAACGGTCCACCTCCTCGGCCTAGTGAGCCGCCTCGGCCATGGAAAAACTTCAGACGAACTTGATACTTCCTCGCCATATCGTGAATTTCCTGCTGCGCTTTATAGAGCTTCCAATTAGCAGTAAGCGTTCCTCCGTCTTTACTTCCATCTGAGTAGCCAAGCATAATTTCTTGCAAATCCTGCTGTTTCCTTAAGTGCTCACGATAAAAATCTAATTGAAATAGCTGTTCCATAATTTTAGGACCCGCTGTCAGATCATCAATCGTTTCAAGCAGCGGAGCTATATTTAACTTACTTTCAATGCGGCCATCTGCATGAAGGCGATAAATACCTGCTTCTTTGGCAAGTACCATGACTTCTAACAAATCACTTGCAGACTGCGTCATGCTGATTAAGTAGACTTCAATAGATCTTTCTCCAAATTCTTTATGTGCTCGATGTATCATATTAAATACTTCAATTACTTGCTGCGTTTCTTTAGAGTAATTCTCTACAAACGATAGCACAGGTCTTGGGTCTTGAAGAACTTTCCCTAACAGCTCAACTTTTTTCTCTTCTGTTAACGCTGAATAATCTTCAGCTAAAGAAACCGCATGGAAAATTTCTTTGATTGCCGCTTCATGTTCCCCGCTGTGATTACGGATATCAAGCGTTGCTAAATGAAAACCAAACAGCTCAACTTGGCGAATTAATTTACATAAGCTTTTTAACTGATAATCCTGAGGCTGGTGCTTTTGCAAACTGTCTTTGATTAGAAATAAATCATGTAGAAGTTCTTCCGACCTTTGATAACCCGCTTCCGACTCTCCAACTAAATTTAATTTATGAAGCATAATCGTAAGCTTGCAGCGATACACTTCGTGTTTGATTCTCCATCGCTTTTTCTCAGGCAGCAGCGATATTTCTTGATTAATAGAATCAAGCAGATTATCTGAAACTGCGACTCTTTTTGTAGACTGACTTAACCTTTGTCTCAATTGAGTAAGCGACTCTTTATATTTACGAATAGCTAACTTTCTTTGTTTGACAAGCGTTTGCCACGTTACTTTGGGAGTTACGTTTGGATTTCCATCCCGGTCTCCGCCAATCCATGAACCAAATCGAAGAATATTAGGCACCTTCCAATTTTCTTGGGGGTAATTCTCCTGCAATGAATTTTCCAACTCCTGATGAAGTTGAGGAAGCACTTCAAATAACGTTTCATCAAAATAATATAATCCATTCGATACTTCATCCATTACGGTTGGCTTGCGATCTCGCAGTTCATTTGTTTGCCATAAAATCAACACTTCGCTAAACAGTCTTTCTTCAATTTCCGTACGTTCGCGTTTTGTTAACGTTGGATTATCCAAGTTTTTGAGAAGCTCAGCCATTCGTTTATGAATATCAAGAACACTTCGTCTAGTGGCTTCTGTTGGATGAGCAGTGATGATGAGCTCTAGAGATAAAGTTTGAAGCAAGTTAGCAATTACGTCTGGCGCCACTCCATTATTTTTAAGCGAAACAACGGCACTTTCCAATGAGCCCGGCTGCATAATAGAATCTTCTTGCTGCTGATATTCCCGTCTGCGACGAATTCGATGATTTTGCTCTGCAATATTAACTAAATGAAAATAAACTGCAAACGCCCGAATAACCTGCTCGCGCATCGGCTGTTCAAGAGTAACGATTTCATTTTTTATTTCTTTATAGATAACTTCATCTTTGTTTTCTCTAAGTGATTTTGCTACTTCGCGTATTTTTTCTACTTTGTTGAGCAGTTCTTCTCCACCTTGGTGAACCAGAACTTTCCCTAACAATTGACCGAGAAACTTTACATCACGGCGCAGGGCAGTGCTGCTGTTTTGTCTTTCTGCTGCTTCTACTGTTACCATTAGACACGACACCTTTCTTTATAAATGTTGTACTTTTTAAACTTTTTAGAAAATTATATTAAATCCATATTACCATGAACGAAAATAAATTTCATATAATTTTATTTCCTCCTCTCGTTCAGGAGAGGAGATTCATCAAATATAGAAAGAGGTTAAGACATAACTAAATGAATCCAATCTAAAGACGAACAAATGGGATACATAAGCTGAACCGCTTGTGACACCGCAGTTGATTACTGTGCAAGACTTTGCTTTCTGCGGGCGGTCGATGAGCCTCCTCGTCTCTTTCGCTTTTCCCCCGTAGTCTTCGTCTTGCTTTCCAATCAACTGCTAGAAGGAACGAAACAGATGAAACCTACGTTCACCATAACAAAAAAAACGAACCACTAATCAAACACGTTGATCACTGGTTCGTTTTTCATTTGAGCTAAAACAATTTTGTCTCGGCCTCTCTTTTATGCTACCAAGGTTGTCCTAAATCCAATACCGATGCTAGTTCATTGCTTTTTTTACGCACTTGTTTACGCGTGGCAGCGCGATCTGCCCCCGTTTGAAACAGGTATTTTTCTTCTTCTGTTTCTGGAATAAGCTCCGGTACTGCACGGGGCTTTCCATCATCATCCATTGCCACAAAAGTTAAAAATGATGTGGCTGCAATTTGACGCTCCCCGGTTTTTAAATTTTCTTTAATCACTTTCACAAACACTTCCATGGATGAACGACCTGTCCATGATACGTATGACTCCAAACATACAGAATCCTGAGGCGTAATAGGGTGCAGAAAATGAATAGAGTCTGCTGAAGCTGTTACACACTCTGTACGACTGTGACGATAAGCTGAAATGGACGCAATCATATCAATATCACTCATTAACTTTCCGCCAAATAACGTATTGTGATTATTAATATCATTAGGAAAAATGCGGCTCGTTCGAACAGCCTTTGTATCTTTACAATAATTTGCTTTCATTAGTAAGAACCTCCATTGATGCCTATCATAATAAGAATAAAAGAATGAATGAACCTATACTAGCATATTTTGATAAATTTAGCTTTACAAAAAACTCGTTGATTTATTTACAGAAAACAAAAAAGAGAAGAAAAATTCTTCTCTTTTTTGTCTATCGAATATAGCTTGATCCAAACGTTTTACCTAAAGAATCACTGTATAGGTCACTTGGTTTCACAGTCCATTTCCCATCTTCTTTCACCATAAAAATTCGTAGGGGGCGACTTCCTTCTTTTGTTTCCAATTCATTTACAATATCTTTGAAGTGAGAAGCGGCAAACTCTTCAGAGTGTTCTGTATCATAATCCTTCGTTTCCTCTGTGTAGGCTCGTTTAAGCTGCGATACGTATGAATACAAGTCTGATAAATTAAGAGTCGTGTACTCCACCTCTACTACTGCTTTATTATTTGCATTCGCAATCACATTTGTTTTCACGCTTGCTTTTTCTTTTAAAACATCTTTATACATGTTAAAAAAGTCTTTTTTTGCTTTGTCGGTTAAACTATTAGAAAACGCACCTTTTAATTCCTCGTTAAACGCTTTTTTCTGTTCTTCTATAACAGCTGTTTTATCTGCTGTTACATATTTATCATAGTCTACGTTTTCTTTATTTAAGTAAAGGACTTCTGTATAAGCTTGCAGAGCTTTTTCTGGGTCTTGCAGCTTATTATAGCTTTTCGCGTATTTCTTTGTATCCAGTGTTAATGTCACTTCGTCAATTTCTTCATCATAATCAGATGATTTTGGCTGAAGCCCAATTTTATACTTTTTATCTTTTTTGACTTCAAAGACAAACGTTAAATTTTTTTGCTTTCCAGCACCAATTTTGTCAGATGCACTGCTTTCTAGTCCGAGCTCACGACTGTTCACTCCCGTTTTTGGAGACAGCTGTTCATCTCCTTCGTATAAATAAACACCGTCATAATCCGATAAAGATATACTGTTTTTGGAGACATTTTTCACTTTTAAATCAACTTTCAACAGCCCTTTTTCTTCACTTGTAGCTCCTTCATCACTATCTACTAAAATGTAAGAAGCGCTGTCAATAGATGCTTCAATCGCCTTATTTTTAGCCGAAGTAGACCCTCCCGTTTCCTTAGAACTGTTGCAAGCCGCTAATACTAGCATAAGTACAAAAGCTAAAGCCAAAACATTCATTTTTTTCACAGCTGCCTAATCCCCTTTATTTTGTTTTTTTACAACTTTATCCCAAATAAAGGTTCCCTCTGTATAAATACTTAAACCTTAAAATCTATATTTTTTACAATATTTTGATAAAAACTAAGTCTAAACTCTCCACTCACCTAAATAAAAAAACACGAGCACGGGCTCGTGTTTTTTTATTTAGATTTAAAATTTTCTTGATTGATTTGTTCAGCTTCTTTCATATATCGGTTAGATTTGCCACTCTTAATTCCCCAGTAATAAAAAGCTAATGATACGCAAGCAATCACTAGCATATCCCATCCGAAAGGCAAAATATTTTTGCCTCCGAATTTTTCGCTTCCTATGTAGGAAATAAAAATCATGCACGCTAAATAGATAAGCATCCAAGCCCCGGTTAAAAATTCTTTTTTAAAGCCCACCCATTTATTTTTCGCTTGGTAATAAAAATAAACAGGCAGGCCAATTGCCATAATAAAGATCACTTCACCTGTAAGTGGCCACCTTGCCCAGTAAAGCGTCAAGGAAGCAAAAACGAAGCCGCATGGCGCAATAACTGATGCCCCTTTTAAATAAAATGGACGGTAAAAGTGTGAAGCCGTTTTTCTTAATGTTATAAGCGCTACAGGACCCATAATATAAGAGATAAGCGTCGCTACTGAGATCACTTCTGCTAAGACACCCCATCCTCTAAATAAAAAGAGAAACAAAAAGCAAGCTGCTAAATTTAGCCACATAGCTGGGCGCGGGACATTGTAAAGTGGATGAAGCGTACCAAAGATCTTTGGCAAATATCCATTTTGCTGCATCCCGTATAACATTCTAGAAGTAGTTGCCGTATATGTAGCACCTGTGCCGGAAGGAGAAACAAATGCGTCTGCGTATAACACAATTGTTAGCCAGTTAATTCCAAGCGCAATCGCTAAATCAGCAAAAGGAGAATTAAAATTCAAATGATTCCATCCATCAGCAATTGATGACGGACTTACTGCTCCGATAAAAACAATTTGCAATATAATGTATACAATTCCTGCAATAAAAATTGAACCAATTACAGCTACCGGAATCGATTTATTAGGTGATTTTGCTTCTCCTGCCATATTTACAGGACTTTGAAACCCATTAAATGCAAACACAATACCTGATGTTGCCACTGCCGTTAAAACACTGGCCCATCCATAAGGGGCAACCCCATGCTCACTTGAAAAGTTTCCGCTATGAAAACCAGCAAAAAATAAAGCCCCTGCTGTTAAACCAGGAATAATTAATTTAACAATCGTAATAAATGAGTTTGCTTTAGCAAAGAGATTTACCGTCCAATAGTTCACAAAAAAGTAAACGAATAATAACAAAGACGCAACTGCCAACCCCTTGGACGTTAAAATTCCATTATCTACTAATTCGTGAGTCCAGCGAGCCCATTTCCACGGCCACGTACTCATATATTGCACAGATGCAATAGCCTCCACTGTTATCGTTGAAGCGATTGAAATCCAGTTAGCCCAAGCAGCCAAAAAACCAATAAATGATCCGTGTGAATACTGAGGATATTTAACCATCCCCCCTGCTTGTGGAAACATCGCGCCCAGTTCAGCATATGATAGAGCAATGGTCAAAATAACCACCATTCCAATACCCCATGAAAAAATAGCCGCGGGTCCCGCAATTTGAGCTGCTTTCCATGCTCCAAACAGCCACCCTGAACCGATAATCGAACCTATGCCTGTCATGGTTAAAGCAAATGTTCCCATCTTCCTTTGCATATTGCTCATCCAAATCTACTCCTCTTCCCTAGGAAAATAAAAAAACACTTGCGAAAATTTCTCAAGTGTTTGCCCAGGCGCGCGGCTTATACGCTATATGCTCCCCCATGGTCATCCATGTTGCGCCAGTCACATATAGGAATATATTTTTTATCAGTATATAACATTCATTTCTATTACTCAATACACAAAAATGTTTACATTACTTTTATAAAAATAATAAATTATTCGTAAAATTTCGAATAAAACTTCTATAAACCTCTTTTTAATTACAAAAATAACTAAAACCCTAACTTTTCTTGTTGTTTGATTCTTTTACTCCACGAGTAGATTACCTTCTAAAGATTATACTAATATATAGTATTCATTTACATAATAAGAATTAACAGCTATATATCCATAGAATTCTTGCACTAGACCCTTTACTTATATACAATATGAAGAAAAGATACTAAAGTGAACTGTCCACCACTTAGCTACGCTTGAAGTGGGAGACTTCTTTTAGGAAAACGTTAAAACCTACATATCATGCACTTCGCAACAAATGAAGTACTTCGAGCAAACTTCTCTGTTTACGCAAGCAAAAAACAGGGAAAATTACGAAAAAAGATTGTTAGAGGGATGCTTATGAATTATGCAAATGTAAAAGTTCTTTATTTTGATGACGACGGAACCATTCCAAATCACCCTCGTCTTCCAGTTTTATTGTATGAACACGTATTTATTAGTAAGAAAGAGAAAGTGGAGAGCATTTTTAATTCTCACAACTGGAAAAACAGCTGGGTAGGTGGCATACATGATTTTCACCATTACCACAGCAATTCCCATGAAGCACTAGGTGTAATTAGCGGATCTGCACGTTTAAAACTAGGTGGACATATGGGAGAAAATATCGTGGTGCATGCTGGCGATGTGCTCGTACTTCCTGCAGGAACAGGGCATATGCGTCTGCAGTCAACTGCTGATTTTAAAGTGGTTGGAGCTTATCCAGAGGGCATGGATTACAATTTACGAACAGGAAAACAAACTGACCGCCCTCACGTATTTGATGAAATTGCACAAGTACCTATTCCTACAACAGATCCTGTTTATGGCGACAAAGGACCATTGACAGAGTGGTGGAACTAGACAAGCACTTATTGTCTAGTTTTTTTATTTGCTCTGTTTTATTCTTTCCATGAATCTCTATTTGAACATACAAATTCTTTTCTTATGATGCAATAGCAATATACTTTATCTCAGCGAAATAACAAAAACTTCCCGGTCAAAACTAAATTTCTTCTTTTCCGTTCTCTTTTTGCTTCAAGAGCAACTTCGCTTAGATTATTCCCCTTTTTTTCTTTCATAATCATTTCAAATATACTCTCATCACAAGCTCTTTTTTGTTTTTCTAAAAAAATTTTCATAGATTATAACGAAATTTTCAAAAAACTTATTGCTTTACCATGTCAGACTTGCTATCATAGTGAACATTGTTAGATAAATTTTTAGTAGGAGGAGTAAAATTGAATAGAAAATTCATAATTTTTATTTTATTCATCATTCCATTTATTGCTCAATTCGCTGTTTTACCTTTTGTAAATAACATTCATCCAATTATTTTTGGATTACCTCTTTTGCATTTATGGTTATTTTTATGGGTCTTCTTAACGCCTGTATGTACATTTATTATTTATCGTTTACAAAAATCTTGGGGGGACATTGAATAATGCAAGGAAATTTAACAGCACTTTTAATCACATCAGCAATTGTTCTTGTTGTTATCGCAATTGGCTTTATAGCGGGACGTGACAAATCATCTAGAAGCTCAGTTGAAGAGTGGGCTGTAGGTGGAAGACGTTTTGGAAGCCTGCTCGTCTGGCTTTTAGTAGGAGCAGATTTATATACTGCTTATACATTCCTAGGACTTACAAGTACAGCTTATCAGGGAGGAAGCATCGCATTTTTTGCCATCCCTTACTCTGTTTTAGCCTTTTTAATTTCATACTTTTTTCTTCCAAAGCTTTGGACTGTTGCTAAAAAGCACAAACTTACTACGCTTGCTGATTATGCCAGAGAACGTTTTAGCAGTAAATTTCTCTCCTCTTTAATTGCTATAGTAGGTGTATTGATGCTCATTCCATATATTGATCTTCAGCTTAGCGGTATTCAAGATACTCTTCGCGTTGCAGGAACTGGCTACATTAACGTAAAAGCAGTCGTTATTCTTTCATTCTTTCTTGTGGCTCTTTATACCTTTTTCAGCGGAATTAAAGGTCCCACATATACGGCAATTATTAAAGATATTTTAGTATGGGCCATTATGTTATTTATGGTTGTTTCTCTGCCAATTATGCATTTTGGAAGCTGGGGCAACATGATCGACAATGTTGCAAAGGATGCACCTCAGCTATTAACGATCCCAACACAAGGACCTAAAGGCATTCCATGGTTTATTACAGCATCACTCGTATCTGCTTTAGCTTTATTCATGTGGGCCCACGCTGCTACAGGTGTTTTCACTGCTAAAAGTGCAGATTCGCTTCGTAAAAATGCTATTTTCTTACCGCTTTACAATATTGTTTTAATTCTAGTCATCTTCTTAGGATTTATTGCTTATCAAGTATTACCTCAAGATACAACGGATCCTAGATTAGCATTATTAACCTTAATTCAGTATTCATATGGCGGCATTGGCCAAGGGTTAGCTTATGCAACGATTGCTCTTGCTTCATTAATTCCATGTTCTATCATGGCTATCGGAGCGTCTAACTTATTTGCAAATAATATATTCAGAGATTTAATTAATCCAAATGTACAGGGTAAAACATTAACAATGGTTACTCGTTCTATGGTTTTCGTTGTTATTGGACTGGCACTTTTATTCGGTTTATTATTCCCTCAAGCACTTGTTTCCCTACAGTTACTAGGGGTATCTGGTATGGTACAAATTTTCCCGGCTATCGTTATCAGCCTGTTCTGGAGAAATCAATCGAAAGAAAGTACGATTGCTGGATTAGTAGTAGGGCTGGTTGTAACGTTTACCGTCCATGCCACAGGAAATTCATTTGGTCTTTATGAAGGGTTCTGGGGATTATTATCTAACTTACTCGTAGTTGTTATTTTAAATCCAATCTTTTCGGCCAAAACAAAAGCAGCAACTAACGGTGTGAAAGAAACATTGTTTTCTAAAGGCACTCCGCAAACTGAATTAAAGAAAAACGCATAAAAAAGTTCAGCCAATTGGCTGAACTTTTTTTAGATAATATTCTCTTTTTCAGAAGGGGGTGGAGTAGATTCTCTTTCCCAGCATTCGATATTTTGATTGTTTTCTAACGCATCTCTATAAAAGACTGGATTTTTCCCTTCCTTTTTCTGCTGAGTATAGTCATGCAAGGCGGAAAATGCCACTTTCGATAATAGAAAAATAGCAATCAAGTTCACGACTACCATCATCCCCATAAATAAGTCTGCCAAGTTCCATACAAGCTGAAGCTGAGCAATCGATCCAAAAATAACCATCGCTAAAACACCTACACGATAAGACCAAAGCCACATCTTATTTGAATTTAAAAACTCAATATTCGTTTCTCCATAATAATAATTGCCAATTAACGTACTAAAAGCAAATAGAAATACCATGATAGCTAAAAACCCTGATGCCCAAGAGCCGATATGGGTACTAAGAGAAGCCTGCGTTAGTTCAATGCCGCTTAGTCCCTGCTTATAGGCGGGGGATAAGAGAACGATAAATGCTGTGCTTGTACAAATCACGAGTGTATCCGTCAAGACACCAAATGCTTGGATAAGACCTTGTTTAACTGGATGACTCGTCACTGCAGTTGCCGCCGCGTTGGGAGCACTTCCCATTCCTGCTTCATTGGAAAACAGTCCGCGCTTTACTCCATTGATTAACGTTGCACCAATTGCCCCCCCAAGCGCTTGTTCAAATCCAAATGCATTTTTCACAATTAGAGATAGAACCGCAGGCATTTGATCAATATTTTTAAAGATAATGAACAGAGCCATTCCAATGTATAAAACGGCCAATACGACCACGATGTATTCCGATATCTTGGCGATGCGTTTGATTCCGCCAAAAATAATTACCGCAAATATAACTGTCATAATAATCCCAACCAACAAGCGGCTCGTTCCAAAAGAGTTCTCAAATGCCAGCGTAATCGTATTAGACTGCACAGCGTTAAACACCAGGCCAAATGATAGTGTAATGAGTACAGCAAATAGCCCGCCCATCCACCTTTTATTTAACCCTTTTTCCATATAATAAGCGGGTCCTCCTCGAAACCCGTTTGATCCTTTTACTTTATAAATTTGAGCGAGTGTACTTTCTACAAAACTTGATACTGAACCGATAATGGCAATAATCCACATCCAAAATACAGCACCCGGGCCACCAAGTGCAATAGCAATCGCTATCCCTGTAATATTTCCCGTTCCTACTCGAGCTGCCATGCTTATGCAAA
Organism: Priestia sp. P1_B12_1; assembly: GCF_056406695.1. Lineage (NCBI taxonomy): Bacteria > Bacillati > Bacillota > Bacilli > Caryophanales > Bacillaceae > Priestia > Priestia sp. P1_B12_1. Next base: position 181,161 of record NZ_JBFTZR010000002.1, on the reverse strand, counting down.
AAGCTTGAAACGGGGAGACTCCTCCACCTTTAACCGCTCGTCCTTCTTTCAAAACAAGTACCATTTCTTTCAACATGCGAAACTGCAAAAAACGAGAGCGAATCGTAAAATAAATACCAATTGAGACAAGTAAAATAATTAATAAATTCGACCAAAAAAAATCATTGATGACGCTAATCACACTTTCGATTGCTTGTTGCATGCCTATCACCTCATTAAAAATTTGGTAGAACAAATGCAAAACATGAAAGTTTTTTCTCTTGGTGTTTATATTATTGAAGCGAATGAAGAGTACGTAAATAGACTAAAAAATACTCAAATCCCATTCTTTTGCGATTTTTTTTAGCAGCGTAACACCTTTTACGCTATTCCCGTATTCATCAATAGCTGGACTGTATATTCCGATACCGCATCCGTCTGGAAATGGAGACTGCTTTTTCGTATTAGGTGGCACCAATGACATGATTCCTCCCGATACACCGCTTTTAGCTGGCATACCAACAAATGCCGCAAACTTTCCTGAAGCATTATACATACCGCATGTAAGCATGAGCGCTTTTGTTAATTTAGCTACTTCTTTTGGAATTACTTGTTTATGAAACACTGGATGGTATCCGTCTAATGACAGAATTAATCCAATCAGTGCAATATCTTCAGTCGTTACTTCAATTGAGCACTGCTTTAAGTAAACCTCTAGAACTTCTTCTACTTCTCCTTGCAAGTAGTTCGTTTCTTTTAAATAGTAAGCAAGCGCACGATTTCGATGAGACGTTTGCCATTCTGATTCAAAGACCGTTTCATTAATGAGTGGTGTTTTCCCGGTAAGCATCGTTATCACATCAAACAAATAGCTTAATTTTTCTTTTGCCGTCTCCCCAGATAAAAGAGATGAAACCGTTAAAGCACCAGCGTTAATCATAGGATTGAACGGCTTTCCTGGTTTATGCATTTCCAGTCTTATAATAGAATTAAATGCATCTCCAGTCGGCTCTACATCCACTCTCTCTAGCACATAAGGAATGCCGCAGCATAAGCAAGCTGCTATAAAGCTAATGACTTTGGAAATACTTTGAAGAGTAAATACCGATTCATAATCTCCAGATTGGATAACCGTTCCGTCAGCACCAATCAAACAAATACCTAATTGAGACGAGTCCATATCTTTCAGCGCTGGAATGTAATCAGCCGTCTTTCCTTCTGACGAAAATTCTTTTATTTGTTGCACCCACTCATGTAACCGGTCTTTTGCAGTGAGCTGTAAGTAAGACATTTCCTGTTCAATTTCTCTTTTCATTAAAATCACCTCATCACTTAATTAACTTTTTATTTTAAAGCGCTTTCATAAAGCGAGATTTCATTTTCGTTTTTAATGTACAATGCAACCTACGAGAGCATACAAAAACCTACAAAACTTTTTGGAATTATATTTTTATCTTTGGCACTCTTCTCCATTGTGCTGGACGCTGTCACAATGTATACTAATTCACGAATCACTTCAGGAGGTGAAATTGTCTGAATTTTAAATCTTTCATTCGAAAAGATCCGTACATTTTATTGCTCATGCTCATTACTGTCCCGCTGGCGGGAGAGTTAAAATTTTATCCGTTAAATGAAACATTTCGAATTACATTTGGAGCTCCTACATTTTTCTTTTTCCTGTTGCTTTTAAAACGGAAAACCGTTTTAGCCGGGGGCTTGTTAACCGCTTTAAGCGTCGTTCTCTTTCGCATCATGCTCGATTATATCATGCTCGATCATTTTCAATTTGCGGCTTCTGCACATACGCATTACCCTACGTTTTTCTTCTACTTTACGTATGCACTTTTATTTTTTATTTTTAAAGTAAGCCGCATGAACTATAGTGCTATTGTAATTGGAGTGATTGGACTCATCATTGAAATTGCTGCTGATGTAGTGGAACTAACTGCGCAGTATATAGTTTTGCACACAACAATCCATGTCGATTCATTATCTGACATGGCCGTTATTGCTTTTGCTCACAGCTTCATTGTACTCAGCTTTTTTAATATGATGACGATTTATGAATCACAGTCACGGGAACGTCAAATTCGCAAACAAAATGAGCACATGCTAATGCTCATTACAAGCCTTTATGAAGAAACCGTTCATTTAAAAAAGACCCTTCATAATACAGAAGCCATTACAAAAGCTTCGTACGATTTATACCGTGTATTAAATCAGCAGGAAAAAGATCATTCTGTGCTAAACCAAACGCTCAGTAAAAAAGCGCTTCGGATTGCCGGAGATATTCACGAAGTAAAAAAAGACAACCAGCGTATTTTTGCGGGCTTATCTAAAACAATTTCAAATGAAAGTTTCCAAAATTATATGAAAGCAGAGGAATTAATCGAGCTGATCGTACGCATCAACAAAAAATATGCCGATTCTCTTCACAAACAAATCACCTTTTTTTCTTCTGTAAACGGGGAACATTTCAGCTACCACGTTTATACCATTTTATCGATCATTAATAACTTGGTAGCAAACGCAGTGGAGGCGATTAAAGATGAGGGAAGGATTGTTTTATCGGTACATAGTCAAGCTGAACATGTAGAATTTCATGTACAAGACAACGGTCCTGGAGTACCTTTAAAGTACGAAAAAGCTATTTTTGAACCTGGTTTCACCTCAAAGTACGATCAATTTGGAAACCCCTCTACTGGCATTGGTCTTTCTTATGTAAAAGATATTGTTCAAGAACTTGAAGGTACGATTAAAGCTACACAAGAAGACAGCGGAATGACCTTTATCATTCAAATCCCCCTTCGTAATCTAATTCAGAAAGGATGAGTTTATGCGATTTTGTATTACAGATGACGATTCAGCTATTCGTTCAACGCTCAGTCAGCTGATTGAAGATGAGGATTTAGGAGAAGTTGTAGAAGAAGTCGTCGACGGAAGCTTTTTAGATGCCTCTACGTTAAATTTAAAACAAATTGATATTTTATTTATCGATTTACTTATGCCAGGACGGGACGGAATCGAAACAATCCGTCATTTAAAAGATTCATTTAACGGAAAAATGATTATGATTTCACAGGTAGAGTCCAAAGAATTGATAGGAGAGGCTTACTCATTAGGAATTGAATACTATATTACAAAACCAATTAATCGAATTGAAATTTTAACGGTTATTCGAAAAGTAATGGAACGAATCTCCCTTGAGAAATCAATCGACGATATTAAGACCTCATTGAATAGTTTAGCGACAGCTCATCACGCTCCCCCTTCAAGCCAGCCGATAACGAAACAAGCCCATCTATACGATGTAGGAAAATTCTTATTAGCCGAGTTAGGTATTGTAGGAGAAAATGGTGCAAAAGATTTACTGGATATTTTACAGTTTCTGTACACTTATGACCAAAGAGAAAGTGTGGAAAAACATTTTCCTTCTCTAAAAAATATTTTTGTAAATGTTGCGGAGAAAAAATTAGGAGCTCACGCGTCTTCTATTGAAATTAACCGTGAAACCAAAGCTTGTGAACAGCGTATAAGACGAGCAGTTACTCACTCACTAAATCACTTTGCTTCTATTGGGTTAACAGATTTTTCAAATCCAAAGTTTGAAAATTATGCTTCTAAGTTTTTTGACTTTACAGCCGTTCGTAAAAAAATGAAAGAATTGCAGGGAGATTCTAAAATTTTGCCGATTCGCATTAACACTAAAAAGTTCATTCAAATATTCTTTTTTGAAGCAAAACGCTTGTTAAGCAAGGAAAAAAGCTGGTATTGATAGAAAAGACGGAAAAGGTGCAAATACCTCTTCCGTCTTTTATACTAATTGATTCAGTTTTACTAAGGTAGGTCCATATACAGTACGCAGAAGCAGCTTCTTTTCTCCTCTTGCATATTCCATCAGAGAAAATGCTCCTTTTTCTGTTTCTACCTGTACATCTACAGAAACTGGACACTCTTTTAACTGATTAACTATCAGTTGCGCTTGTTCCACCGACAAATAAGAAGAAAGCCGAATAAGTATATCCAAATCACTAGTTGTTGTAACAACTTCGGCACCACTTGCAAATTCGAATCCCACACTGCCGGTTGGTCCCCACGCAAAATCTTTTAAAATAATTGCGACTTCTTTTAAAGCACCTATGGCTGGCATGTTTCTAAAGTGGCCGTTTTGAAAAATAGAAACGAGATCTTCCGGCCTAATTCTTTGTTTAACGGCCTGCTCAGATACAAATGCTCCAAAACGCTGATTCCTTCTTTCTCCCCTTACTCCAACAGGTATCAGGCTATCTCGGTGAACAGCCCGCCTTACAACGACAAGCGGAGCCTTCGCTAAAGAATGCTCCACCCAATCGGGGATAGGTGTATAACTGATAAGCTTTACTTCCTCTTTTAACTGAAGTAAATCATGAGCTATATATTCCATTGTTTTTCCAACTCATCTCTTACTAATAAAGAAGCTTTTCGCCCTTCCTTCCTTGCTTGCTCACTGTATAGCCGGGTGCTTAAATCGTACACACCTTCACGGCGTACATCTTCTACTGCTCCAGTCAAAATATCTTGAATCGTTTGAACGTCGCGCTCTGTGGGCTGCTCTGCTTGAATACCGCTAACCAGCTCATATAAAGCGCCAAGTGAGGCAAATGATTCAAGATCATAAGCCATGGACGGGACTTTCTTTGAAGCTTCTTCAAGTTCTTTTATACTTCTTTTAGTAATGCGCGCTGCCGACTGTTTGGACATGGCGTGAACATTTACTCCTTCGTCTTTTAAAGCCACAATTCGATTTGATTGGTATCCATGAGCCAAAAATGCTCCTGAAATTGCTTTTCCGACAATTAGCGTAATAACCGGATGACCTGCTAAGCGCGCTGCTGCATAAGCATCAGCCGCAGCACCGCAAGCATAGTGAATACCTAGAAGTTCTTCATGATAGCCATACGCTTGACTCGGTACGTCTACAATGGCAATTATAGGGCGCGGAGATTGATTTCGATCTTCTTTTATTACTTCACGAACGTGCTTGGCAATTGCCCATCCTTCATCGAGTCCTACTTCCCCTTTTCGTGCACGTAAGAAACGATTATAAGGATTAGGTACAACCGATATATATCGGACCTTTTCTCTTCCTAGCAATGCGTCTTTATAAAGAACGGAAGGAATTTCAAAATCTGCTTCTTCATCATTTATTAAGGCGTTGATCCACACGCGACCGCGGCTGTTGGGCATGTGACCTGGAACTTCATTCAATGAGTAAGAGACTGTTGAAGGGATAGGTTCATTTTTTGTTGCTTTATACAATTGTTGAAACTGATCAGGAGCCATTTTTTCTGAAGGATCAACCTTACTAAGCAAATGTCTGTAAAAATCTACTTGTTCTGTTTTACTAGTTGCTTTTTCTTTCTTCTGAAACGTCTCTTGAACCGCTCGTTGAATAGCAGTGACATCATTCTGTGCTAAGGCATCTGCAAACCCGGTTTCATAGCGTTGAATACCGCCAATCGTTTTCCAGATTAAACTTCGGTCTCTTGCATCAAACTCTTCAACCCCTGCTTCTTGCTCGATCACTTCAGGGCCGTTAAGGCCAAACCTTGCTTCTTTTGTCATAATGAGATAACTAAAGAGTGAAGCAGTGATGGACATTCCTCCAAAGCAGCCTACATTTCCTGAGATAACTCCAACAACAGGTGTATACTCACGCAAAGCAACCACAGCTGAGCCAATTTCAGATATCGACAAAAGTCCATAATTCGCTTCTTGGAGCCTTACCCCTCCTGTATCGAATAGAAAAACAGGTCTGACAGGAACACCTTTTTTGTGATTATTAAGGGCTAGTTCTAAAGCTCCTGCAATTTTAGCTCCCGATACTTCACCAATGCCTCCCCCTTGAAATCCTCCTTCTATGGAAATGACAACGGCTGGCTCTCCTGCTATCAGCCCACCTGCTATAATGACACCATCATCGCTTTGAGGAACAATATTTTGCTTAGGTAAATGAGGCGATTCGATTCCGTCAAAAGGGCCAAGCAGCTCATAGAATGTTCCTTGATCTAAGATTGCCTCCGCTCGTTCTCTTCCATTTAACTCAATAAAGCTTTGACTATTCACTCCCATTTTCACTCACCTCCAAAGCTTGTGCAAGACGCAAGGCGACTACACCAGGCGTAGCACCGAAATCATTAATTACAATTTTCGCTTGAATGGTATGAACGCTAAAGAACCGGTCTAATACGGCTTTCCAGGTTTCACTAAACCCTTCACTTCCTGTTCGTACTGATACGTGAGCATGTTCTTCATCCGAAGGAACCAATAAAATTTCTAAATCCCCTGAACCAACAACGCCTACATGTGCGCGCTGAGTTAACTTTCGATCGGCTTTGTATTTAAACACTAACGTTTCCATTAGCCACTCCTCCCTGCAGACGTTTACGATTCTTTAAAAAGAGATATTCGATCTAAAAATAATACAGCAGCCAGCAAATCTGCACTTCCGCCTGGAGAAGCGTTAGATGATAGAAGCATATGATCTAACGCTTCTAGCCGCTGTTTTCCCATTGATGTAGATACCCCTCCAGCTTGTAACACATTGGATGCCGCCATTTTAACCTCCTCTAACACAACCGGACCAGCACGATGCAAAATACACGTATCATCAAGGTTGGCAATTAATGTTACTAAAGTATCAATCCTTGCTGATGTTTCATCTATGCCTAGCTTGCGAGCTTTATGTAAAGCAGGCAAGCCTATATGAATCACGTGGGGAAACCCCTGCTTCGCCTCTCCAGCCGCTCCTTTTGCGCCATACTGTTTTTTCACACGAAGTCCATTAGATGAATGCAGAGGACAAAAACGATCTGCATAACGAGCAATTTGTCCTGCAGCTTCTGTGATGGATGCAGGTGATGCTTGAATGCCGCAAACTGCTATTGCAGAAGCAAGTAGACCTAATGCCCAAATGGCTCCTTTGTGTGTATTAACACCATCCGTAGCCGCGTACATAATTTGTTCGCCCTCGCGTCCAATTCGAGCAATTTCTTCCCTCAGCATCTGACTTGGATGCTTTCCTTGACTGTATAATGCAATCTGTAAAAAGGTCGGTTGTAAAGCATAAGCAGAAGTTAACAGCGTCTCAATATTCATATCTTGATGAGATCCAGTTGTTGCTGCATCTACAAGCCCAGGCTTAGGTGTAAGCACCGCTTCATCAACCAGAGCGGTAACTGCCATTTTAGCTATTAGACATGAGTAAAACACAGCTGGTCTTGGCTCTTCTTGAATACTTTGAATACGCATATTCCTTACCAGCTCCTAAATTTAGCAGGCGGATTATACAAGCCATCCGACCATTCTACTAAATCTTCGACACTTCTTGCTGCCAATAATGAACGCTTTGCTTCTGTACGGCGAATCTGTAAATCTTCGGGAAAAGCCACTAGGCCATCTCTGCGCATCTTTTCCACTTTATTTTGGTTATGTCGCAGGCCTATAGGTGTTACCCCTGCTACTGCTTCAAGCGCTGCTTTTCTTTCGTCCAAGCTTTGTGCTTTATATAGATAAGCAATTCCTTCTTCCGTCACAACATGCGTCACATCATCTCCGTAAATCATGACAGGAGCAGTAGCTAATCCCGCTTGTTTCGCTACCTTTATCGCATCCAAAGATTCCACAAAAACAGGCTCATTTCCTGATTGAAAGGTTTCAACCATTTGAACAACTAGCTTTTTGCCTCTTGCTAGTTCGTGCTGCTCGTTTATCATATCTAGCCAAGCAGGGGTAGAATGTCGGCGGCCTCTAGGGTCATGTCCCATATTAGGCGCTCCGCCAAACCCTGACAAACGTCCAGATGTGACGGTAGAAGAATTTCCTTCTCCATCTATTTGCAAAGTTGATCCTACAAAAGCATCTACCGCATATTGACCAGCCACTTGACACATCGCACGGTTTGAGCGCAGGCTGCCGTCGCGTCCTGTAAAAAACACATCTGGACGCGCTGCTGTGTATTGTTCCATCCCTACTTCTCCGCCAAAGCAGTGCACGCTCTCGATCCATCCGCTTTCAATAGCCGGAATTAACGTAGGGTGAGGATTCAGAGCCCAATGCTTGCATATTTTACCTTTCAGTCCTAACTTTTCTCCATAAGTAGGCAGCAAAAGCTCAATTGCAGCGGTATTAAAGCCAATGCCATGATTTAATGATTGTACGCTGTGGCGTTCATAGATCCCCCTAATTGTCATCATACCCATTAAAATTTGGAGCTCTGTAATATGACGAGGATCTCGCGTAAATAAAGCTTCCAATTGATAAGGCTGATCCGCCACGACGATACAATCAATCCAAGAAGCCGGAATATCCACTCGCGGAAGTTCTTCAACAAGTTCATTTACCTGCACAATAACAATTCCATCCTTAAACGCCGTTGCCTCGATAATGGTTGGTGTTTCTTCCGTATTTGCTCCTGTATATAAATTACCTTGTGCGTCCGCTTTGTCAGCAGCCACTAAGGCAATGTTCGGAATTAAATCAATGAAAAGGCGTCCGTAAAGCTCTAGATATGTATGAATTTCTCCCATTTTCAACGTCTCATCTTCAATCATTTGAGACACGCGAAGGCTTTGAGCACCGGCGTACGAAAAATCAATTTTTTCAGCAATTCCTTTTTCAAATATGTCGAGATGTTCGGGACGTGAAATACTAGACATAATCATATGAAGGCCGTTTACTTTATCAGCGCTTACTTCATTCAGCGCTTTTGATAAAAAAGATGCTTGCTTTTGATTATCTCCTTCAAGCACTACTTTATCTCCGGGTGATATAAGCAATTCTAACGCTTCAATAATGTGTTCATTACCCAATAACTTTCCTTTAAGAAGATGGTCTATTTGTGCAAGGCGAGCTGCTTTTTGATCTCGGCGAGTTGTCCATGATTTTGAAGTTTTTTTTATGCCACTCATGTTCTAGCTCCTTTCTGACATTTCCAAATTAATACGCTTACATTTTTTCTTTTTCCATTAAAATCAGCAAAGTTTTCATCGTAGATTCGGCTGCCGAAATAGCCCTTGCTTCAGGGAAGCTCTTAGCAGCCAAATCCGTCAGCACTCTTCCTGGAGCCATTTCAATATATAATCTTGTGCCCATTTCATACATAACTTCCGTCGTATCATGCCAACGAACGGGCAGGGCAACACTCGCAGCCAAGTCTTCCTTAACATCAGCAGCTTTCCATAATTTCCGAGCTTTACAATTACCTATAAAAGGAACGATCGGGTCTTTTCCTTTTACTTCAGTTATTGTTTTTCGTAGTTCACTCGAAACTCCTTCCATAAGAGGACAGTGAGAAGGCACCGTTACATGAAGCATTTTAGTTTTTCTAGCCCCTTTTTTAGATGCTTTTTCAAGAACTTTCTCGATTGCTTTTAAAGTGCCAGAAATCGTCATTTGATCAGGAGCATTTAGATTCGCTACGTACACAGGAGCTGCATCAGTTGCTAGTTCATGTACAATAGAGAGAAGCTGATGCTCGCGAAGTCCCATTACAACCCCCATACCATAACCATCAGGATAAGCATTTTCCATCAGTTCCCCTCTTTTTTTCACAAGAAGAAGAGCTTCTTTAAAAGATAACACTTCAGATGCAACTGCTGCTCCAAACGCCCCTATTGAATGCCCCCCTACTACGTCTGGCGAGTATCCTTTGTTTTTAAACGACCTAGCCGTAGCTACTCCTGCAATAAAAAGACATATCTGAACATTTTTATTATATTTCAATTTTTCTGACGAATCTAACGATAATACGTCTTGATTTAATGCCTCACTTGCTTCTTCAAACGTAGTCGCTAATCCCCATTTATTTTTTATATCATGAAGCATACCAGCATATTGTGCACCTTGTCCTGGAAATAGAAATGCAACACTCATCGTGTTTCTCCTTTCGACTTTATATCATCCAAGGAGATAATGGATAATTTTATTATAAAGAACATAGGATCAATAACTCTAATACATATTTCTTATATATCCTATAACTTGAAATCTATATAAAAAAGAGGTTGGGATATAACTAAATGAATCCAATCTAAAGACGAAAAAATGGGATACATGAGCTCATATGGCTCGCTTGTTTCATCACGGTTGATTTCCGTGCAAGACTTCGCTTTCCGCGTGCGTCCGCTGAGCCTCCTCGTCGCTAAACTTCTGCCGGTCTCACCTATTCCGCTTTTCCCGCAGGAGTCTTCGTCTTGTCCTCCAATCAACCGCTAGAAGCAACTCCATACATAAAATCTACGTTCGTCCTATCAATAAAAAAAACCGAACGAGTTAGATTCTCCATTAAGAATCTAACTCGTTCGGATCTTCAACTAAAGTACTTTTAGCTACAGATGAGCCGGAAAATGCGGAAGCACTTCTTCGCCAAGCTCATGTATAACTTCTTCAGCGGGACGCTTACTATCAAAAAGAGCAAAAAAGAGATGATTAACTCCTATTTCTTTATAAATAGAAAGAAGCTCAATTAATGCATTACGACCTGCTCGAAATCCTAAACGAATTGGCGTTGGCATTTCATTTGGATCTTCTGCCAAATCTAGATGCATAGGTTGCGTAAAAGGTTTAAAAACGCCTGGATGATAGATGTCAACCAGTTTCCTCCATTGTGTAATAGCTTCTGCTTGAAAATGAGGATGACGAGGATAATACATCCAGCCGTCTCCATACTGGGCAAACCACTCTATATTTTGCTGACTGTATCCCGTGATCATCGTTGGAATACGTTTCGTTGGCTTAGGAACCACATTTGCTCCTTGAACAGAACCCAAAGTAGACTGGATAGATGGAAAATCTTGATTTAACGCTGCTTCTAAATAATGAAAAGCCTCTGTAAATCGCTTTCCTCTTTCTTCATGAGGAATACCTAGTCCTCGAAAATCTGCTTGACGGTCTCCAGAAGATACGCCCATAATCAACCGCTCAGGAAAAAGCTGATCAATGGTTGCCATTTCTTTAGCTACACGAAGCGGATGACGCAAAGGCAGCACAATAGCAGATGTACTAAGAGCAATTTCTTTTGTTTGACTGGCAAGGTAAGTCAAATAAATAAGCATATCATAAATTTGACCCGTTGCTGGATCGCCAAATGATGGATCTTGAAGAAGGACATCACGGAACCATAAGCTTGTAAATCCATATTGTTCTGCAAGCTGCGTGAGCTCTACTTGTTTTTCCATCGTAGGCGTGGCATACTGATAATTTTCAAGCGGCATATGCAAACCTAACGTTAACTCATTCTCCTTATACATACGACGATACGCCTTATGATGTTGAAATGCAGTCATTTGCTTCCTCTCCTTTTATAGATAAGAGATCATCGCAAAAGGCGATGCTCTCTTGTTTTATTTTGCTTTTGCTTCTATTGAGCGGCTCCATGCTGTTAATAAGACCGCTCCTAAAACCATAACTCCTCCAATCCAAGGAGTATGAACAAGACCAATCGAATCAACAATCAGGCCGCCTACAAAGGAGCCAATAGCAATTCCAACGTTAAATGCAGCAATATTAAGCGCAGACGCTACATTCACTGCTGAAGGAACATACTTTTCAGCTAAGTTCACGACCAGCACTTGCAGTCCAGGTACGTTCATAAATGCCAATAAGCCCATGGCAAAAATCGTAATCGTTCCCGCTACTTTAAATGATGCAGTAAACGATAAAATAACTAAGATAACGCCTTGAATTAGAAACATCCAAAATAATGCTTTTAACGGGTCTTTATTCGCAGCTTTTCCTCCGATTGTATTTCCGATGGCTACCGCTACACCGTATACCAGCAGTAAGATACTAACCGCGCTTGGTGCATATCCTGTTAGTTTTTCAAGAATAGGTGCTAAATACGTATAGGCTACAAACGTTCCGCCATATCCTAAGGCAGTAATAGCAAACGATAGTAAAAGCGGCCCGTTTTTCAAAATTTTCAATTGATCACTAAACTTTGCCGGCGGCGCTTCTTTTAAGTTTTTAGGCACTAAAAGAGCACTTGCAATAATGGCAATAACCCCAAGTAACGCTACTCCCCAAAATGTTGCTCTCCAGCCGAAAGCTTGTCCGATAAATGTACCAAGCGGAACACCTGTAACCGTTGCAACTGTTAAACCTGTAAACATTAAAGCAATGGCACTTGCCCGCTTATCTTCCGGTACCAAATCAGCAGCGATAGTCGCACCGATAGAAAAGAAAATTCCGTGTGAAAATGCAGTAATAATTCGTGCTATAAGCAGCAGTCCAAAGCTTGTTGATAAAGCTGCTACTGAGTTTCCTACGATAAAAATAACCATTAATAGCATCAACAGTGATTTTCTGCTCATTTTACTTGTTAAAGCTGTTAATACGGGAGCTCCAAATGCCACTCCCATTGCGTATCCTGAAATTAATAACCCTGCTAGTGTAATGGAAATATTTAAATCATCTGCAAGCGATGATAATAAACCTACTGGAACGAACTCTGTAGTTCCAATCCCAAAGGCGCTAATAGCTAGCGCTAATAGCGGCAAAGCACCGCTTTTTTTACTTTGTTGTGTTTGTGAAAGTGTATTCACTTTTTAACGCCTCCTGTTCGTTATAATAACTTCTTTATAATAGTTTCTTTTATGGCTGATTAGCTTAGGTACCTTTCATATATTCGCTAACTCGCCATCAACAATTGTTATTATGAGCGATGTAAAACCAAAGAAAAAGTACCCACTTTCAAGTGATATAGGTACCTGGAGGTTACAATAAGCGTAAATACTAAAGTCATGAGCTATTGGGTATTCTAAAAAAATGCTTACACCTAGAAAATTCTGCTCTATAGTGGTATGATAAACATCAGAAAAAATGCGAAACCATGCATTTAACCGTTATCTCTAGAACAAGGAGAGTTGTTAACGTGAAAAAATATAATATTCCAGTGGAAGCGGCACTAGAAGTCATTGGAGGCAAGTGGAAAGTCGTTATTCTTTGCCACTTAATTAAAGGGACAAAGCGCCCTGGAGAATTAAAAAGAATTATGCCGCGCGTTACACAAAAAGTATTAACGCAGCAGCTTCGTGAACTTGAAGCAGACGGCATCATTGTTAGAAAAATGTACAATGAAATGCCGCCTCGAGTAGAATATTCTTTAACAGATTACGGATGGTCTTTAAAAAGCATTCTTGATTCATTATGCTCTTGGGGAGAACATCATATTGAAAAAACGTATCCTGATAAAGAAGCTGTACTTATGCAGCCTGTAGAAGAAGTCACTGTTTCTAATTAAAAAAGCTGACTAGATAGTCAGCTTTTTCATTGCCTTACTTTCTTTGTTTTTCAGACGATGTACGTATTCAGGAGGAGCCCATATGACAGAACAATCAAAAAAGAAAATTAGTCTTCAAGATGCTATTAAACAGCAGCTTGCTAATAAGAAAAACCAATCTTCAAATAAAGCTAAGAACAGCAGTACTAATCAAGCAACCAAAAAGCTGACAAGTCAACAAACAAAAAAAACGAATAATCAGCGAAAGAGAACAGGTGTATAATGAACGGACAAAATAGAAAAGACGTAGCTCCTGGAATTAAAGTCGACATTGTTTTAAAAGCAGATCAGCGCTCTGGAAAACTGACACATGGAACGGTCAAAGACATTCTGACCAATTCAAGCTTTCACCCTCACGGCATTAAAGTTCGTTTAACAGATGGACAAGTCGGACGTATAAAAGAAATTTACCCAAATTAAAAAAGCATGTATTCTACATGCTTTTTTAATTTATCCTTCAAATAAATCTACTTATCATTTCCTACTTTTGTTAAAATAAAGAAGCACTGTCGTCCCCTTTCTTTCCCTTGGGAATTCACGCAAGGAAAAAAAGGTGGTGGATAGTCTGAGACAAATCCTCAAGTCATTTTTCCTAGATGCTGAGAATGTTCAGCTCCTAACGGCTTACGTCGAGCTTTTAGGAGCCATAGTCGCTCTTATTTTGCTATTTTTCCAGTAGCAAAATAAGTAATCACCGATAAGTATCGTCTAAAAGGTTCTTCATCCATAAGGCTCGTGTGCTGATTGTCTTTAGGGAATGGTGTTTGGCGGCACTTCCCTATAGTAAAAAGACAGCTTCCTTGCAGAAATGGACAAGGTGTAATCAACTACGGCCGATTATGGGTGCGGGACCTTTTTCTTTATTAGTCTATGTCTTTTTTTCCCTTCCCATACACAAAAATAAAAAAACCTCCGAGTTGGCGGTCTCGAAGGTTTTTTCTAGTGAATCGTTTTCGACAAATCCTCATCCGGGCTAACAAGGTTCAGATCTAATAAGATTATGTGATGAATTTCTTCACCTTACAAGCTAAACTTGTCAAAGCTAAGAATTCATTCGCTTGTTAAGAATAACTGAACGTGCGCTCCAGATTGTCATTTTTCCTAGCCTCAGTATATCATACTTGTTGAAAACAGGTAAAAAAAGTGTTCGACAAAGCTTGTCAGCAGCTCTTCACCTATGTCATATTTTTCAAAACAAAAAACATTTTACAAATATGAAGGAATTTCATACTATTAGATAAAAGATAAAACATAGAAGATAGAAGTATTCTGACTTGGAGAGGATTTCAATGAAGCAACCTCAGTTAGAAAAAGAAATTCGAGCCTTACAATCAGATATTTACCAATTAGCTAAGAAAACAAGCAGCTATTCTCAGGGTGAGATTTTAAAATTAAGTCAAAAGCTAGATCAAAAAATTGTTAGTTACCAAAAGCTTTTTAACCATAACAAATAAGAGCCGCGTAGGACTTTCACTTGCTATCCCTCAGGTACCATAAACCTACAAATAAAACAGATATGTTTTATTCGCAATAGGTACATCTCTGCTTCCCTAATTAATAGGGAAGTTTTTTATTTAGAAAATTAAAACCTTCTCCTTTCCTTTGATTAGTTGTCATACAAATTGGGTATTCAATCAGTAGGCCTTAAAACCTATATAAGAAATATAAAGGAGAGAATGCATGATGAGTAATGCTGATACTACCGAAACAAAAAAAGGAGCTGACTTACTAGTAGAAAGTTTGGCAAGTCAGAATGTGCCTTATATTTTTGGCATTCCAGGAGCCAAAATTGATGGCGTATTTGATGTTTTGAAAGAAAAAGGGCCGGAAGTAATTGTTTGCCGCCATGAACAAAATGCTGCGTTTATGGCAGCTGCTATAGGAAGACTGACAGGTACGCCGGGCGTTTGCCTTGTCACATCAGGTCCAGGTGCCGCTAACTTAGCCACTGGCCTTGTCACTGCTACTTCTGAAGGTGATCCAGTGGTAGCCCTAGCAGGAGCCGTTCCAAGAGCAGATCGATTAAAAAAGACGCATCAATCAATGGATAATGAAGGATTATTTAAATCTATCGCCAAATTCAGCGTTGAGGTAGAAGACGCTGCAAACGTTCCAGAAGTGATAACAGACGCCTTTCGCGAAGCTGTTTCTTCTCCTTCAGGAGCATCTTTTGTCAGCTTGCCGCAGGATGTAATGGATAGCGAAACATCAGCTTCCACTCTATCCGTTTTAAAAGCTCCTACGATTGGGGCTGCTAATTTAGACGCTGTTGCCCAAGCTATACACACTATTCGCACAGCAAAACTACCTGTCTTGCTTTTAGGTATGAGAGCAAGTAAATCTAAAGCAGTGGAATCAATCCGTCAGCTTATAGCAGAACATGACCTTCCTGTGGTGGAAACGTTCCAAGGTGCGGGAGCTGTTTCACGAGAGCTTGAAACTCACTTTTTTGGGCGAGTAGGTCTTTTTCGCAATCAGCCTGGAGACGTCTTATTGAAGCATGCTGACGTCGTCTTAACAATCGGATATGACCCAGTTGAATACCCTCCTTCTCTTTGGAACTCAGAAAGTCAAAGAACCATTATTCATTTAGATGATTTACAAGCACAAGCTGACCACCATTATCAGCCGGAAATTGAGTTAGTAGGAGATATTCCAAGCACAATTGACATATTAGCGGATAAACTCCCACATTTAATACGTTCAAAAGAAAGTGCTTCTTTTTTAAAAACACTAAAAAGCAAACTTGAACAACCTGACGATCAGTACGAGTTTTCTAATGACACTCACCTTCATCCCCTACAATTAATTGAAGCTCTGCAGAACTTTGTTGAAGATGATACTACCATCACATGTGACGTTGGTTCGCATTACATATGGATGGCTCGTTATTTTCGTTCCTATGAACCTCAGCATTTACTATTCAGCAACGGTATGCAGACACTAGGTGTTGCTTTGCCTTGGGCCATTTCAGCTGCACTCGTTCGCCCCCATAAAAAAGTTCTGTCCATGTCTGGAGACGGCGGGTTTTTATTTTCAGCTATGGAGCTCGAGACAGCCGTTCGGTTAAACTTACCAATTGTTCACATTATCTGGAACGATCAAACCTACGATATGGTTGGCTTTCAACAGCAGATTAAATATGGCCGAAAATCTGCAGTAGAGTTTGGCAGCGTAGACTTTGTTACGCTTGCTGAAAGTTTTGGTGCCAAAGGATTTAGAGTTAACTCACCAGAAGAATTTCTGGACACTCTAGCAAGCGCTTTTCGTGAACAAGGCCCCGTTATCATTGATGTTCCTGTAGATTATAAAGATAATGAAAAACTAAATACACAGCTACTGCCAGATCAAATTAACTGAAAGGACTGAGTAAAGAATGAGCAATAAAGAAAAATTAACAATTCACCAAACTTCCACTATGATCGCTTTATTAGACGGAGTATTTGACGGTGTTGTCACATACAAGCATTTAGCTAAGAAAGGTGATTTCGGCATCGGTACGTTTAATCAATTGGATGGTGAAATGATTGCCTTTGACGGAGAATTTTATCATATTGCTGATGGAAAAGCCGCACCTATTAGTAAAGATGCAAAAACACCTTTTGCCATTATGACAACCTTTTATGAAGATATCTCTTATCGTGTAGAAAAGGAAATGAATCGTGAACAACTAGAAAGCTTAATGAACGAGCTTATTCCTAGCCCGAATTTATTCTATGCAGTTCGCATTGACGGGAAGTTTAAAGAAGTAAAAACGCGCACGGTTGCAAAGCAAGAGAAGCCCTATCCTTCTATGGTAGATGCGGCTGCTGATCAGCCTACATTTACATCTTCAGATGTAAATGGAACACTAGCAGGTTTTTACACGCCAGAATATTCTTCAGGCATCGGTGTTCCCGGCTACCACCTGCACTTTATTGATGAATATAAAAAAGAAGGGGGACATGTTTTAGATGTCTCCGTTCAGGATGTTACAATTCAAATCTGCAAAAAAACGAAATTAAATCTTAATTTATCGGAAACAAGTGAATTTTTAAATGCTAACTTAGAAGACCATGATGTAGAAGAAGAAATTGCGACCGCTGAATAAACAACGATGCTTTTACTGTAAAAAAACTCTCATCGTTACGCATGACGATGAGAGTTTTTTTATGAACACTTCGTGTATCTTTAAGTTTCCTCCCATTTCTATTAGTAATATAGGTCTCCCATAAAACCACGGAAGAAAACCTAACACAGAATGATACATAAAAAAGAAAGCGTAGTATCATAATTACCATATTGCAACAGCTTTACGCTGCATATAAAAAAGGAGGTTTTTAAGTAATGTTTTCTAAACGGCCTTTATCTGTACTTCTTATCTCGACTTTATCTATGATTATTGCTTTTTCAGTATGGTCTGTCTTCGCACCTATCGCTGCAGATATTCAAGTGATGTATTCATTAACCAATGCTGAAAAAAGTATCTTAATTGCCACTCCCGTCTTATTAGGTTCTCTTATGCGAATTCCGATGGGGATTTTAACAGATCGCTTCGGAGGAAGAAAAGTGTATTCTTTGACGATGCTGGCTCTTCTACTCCCTACCGTTTGTGCAGGCTTTACTCATTCTTATACCATGCTGCTCTTTTGGGCATTTTTTATTGGCATGGGCGGAACAACCTTTGCTATTTCCATTACATATGTCTCTAAATGGTATTCACCTCAAAAGCAAGGTTTTATTTTAGGAATTGCCGGGATGGGCAACTTAGGATCGGCGGTAGCAAGCTTTAGTATTCCACTTATCTTTTCTTCTTTTGGCTTGCCTTGGGTATTTTGGAGTTTAGCAATTGCGGTAGCCTTAATGGCTCTTTTATTATGGGTAGGAACTTCAGACCACCCTTCTGCTGCTTCCCCCAAAACGCTGCAGGAATCTTTATCGGTATTAAAATTTAAAGAAACGTGGTTTTTATCCGTTTTCTATTTTTTAACATTTGGTGGGTTTGTAACGTTCAGCATCTATCTTCCTACCATTTTGCATGATCAATTTAATGCTTCAACTGTAGACAGTGGGCTGAAAACAGCTGTATTTGTCGTACTAGCAACGTTTGTACGGCCTCTTGGAGGATATTTATCGGATGTATTCGGAGCAAAAAAAGTACTTACCTTCGTCTTTACCGGAATGCTACTAATAGGGTTATTTATTGCATTTACCATCACTGCCTTCTCCCTATTTAGCGTAGGTTGCTTACTTGCAGCCATTACTCTTGGTATCGGAAATGGAGCTGTTTTTAAAATGGTTCCATCTGTTTCAACAGGAAATATTGGAGCTGTTACCGGGATCGTAGGAGCATTCGGAGGAATAGGCGGCTTTTTCCCTCCTATTGTGCTAGGCTTTATAAAAGATACAAGCGGAGATTACGTTGTCGGTTTTTCTTTACTAGCGCTTTTTGCCCTATTCTGTCTCTTACTAAATTATTCTGGATTCAAAAAACAAGATGTACGTATTAACCAAAAGCACCTTGCCTGATTCCATTCAAAAAGCCTCTTTTTTCAAGAGGCTTTTTGAATCAGCATTTTTAATAGCTGCTTCTTTTTACAGAAGGGCTAATCTTCACAGCACTTACTTTAAACCCTGGCATCTTACAGGCGGGATCTAATTTTTCAGAAACAAGATTATTAACATTTTGAGAATCCGCCCAGTGAAAAGGAACAAATACGGTATCTGGCCGAATGCCCTCTGAAAATTTGCTTCTTACCACAATCCTTCCATATGAAGATTCAATTTGTACTAATTCTTGATTCGAAATTTCATATTTTTTCGCTGTTGAAGGGTGGATTTCCATAAAAGATTCGAAATTTCTAGCAGATAAAGACGCACTTTTTCGCGTTTGTACACCCGTTAAATAGTGCGACATCACTCTTCCCGTTGTTAAATAGAGAGGATATTTTTCCGTTATTTTTGCTTTAGGTACAATAGCTTGATTCGAGACAGGGACCATCATCGCTTTTCCATCACTATGAGCAAAACGCGTTTCAAACAGGCGCTCGGTTCCTTTATCTGTTAAGCTTCTGCATGGCCATAAAATTCCTTTTTCCTCTCGTAATCGTTCGTACGTAATACCGGAGTAATCAGCGATCCCTCCTTTACTTGCCATTCGCAGTTCATTAAATATTTCTTCAGCTGATGAAAACGAAAAATATTCCTCTTTCCCTAAAACTTTAGCAATTTCACATAGTATTTCCCAGTCGTGTTTGATTTCGCCGCGGCATGGAAAGCTAGCTTCGCGTAATGTAACTCTTCCCTCTACATTTGTCATGGTTCCTTCATCTTCCAAGTAGGAAGATGCTGGTAAGATCAAGTTTGCTAATTTTGCCGTTTCTGATTCAAACATATCTGCTACCACTAGAAATTCAAGCTTTTCAAAAGCCTTCTTAACAAAATTAGCGTTTGGATTTGAAACTGTTGGATTTGAACACATCAAAAACAGCCCTTTAATTTCACCGTCATGAATTTTTTCAATCATCTCATATGCAGAAACACCTTTTCTAGGAAGATCTTTCTCCTCTATGTTCCACACATCTGCTATATACATCCGGTGCTCATGATTTTCGATTGAACGGTAGCCTGGAAGCTGATCCGCTTTTTGACCATGCTCTCGGGCTCCCTGCCCATTTCCTTGACCGGTAATGGCCCCATATCCGCAGCGAGGTTTACCGATTTTCCCAACAGAAAGTAGAATATTCAAAAAATTTTGCACCGCAGCACTTCCGTCTGTTTGCTGCTCTACCCCTCTAGCAGTAAAAATCATTCCCGTTTTTCTTTGACCAAACATACGGGCAGCTTGATACATCTCTTCACGTGGCACTCCCGTTATTTCTTCAATGATATTAAATTCTAAAGACGCCACATATTGAATTACTTCTTCAAATCCATTGACACGTTCTTGTAGAAATCGTTCATCTAGATAATCTTCTTCGATAAGGACCTTCAAGATCCCATTGGCTAATGCCGCGTCGCTCCCCGGTTTAAGTTTCAAGTGTAAATCAGCTATTTTAGTTGTAGCGGTTTCTCTTGGATCAATTGCAATAATAAAAGCTCCGTTTTCTTTTGCTTTCTCAAAATAAGGCATAATCGTTGGCTGACATTCCGCAATATTTGTTCCAGCTAACATAATACATTCAGTAAACGGAATCTCTTGCAAGCTATTCGTAAATCCTCGGTCCATGCCAAATGTTTTACTAGCAGCAGAAGCAGCAGCCGACATACATAAGCGTCCATTGTAATCAATATACTTTGTCTTTAACGCAACTCGAGCGAATTTCCCTAATAAATAAGCTTCTTCATTTGTAATAGAGGCACTTCCATAAACACCTAGCGCATCTGCTCCATTCTTCTCTTGAATCTCTGTAACGTTTTCTTTAATATAGTGAAGAGCTTCTTTCCAAGAAATCTTTACAAACTCTCCGTTTACTTTTAATAAAGGATATTGAATCCGATCTTTATGCAAAGGATGCTGATGCGCATTCATTCCTTTGATACATAACCTTCCTTGAGAAGTAGGGTTATCTGCTCCAATTGTTTTGTACGTTTTCCTTTTTACATGTGTTTGTTCAACTAACTGCATTTTGCACTGCATGCTGCAGTAAGGACACTGAGTATTATAGATACGCTCGGTTTCAACTTGCTTTTGCTGCTCACGAAAATATTTCAATAGCATCTCAGTCATCGTAGGTCACCCTTCTTTCCTATAATAAATATGTGATTGCACGAGAGCGCTCTGAACTGAGCTGCTTCATTAAATACTCTCGATTGTCTATCTCAAACAAAACTTCTCTGACATGAACAATTCCTACTCGTTCGATCCAGCTCCCGACAGTTTCTAAATAGTTTCCCGTTTCACGGTAATATTGAATCAAAGAACAGCTGATTTCTACTGCTTCTTCGTTCGTTTCGGCCACATAAAACAGCTCCCCGCTTCTGGCTTCTGCGCTGCTTCCGCCGACATATATTTCCCATCCTCTGTCTATTCTTCTTAATCCTATATCACTTGTTGTTACATTCTCTGCAATGTGAGAACACGAAGCAATACTGATTTTGATATCACATGGGGTCTTTACATATTCAAGCTGTTTATCTAATTCATTTGATAAAGCAAGAGCAGGTTCATGCTCACAAATACACGTTCCTTTTCCTATATAAACAGATACATTTTTAACTGTACGTTCATATAGCTGCTGAAGTCCTCTATCTATTTCCTCACTTATCAACGGAAGATATTCTTTTTTCACTCCAATGAGTTGAATGCGCTGATCATTTGTTAAACGAATAGTAGAGATGTTGTACTTTTCAGCTGCATTTGCTATGTTCCTTAATTCCTGTACATTTGTCAGACCACCGTGAATTTGCGGTACCACTGCATAAGTCCCATTGTGAAGCAAAACGGCCTGTTCATTCTCCGTAGTAAATAAAGAATGTCGATTGTTTTCATAATGAGGATGCATCATATCTAAATAGTAATGAAGACCGCCTTCACATAACGAACAGCCTTTCATGTCTTTAAACTTTAATATTTCTCTTACTTGCTGAACCGTCTCAAATTGATATTGCTGCATTTCTCTTACCAGCTCATCTTCTGATAAATGTGTACATGTACAAAAGGTTTTTTGTTCAATAATTTCATCAAACTCATCGCTTTGAATATATGTTAAAAGATCTGTTACAAGGGGTTTGCATCCTCCGCATGAACCAGAAGCTTTCGTGCAACTTTTTATTTCATCTACTGTCGTTAAATCATTTTTCTGTACTACTTCAATAATGGCTCCCTTTGTTACACCATTACAGTTGCATACCATATCTGTAAGTGGCATAGAAGCTACTGCATTTTCTTTTGCATGTTGAGAAGGAAATAATTGTACTTTTTCCGCTTGCGACAAATCCTTTTTTTCATTAATCATTTGTGATAGCTTTATAGCCTCACTGGTATCTCCAAAAAGAACAGCTCCCACTATTTTCCCCTCGCGAAAAACGACTTTTTTGTATATACCATCTAACATATTCAAAATCGTAATGGCTTTTGCACCTTGATTTTCCTTGAACTCTCCGACTGAGTAAACGTCTATTCCTGATATTTTTAATTGAGTGGAAAGAACGGACCCGCGATAACCATCGTTTTTTATTTGGCAAAGATGTCGCGCTAAGACTTTTCCTTGTTCGTAGAGAGGAGCAACAAGGCCGTATGTCATCCCTCGATGTTCCGCGCATTCACCTACTGCATAGATATCCGGGATGCTCGTTTCTAAATAATCATTTACGATGATTGCTCTATTTGTTTCTATTCCGCTTTTTTTAGCTAGATTAACATTTGGCCTCACTCCTGTAGCCATTACAACTAAATCAGCTGCAATTTTGCTGCTATCGTTAAATCGGACGCCTTCTGCTCGATTTTCCCCTATAATCTCATCCGTATGTTTATTTAATAGAAAACTCATGCCTTGCTGTTCCAATTCTTCTCTTAACATATTAGATGCTGCTTTGTCTAACTGTCGTTCCATTAAGAAACCCGAATGATGAATAACTTGAACATCCATTCCTAAATTCAATAGCCCTCTAGCAGCTTCCAGTCCTAGCAGGCCTCCTCCAATAACCGCTGCTTTTTTATATTGTTTAGAAATTTTAATCATTTCCTGACAGTCTTCGATGGTACGAAAACCGAGGACACCTTCTTTATCAGACCCTTTAACGGGGAGCATATACGGGCTCGAGCCAGTAGCAAGAATAAGCTTGTCGTACATCGTCTCTCTGTTTTTATCTGTTTTTATTATTTTTCTCTTAGTGTCTATGTGCGTAACGCTTTCTCCTTTAAATAAAGTGATATTATTTTCCTTATACCATGCGAAAGAATGAATATTGATATCTTCAAGCTTTGTACTGCCTTGTAAAACGGTTGATAATAAAATTCGATTATAGTTAACGTGAGGCTCACTTCCAAAAACAGTAATATCAAAACCATCTGGAGAATGAATAAGAATTTCTTCAATACAGCGCATTCCTGCCATTCCATTTCCGATTAATATCAGCTTTTGTTTCGTCATATAAAAACCTCCAACACATAGATTCAGACCGTAAAATATACAGTTTTTATTATTCCATAAACTTCTCTAAAAGAAATGAACCTTGTTATAACTTCTAACATTAAAATCTGTTTAAAGCGTATGAATACGCCGATACCATTCGTTGAAAGCAAGCTTTTATATAGAAGATTAATATGCTTTAAAAAGGGGTAGAAAAAAGGATGCTATGCTTATATCACCTTTCCCTACGCCTTGTAAGTAATCTATATAAAATTTTGTTATCTTCTTTTTGCCTACTATTTATTTATTTTGAAATCAATTATGATAAAAGAAAGAGTCTGAATTGGAGGTTTAAAACATGTCAATAACCGTTCACGCCACTCAGTGGATTCATTTTCAAATTAAATTGTATAACCTTCATTCCAAAACGAGATCGCTTAAAGATCAAAAACTAGAATTACCTCTGCCAGAATTCCATCAAAACCTGATCATATTTACATCTGCAGCTCATCATGGCCTTACGTTTGGATATCAAGCCATACAATGGGATACACCCTATACTTCCTTTCCGATTTACATAGAGCATCAGTCTATTCCATGGTCCACTTTAGAACAACGTTCCCCTAAGCACATAACCGAACATATTACAGCTATTTTCTTAGAGACAATGTTTTATAGACAAAGTCAATTCAAACAATGTCAATTTTGTTTTGAATTTATCATTCCTGAGAGTCTTTTTGACCATACAACCTGTCAAAACTGCGCATCACGACATTTTGGAGTGGTGTATTAATTAACAAACAAAAGCCTGAAGGAGTCAGAAAATCTCTGACTCCTTCAGGCTTTTGTTACATGACTAGCTGAACAAAAAGTGGAATAACGGCAACTGTGACGACGCCTACAATAACAACTGCAATACTTGCCATGGCTGCCTCTACTTCTCCCATTTCAATCCCTACGGCTACTCCTAGCGCATGTCCAGAAGTGCCAAGAGCTAATCCTTTCGAAATTGGATTCTTCACCTTGAATACTTTTAAAAATAAAGCGCCCAGCGCATATACGATGACTGCATTAAAAATAACAGCAAAGGAAGTAATAGCAGGAATACCTCCAATATCTTGAGACAATGGCAGCGCAATCGCTGTTGTAGCTGCTTGTGGAAGCATTGATTTCATCACGACTTCATCCATATGAATACCTTTCGCAATCGCAAAAATAATCGCTACCGAACAAATTGATCCTACCGCAATAGAAGAAAGGATTTGCCACCAGTACTTTTTTAATTTATCAGCTTGTTTATATAAAGGGATGGCAAAAGCAATCGTTGCTGGTTCTAAAAAGAAGCTGATAATTTTTCCGCCGCTACTGTACTCCTCATAAGAAAAGTGACCAATTTTCAAAAAAGCAATCCCGAGTACCATTGCCACAAATAAAGGAGTAAATAAGAAAAACCCTTTTGACTTTTTAAATAAATACGTTCCAATACCGTACGCAGCTAAAGAAACCACGATTCCAAAATACGGATTCATCTTTCCAACCACCTTGTCTCTTTATAATTGATATTAAGCAATGCCCTGTTTTTTTGTTTTTTCACTCATAGCTACATCTTTTATTTCTTCTTTTGCTTTATTATCTTTTGTCATGCCAAGTATAAGCTGTGAAAATAAGCCTGTAACGCCTAACAAAATAATCGTTGCCACGATGATAACTAAACAAATTTGAATGCCGTACTGCTGCATAACACCTAATGAATTCATAACAGAAATACCTGCTGGTACAAATAAAAATCCGATCAAAGAAGTTAAAGCCGTTCCCAGTGATTCAACTTGCTCTAGTTTAATAATCTTCAAGCATAGTGCAAGAAATAACAGCACAAGTCCAATGACTGAAGCAGGCATTGGAAAAGGCAAATGCTCTGCAATAAAATCTGAAATCAACATAATTACGGAAAAAATAAATGCTTGTGTTAAAAAGCCATACACTTTTTTAGCACTCATTTCTTTCACCTCTCTCTGTTTGTTGACTTCATTATATAAAATGAAAACACATTAGAAAGCGTTTTCAAATCAAAGAGTCGAATATTTGTGCTCACTTACAAAAATCGAGCCTTGAAATGCAAAAAACAGCCTGCTAAAATGCATACGCAAGCTGCTTTCTCCTTAAATTCCTAAACGCTTCTTCAATTCTTTAGCATATGTACGGCTGACAGGAACTCGCTCATCGTTTTTCATCACTAAATTATACGTAGAATTAAACCATGGCTGTACCTCGGAAATATGATGTACGTTGACGATATAACCGCGGTGCACACGACTAAACGACTGAGAAGGGAGCTTTTTTTCTAGCATAGCCAGCGTATCAGCAGTATGATAGGATTCGGTTATAGTCTGAATGGTGACTTCTCCTTCTATTAACCCTACAAACAAGATGTCCTCTATATTTACTAACACAATCGAATCGTCTACAGAAATCGCTAACTTTCCAGTTTGAGAAGAAGACTCTCCTATCAATTCTTCTTCTTTCAAAGCGGGATGAGGAACACGCATTTTTTTATATTTATGAATGGCCTGCACCACTCTTTCTTCATCAAAAGGCTTCAAAATGTAATCAATTGCATCTACTTCAAAGGCTTGTAAAGCGTACTGATCGTACGCAGTTGCAAATATAATAGCTGGCGGATTTTTCATTTTTTTAAGCCTTTTAGCAATATCAAAACCGCTGTCATCTGACAGTTGTATATCTAAAAATAATAAATCCGGCTTTTCATCCATCATTTTATCCAACGCCTCTTCGATACTTTCAGCTTCTTCAATGAAGTCTACTTCTTTCGTTCGATGTAATAAATATTTTAATTCATCTCGTGCTAACATTTCATCATCTACTATTAGTACTCGCAGCATATTACATACCCTCGCTTTTTAATTCCATTGGTATAACAAACGAAACCGCTGTTCCTTCTGTTACGTCAAACTCCAGCGTTGTTTCTTTTCCAAATAATCCGTGCAAACGTTGTTTAATATTGTAAAGAGCCGTCCCCGTTCCTTTTTCTGAAAAAACGGGCTGATTGCCAAGCTTTTGTAATCTTTGTGTGTCTATACCTTGTCCATTATCTTTTACCTTTACGTATACATATTTATCTTTTGTCTTAATATGAACTTCTACGCGACAGTGCTTTTGTTTACGCGGAAAGGCGTGCCGAATGGCATTTTCCACAAGCACTTGAAGAATAAATGGCGGAAGCAAGACATCATCTAGCCCTTCTTCAATATACATGTCAATTTCGTATTTATTAGGGAACCTGGCTTGTTCCAGCGATAAGTACGCGTGAACATGATCAAGCTCTTTTGATAACGGAATCAACAGCTGCCTTGCACCTTGCAAATTGGAACGAAAATAAATGCTTAGCTGCAAAAGCAGCTTTCTGGCTTTTTCTACGTCCTGTCTGCACAGCGCCGATATCGTATTAATGGCATTAAATAAAAAATGAGGATTCACCTGAGCCTGTAAAGCTTTAATCTCCGCATCTTTTAGCAATTTACTTCGAAGCTCTGCTTCGCCGAGCTCTAGCTGAGTTGAAAAAAGTTTAGCTAATCCTTCTGCCAGCTCTTCCTCCACTCGGCTTAACCCGCTCGCATCTTTAAAGTACATTTTTAGTGTTCCAATGGTAGTACCGTGAGAAGTAAGCGGCATCACAATGGCGGCATGAAGCGGACAGTCTTTATGCTGACAATCAATTTGTTCTCTCGATTTTGCTTTCATAATTTTTCCTGTCTTCAGCACTTCGTGAGACAGCCCGGTAATCAAACTATGCGAAGGAACGTGATGATCAATTCCTTCCCCTACATGAGCTAAAATTTTGTGCGTATCAGTTAGGGAAACAGCATCCGTACCTGTGAAGCGATGAATAATATTTGCAACATTTTCACATGATTCACTAGTAAGACCCTGACGAAAATGTGGAAGAGTTTGATCCGCGATTAATAATACTTTGTGTGTCTGAAGCGCTCTCATTTGTTCCTCTTGCCGTAAAATGGACTGAATAATAGATAAGAAAATATAGCTTCCTGTGCCATTTACAATAATCATTGGAATAGCAATAATACTCACTAGCGTCCATGCCGAATCAAACGGTTTAGCAAATAATAAAATAATCAGCATCTGAAGCGTTTCCATCGCTATGCCTACAAGTGCAGCAAAGCGCGGTGTAATCGTTCGATGTTTTTTCCGGTAGGCATAGCCGATATATCCAGTTAACACCCCTGCTAAAACGGATGAAACTGCACAGCTAAACGCCGTACTCCCTCCTAACATAAAGCGATGAACGCCAGCAAGTAGTCCTACTCCTAAACCAACAAAAGGACCGCCAAGCAGACCGCCCATTTCCACACCCATAATTCGTGTATTTGCAATCGAGCTTGATGGATCTACTTTTAATAATAAGTCTTCATTGCGAATA
Organism: Priestia sp. P1_B12_1; assembly: GCF_056406695.1. NCBI lineage: Bacteria > Bacillati > Bacillota > Bacilli > Caryophanales > Bacillaceae > Priestia > Priestia sp. P1_B12_1. The sequence goes on along the minus strand of NZ_JBFTZR010000002.1, from coordinate 153,356 downwards.
ATTGTTCCTTGAATTTCAATTCCCGTGTAGTTACTAATAATGCTAAAAAGAGAAAAAATAAAAATAAGTACTGCTTTTCCTTTATACCCTTGCTGTTTGCGGAGAAATTGCCGAAAAACTTTTGTATGTGCCAGCAAAAAACCTAAGATGACAATAACTCCGACTCGTTCTACCATCATAATTAATAAATGAATCATTTCTAGCCACCCTTTGCTGTCTGTTTCTATCTTATATTGTTACACTGATGCTGCTAGAAATCTAGCTTTACAAATAGAAAAAAAGCTGTGCGAATACGTACTGTATTCACACAGCTTGAATTTATGCTTGAACAGGTTTAAAAAATTGAGGCAAGTAATCTTTATGGGCTTCTAGCATCTCATCTACAATTTGCTTAGCTAGTTTATCAGAAGCCACAAGCGGATTAATGGTTAATGCTAAAATAGCTTTATCATAATCTCCGGTCACTGCTGCTTCAGCTGCAATCCGTTCAAATGACTTAATTGTTTGAACAAGACCTCTGACAGGTACAGGAAGGTCGCCGACTGAAATTGGCTTCGGTCCATCTTTTGTAATGATACAGCTTACTTCTACGGCAGAATCAGCAGGAATGCTTGCTATGGCACCATTATTAATAGTGTTTACAGGCTGAATATCGCCTTTATCCGTGTAAATGGATGTAATCAATCGAACGGCTGCATCACTATAATAGGCTCCGCCGCGCTGTTCTAATTGAGGCGGTTTAATGTCTAGATTAGGATCTTTATACAGTTCGAACAGCTCTTTTTCTAACTGTTTTACGACTTCTGCTCTGGTTTCACCTTTTTCATAATTAACGAGCTCTTTTTCTACCATTTCACGCGTTTTATAATAGTACATGTGATATGGACAAGTTAACGCATTTAGGGCTTTTGTAAATTCTGGCTCCCATCCAAGTCCCGCTACATTTTTCACAAAGCTGCTGTTAGTTGGATCACTTAGTAAATCAATAACTTGATCTTTGACGCTTACGCCATCTACATACACATCTAATCCGTAGACCATGTGATTTAAACCAGCAAAATCAATTCGAATGCGAGAGTGATCTACATCAAGTAGCTTAGCAATGCCCATTTCCATTCCAATTGGTACATTACAAAGTCCTACAATCTTTTTAATGTTACTATAGCGGAGCACAGCTTCTGTTACCATACCTGCAGGATTTGTGAAGTTAATCAGCCAAGCTTCTGGACATAACTCTTCAATGTCACGGCAGATATCTAAAATAACCGGAATTGTACGAAGTCCTTTAAATAACCCGCCCGGTCCGTTTGTCTCTTGACCAAGCACCCCGTATTTAAGCGGTATTCTTTCATCTTTTGCTCGGGCGTCTAACAAGCCAACGCGAAATTGAGTCGTTACGAAATCCGCATCTTTTAATGCTTCTCTTCGATCTAACGTTAAATGAACACTAATTGGCAAACCTGATTTTTTCACCATTCGCTTCGCTAAATTCCCAACAATCTCTAGCTTTTCTTTTCCTTCTTCGACGTCTACTAGCCACAGTTCTCGAACTGGAAGTTCATCGTATCGTTTAATAAATCCTTCTATTAGTTCAGGCGTATAGCTTGAACCGCCGCCAATCGTTACAATCTTAATACCTTTTGTCATAGTGTAATCCCCCCGGAAATTTTGATTGCTTCATATAAATCTACAAATTCAGTAGCCATTTCTTTTACCGTCATCGCATTCATTAAATGATCTTGAGCATGAATCATGAGCAGAGAAATTTCTGTGCTTTCTCCTCTAATTTCACCTTGAATTAACGCCGTTTGGATATGATGAGCGGCATTTAATTCTTCTGCAGCTTGTGTAAGCTTTTCACGTGCTTCTAAAAAATCTCCTCTTTTAGCAGCCGCTATCGCTTCCATTGCTGAACTTCTGCCGTTTCCACCGTGTAAGATTAATTTAAAAATATATTCTTGAATGCTTTCCATCCTTTATCCCTCCTCACACAATATCTTTCTTTGTATCACTTGGTACCTCTTCAGCTGCAGGCTGTATACCATTTTCTTCAGTGAATTTTTGTTTATCCCACATTCTAAAGAAAGGATAGTAGATGCAAACAGAGATTCCGATATTAATAGCTTGCATAACTGCACCCGATAATTTCCCTCCTGTTGCCAAATAGCCAGAAATAATTGGAGGCATAGTCCAAGGAACCGCAATACCTGCTGGTTTTGCTACCAGTCCTGTCGACATCGCAATATAGGTTGCTACTACCGTTACAAGAGGGGTAATAATAAACGGAATAAGCATCATTGGATTCATCACCATCGGAAGTCCAAAGATGATCGGCTCATTGATATTAAAAAGAGCTGGTCCTATCCCTAACTTACCAAGCTGCTTCATTTGTTGACTGCGTGCTTTTAAAATCATAGCTACAACTAGAGCTAACGTTGCTCCGCTGCCTCCGATATTGATCCAAATATCAAAGAACTGCTGTGTAAAAATATTTGGTAATGCTTCATGATTAGCAAATGCAATTCGATTTTCATCCATAGCTCCATACCAAATGGGAGCCATAATTCCACCGACAATATTTGCTCCATGAAGTCCACAAGACCACATGAGCATAATAACAAGCTCGGCAACTAGCGTACCCCCTAAACTGCCGCCTAACACACCTAAAGGCTTTCCAAGCAATTCTCCAACGATATTATGCAGACTTCCAAAATGAGTTTGTTCTACTAACAAACGTAAAATCCAAATAAACGCTATTACCGTAAAGCCAGGAATAAGAGCAGCAAACGATTTTCCAACAGCGGGAGGAACTCCATCAGGCATCTTGATGACAAAGTCTTTTTGAATAAACCACCTGTAAATTTCCGTAGAGAGAATCGCGACAATCATTGCTACAAAGAGTCCTTTACTTCCCATTAAAGCGGTTGGAATTCCGCCGTCTACTAAAATAGCTTCTTTGGCTCCACTTGGGAGAAAGGACACTTTATACGGAGTAGCAAGTAAAAAAGCAGCAAGTGAAATAGCCCCTGCGGACAAAGCATCTACTCCGTATTTTTCAGCTAACCGATAGGCTATTCCGAAACAAGCAAGCAGCGCCATAATATCGAATGTAGCTCCAACTGGGTAGGCCATTTTCGTTGCCCATTCTTTTCCGAAAATCCCTGCCATAAAGTCGTTGTAACCTGGTATCGGTAAATTCGACAGTATTAAAAATACTGAACCGATAATAATGAGCGGCATTGTCAGAACAATACCGTCTCGAAGTGCTTGTAAATGGCGTTGACCCGCCATTTTCCCCGCGATAGGCATTACTTTGCTTTCAAGCATACTATTAAATTTGCTCATGTAGTCCACACTCCTATTTTGAAACTAGTTGAACTGCAAATTTTAACACTTGTTCTCCATTACACGTTCCGTAGTGAACAGGATTTATAACGTCAACTGGCACTCCTTTTTCTTCACCTAGCTTCTTAAGCTGCGGCAATAAGTAGCGCACTTGAGGTCCTAATAAAAGTACATCCGCTTGATCAATATGGTTGCGAACAGAGTCACCAGGAACCGCCCAAATTTTATACTCCGTGCTTTGCTCCTGAGCGCTCTTTTCCATTTTTGTTACTAGTAAACTTGTAGACATTCCCGCTGCACAACATAATAGAATATTCATTTGTCATTCCCCCGTTTTTTTATTTTGCTATCTGTTTTGTTGATAGTTTTATCTTAAAATAAAAGCGCTTACATTTATACACAACCTTTTTCCGCTACTAACGGAAAAATTATGTTTGAACATTCAGATAAAAAAGAAGCCCTTCTCTCAGACTTCTTTTTTTATCTAATATTTTTCATAAACACCTCGATAAATTCCTCATAATCCTTACACTTTATTAAGCGCTGCACGACCTGCTTATCATCCACAACCCGGACTAACAAACTGTACATCTTCTGCAAATCACCTTGATTATTCGCTTTTACACTTAAAAGACAAATAAATTGTACGAGGTTTCCTTCCCACATAATCGGTTTTTTCAACGTGCAAATGGCCCAAAACGTCGTATCCGTCTGAGGAACCATAGGATGAGGAATCGCAACGAGATTGCCAAAACTTGTTGGTGATGCAGCTTCTCTTTCAAAAACAGATTCTATAAATTGAGAAGGAACTAGTCCTAGATGAGTTAATTTCTCTCCTAAAAAATGAAGTACTTCTTCTCTCGTTTGAAATTCTTGCTGTAAATATACTAATTCTTTTTTGGTGTATTCTAAGGAAGGCTGCTGTTTGTTCTTCATTAAACAATCAATTTTTTTAAAATCACTGTTTCCTAGGATCGTACTTACTTGTACTACAGGAACAGGAAGATGATCTGGAATTGGAATGGTACTAACAATAAAATCTATAGAGTGCAGCGACATTTGGTGAAGCTTATAATATTGCGTTGTTCCTAAAATAGTCAGATTTAATCCAAAAGTAGCCTGCAGCTTATATGATAATAGCTTGGCACTCCCTACTCCTGATGCGCATACAATCAAACAGCGCTTAGGCTGATTGATAATTTTCCGACGTTCAATGGCCCCTCCAATATGTAAAGCTAAATAGCCAATTTCCGTTTCATGCATGTCGATTTCAAGGCGGTTTTTCAAAACCTTCCCAGCTATAATCCCAGCTTCAAAAGCTAGAGGATAATGACTCTTAATTCCTTCAAGCATCGGGTTTCGCAGATTCATTCCATATTTATAGCGATTGATAGCCGGTTTCAAATGCAAGCTCATGCCAAGGATTAGCTCTGAATCTTCACTAATTCCTAAATGAAGCTCTTTTTCAATTGCTTCTAATATAGCTGCAGTTAATTCATAGATATTTGTGTCGATAAACTGCTTCACTTCTTTTTCTTCATGATTGCTATTGTTGAGCATTTTTGTACCTAACAAATGAATGGCGATATATGCCGTTTCTGACTTCGGAAAACGAATCTTGAATGCATTTTCAATCTCTCGCACAATTTCAGCTGCCACTTCATATTCTTTATGCGCCATAATCTCAAGCAGATCTTCTGAATACAAAGAGATAAAATTTTCTTCTTGTATTCGCTTACAAGCTATCGCTAAATGAATGATTAAATTGTTTAATCCAATGTCTGAAACCATAATATTGTATCGTTTTATTTGATTTAAAATGTGGGCTTTAATCGTTAAGATTGATTCTTGGGGCAGGATAGATATTTTATTGTATACCATATCTATTTCTTTATCTTTTCGGTTGAATATGTACTCAGACATACAGAATCTCATTTTCATTTCGTCCCCTTTAGCTTTCAAGCCATAGTTAGGACGTTTTTCTAAAAGAATATCATATTTACAAAGCTGTTTTTTAACATCTCTTAAATCGTTTTGAACCGTTGACTTGCTAATATACAACTCGTCTGCTAAATCTTCGAGCTTCAAATATTCGTCTGCTAGCAGCAACCTTTTGATTAAATAATGCACGCGGTCATCAGGAACGGTTGGAATAGAAGTTGCATCAAATAATTGATTAGCCGAAAGTTCTTTTAATAGGTGATGGAACTGTTTTTCATCTAACACGCTAAGTTCATATCCTGTCCCACGAGCTGATTTAATTTTAGCTCCGTACTGAGACAAAATGTCATCTAGCTGTTTTATATCCGTTCGAATAGTTCGAGAAGATACTTGATTTACTGTTGCTAAATATTCACTCGTAACGGTTGATAATGTAGACTGTACGGACATTAGTTCTCTTAATATGACGATCATTCTTGAATTAAGCATGTTTGCTTCTCTCCATTCTCAGAAGATTTCTCCCTTATAAAACAAATGAAAAGGGCTGGTTATTTTAAACAAAAACAAAAAATACCTAAACAGCAACAAACAGAAACTACCTTTTTCTGTCCTTGCAGCTTAGGTTTTGCCTGCTTCATCAGTAACAACCCTAAAACAATAGGAATAAATGTCTTTATTTGTAATCTATCATTCTTTCTCTTTTTTTTCAATTTCAACTAAAGCATTAGGCTTAGTGGCATTAATAAAATTTATGTGGTCTGCTTATACCGGTGTAGCCCCAATGCAAACGTACGGATTAAAAAGTCTAGAGTCTCATCAGTGCTTAATGACATTCCAAATCCCCCTTTCTGCTCCAAAGAAGAAAACCCATGTAAAATACTGCGAAGACTTCTAACAGCATGAAGGGCTTCATTTTCCGGAAGCTGATACGGTTTCAACACCTCCAGTACTAAAAACACAATGTTATCAGATGCTTTTTGTACTTCTTCATCCTGTATCCTTGGTGCTACCGTTGCCGTTGCTTCGTATATTCCCGGAGACTTTCTTACAAATGAAACGTATGCTTGACTTAGCCGATAAACAGCGTCTTCTCTAGAAGCATGTTCAACAGCACTTTTTAAAAGATGATATAGCTGCTGCAGTCCACTTAAAGCCAGTTCTTTGCGCAGCTCTTCTAATCCTTTTATATGGTTATATAAAGACGGTGGACGAACATTTAATTCTTTGGCTAATGAAGCAATTGTAACAGCATAAAACCCTTCCCGATTTGCCAAATTTTCACCTGTTTGAATCACCTTTTTGAAATCTAATCCTTGTCGTGGCGACATCCCTTCATCTCCTTTTTTCTATTTTTACTTTTGCTTGTTGTATTGCTTTTTCCATCAATTTTAGCGGCTGAGAAAGAATTCTTCCGTGTCCAACAGCAAGAAGTGACGGGTTTAGTTCATGTAGCTTTTCTGCACTTTTAAGCGCTAGCTCTTTGCTCCACGTTCCAAAGGCAGGAAACGGAAACAGCGGTTTTAACTGACCTGATACTGCAATTCCTCCTCGCACTTGGAACGAATCTCCGGCAATTAATGCGTTCGTTCTCTGGTCTAAAAAAGACATAGATCCAGGTGTATGTCCAGGTGTAAAAATAGGAGCAAGTGAGCCTATATAAGAATCTTCTTCGATGAAATGATCAATTTTAGTTGAAATCTTTCCTAGTTTTGGTATTCCTCCACGGATTGGGTTTTGAGGTTCTTCAGAATCGAGTGTGAAATCTCCTGAAAATAATCGATAATCTCTTTGCGACATATAAACAGAAGCATTCGGCAACCTTTTTTTCAAATTATCAATCGCTCCGATGTGATCTTCATGAGTATGTGTAAAAACAATTCGAGTAATCGGTTTTCCAATTTGATCTGCAGCTTTCAAAATACCTGACGCGCTGTAAGGAAGAGCTGCATCAATTAATGTAAGACTGTCTTTCTCTTCGACTAAATAACAATTCACTGGAAAAAAGCGAGGCAAAAACGTCAGTTGATACAACATTTTCTCACGAACTATTCTCATTTCCTCATCCCCTATTATCAAAATAAAAACTAATGGTATTAGTTTTTATTTTAACTAATACCATTAGTTTTATCAATCATATATTGGAAAAAACAAAAAAAGTGTGAGACATAACGAAATCAATTAAATCTAAAGACGAACAAATGAGATAAAGAAGCTCGTATAGATCACCTGTTACACCGTCCCCACAAAAAAATCCGAACGCGTTTGATTCTTGATGAAGAATCAAACGCGTTCGGATCTTCTTCCATAGTCTCTATTGAAATTAAACGTCTTTTCTTTCTCCTGTAGCAGCCACTACAATCGCACTGCCTTTCTTTAACTCTTCTTCATATTTTTTTGTTTCGTCTTTTGATAAGCCTAGTGAAGCCATTTTTGTTCGAAGCTCATCTTCTCTGGTTAAAAATAAACTCGCTGCTGAATGTAAAGGACCTTCTTCAGACAGTCGAATAATATTTGTGTCCGTTACTTCTGTTAAATTTTTAGAATTTTCCTTGTCATACGTAAACACGTATACTTCATCTTTCTCAAAACCTTGGTCTGCAAATTGATTAACTGCTTCGTTAATGTTTGCTCCTTTTTCTACTACTTCAACATGTTTCATTATTTATAACCTCCTGTTTCTATCGCACAACTTTCTTTTATACTTAGCAAAAGAATAAACTTCTTACTACTATATATACCCGTTTTCAGAAAGGAAAACCCGCATTTAGAGCTTTGCAGAGAGTTTGAATATCATTCCACATTATCCTTTAATAGAATGTATACCTCTTTTGCTTAACTTATTTGAAACAATCATTCAGCTTATTTTCAGCTACCATTCATAAGAAATTCATCTACATTGCTTATTATAAAAAAGGAAAAAGACGCTAATCAGGTACTTTATACGCATAATGAATGTCTGTGTCAGAGTAAGCCGGATATGAATGCAACCATTCATATCCGCTTTTTGTATGAAAGAACCTCTAACAACATCCTGTCCATACGTCTTACAACATACTATAATTCTCCATATTAACTAAAAATTCAGGTTATATAGGAGGTTACAAATGAACAGCCATCCACAGCCACAGTTAAAAAAAGAGTTAAAGATCCGGCATATTACCATGATTTCTCTTGGAGGAATTATCGGGGCAGGATTGTTTATCGGAAGCGGATCACTTATTAACACCGCTGGACCGGGATCTATTTTTTCGTACGCATTTGCTGGTTTGCTCGTTATTTTAGTCATGCGAATGCTTGGCGAAATGTCTACTGCCAATCCTTCCAGCGGTTCTTTTTCTACTTATGCAAAAGAAGCATTAGGCCCTTGGGCCGGCTACACGATTGGCTGGCTCTATTGGTTTTTCTGGGTTATCGTTATTGCTGTTGAAGCCATTGCAGGTGCAAATATTATTCAATACTGGTTCCCGTCTTTTCCGTCTTGGGGAGTAAGCCTGACTCTTACTTTTTTATTAACGATGACCAATCTGTACTCTGTTAAATCTTTCGGAGAATTTGAATATTGGTTTTCCCTCATTAAAGTCGTCAGTATCGTTCTTTTTTTACTTTTAGGTATAGCTATTATTTGTGGATTCATTCCAGGAATTGATTCTCCCGGCACTTCCAACCTTTTGCACAAAGGCGGCTTTTTACCGAATGGAATTAGCTCTGTATTTTTAGGAATTGCCCTTGTCATGTTCTCTTTTATGGGAACAGAAATTGTCGCAACCGCAGCAGGTGAATCGTCTCAGCCTGAAAAAGCCATTACCATCGCGACCAATACCGTTATTTATCGTATCTTATTTTTCTATTTAGGCTCTATTTTTATTTTAGTAACGGTTCTTCCGTGGAATTCGTCAAGCCTAATGAAAAGCCCATTTGTATCTATTCTTGAATTAGTGAATGTACCGGCCGCAGCTCAAATTATGAACTTTATTATTTTAACAGCCGTTCTTTCCTGTCTGAATTCTGGTCTATATACAAGTTCTCGCATGCTGTTTTCCATGTCTCAAAACGGCGATGCGCCAAAAAGTTTTTCAAAATTAAATAAAAAAGGCGTGCCGGTTAGCGCGATATTAGCATGTACAGTTATCTCGTACATTAGCGTTATCTTTAACTATATTTCACCGGACAAAATCTTTTTGTTTTTAGTGAATGCGTCAGGCGGCGTAGCGCTTCTTGTGTATCTTGTTATTGCATTTTCACAGATTAAAATGAGAAAAAAATATGAAAAAGAAAATCCCGAAGCATTAAAAATTAAAATGTGGTTATTTCCTTACTTAACTTACGCTACAATCCTTGCCATCACTAGTATTTTTATTGCCATGGCATTTATTGATTCATTACGTTCGCAGTTCTTCTTAACTCTTTTAATTGCTGTACTCGTCGTAGGTTCTTTTTTCTTTCAGCGTACCAAAATGACGAGCGGCTTAGCATCAAAAGAAAATACATCAAAATAAAAGAGGTTGAGACATAACTAAATGAATTCAATCTTAAGACGAACAAATGAGATAGATGAGCTGGACTGCTTATTACACCGCAGTTGATTTCCGTGCAAGGCTTCGCTTTCCGCGGGCTGCCGCTGTTCCCACAGGAGTCTTCGCCTTGCCCTCCAATCACCTGCTAAAAGGAACGAAACAGATGAAACTATATTCACCATCAAAAAAAACGAACCACGAATCAAACATATTGATTAATGGTTCGTTTTTCACTTGGATTAAAATACTTTTGTAGCAGCCTCTTTTTATTTAACGAGATAAATCTCCTACAATTTTTGTTCCGTGTAATTCAGCTGCTTTTGTTTCTTTTATAACCGCCTCTGCGTTGCCTTCATGAATTCCTCCGCCAGGCAAAATAATAATACGTTCGTTAGCATATGTGATCAATTCCCGGATCATATGAAGATTTTCCAAAGCAGATCCTTTCCCTCCTTTGGTCAAAATACGGTCTGCTCCCAATTCACTAAGTATATCAATAGCTTTGTATTTATCTTTAATCTCATCAAATGCCATATGAAACGTAACGCTTAAAGGATGAGCTTCTGCTATTAACTCTTTAGTGCGTCCATAATCGATTTCAGCTTCTTCTGTTAAAATGCCAAATACTACTCCGTTTACTCCAAGGTCTTTACATGTTTTAACGTCTTTTTTCATGATTTGAAATTCTGCTTCGGAATATATAAAATCACCGCTTCTTGGGCGAATAATTACGTTGATATCTGTATCAAGATGTTCGCTTACATATTGAATGGTGCCGTAACTTGGCGTAGTGCCTCCTTGACTGAGATTGTCACATAATTCAATGCGGTCTGCTCGTAGCTTTTCTGCTTTTTTTGCCTGCTCATACCCTTCTACACACGCTTCTTTTATGTACTTCATACTCCCAACTCCTTTATTGTCTCTATAAATAAAGCCCATCTTTAAAAAGATGGACTTCCTTCTGCTATTTAATTGCCTTATGAACTTTTAATTTCTTTCCTTTAATCGTTTTGTTTTTCATTGCTTGTAACACTTTTGGACCTTTTCCATTCAAAATCTCTACATAAGAGACATTTTCTTGGATCGTAATAATTCCAATATCGTCCGCGGTTACTCCGTCTAACTTCGCAATTGTTCCCACAAAATCAACCGCTCTAATTTTCTTTTTCTTTCCTCCGTTAAAATACAGCTTCATAATGTCTTTATTTAATGACTCGCTTTTATCCTTTTTAACTTCTGGACGCTCATTGATTTTTTCAGTAAAAGCGGATGCTGCCTGCTGTACTTCTTCTTTAGAAGGAGGAGTAGATGTTGGAATTGAAAAACCGATATATTCTTCAATTTCCGATAGCATTCTCTCTTCATAAGGCGTTACAAATGTGATAGCCTTTCCTTTTTTACCGGCACGTCCCGTTCTTCCTGTACGGTGAACGTAGCTTTCTTTTTCTAACGGAAGGTCGTAGTTAATAACGTGTGTGATATTATCAATATCAATTCCTCTCGCAGCTACATCTGTCGCCACTAAATAGCGGAATTTACCTTTTTTGAAATCATTCATAACCTCAAAACGGTCTTCTTGTACCATTGCCCCGTGAATTTTATCACAAGGATACCCAAGATCATCTAAATCATCTAACAGCGTATTTACCTGCTCTTGTGTGCGGCAAAAAATGATGCAGCTGTCTGGGTTTTCTACTGTGGTTACGTCTTTCAGCAGTTCAAATTTACGTTCGTTTTCTACTGATATAACAGAATGGTCAATCGTACTTGTCGTTAATCCATTTGCTTTAATTTCAACATCAACCGGCTTTTTCATATACTTACGAGAAAGCTCTTCAATATCTTCAGGAAGCGTAGCAGAGAAAAGCATCGTTACACGCTCACTAGGAAGATGTTGAATGATTGCTTCTACTTGGTCAATAAAACCCATATTTAGCATTTCATCTGCTTCATCAATAACCAAATAACGAATTTTCTCTAATGCAAGCGTTTCTTTTTCTATATGATCAAGCACTCGTCCAGGCGTACCTACAACAATATGTGTTTTTTGCTTTAATTCTACTTTTTGCTTAGCAAACGGTGATTTTCCGTAGACAGCTGCTGCTTTAATTCGCTTAAAACGGCCGATATTTGTAATATCTTCTTTTACCTGCGCGGCCAGCTCTCGTGTAGGTGTTAACACTAAGGCCTGAGGCTTATTTTCTTCCCAGTTAACTAATTCACACAGTGGAATGCCAAAGGAAGCCGTTTTTCCACTTCCTGTTTGAGACTTCACGACAACATCTCTTTTTTCTAGCGCGATGGGAAGCACCTTGCTTTGTACTTCCGTGGGATGATTGTATTGCAGGCTAGAAAGCGCCTTAGCTACCTTATCGCTAAGACCATATTGACTAAAACTTCTTTGATTCATTTTGTACCCTCATTTATTTTAAATTAGTGATTATCTTTATCATGACCTGATGCACTATGTTTCATTATACTTTAATTCTTCTATACGCGCTCAAGATTTAATGTAGCATTGATTTGTCAAACAAAAGAGAAAAGCCGCTCTCTTATTAATAAGAAAACGGCTTTGGTATGAGCGATGAGGGATTCGAACCCCCGACCCCATCCCTGTCAAGGATGTATTCTCCCACTGAACTAATCGCTCGTGATATGTATTGACTATATTATAGAAAGAGTTATCCAATTTTGTCAACTATTTTTCCGCAGTTCCCAAGTTGGAAGGATCGTCTTTACTTTTGATAAAATAAAAACATGCCATAAAGGAGCGTGACGGGATGAAAGTACCAACTTTAAAAATTGACAGCCGTGTACTTCAAGGATTCGCTTCCAAAGAGACAATCGAAAAAGCGCTGTTACATGAACGTTCTGCTAAAGACAGAGAGAAATGATTTACTAAGAGGTGTATTTGATGAATATTAATTATTATTTTAGTCGGTTTTTAGCTAAGAAACCGGATAGCCCAACGTATGAAAGCTTAGCTGCTTTACAGAACAAACACATGCTTCATGTTCCTTTTGAGAACTTAGATGTTCTGTCTCAAACCCCTATTATAATTGAGTTAGAACGAATTTTCCAAAAAGTAATTGTAAATTTGCGGGGAGGATTTTGCTACGAATTAAACGGTCTATTTGGCTGGCTGTTAAAAGAAAGCGGATATGAAGTCTCTTACGTTTCAGCTACCGTCAAAAAACCCGACGGCACGTGGACCATTGAAGGAAGTCACGCTACAAATCTTGTGACGATTAAAAATCAGCCTTACATCGTAGACGTTGGGTTTGGAGATTCTGTGCGCAAGCCAATGCCTTTAAATGGCGAAGTAGTAAGAGATGTAAGCGGCTCTTATCGTATGACAAACGTTGCTGAGCATATGTACGATTTGCAGCGATGGGAAGATGATGTATGGAAAACGCTGTACCGTGTGTCTACGCTTCCTAAGAAACTGACTGACTTTACTCCCATGTGTGAGTTCAATCAAACGTCAGCCGATTCTCCGTTTGTACACAAACGTCTTGTTACAATCGCAACCCCTACAGGGCGCATTACCCTTTCCGGTGAAACGCTGACTGTAACAGATGGCGAAAAAAAGACGAAAAGGAACCTTTCAGAAGAAGAAATACCTGATATTTTACAAAATCATTTTTATATTATTAAAGGATTTTATTAATATGTCCTTACACGAAAAACCGGCCTCTTATGGGGCCGGTTTTTGTACAGGAGTAATCATCCTGTTTTCTACAGGCGACTTTAAAATAATTGAGGTATTCACATTTCCATAAGGAATCAGTTCATCCACTAGCATTCTAAGTCCATCCATTCCAGACACGGCTGCTTTAATAAAGTAAGAAACCGGCCCCGTTACGCGATGACATTCAAGCACGTCTTCATTTTGCTCAATAAAGTCTTCAAATTCCTCCGGTTTTCTTTTTAATTCACTTACTTGAATAAACAGCTGTGTATCTCTTCCTAAAGCTTTCGGAGACACCGTAGCGCTGAAACGCTGGATCACCCCTCGTTCCTGAAGACGCTGAAGTCTTTCTGATACGCTTGGACGGCTAAGAGCCAGCTTTTTTGATAAATCACTAATCGTCATACGTCCGTCCCTTTGCAAAATAGACAATAGTTGTGCATCGATTTGATCCATCCAAACCTTTCCTTTCAAAATGAATATAATAAATAAAATCTTTATTCAAGTTGATAACAGAACAAGTATTATTTCCTTCATTTATACATGTGTTTTCTTTATTTAATATCCTATCATTAAAGTAGATAATTGAAAATGAAAATTCCGAAAAAACAAACAAAGGGGTTTATTTATGAAAAAAGTTTTATGGATTATTCTTGGATGTACGATTGCAAGTATTGGTGTTCTTATCTTGCGGCACTCTCACGTAGTGACCGGGGGAACAGCTGGTCTGTCTCTTAGCTTGTCATATGCCCTTCCCTTATCGTTTGCCGTGATCTTTTTTCTCATTAATATTCCTTTTTACCTCTTTTCCTTCTTTCAAATGGGATGGAAATTTACCGCCACAACTATAGGATCAGTGTCTTTGCTATCGCTTCTCACTTCACTCGATCACTTGCTTCCTTCTTTTACACTTCCCAGCCTGATGGGTGCTGTTACGGGCGGACTAATTGCCGGCCTTGGCTTATCCATTTTATTTATGAACGGAGCTTCTCTCGGCGGTGCTAATATTCTAGCGTTATTCGCGCAGCGAAAATTCGGTTGGGATCCTGGAAAAGTGAATTTTTCATTTGATTTCCTTGTCGTGCTGTCGAGCATGTATTCAATTGGACTTTCAAAAGGAATTTTCTCTGTTATATCCATTGCGATTACAGGTTTTGTCATCAGCTACTTCAAACAAAAGATTGCTTTACACAATCAACCGACATCCGCTTCTTCCACACAGCCTTTAGATAATGCGCTTTCTAAATAAAAACCACGATTTAGCTGTGGCTAAATCGTGGTTTTTATTTACATTTTTTCTACTTTTATAAAATCAAATTGGGCTTCATACCCTTCTCCTTGAGGACTACAAGCATAAATACCAACTTGAACAGGTTCTTTGGTTGAGTTCAATAAGTGAGCGAGTCGGAGCTGAGTCCAAGAATCTCCATCACTTGAATAACAAACGGTGTAATCATCGTTTTTGCGCTGAATTTTAAAATAAAGCGCTGATTTGTTTTGAGTAAAATTTTGACTGGACCAATCTGAGAAGCCCTGGTTGGTTACGACTGCTCCTAATTGGTTAGGACCATCGGGATTGTATTCAACTGACGTTTTGATCCACGTATCTTTTGATACACGAATCATGAGACCTGCTTGATCGTAGCGATTAACTGGATATGTATGCACCTTTGTCATGATTTCAAAGTCGCCTTCTACTTCACGGTAAAGAAAGTGTCCATTGTCCGCTTCAAAGCCATAATGAGTACGCTGCCAAAAATCCGTTTTAGCGTCTGTTTTAATCACTAATCGATTCGTTTCTGTATCAATTTGAAATTGAGCTGGTGGACAATACCAAGAAACGTCTGAATCTAATTTTCCTTCTGAAAAGTTTGTGAAAAATACTAGTTGATTACTCACTCTCTGTCATTCCCTTCTTAGAAGCTATTATTCTTCTATTTCTATTTTGCCATAATTTAACGAATAAATAAAATATTTTGATTATTTTTCTTGCAAATTCTTTTCTTTCATAAAAAAACAAGACTCTTTTACATAGAGTAAAAGAGTCTTATTTTTAAATTAATGCATTTAGAATAAGTGCTCCTGCAAAAGCAATAAAGGATAGAAGCGTTTCCAGAACGGTCCATGTTTTGAACGTTTCTTTCACTGTTAATCCTAAATACTCCTTCACCATCCAGAAGCCAGCATCATTAACATGAGAGAACATTAGTGAACCCGCACCCGTAACGATAACAAGCAGTTCTAAGTTAACACCGGACATATGCTCAATGATTGGTGAGACAATACCAGCAGCTGTTGTTAATGCAACTGTTGCTGAACCTGTAGCAATACGGATTAATCCAGCAATTAAAAATGCAAGTACAAGTGGTGATAGAGATAGATGTTCAGACATTTGACCAATCGTTGTACCTACTCCGCTATCGATTAATACTTGTTTGAAGCCACCCCCTGCACCAATAATTAAGACAATAGATCCTACAGGAAGCAAACATTCTTCCGTTAGTTTTTTAATCACATCTTTTGTCATACCTTGACGTTTTCCAAGCAGGTAAAACGCTGCAAAACAAGCAATTAAAAGTGCAATTAATGGACTTCCTATTAATTCTACAAACTTCACTACGCCGCTTGGCAATCCGTTAATAACAGGTGCTATCGCTGCTAAGATCATTAATAGAACGGGCAGTAAAATGACAAAAAATGAAACGCCTGTACCAGGAAGATCTTTTGATGTTGTCGTAATACGAATTAGATCAGGTTCTCCTTCTGGAATCACTCGTTTGTGAACCCATTTTGCAAAAACTGGTCCAGCGATAACTGCAGCTGGAATTGAAATGATTAATGCGTATAAAAGCACTTTTCCCGTATTTGCTCCGTAAATACTAATAGCTGCCATCGCTCCTGGATGAGGAGGAACGAGACCGTGAACAATTGATAATCCTGCAATAACCGGCAGAGCAATCAATAATATATTTTGTTTTGTTGTTTTATGAATAGAAATAACTAAAGGCAGTAGAATTAAAATTCCTACTTCGAAGAAAACAGGAATACCAATAATGAAACCTGCTACTAGCATCGCCCATGGCAGTCTTTTCACACCGAATATTCTTACGAAATAATCCGCTACCTGCATGCCGGCACCTGAATCGGCCATCAGCTTACCTAAAATCGTTCCCAGCGCTAAAATTCCTACTAAGTGCCCTAAAACACCGCCCACTCCCGTTTCGTAAGCGCCAACAATTTTATCCATTGATAACCCAGAAGCAATTGCCAAAAACAAACTCGCAACCGTTAAACTAATAAACGCATGCCATTTAAAAACTGAAACACCTACAATAACAATAACAATTGCGGCAACTGTAATAGCTAATAAGTATGCATCCATCTTGCTTTCCACCTTCCCTTTAAGTAAACGCTTTCTCTATGTAGCAAAAAAGCTCTACACCCTGTGAATTTTTTAAAAATAAGTTCCAATTATCGAAATCGTTTACATTAATTAATTTAGAAAACGATTTCATTTTTTTATTACTTAAATTATATGAAAAAAAAATTCTTAAATCAATAAAAAAACTCAAAAAAATTTTATCAATTTTATTCCATACGGTTTTAACACATAAAAAAATCCAATCATGTTAATGATTGGATTCACCTTATTTATTTGGTGATGGTTGGATCAGCCGTTTGACTGTCGATAATCGGTTTTTCGCTTGTTTTTAACGTTATTTCTTCATATTCCCCCGGCGCTAATACACTTTTATCTCCTCTCATGAGATACGTGTAAACAATGATAGAAATGAATAGACCAAATGTCCAGGCATTATCCCATAAAAAACGCAGTCCAGGAATTAGTAAGCCTAAAACGGGTATGGCCACGCCAATTACTAATGCATAAATACCGTTTTTATTAAAACCTGTTGAATAACTGTAGCGACCGTTTACCTCATATAGATCCTTTAATGCCATCTGTCTCCTTCTTACAAGCCAGTAGTCAGCAATGGCGATGCCGTCTATAGGGCCAAGCAGTGCTCCGTATGTTCCAAGCCAGCCGAAAATATAGTTCCCGAAATTAGACATGATGTACCATGGCTGAAGTAAAATAGCAAAAATACCGGTCACTAGCGCCCCCATCGCAAACGTGATTTTCTTTGGATTCAGATTCTCAATTGCACGGGCTGGCGCGACAATATTTGCTCCCACATTAATCGTTAAAGAAGAAAGCACGATAACGATTGTTCCTAAGAAAATGATAAATGGAGGGAATTTAGCTACTAACGCCACTGGATCCCAAATAGCTTCTCCAAATATAACGATTGTTGCTGAGGTAACAGCAATTCCAATAAATGAAAAAATACTCATCGTCAACGGCAAGGAAAAGGTTTGCGCAACCATTTGAGATTTCTGACTTCTAGCATATCGACAAAAATCAGGAATGTTCAAAGCGAGCGTCGCCCAAAATGCAATGACTCCGGTTAAAGCAGGGAAAAATATGGCTAGAAATTCTCTGGTTGATGTAAATTTAGAAGGCGCAGATAAAATAGGCCCCCACCCTCCCGAGTTGGTATAAGCCCATATAAAAAGAATAATAGCTGAAATACCAATAACCGGAGCAGCAATCGCTCCTAATACTTTAATCGCTTGCGGTCCTTTATATGCTACTCCTACATTTAAAAGCCAAAAAAGAGCAAATACAATGGCTGTATGACCAGCTAAACCATTCCAAGACGAAAACGAAGCGCTTAGAAGTGTATCAATTGCTTCCGTTCCAATCCATGTATTAATTCCAAACCACCCAGCAGCCACAATGGCCCTAGCCAGTGCTGGGATATGTGCTCCTTTATCTCCAAACCACAGGCGGGCAAATACTGGATAAGGAATGCCAAACTTGGTTCCAGCGTGAGAATTAAGCAAGATAGGAATAAGAACAATAACATTTCCTAAAAAGATTGTACCAATTGCTTGCCACCAGTTCATTCCAAGCGTCATCATTCCGCTCGCCATTGTGTAAGCTGGAATACACAGACACATCCCAATCCAAAGCGTGGCAAAGTTAACTCCTTTCCAAGAATGCTCTTTCATCGTAGTCGGACGTAAATCCTCATTCCAAAGGTCACTGCCGCTCAGCTGATTGTGCGTCTCATCTGTGAGCGTCACAATTCCATCTTGCTCAATTTGTGTTTTCATCCATAAAACCCCTTTTCATAAAATAAGTTCATTTCAAAAAACAAACTTTGTTTGAATTTTCTGAAATATAAAGGCGTTTGTGACGATTCCTTCTAGTATGTGATAAATACTAACGTTATCCCTTATTATATTTAATGCGAAACGGGGATACACTGGACAAATTGTAACATTATTTGAGGAAACTTTTATATATTGTGTAGTGTCAACTCTTTTGATTGTTAGATAACCTAACACACAAAAAATCATCGCTTGAAAGCTTCAAGCGATGATTTTTGAACTTAATGTACATATTTTTTTTGAAAAGCCGTAATGCTTTCGTATTCTTCTTTAAATAAGCGAGCCAAACGAATATAGATAGCCGTTAACTCTTTATATACTTCACTGTTTTCTTTGATTGGATAATGATGATTAGTCGCTCCAACCATATCAGAAACAACGTTTAATGAGTCAACTTCGCCAAGGCTATATAAGCCAAGAATAACTGCTCCTAGACATGAACTTTCAAAACTTTCCGGCACGGATACTTCTTGGTTAAAAATATCTGCCATCATTTGACGCCAAAGTGCGGAACGTGCAAATCCGCCTGTTGCCTGAATTTTTGTAGGCTCTCCAATTAACTCTTCAAGTGCCAATAACACCGTATACAAGTTAAAAATAACGCCCTCTAATACAGCACGAATCATATGTTCTTTTTTATGATGTAAACCTAGGCCAAAGAATGAACCTTTGGCATTTGCATCCCAAAGCGGCGCACGCTCTCCTGAAAGGTATGGGTGAAACAATAAGCCGTCTGCTCCCGGTTTCACTAAAGCTGCAATATCCGTTAATACTTCATACGGATCTTTTCCAAGGCGTTTAGCTGTTTCTACTTCGGATGCTCCAAACTGATCGCGAGCCCATCTAAAAATCATGCCTCCGTTATTTACAGGGCCGCCAATTACCCAGTGGTCTTCTGTTAACGCATAACAGAAAATACGACCTTTGGGATCAACTACTGGCTTGTCAGTCACTGCTCGAATAGCTCCGCTTGTCCCGATCGTCACAGCAACAACGCCTGGTTCAATTGCATTTACGCCTAAATTTGATAATACACCGTCACTTGCACCTACAATAAAGGGCGTATCTGGAAGTAAATGCATGTCAACTGCAAGCGCTGGGTTTAACCCTTTTAACTGATGCATTGTTGAAACAGGAGTGGATAACTGATCGGTTGTAACACCTGCTACTTTAAGTGCTTCTTCATCCCACGCAAGATTTTTCAGATTAAACAAACCCGTTGCTGATGCAATCGAATAGTCGATAACATATTCGTTAAACAACTTAAAGAATACATATTCTTTAATCGAAATAAACTTATGTGTTCCCTTCACTAATTCAGGCTGTTCATTAGAAAGCCATGTTAGCTTAGAAAGCGGCGACATCGGATGAATAGGCGTACCGGTACGCAAATAAATCTCATGACCATTGTATTCATTTTTAATTTTTTCCGTCCATTCTGCACTTCGATTATCCGCCCACGTGATACATTTTGTCAGCGGTTTTCCCTGCTGATCAACGGCAATAACACTGTGCATAGCTGAGCTGAATGAAACGCATAAAATATCATCAGGTTCTACATCGCTCGTTTTTACAACCGTTTGAATTGTACGTACAACTGCTTGAAAAATTTCTTCAGGATCTTGCTCAGCCATCGCGGGCGTCGGCGAGTATAGTGGATACTCAATCCCATGATTTGCAATGACTGTACCGTCTACTGAAAACAATACAGACTTTGTACTCGTTGTTCCGATATCTACACCTATTGCATATTTTTTGCTCATGCTGCTGTCCCCCTACTTTACTACTTTACTTATTTACAACACCGTGGCCGCCGAATTCATTTCGAAGTGCTGCTACAACTTTTCCTGTAAATGTATCTTCCTCTAATGAACGATAGCGCATCATTAACGATAAAGCAATAACAGGAGTTGCCGTTTGAAGATCAAGAGCAGTCTCTACGGTCCATTTCCCTTCGCCAGAAGACTGCATAACTCCTTTAATACTGTCTAGTTTAGGATCTTTTGAAAACGCATTTTCCGTTAGTTCCATTAACCAAGAACGAACAACAGATCCGTTATTCCAAACGCGTGCTACGGCTTCATAGTCGAAATCAAACTGACTTTTTTCCAGAACTTCAAATCCTTCAGCAATGGATTGCATCATTCCATATTCTACACCATTGTGAACCATTTTTAAAAAGTGACCGCTTCCGCTTTTACCTGCGTACATAAATCCATTTTCTACGCAAATATCATTAAAAACCGGTTCAATTGTACGGAATACTTCCGCATCTCCACCGATCATTGTACACGCTCCGTTTCTTGCGCCTTCCATTCCGCCGCTTGTCCCTACATCAAAGAAGTAAATACCTTTTTCCTGAAGATCCTGAGCACGTCGAACAGATTCTTTATAATTAGAGTTTCCTCCATCTATTATAATATCTCCTTCTGACAGAAGTTCTTTTAGTTCTGTAATAACATTTTCCGTTACTTCTCCAGCCGGAACCATAATCCATACAACTTTAGGTGAAGGAGCAAGTTCATTAACTAACTCTTCAACAGTAAAGGCGCCAGTTGCTCCTTCATTTGCAAGTTTTTCTACCGCTTCTTTATTTACATCATAAGCTACTACTTCATGATGGTTGTCCATTAAATTTAATGATAAATTATATCCCATTTTTCCTAAACCGATTAATCCAATTTTCATTTTACAAACTCCCTTTGAAAAAAAATTTCACATTACCTCCATTATACGAATTATTTTTCATTTTGCAATCGTTTACAAGAAAATTTTTTTCACTCATATTTTTGTGCTATACTCTTTTTACTACTAAATTCGTGGAAAGGAACATCAGTTATGACGCAAAATTGCTTAGGAAAAATTCGTTCTCACTATGCTAGATTCAGTGAAAAAGAGAAAAAAATAGCAAATTATATTTTAGAACAGCCGGAACAAATTATTCACAGTACCATTAACGAAGTGGCAGACGATTTAAATGTAGCTGATGCAACAGTCTTTCGCTTTTGTAAACGAATTGGCTTCAAGGGCTATCAAGCGATGAAAATAGCGCTGGCTGCTGAAATTATGACGCCTATTCAGCAGATTCACGAGGAAATTGCTGAAACGGATAATGAAAAAACGATTGCTGAAAAAATCTTTCGCTCCAATGTGCGAACGC
The DNA here is from genome assembly GCF_056406695.1 of Priestia sp. P1_B12_1. NCBI lineage: Bacteria > Bacillati > Bacillota > Bacilli > Caryophanales > Bacillaceae > Priestia > Priestia sp. P1_B12_1. The sequence continues at coordinate 131,470 of NZ_JBFTZR010000002.1, read as the reverse complement.
TTGAAAATACATTACAAATACTAGAAAGCAACGCTATTGAAAAAGCCGTCAAACTTCTTATGAAGGCGGATAAAGTTCAGTTTTATGGCACGGGTGGTTCTTCAGTAGTGGCTATGGATGCTTTTCATAAATTTGTTCGAACAGGAATTAAAACGTTTGCATTTATTGATTCCCATTTCCAGCTTATGTCCGCTTCTCAATTAACAAAACAGGATGTAGCGGTCGTGATTTCTCATTCTGGAACAAATAAAGACACGATGAACATTTTAAATACAGCAAAAGCGAACGGTGCCAAAACGATCGGTATTACGGGTTTTCCAAAATCTCCATTAAGCCAAAATGTCGATGTTTCTCTTTATACGAGTTCAGAAGAAACAGAATATCGATCTGAAGCTCTTGCCTCGAGAATTGGACAGCTAAGCCTCATTGATGCTTTGTACGTTAATGTAATGATTGCGAATAAAGATGCCTCTAAACACTCGCTTGAAAAAGTACGCGATGCCATTGCTGAAACTAGAATTTAACGTTTCGCTCTTATATATTCTTCAACTATAACATCAAACAGAGCATAGAATATATGCTCTGTTTAGTGCAGTTCTTCGCTTAAAATTTTCGAGTTTTAATTCTCATTTAACATTTTCTAAGTTGCTACATATGATAAAGCACAACTTTTAAAAAGTAGGTGAAGTGTGTATGGAGATTATCTATCGCACTGCAAAACTCGATGATTATACAGAAGTAAATAAAATATTAGGGGAATCACTAGAACTCCACGCAAATGCGCTTCCTTCTATGTTTGATAATCAAATGGCTGTTTTATCTCCCGAACAATATCAAGCTACTCTTTATTATGCAACCATTGATATTCTTGTAGCTCAATATCGAAATCAAATTATTGGGGCGTCTGTTGTTGAATTAAAATATAACCCTCCCACTACATTAGCTCCTCTTTCCTACACAGCGTACATCCAATATTTTGGCGTTAAGAAAGGCTTTCAAAATTATGGCGTAGGAAAAAGTCTTTTTTCTGCTACGAAACAGTGGGCTGTACAAAAAGGAGCAAATGACCTCCAGCTTACCGTATGGGCATTTAACGAGAAAGCACGTGCTTTCTATGAAAGTCTTGGGCTGAAAAACTTAAGCTACCTTATGACTACTTCACTACAGCCATAAATCGTTCCAATAACGGAGACTAGACACGTAGGTGATACGTGCCTAGTCTCCGTTATTCAAATAAAAGACTAAATCATTTCGACGTGTTAATTTACACAGCTTATATACATACTAAAAGAAGTGTATTACGTAGCCGGATTGCCTTCTTGCAGCTGTTCTTGTTCATCACGCTGACGGTGAGCTAAACGACTTGCCGCACTAGAAGCTACGCTCGCTACTAAATCATCTAAAAAGGTATTAACTCCTTTTTCTTTTTTACAGTCCAGCTTTTCAATAATGCCTACTTTTACTTTATCTAAATAGCCAAAGGTCGTAACAGCGATACTGCCATAGGTTAAAACGGCACCTAAAGCAATCGTTTCATCAACACCAAACAACCCTTCGTCTTGTTCTACAATACTTTGAAGAGGTTCTGATAATTTATTTTGCTCAGCTAACTTATCAAGTTCGATTCCAACTAGAAGCGCATGCTGAATTTCTCTCTTTTGCAGTACTCTTTCTACGCTCTCAGCACATTCCTGAATGGTTAGAGCTGGATGATAAGGAAGCTGTAAATCATACACAATTTCAGCAATATCCAAAACTGTTACGCCACGCTCTTCTAGCAAATCAAATGTTGCCTTTGCTACTTCTTTGCTCGTTGGGATTTTTTTCGCTGTCATGTCTCTCTCTCCTTTTCAAGTTGTTGTCTCTCTTTATATTAAATTCGATGAGAGGCGCTAAAAACCTTTTTTGTTTCATCTACCTGAATTCATAAACTCGTCACATATCTCTTTAGGCGCTCATTACATTTACTTGCTATAATGAAATTATCTAATCAGGAGGTTTGTCTACTGTGGAAGAAAAACAAAGTAAATTTAGCAGAGGCTTATTATTATTTTTCATTGGCGCAACAGCCCTTTTCTTTATCGTCTTAATCGTTCTGTTTCTCATGTCTACGTTTGGAAAAAGCGAAAAAGAAGCCGTGGCTCTTTTAGCAGGGAATCACTACGCTATCGTTAAGGAAGAGAATTCATATACTCTTTATGATCAAAAAGAAAACAAGCCTATTTTAGAAGATGTAAACGGCTATTTCGGTGCTCGCAATATCCGAAGTTATGTAAAAAATGACACAGAATTGGTTTCGATTGATGAAAAAGAAGAAGAATATACGAAGAAGCCTCTAGAAAAAGCCAGCCAAGCAGAAAAAGCTATGTTGAAAAAAATGAAAAAATTAGAGTAACCAAAAGCGCTTCAGTCGATTCTGAAGCGCTTTTTTAATGACGCATGCCTCTTTCTCGTCATTCGCTTAAAAATTCGTTACAATAAAATAAAGAACGGTTATTAGAAAATGTGTTACAATAAAGGTAACGCTTTCATTCAAATGCATAGGAGTCGATTATTCATGTCAGAAAGTAAGCGGAAGTTAGAAGAAATTTCTTTTTATAGTGACGCACTGCAAGAAGATGTCACGTTACTAGTCTATTTGCCGTCAAACTATTCTACGCTCTATAAGTATTCCTTACTTATTGCCCAAGACGGAAAAGATTATGTTATGTACGGACGAACACCTCGTTTAATTGATGATTTAATGAACGAGTCGGAAATCGATCGTACTATTTTTGTTGGAATTCCATATAAAAGCGTAGAAGACAGACGCGATAAGTATCATCCAGAAGGAAATCAAGTAGATGCCTACATTCGCTTTTTAGCACATGAACTTGTGCCATTTTTGGATAAAACATATCCTACATATCAAATGGGAAAATCACGTGTTCTAATTGGTGATTCGCTTGCTGCTACAGTTTCACTGCTGACGGCCATTGCGTATCCTCACACGTTCGGGAAAGTAATTATGCATTCTCCTTTCGTGAACGATGCTGTATTACAAACGGTCAACTCATTTGCTTCTCCTTCACTGCTGGATTTGTATCATGTTATTGGAACTGAAGAAACAGATGTCAAAACAACACAAGACGGTATATTGAATTTTATTGAGCCTAACCGCCTGTTGCACGAACAAATGAAGCAGCGTGGATATTCTGTTTTCTACGAAGAATTTAATGGAAATCATACGTGGAAATACTGGCAAAAAGACGTAAAGCGGTCGCTTCAATATATGTTGAAGTAGAAAGATATCATATTTTTTGAAAATTTGTTATAATAAGCTCGCTTTATACATATTTTATGATCTTACTTTGGAGGGATTTTTTATGAAATTTGGCGTTGTACTTTTTCCATCTAAAAAATTGCAAGATGTAGCGAATTCTTATCGAAAGCGCTATGATTCTCACTATTCATTAATTCCGCCTCATCTTACATTAAAAGAAGTCTTTGAAGCTACAGAAGACCAAATTGATGAAATTGCGGCTAACTTGCGTAAAATTGCCGAAGAAACAAATCCATTTACATTAAATGTAACGAAAGTAAGCTCATTTTCACCAGCCAATAACGTCATTTACTTAAAAGTGGAACAAAAACCAGAACTGACGTCACTTTACAATAAACTTCATGAAGGCAATCTCGAACAGCCAACTGAGTATTCATTTATTCCACATATTACAATTGGTCAACGTCTTTCAGATGATGAGCACTTAGATGTGTATAGCCAGTTGAAGCTTGTAGATGTCGCTCATGAAGAAACAGTGGATCGCTTTCATTTAATGTACCAGCTTGAAAATGAAACATGGACTGTGTTTGAAACATTTCGTCTTGGAAAGGGATAAGATACGTGAACATCAAAGTACTAACGAACAAACAAGATCATTCTGATGCTTACTTCGTACGTCAAAAAGTATTTGTAGAAGAACAGCAGGTTGATGTAGAGCAAGAAATCGATGAATACGATTCCGAAGCCCTGCATTTAGTTGTATACAAAGGAACTGCACCAATTGGGGCAGGACGCTTCCGTATGGTAGAGGACTATGGAAAAGCCGAACGAATCTGCGTTCTTTCTTCTTATCGAAAAGACGGTGTAGGAAAGCTTTTGATGGATAAGTTAGAAGAGCTCGCAGCAGAGCACGAGATTGAAAAAATTAAGCTGCATGCTCAAACGCATGCGGAAGAATTTTATAAAAAGCTAGGCTACGTAACGGTTTCAGGTGAATTTATGGATGCTGGAATTCCACATGTAGAGATGGTAAAGAAACTAAGTAAAAAACACTAGGAATTGAACCTGGTGTTTTTGCTTTTTTAAAGGATAAGAACCTTTGCTTTGCTTATACTAATACCTAATCATGTGAATTAGGTGAAAATATGGATGAACTTATCGGAATTGCATTAGAACTCTTTATCGGATTTATCTGCTTGTTTATTTTAACTAAATTTTTAGGCAGAGCGACGATCACTCAGCTTACCACTTTTGATTTTATCTCTGCTCTTGTATTAGGAGAGTTAGTAGGAAATGCGCTATATGACTCAGAAGTAGGAATAGGCAAAATTTTATTTGCTGTTATCTTTTGGGGAGCGCTTATTTATGTCACCGAAGTTATTACTCAAAAAAATATTCGCCTGCGTTTGTTTTTAGAAGGACGGCCATCTATTATTATTCGAAAAGGGAAAATTTCCTACAAAGAACTTAGCAAAAATCGATTGGATATCGATCAGCTTCTTCATATGCTTCGTTCAAAAGACATATTTTCCATTCGTGAAGTTGAATATGCGATTTTAGAAACAGATGGATCACTAAGCGTATTGCCAAAATCTGATTATGCTAAGCCAACAAGAAGCGATCTACAGCTGCCTCCTTCTGAACCCGTTTTATCTATCGCCTTCGTCAGTGATGGACGTTTGCTTTTGAAAAACTTGATTCAGTCAGGCTTTGATGAAGACTGGCTAAAGACACAGTTAAAAAAACAAGGATTTACCGATTATAAACAGGTGCTTTATGCTGAATGGCAGCAGGGCAGTACTCTTTTTATTGAATCTTACTAAGATGTTTTTTACTTGTTCATTACTTTGTTAAAAAATCGTGAGCGCATTCATTCTGCGGCGTTCACGATTTTTTCTATTAGACACGTGTATTAATCACTAGGCCCTTATTTGTTAGCTTGCTGTATACACGCTCTGCTGCTTGAAGTTTTTTTCGCTTTTGTACTGAACTTGGCGTCAATTCCAGTGAGTGAGAACGCGATTCAAACTCTTCGTCAAAGCTTTTTTTCTCAATAGGCCAAATACGATTTGAAAAAGAAGCATTATTTTTTTGAAGACGATTTGCATATTGAATAGATTGATAAGGCGTGACGGGCAGTATATATCCCATATGAACCCTCCTCTTTTTCAAGATACCTTTTACTCGCAGAACTCAGTATTTTTCTCAAGAAGTATCGACATTGAAACCGCTTACTTAAATCCTCTACTTTAGACTTGTTCAAAACAGATGACACCTTGTATCTATACCGCCTGTTTTGAACATATGTGATGTCTTATTCAATATATACCCTTTTTTACATCCTATCCCTCCAAAAATATCCGTGCTCTTTTTAAAAAAAGATGATTTTGATATGATAGACTTTGACTATAAAACAAAGACTGTGCGTATACACACATCTATATCGATGTAGAACGAGAGCGGCTTCTTGCTTTAACTCCCTCTTATTTACTATTGATTATTCATGTTTTAAAAAGGAGGCCATGTTTTTTGCAACGTGCACTTTATCAAAATCAAATACTTAATCTTGCTATAACGGCTAGAGACCGATTTCAATATTTATATGAAGCTAGTCTCCGCGGAGAAATAACGTGTGCTCACTGCGGAGAACCAGTTAAATTATATCTGGGGATTGAGCATTCTCCTTACTTTTATCATGCTCAAGTTCCCCATGAAAGAGAAGAGTGTTTAGACACACTATCAGAAACAACAGCGGTGCAACAAATAAAAGAAAATCCGCCTGAATACAGAGAAACCAATGGATTTCGTATTCCTAAAGGACGAGCTATTGGCGAGAAAAGTTCAACTGTAAAAGAGAAAGCAACATGGAGGTCTTCCGCACCTTTTTCAAGTGTTCCTGCTTTTCGCTTAAAACCAGCTGTTCCTAAACACTCTGACTCTCCTTATTTAAATGAATTTAAAGAGAGCGGTATTGAATTAGATTCGAACCAGTGGAAAGCTGTTACACATTCAGAAGGACCGCTCCTTATTCTAGCTGGTGCGGGAAGCGGAAAAACGCGTGTATTAACAGCTCGCACCGCATATATGATACAAGAAAAAAAAATTGATCCGAAATCCATTATGCTGGTGACTTTCACGGCTAAATCTGCTAAAGAAATGAAAGAACGATTGGCTACATATCCAAAGATGTCCGGCTTACATCTTCGTCAAATGCTAGTTGGAACTTTTCACAGCATTTTCTTACGTATGATTGTTCATCATAATCCTCAAGCGTGGCAAATGGACCGCCTGCTAAAATGGGATTGGCAAAAAGAACAGATCGTGAAAGAAGCAGCAAGAGAGCTCCACGTGGATGAAAAAGATTTTCCGTTTGATCAGGCACTTCAGCAAATCGGCTATTGGAAAAACACGCTTGTTGGCGTGCAAGATGTGCGGCCAAAGGACAAATGGGAACAAGATGTGCACTTTTTATATCGTCGCTATGAAGAAGTCAAAAAGCAAAAACAGCTATTCGATTTTGATGACATGCTGTATGGATGTTATGAAATGCTAAAACAAAATCCCGATTTACTCACTCGTTACCAAAAAAGGTTTCGCTATTTTTTAATTGACGAATTTCAAGATATTAATAAAGTTCAATATAAAATTATGAAAATGCTAAGTGAAGACTCTAAAAACTTGTGTGTCGTAGGAGATGATGATCAATCAATTTACGCTTTCCGCGGAAGCGATCCTTCGTTCATTTTAAACTTTGAAAAAGATTTTTCTAATACAACTGTTATTACGTTAAACCAAAATTATCGTTCAGCTCACGCCATCGTTTCTTCTGCTAATAAAGTCATTGCACGAAATACAGCGCGCCGACAAAAAGAAATGGCTGCCCAGTTTGATAATGAGTTGCGACCTACATTCTTCTTTCCATACGACGAAGAAGAAGAAGCAACAATGATTGTAACGGATATGAAAGAAAAGATTAAGCAAGGGGCTTCTCCAACTGAATTTGCGGTCTTGTACCGAACTCACGCTTCTTCACGCGCCATCTTTGAACGTTTATCACAGTCAAACCTGCCATTTTCAATCGAACAAGATGCGGATTCGTTTTATAAAAGACGCATGGTTCGAAGTTTACTTTCATTTCTACGCTTGAGCGTGAATCCAAATGACGCAAGTTCGCTACAAGATTTAGTAAACGCACTCTTTTTAAAGAAAACAGCAGTCAATGACTTAAAAGCAGCAAGTATTCTTCATGATGGTACATTTATTGATGCACTTGAATATCTTCAAGATTTAAAACCTTTTCAGCAAAAAAAACTCAAGAAAGTAATTCCTTTATTCAAGTCGCTAAAATCAATGTCTCCTTCTTTGGCACTTGAGACGATTTCTAAAGATATGGGATTCGATGATTTTGTCAAAAAACGCGGAAATGAAGGAAATATGATGGAAAAAGGTTCGGATGACGTGCGGGATTTAAAAGTTGTAGCACGTAAATTCAAAACCGTACCTGAACTCTTAGAGCATGTGGATCATATGATTGCCATGAACACAGAGATGAAAGCTTTAAGCAAGCAATTTAATGAAAGTATTCAGCTAACCACAATTCACCGAGCAAAGGGTCTTGAATATAAGCATGTATACGTACTGAGCAGCGTAGATGGCGGTTTGCCTCATGATTATGCACTCGAAGCTTATCGAGGCGGAGATGATGTGCCGCTTCAAGAAGAACGCCGTCTTTTATATGTAGCAATGACGCGTGCACAGAATTCACTTTATTTATCTGTTCCGCAAACTAGAAGGGGTAAAACCGCTTATCCTTCAAGATTCCTGAAGTCGTTTATAAAAAAAGTGTAAAAGAAAAACAGGCTGGGACAAAAGTAGTTTCATTAAAATGAAAAACGAACTATCTATCAAAAACGGATAAATAGTTCGTTTTTTTATAATCATGGTGAACGCAGGTGCTTCTAGCGGTTGGTTGAAGGGCAAGGCGAAGACTCCTGCGGGGACAGATGAGACCCCGCAGAAAGCAACAGCGGTCGAGCAAGCCGGATCATGTATCCAGATTGTTCGTCTTTAAATTGGATTCCTGTAGTTATGTTTCAACCTCTTTATCTTACTTCAAGCTAGCGTCCATAACTAATATTCTCATCATCTATTATTAACCAAATATTCCACTAAGAGGTAGATATTCATACGTGGATACGTTACACTACGTTATGTACTGTACTACTATATTTTAGGGGGCTCCATTATTGAACACAAAGCTTATTCATGAAAATGAAAATATTTTTTTCATTTTGTGTATGGTTATCAGCTTATTAATTTATTTCTTTTTAATTATTTCACTCATTGGTATTATCTACCTTGTAATCGGTTTTTTAATTACATTTATACTCCACGGTTTCTCCATTGCTCAAATTCGCAATAATGGGGTTAGATTGACAGAGAAGCAGTTCCCGCACACTTATCATCAGGCAAAACAGTTATCTTTAGAGCTGGATTTAGAGCTGCCCGATATTTATATTGTTCAATCAGGCGGCTTGTTAAACGCGTTTGCTACACGTTTTTTTGGACGTCACTTTGTCGTTTTATACTCCGACATTGTTGAAATGATTGAAGATAATCAAGAAAAAGAACTTTCTTTTATTATTGCCCACGAATTAGTTCATATCAAACGTAAGCATACACTCTACCACTCACTTATTCTACCTGCTCTTTGGGTTCCTTTTTTAGGAAAAGCTTACTCTAGGGCCTGTGAATATACGTGTGATCGCATAGCTTCCGTTGCGATTGGTGATGCAAAAGCTGCCACTCAAGCACTCACTATACTTGCGGTTGGTCATTGTCTAAATAAAAAAGTAAATCAGGAGGAATTTGTTCATACGCACTCACAGGAAAAAGGTTTTTTTATGTGGTTGAATCAAGCTACTTCAACTCACCCCCCTATCGCCCATCGTATTAAAGAAATTAATTACTTAGCACAGCATCCGGAACTGTTTGATCTTGATTCTAACGCATTTCAAACAAATGAAATTGCATAAATGGAAAAAAGCCCTGACGTGTCAGGGCTTTATATAAAACATTAAATTATTTTTTCTCATTTAGCATTTTAGCGATGGTCGCAAAATCAATGGATTGATTATTGTTTGCAATCGCCTTAACAATTTGTTCTTCTTTTTGTTTTGAAATTGGCTTATTCGCAATTTGTGCTACTCGCTTCACAATATTACGCACCGTTTGCTCATCTTTAAAATTAGCATTTTGTACAGAATTCGCAAGTTCAAAGATATCCTTCATATTAACGCCTGTTTTCTTTTCTATATTTTTAAACATATTATTATCCATTTTGCATGACCTCCTTTATTTATACTTCATCGTATGCACCATGTGCCTAGAAGGTGCCCTTTACATTTAATAAAAAAATAAAGTGCGAGTGAAACTTCACCCGCACTTTTCGGTGCCTTATTCATAGAAGGGATTAATTGTAAAAACAAACACAACCAACAATAATTAATAGAATGAATAATACAACGATTAACGCAAAACCACCACCGTAACCACAACCACCGTAGCCAAATCCGCAGCCCATAATATTACACCCCCTCTGTTTTACTCTCTATACTGTATGTTCACTCAAATGATTTCGTATGGGCTTTTCAACTGTGTACATTAAATTTCATTGTCCAAACGGATCTTCAGCATCTTGCTCATCAAGTCTTTTTACATTTTGCTGCAGTTTCCTCTCCTGCTGTTCCATCTGCTTTTCTGCTTTTTCTACTTCGTTCATTCTCTTTCGATGTTCTCCCATCATATGCTGTTCAAAAAAACGTTCAAATTCATCGAAAAAATCCGGCATCTTTACACCTCTCTCCACTCTATGTAAAAAAGCACTGTCCAAGTGACAATGCTTCTATTGCTTATCGCTTTGGTAACTTTGAACCACAGCCGCAACCACCTTGTTTTGGAGAAGGGTACTGGACTGGCTTAGGAATAGACTGCCCTTTCTTTACCGATTGTTTTGTCATTGGTTGTGGATGATAAGGCAGGGGCTGAGGGTATTGATTAGGATTATAATGATAATACATCATGTTTTCCCTCCTTTTCACAGCATCCTATCTATAACATTATATTCAGGACTAAAGAAAGACGTTCTATCTTATTTGTCCATTTTGCGCTGCAGGGACAAAAATAAATCCGTGCTGTTTTTTGGTTTCCTCACTCTCGGTCTTTCTCCTCCCTTTTGCTCTGTCACTTCACGCAGCCGATTTTGCAGTTCTTGAATGGTTCCTTGAGCTTGATGATTGTACTGTACAATGGGCTGTTCGGTTTTTGATTTTTGTTCATTAACGCATGCTTTCAGCCAATCTATTTTTTCCTCTAGCTTCTTTTTTTCTTCTTCATGCTTTTGCTGTAATTCCGCTAGCTCTTCCTTAATATCTTCATATTCAAATTCTTGGTGCTTGAATTTTTGATATTCTTCTTTATAAAAAGCCAACTCCGACTTCAATGAAGCAATGTATTTTTTCGTTTTTTCCTCGCTCATGCCCTTCACTCCTCCATTATAAATAACCCACAGCTTCTAAAAAATCAGTTAAAGATGAATAACACTTTTTATTAACATGAATATGCTGTAATTGAGTTTATTATTTCCTTCATTTTTTATGCTCGCTCCAACTAGGATTTATTCCGATAAATTCCGCTTTTACTAAGGAACATAAAAGCAGGTCATTCATACACTATAGTAGTCCGATACCTAGTAACGAAAAGCGTAAAGGAAGGACAATTACAATTAGGAGGTTTAAAAATGGCAGAACTTTTTGAATCATTATGTATCCGCGTACCTAAAGTGTACGACTGGGTTAGACGTCAAGTTGTTTTACCACAAATCTTTACTAACGATACTTCATTGTTTGATGAAGAAGATCTTAAAGATTTAGGCCATGACGTAGAAGTGGAAATTGTTTTAACAGATAGTGAAGGTCACCCTGTAGATCCTTCAGATGAAGACGCACTTGATAACGTGATTGAGCTTGTGCCCCACGGTGGTCGTAGACCTAAAAAAATCGTGTTACCAGATGGAGAAGTTGTTGTTCTTCATGAAGTAAAATTATCAATTAGCGGCTTTTACCGAGTTAAGTTAATTGAATTGAGTGGGCACCACAGACATGACGAAGTTGAATCTAGCATTATTCCTTGGAAAATACATCAAACATTCTATTTATGCGCCCCGGAAGGAACAGAACCTGTTGTCCACCTTGAATCTTTTGAAGGAACTGACGGTTCTCTCAGATTATCAGATTGTCACTTACAGCAATTAAGCTTTGATCTTATGTTATGCCTAAGTGTTCAAATTGAAAAAGATGTTAAAGTTGAAGTAGAAGGAAGCTTCTGCTACCCTCGCCCTGAAATCATTTCTACAAGCAGCTGCTCACCTATTGAATATCCACCTCAATGTGATGCTATTTTCCCTGGAAGACCACATCACGATGATTTTGATGGAGACGATGTAGAGTCAGGCTTCGACCATCACGACTTTGATTAACAAGATAAAAAGCCAGAGGAGAATATTTCTCCTCTTTTTTCATCCTTTACGCGCTTTCTGCATACATATAAATAAAACTGCTATGGGCAGCTCTAACGACCAGATTAATTTATAGCTCAGCAGGAAAGGAGACTACTAGATGAGTCGTAACTCCCCTTCCCCTAAAGATGATCTAACTCAATTAAAACAAAAGCTCATACACTATAAATCAGAAATTCGAAACGTGCAAAACCAACTAAAAAGCTATGAACGAGCTTTAGAGCGAGAAAAAGAAAATACATCGTTTTGGAAAAAGAAACACGCTGAGACGCTTTCTACATCTGAAAAAGAAGTAGAAATTGAAGAATTAGAAAAAGAACTGGATCTACTGAGAAACGAGCTTTCCGAACAAAAAATTATTGCCGAAGCGTTTCGAGAAAAGGCTTCAAGGAAACAGCCCGTTATTGAAGAAAAAATCGTGGAGAAAGTAATTGAAAAGATTGTAGAAAAACCCATAGAAAGGTTCGAAAAAAGCGATATCCTCTGTTTCTTCCAACATTCCATACTGCTGCCAGAACAAGATGAAAGCGAGCTGATGATGTTCGGCAACGTAATTATTCAAAATCAAACGAGCAGTACCTTATACTCTCCAACACTTTGCTTAAAAATGAAGCCTACTGCTTCTGCTATGTTAAGCGGGAAGATCATTGATGAAAAAGATATTGAAGCTTCTAGTGTCCCCTCTTCTTCTTTAGAATGGCGCTACGCTCATCCGAAATGGAACGAAAAAATTCAAAATGACGGTGAATATTGGATTAAACCCATTAAGCAAACAGTATTAAAGCCCAAAGGCAAATTACTATTTGACTCTTTTCAAGTAGTCATTCCTCTCTCCACTGATACGACTTCGTTTATTCTAGAAGGCTTTTTCTATAGTGAAGAGTGGCAGGAAGGTATTCCTTTTTTAAATAAAGTTGTGCTAAATTTCCCTTAATCATTAAAAGACATATTGACGATCAATATGTCTTTTAACTCGTCCATTTATTTCATAAAAGATTCTATAATTCCTGCACACCCTGCAATAGCTAAGATCGTAATAATAGGAATAGCAATGTGCGGGACCGCTACATAACTAAAATAAATTCCTACCGCACACCATATGCCTGTACACCAATAGCAGCTGAGCAGCTCTCCAATCCACTTTTGCAGTCCCTTCCCTTTTATCTCTAAATAAGTTACCGTATTTCCTTGTTCATCTTGATCTTCTACGATTTTATGAAACGGTTTACGAATAAACGCTGTAATTTTATCAAAAACAATTAGACGAGTAAGTCGAAACGTCGCAAAGACAAATAATGTTAGATAAATCCATGTCATCTTCATTCCTCCGTGCATTCACAAACTTATGAAAATAAAAGCTAACGTGCTTCTTCACTGTTAGCTTTTAGAGTTGCTTAAATTTTAATGATAGATATGGTCTGAATATCATGAAAAGTCAATACTGTTTTCTCTTTATTAGGGGGAACGCTCACGTATAAACTTCCTTCTTTTAATTCTAAGATTGTTCCTATATATTTTTGGTTTTGACACGTAATTTCACAAATTGGCTGAGACATATGAGGCGGGAAGCTGCATAGAAATTCAACTTTTTCTTTAATCGTCATAGACTGAAACATTTTATTTGGCTTTTTAGTCTCTGATTGCGGTATATCCACGGGAACAATTGAACGCTCTTCCTCTTTTTCTTGCTTAATCTCTTCCACTTTTTCTACGTCAGGCTCTTTGACTTCTTGAATGGAAGAAAAGCTGGGCTCTTCTTTTAACACGTGCTCTTTCTCTATTCCTTTATTGTCTTGCTGTTTTGAACTAAAATAATATTGCATAGAACGCTGATTTTGCGTAGCGTTTGGCTGGACAATGTACATTAGCGGCTCGTTTTCTTCTGACTTAGATTTTGAGTTAGTCATGAAGCATACCTCCAATTGCTTGTTATCGTTCTTTTAAAAATGTATGCTTGAACACGGAAAAACTTGTTTATTTTTTTGCGGTAGCCTTTTTAACACCAAAAGCAGGGCTGTACTTTTATTTCCAGCATGTGAGAAAACACAATAAAAAAGGTTGAGACATAACGAAATTAATTCAATCTAAAGACGCACAAATGGGCCACATGAGCTGAACCGCTTGTCACACCGCAGTTGATTTCCGTGCAAGACTTCGCTTTTCGCGGGCGGCCGATGAGCCTCCTCGTCGCTTGCGCTCCTGCGGGGTCTCATCTGTTCCGCTTTTCCTGCAGGAGTCTTCGTCTTGTCCTCGAATCAACTGCTAGAAAGAGCTAAACAGATGAAACTTATTTTCAAAACAACAAAAAAAAACGAACCACTAATCAAACATTTTGATCAATGGTTCGTTTATCACTTCAGCTAAAATAATTTTGTCCCAGCCTCTTTCTCTCATTCAATAAGGTAGCAAACTAAACCTACCTAGATACCTTTATCTAATTTTATACTCAAGAAGCATACGCAATTCATTCACATACGAACGAGACCCCGTTACAATCAAACGATCATCAAATTCAAGCTCTGTATCGCCATGAGGTACAATGGAATCTTTGCCTCTAAAGATTCGAACAAAGATCACATCTCCTGTAAATGGGAACTTGCGAAGCTCTACCCCCTCGTATTTGGGGTTACGCATATTAATTTGATAAAGTGCTGTTTCTTGATTCGTTAAGATATTTAAAATATTTGGCGATTCAATTAAAGCTTTTAGCAATGCAGTCGTAGATAACAGCACAGAAAAAACTTCAATGTTATTTTCTTTCATCTTTTCATCTAATACAGGACTTTCTACACGGGCAATAACCCGTTCTGTACCATATTGTTTTGCAAATAGAGCAATGTCGCTATTTCTCTCTTCTTCCCCGGTTGTTACAACTAATACATCCGCATCTAAAATCCCCATACGCATTAAAGTTTCCTTACTATATCCATCGATGTCGACGATATTAAAAATGGAATCCGACGTACGGTTTTCAATTTTGTCCTGCGTAGGATGATAAATGGTAACATCATATAAATCAAGATCCATTTCTCGAATAACCGGGAGTGTAAATTGATTTGCACCGAGCATATTAATCTTCAGCTTTCTGTCACTGATTTCTGGCTTTGGAAACAGCTTTCTAAAGATAATAGGTGTAATAATACATGTAATAATCGCCACCAAAATCAGCGCACCGGACATTTGTGAATCAATAACACCAATATTTTCACCAACCGTTGCTGCTGCAATAACGAGTGATAAAGTCGATGTTAAAAGAAAACCCGATGCCAAAACGGTTTTCATATCATACCATTTTCTTAAGATTAACGCTGGGACTAGCTTGGATATCAACAATGCAATGAATAATAAAGGCATTAAAATCAGCACTTTTTTATCACTGAACAATGACCAAACGTCAAGCTTCACTCCTACCATCACAAAAAAGATAGGAATTAAAAATCCGTAGCCAAACGAATCTAATTTATGAACTAAATTTTTGTTAGGCGCAAGAAGAGAAACGAGTGATCCCGCTAAAAAAGCGCCTAAAATGTTTTCAACACCAATTGACTCCGAAAGGCCCACTAGAATGATAATGAGTGCAAATACCGCACGCGTGTCGATTTGAATTGTACCTTTAGACATTGTCTCAAGAAACGATCGGTTTTTAAACTGCTTCCCTATGAAGTATAAAATCACTCCTACTCCAAATAAAATTAAAATCAACCATGTATTGCTATTTCCTGATTTATCATAGACGGAAGCAAATACGGCTAGTAAAATCATCGTGACTAAGTCCGCAATAACCGCAATCAATAAAATGGTCTGTCCAATCGGCTTTTTCATAATCTGTGCATCTTTTAAGGTCGGCACTACTACTCCTAGTGAAATGGTAGAAATAATAAGCGTCATCAAAAAGGCATTATCGATAAAACCGGTCCATACAAAAACATAGGACAAAAATAGTGAAACCGCAAAGATAGCTGCAAACACTAGTATAGAAATGGAAAAAGCATTTGGCACCTTAGCTCCTGATGCCTTTTTGTCTTTTGAATTTCCTCCAGCAAAAGCAGAAAAATCAATTTCTAAACCACTTAAAAACATCAAAAAGATAAAGCCTAGAGTGGAAAGTGTTTCAAGCCACATATCCTGCTCCACAAGGTCAAAACCACTTTTCCCTATAATTAATCCCATAATAATTTCAGCTACGACTACAGGTATAATGTTGAGTTTAAACCGATGCAACAGTATAGGCGTTAAAAAGGCCAAACTAATGACGATAACAAGTGATGTAAAGGACGCGTGCTGTTCCATTAGATTCCCCTCCTTTTACCTTCGTTATTTATAAAACGAAGACGTTAGTATTCAAAATTAAAGGTTAATCATAAAAGCTTGAAGGTTCTCTGTCAACTATATGAACTGATAATGAAAATCCGACATGATTACTCATGTCGAATTCTAAAGTCTCTTCATTATTTTAAATAACTCATAAATGTTGTCGCTAGACCGAAGTAAATTAAAATACTGATAAGATCATTGATCGTTGTAATAAATGGTCCTGATGCGACTGCAGGGTCAATTTTGAACCTGTGCATGAGAAGCGGGATAAACGCTCCTGCTAGTGTAGCCACAATCAATGTTGAAAATACAGAGACGCCTACCAAAGCGCCTAAAATAAGATCACCTTGCCAAATATAAACAATTAATACAACTAAAAGTCCACATGATGCGCCCGTAATCATTCCCGTAGCTGCTTCTCGGATTAACAGCTTAAATTTGCTTTCTTCTTCGATTTCTCCCGTCGCCAGTCCGCGAACCGCAACGGCTAGTGCCTGTGTTCCTGTATTACCGGCCATACCGCCAATCAAAGGTATAAATACAGCTAAAATAGCTACTTGATTCAACGTATCTTCAAAACGTCCAATTAAACTCGCTGTCATCATTCCTAAAAACAGCAAAATGATAAGCCAAGGCAGCCTCTTTTTGGCCGCTACTAAAGGATTGTGGTCGATCGTATCATCTACATCGCTAATACCGGCTAATTTAGAATAGTCATCCGATGCCTCTTCATCAAGAACATCCATCACATCATCAACCGTAATAATCCCGAGAAGATGCTGCTGAAAATCAACAACTGGAAGCGCAAGAAAGTTGTAATCGCGCATAATACGGGCAACTTCTTCTTGGTCTTCTGCTACTGACACGGATACGACTCGTTCATTCATCACTTCGCTTATCATCGTATCTTCATCTGCTATAATTAAATCACGAAGAGAAATAACACCTGCTAGATGCTTTTGTTCATCAATAACAAATACATAATAAATCGTTTCCGCTTCCGGAGCTTCCCTGCGTAGAATGTGCATGGCTGAATGTACGGTTTGATTTTCACGAATGGCCACAAATTCAGTCGTCATAATACTTCCAGCGGTATATTCCTCGTAATGAAGCAACTCTTTAATTTCATCGGCTGCTTCTTCATCCATAATCGTTAAATAGCTCGCCACTTGTTCTTTATCCAATTCATTTAATACGTCAACGGCATCATCGGCCGACATTTCTGACAGCATGTCTGCTGCAAAATTGGGATGCATCTCTGAGAGAATTGCTTGATAATCTTCTTCTCGTATCTCTACATTTTCAAAGATATCCGCCATTTCTTCCGGAGATAACATCTCGTACAGCGCAAATCTAGAAGGCTCATCTAATTCTTCAAAAAATTGAGCTTGGTCATACGTATGCATATGTAAAAATTCTTCACGAAATGCATCGATTTCATTTTTTTCTAAAAGTGATAATAAATGTTCGGCGAACCATGCCTTTTCTTCTTTTTCAATTGAATCTGTCATGTCTTCAACCTCCCTGTCGTAAAAAACTCATTTAACTTTATGATGAATTTTGTTTTTTTTCAACTCACAGCTCTTTACTCTTTTCCCAATAATATATAAGTTCTACACATAGTTTGCTCCATATAAGGGTAATTTTATATCGTCAAAGGAAAAACCTTTTAAGGATGTGGATAAAAGATGAAAGTAGATATAATAGGGGATATCCATGGGTGCTATGATGAATTAAAAGCGTTAACAGAAAAACTTGGGTATGAGTGGCAAGACGGGATTCCTGTCCATTCTGACGGACGGCGCCTTGGATTCGTAGGTGATTTAACAGACCGAGGACCTCATTCACTAAAAGTGATTGAGCTCGTATGGTCCCTCGTAATAAAGCATCAGCAAGCTTACTACTGTCCAGGCAATCACTGCAATAAGCTATATCGCTTCTTTTGCGGTAACAAAGTGCAAATTACTCATGGGTTAGAAACGACCGTTGCTGAGTACGAAGCTTTACCTTCAAGAGAACAGAAATTCATTAAGAAAAAGTTCATTGAGCTTTATGAACAATCACCTCTATATGTGCAGCTTGATCAAAACCAATTAATTATTGCTCACGCCGGTCTTAAAGCTGAATACATCGGCAGAACGGATAAAAAAGTAAAAACCTTTGTGCTATACGGAGACATTACGGGTGAAAAGCATCTAAACGGCATGCCTGTCCGACGGGATTGGGCCCAACATTATAACGGAAAACCGTTTATCGTGTATGGGCATACACCCGTAGTAAAAGCTAGAAAAATTCATAATACCATTAATATTGATACAGGCGCAGTTTTTGGAGGGGCTTTAACGGCGTTTCAGTATCCTGAAAGGAATATTATATCAGTGCCTTCATCTATGCCTTATGTAGAGGAAAAATTTAATCACTTCGTGTAAAAAGAAAGTCGCTTTTCATTAAAAAAAGCGACTTTCTTTTACGATTTGAAGTTTCTGCATATCTGGCGGCAAAGGTGCTGTAAAAGACAAAGTTTTTTGTAAAAAAGGATGAAAAAAAGTGAGTTCATAGCTGTGAAGAGCTTGACGAGAAATAAGATGATTCGTTCCGCCATATAAGGTATCTCCAAGCAGTGGATATCCTTTATAAGCCATATGAACACGAATTTGGTGAGTTCTCCCCGTCTCAAGCGAAAGAGCAACTTCTGTAAAAGAAGAATACTGACGAAGCGCCGTATAGTGTGTAATAGCAAATTGCCCATCTTCTCTTACTTCCCGTTCGATGATACTTGACTCTTTTCGGCCAATCGGTGCCTCTATCGTTTCTTTGCCAACAAGCTTACCATGAACAAAAGCTCGGTACACGCGTTTAATTTCATGTTCTTTTTGTGCTTTAGAGAATAAGTAATGAACATGCCTATGTTTAGCAACAATAAGCAGCCCAGATGTGTCTCGGTCCAACCTATTTACAAGATGAACAGTCGAGTTAATGTTATTTTTCTCATAATAATAGAGCACAGCATTACTTAGTGACCACGTTAGATGTTCTCGAGAAGGTATACTTGGCATGTTTGGCTGCTTATTCAAAACTAATATATACTCATCTTCGTATACAATATCCAAAGGTATAGCTTTAGGAAGAAGACTTTCACTTGCTTTTTCTGGTGGAAACGCCACCTTGATTTCGTCACCTTTTTGCAGAATATATCGAACCGTTGCATGCTTTCCATTTACTTCAATTGCTCCTCCTCTGAACTTAATGTCCGTCAGAGAAGCTTTGGAAATATCATGTTCTTTTAAAAATTCACGAACCGCTACACCCTCGAAAGAATGATCTACGGTCCAACTCAACGTAAAAACTTGTTTCATTCTCTTCCCTGCCTTTAATCATCACATACAAAAGAGTCTCTGACACGCTGCCAGAAAGGAAACGCACGAAAGCGAGCAAATCGAATTTTTTCGCTTGCTACCCGAAATTGAATCGACTTTACATCTTTATGTAAAAGAGTTAAATGATCAATGGTAATTTGGAAGTCTGCGTCGTTGACAGGCTTTAACAGCGCTGTATGATGTCCAGGAAGAACCAATGGAGAACCTATCGTACGGAACACTCGATTGTTAATAGAAGCCATTTCAGCAATTTGAATAGCTTGAAGCGAAGGATGTAAAATCGCGCCTCCCAGGGATTTGTTGTAAGCTGTACTTCCCGAGGGAGTGGATACGCAAAGGCCGTCTCCTCGGAATGTCTCAAATCTCTGCCCTTTAATTTCCACATCCATTACTAAAGAACCTTCTACACTTTTTACCGTACATTCATTCAGCGCTAAGTATCGAGCTTCGCGTCCACCGTTTGTGTAGCGAATAATCACTTCGAGCAGTGGATACTCTACAGTCTGATAGGGTGTCTTTGCAATAGCAATCACCAGCTTCTCAATCTCATCAGGTGTCCAATCTGCGTAAAAACCTAAATGGCCGGTATGAACCCCAATAAAAGCCGTCTTGTCAAGTCGGTTTCGATAGCGGTGAAACGCATAGAGAAGCGTTCCATCCCCTCCTACTGACACTACAATATCAGGCTGGTTTTCATCATATTCTAAATGAAAATCTAATAAATACGTTTTCATTTTTTGCATAAGCGTATTTGATATTTGGTTGCCTTTTGATGTAATAGCAAATTTTATTTTCTCCACCTAATTCTCTCCCCCTATCCATCCAATGTACAAAGCTGTTGCTGAGTCATAACTAAGATTCTTCCGCCGATTCTTTTTTTCGTGAGAAAATAGCCTGAGCTTCTTGAATCTCACCTCGTATTTGAGACATTTCTTCATCGAGCTGAGTAGCCGCTTCAGAAGCACGCTGAAGTCGCTTTTTGATATTCTCAGGAAATTTCCCGCTGTACTTATAATTTAAAGAATGCTCAATTGTAGCCCAAAAATTCATAGCCAGTGTACGAATTTGAATTTCCACTAAAATTTTCTTTTCACCTTTAATTGTTTGAACAGGATAACATACGACCACATGATATGAACGATAGCCGCTTTCTTTTTTATGAAGAATATAATCTCTTTCTTCAATCAATTCAAAGTCTGTTCGCTGACGCAGGAGCTCTACGACCGCTTTAATATCGTCCGTAAATTGACACATCATACGGAGTCCCGCAATGTCCTGCATCTCTTCCTCTAAGCGATCGAGAGAAATTCCTTTTCGAGTCGCTTTATCCAAAATACTGGCGACAGGCTTTACTCGTCCCGTCACGAACTCAATAGGTGAATGCGTAGACTTCATATCATACTGTGAACGAATTCCTTTTAACTTCACCTTAAGTTCTTCAACGGCTTGTTTATACGGTGCTAAAAATAAATCCCAATGCCTGATCATTAATAACACCCCCCTCTTTTCTCTCTATTACTTATTTTCTTTATCTAAAAAAACTTCCTCTACTCTTGCTACCATCTCGTCTCCATAATTCACATTTCCTTCGATGTTACTGATGAGATAAGACAGCTCTTCTTTAACGGCTGATAGCTCAATTACTTCCTTGTTAATTTCTAAAAATACTTTCATATCTTTATGTAAGACGTGCTTTAAATTCGCCCAAATATTGTCACTAAGGCCAACATACATAAATTGATCATTAATATCTACAACATATACAAATGACATGTTATCTGAGTCAACAAGCATTTGTTTTGTATCTTCCAATTGTTCAATTTTCGTCTCAATAGGGTCTGCTTTTAAATGTAATTCATTTGATTTCATCACACAGGTAGTGATGTCAATTCGATTGTGCATAAATAAACTCCTTCCAACTATACAATTCGTTACTATTTTAACACATTCCAGGAACGTTTAATAAAGGTAAAACCTAAACAATCCGTATTTCTTCATTTTCCAAGTTCCCCATCTGGATATTCCTGTTAGGAAATGTAGTTTTACTGTCTCAAAAAGTGTGATAAATTAAGATGTAAAGTGCCTTACTAAAAGACCTAAATTAAAAGGATGATTTCATTGAAACAAGAAATTGAAATTGAATTTAAAAATATAGTAACGAAAGAAGA
Source organism: Priestia sp. P1_B12_1 (assembly GCF_056406695.1). Taxonomy (NCBI): domain Bacteria; kingdom Bacillati; phylum Bacillota; class Bacilli; order Caryophanales; family Bacillaceae; genus Priestia; species Priestia sp. P1_B12_1. Next base: position 109,774 of record NZ_JBFTZR010000002.1, on the reverse strand, counting down.
GTTTGATCGTCTCCGCTCACACTTTCAATTAACTGAAGATCAGTTTGTTTCTCAAGAAAACCACTATTTTGATACACCTGCTTTCTCATTAAAAGACTGCGGGGCTGCCCTGCGAATTCGAAGCAAAAAAGGTAAGTTCGTTCTCACGCTCAAACAGCCTCATCAAGAGGGTCTTTTAGAAACACATGAAGCATTAACAAATGAACAAGCTAAAGAATTGCTAGATGGCAGTGCCAAGATTCCGTCAACAATTCAACAGCTTATTACTGATTTACAAGTTGATAGCCATGCGCTAACTTATTTTGGCACTTTGCGTACAAGTCGAGCAGAAATTCCATATAAAAATGGGTTACTTGTACTCGATCATAGCTTTTATCTAGGTGCCGAGGATTATGAACTTGAATACGAAGTAACCGATGCCAATGAAGGAGCAAAACATTTTGAGCAATTGCTTACGGAGCTTGATATTAAAAAGAAACCAACGGAAAACAAAATTCGACGGTTTTACAAGCGAAAGTATACGTTAATGGATGGAGAATAAATTTATGAGCATGAATATTAACAATTACATGTCTTCCGTTCAATTTCCTGGAACGCAGCCATTTTCAGTTAACAACCAGCTGCCAACAGCTAACGTGATGCTTGGTACAACTTTACTCTCTGTATTTGCTCAGCTTTTTCAAGACTACGTCAATCAAGAGCCTCAAATGAGTACCAATCTTTACTTGAAAGCAGCGCAGTTGTTTCCATCTACGCCAGTTCAAATGCAGTCCGAGCCATCTGTTTTTTCTTCAGGTGAGGCAGCGGCTTCAAATGCTGCCTTACCGGCACAAAAAAACGAAGCGGCAAAGGCCAGTTCTCAGGATGTACAAACGATCATTACAGAAGCAGCTGCACGCTACCAGCTGGATCCTAAACTTATTCGTTCTGTTATTAAACAAGAATCAAACTTTAATCCATCTGCCAAAAGTTCTGTAGGAGCGGCTGGGCTTATGCAGCTAATGCCAGCAACCGCTAAAGCTCTTGGTGTAGAAGATCCGTACGACTCCAAGCAAAATGTATTTGGAGGAGCCAAATATCTTCGACAAATGTTAGATAAATACAATGGAAACGTGAAATTAGCATTGGCGGCCTATAATGCTGGACCAGGTAATGTCGATAAATACGGCGGAGTACCTCCTTTTCAAGAAACGCAAAAATATGTAAATAAAATTATGTCTTCTTATCTTGTGTAAAAGAGCCAAATCATTCGCCACTTGAACATGGAATGGCTATAGTTTGCCGAGGTTACACTATATAAATAGAAGGAAACGTTTGTGAAAGTATTCCTTTGTTTCTCATAATTAGTGATTCGCCACAGCATTATAGACTTTTCTTATGTAAAATTCCACTTTATTTCTTTTCCAGTAGAAGAAGTAAGCGGATAGTTTGAGTTAACCAAATGACACTGCTAAAATTAAGGAAAGTAAAAAACACCAAAGAGTTAAGACGTATATTTCTTATAACAAAGGAGTTATCAACATGAGAGAAAAAATCCACTCCCCTTACGAATTATTAGGCGGTGAACATACGATTTCAAAACTTGTTGATGCTTTTTATACACGCGTTGGACAACATCCTGAGCTCGCGCCAATTTTTCCTGATGATTTAACAGAAACAGCACGAAAGCAAAAGCAATTTCTGACACAATATTTAGGAGGGCCTTCGTTATACACTGAAGAGCACGGTCACCCTATGCTGAGAGCTAGGCATCTTCCTTTTGAAATTACACCGTCAAGAGCCAAAGCTTGGCTGACGTGTATGCATGAAGCAATGGACGAAATTAATTTAGAAGGCCCTGAGAGAGATGAACTTTATCATCGTCTTATTTTAACTGCCCAACACATGATTAATTCACCGGAACAGACAGATGAGAAAGGATTTTCACATTGAGTAAGCTAAATAGCCAATACCCATCCTTGCATCAGCTTTGTCAAGGTTCAAATAAAAAACCGCTTGAAATCTATGTATTTGTTGACCCTCTTTGCCCGGAATGCTGGGCACTCGAGCCTATTCTAAAGAAGTTACAAATAGAATATGGTCAGCTGTTATCCCTCAAGCATGTGCTTGGAGGAAACTTACAGCAATTAAATATTGGAGCACAGCAGAAATTTGAACATATTGCAAAATCGTGGGAGAAAACTGGAAGCCGTTCCGGTATGTCATGTGACGGCAATCTGTGGCTTGAAAACCCAATCGATACTCCTTACGCTGCATCAATTGCGATTAAAGCGGCCGGTCTGCAAGGAAAGAAACAGGGCATTCGCTTTTTGAGAAGACTTCAAGAAGTAGTATTTTTAGAAAAACAAAATGTTACAGAAGAATCTGTCTTAATACAATGTGCAAAACATGTGGGGCTAGATGTTAATGAATTTGTAAAAGATTTGCATTCAGATTACGCTGCGAAAGCCTTTCAATGTGATTTAAAAATCACGTCGGAAATGGATGTCGATGAGATTCCAACTCTTGTGTTCTTCAACGAAAAAGTTGAAGAAGAAGGCATTAAGATATCAGGATACTATTCGTACGAAACATATGTACACATCATCAAAGAGATGTTAGAAATTGACCCAGATCCAGCTTGTCTTCCGCCTCTTCGTTCATTTTTAAGCTACTTTCAATTTGTTGCTTCAAAAGAAGTTGCAGTTGTGTATGGTTTATCATTAGAAGAGGCTGAAAAAGAATTGAAAAAACTTCAGCTTCAGCAAGTTGTTGAGAGAGTTCCTGTTAAATACGGAACCTTTTGGAGAAGTACTGAAAAGAGCTGTTAATCATTACATGTTGATGCTTATCCTAAGCATCAACTAAACAAAAAAGACTTGGCTTTCGCCAAGTCTTTTCGTTTGTCTTAAGACAACAAGGGGATGGGAGAAATTTTTCACGGTCAAACAAAGGGGTATATGTTTGTTTTGTGATAAACTTCACGATTAATACTATAGCAAATTATGTCGACTTTTGGCAACCCCTTTTTTCAATTTTATTCACTTTTTTATAAAAAAACTTCATAAACAGCCAGATTCACTCATATAGTACAACCAATTATGCTTTTAATAGAGGTGTTAACTATGAAAATTGCTGGAATTACTCTAGGGGTTGTTATTCTTTTGTTTTCTTTTTTATTCTATATTTTATCTCTTATGCAGCTTGTTCCTCTCCTTATCGCAGGCCCTCTCTTATTTTTAGCTATTCTTATTATTTTTACATTGCTTAACAATCATAACAAGTTTCGAGGATTTAAAAAATGAAGCAGGATACAGCTCCTGCTTCATTTTAATTTTATTGATTTAATAAACGTTCCATTTCCGTTAATTTCTCTTCAAATACGGCTAGCGCTTCTTCAATTGGCTGAGATGTTGTCATGTCCACTCCTGCCTTTTTCAACACTTCAATTGGATAATCAGAGCTTCCTGACTTTAAGAAACCTACATAGCGCTCAACAGCTGCATCTCCTTCTTCAAGGATTTGCTTGCTTAATGCTGCTGCTGCACTGAATCCTGTAGCATATTGATAAACGTAGTAATTGTAATAAAAATGAGGGATACGAGCCCATTCTAATCCAATCTCTTCGTCAATTACTAAGTTGTCTCCAAAATACTTTTTATTTAAGTCATAATACAATTTTGTTAACAATTCAGGTGTAAGCGGCTCTCCGTTTTGAGCACGTACATGCACATCGTGCTCAAATTCAGCAAACATCGTTTGACGGAATACCGTACCGCGGAACCCTTCTAAATAATGGTTAAGCAAGTACAAGCGCTGCTTTTCATCATCAATTGTTTTTAGTAAATAATCATTTAGAAGCGCTTCATTACACGTTGAAGCTACTTCTGCCACGAAGATTGAATAATCTCCGTAAGGATATGGCTGCGTCTTTCTTGTGTAATAACTGTGTACAGAATGGCCAAATTCATGAGCTAGTGTAAACAAGTTATTTACATTATCCTGCCAGTTCATTAAGATATAAGGATTGGTGCCGTACGTTCCTGAAGAATACGCACCGCTTCGCTTGCCTTTGTTCTCATGGACGTCTACCCAACGATTTTCAAATCCTTCTTTTAACACATTACGGTAGTCTTCACCTAGTGGTTTCAGACCTTTTAAAATATAGTCTTTTGCTTCTTCATAGGTTACTTCCATTTTTACGTCTTTTACTAAAGGCGTATAGAGATCATACATATGAAGCTCTTCAATTCCCAATACTTTCTTACGTAAATCAATATATCGATGCAATAAATGCAAATTATCGTTCACTGTTTTAACTAAGTTATCGTATACTTCTTCTGGAATGTTATTTGTGCTAAGAGCTGAGTGACGAGCTGAATTATAGTGACGAACGCGGGCGCTAAAATTATCTTTCTTCACCGTGCCGCTTAATGTACTTGCAAACGTATTTTTAAATTTACCGTACGTTTCGTACACTGCTTTAAACGCTTCTTCTCGTACGCGGCGATCGCTGCTTTCTAGAAAACGAATATAGCGTCCGTGCGTAATTTCTACTTCTTCTCCATTTTCGTCTTTAATGGAAGGAAATTCTAAATCTGCGTTGTTTAGCATTCCAAACGTGTTGCTTGAAGATCCTAGCACTTCAGAAGCCTGAGCAAGAAGCGCTTCTTCGCTTTCTGATAAAATATGCGGACGCTCGCGAGTAATTTCATCTAATGCATGAGCATATAACTTTAGCTCTTTATGTTCCGCCATGTATTGTTTAATTTTTGATTCTTCAATAGACAAAATTTCTGGCGTTACATACGATAGTGCACTTGCAATTTGGGTATAAAGTGTTTTGATGCGATCATTTAACCCTTGATAAAAAGAGTTAGTGGTATCTTGATCGTAGCGCATATGAGCATATGTATAAAGTTTACTAACGCGCATTGTGAGCTCGTCTTGCTCTTGAAGAGCGTCATATAAAGTTTGAGCGGACTCTCCAAGTTTTCCTTTGAATTTTTCCATTTGCGGAATAAGAGCTTTTACTTCTTCAAATTCTTTTTCCCATGCGTCATCTGAAGCAAAAATATCCTCTAGTTTCCACGTATCTTCTACTTTTATCTCGCTTCTACTTGGTAACTTTTTTACTTTTGATTGTTCACTCATGGTCATCCCTCCATCTTTTTCTACCTGTCTATAACTGTTCGCTTTTTCTAAGGCGAATCCTTTTTATTTCTCTCGTTATTGTATGTTGTTTTAAAAGAATTAATCAAAAGTCAGTACGCTTTTGAAAAAAGGATTCTTTCTTAAGCGTACTGATTTTCAGTGATTATGTCACTTCTTTTGCTTGATTTAACCACCTTTTCATCATTTGTCCATCTTCTAAAAAAGCATCAGATGTTTGCTTTGGAATCGTGTAGGGCCTTCTGATTTTGTATACTCCAGAAGTTATATACGTTAGCATTCCTAGCCGGCATAATACCTCTATATACTCAAACAGGGGCTGTTCCATAGCAACAGGAGCCATGGTTAAAGACCGAAATACAATGTGCCGCTTATGAATTCTGTAGAGCCATAGCCGACATAACTCTTGTTCTGTAACTAAATCCCCTACTTGCTTCTGCTGCATTAAATCAAGAAGCAGCCACGTTTGCCATATAGTAGCAGACGTTTCAACCATGTATAAAGAAGGCAGCGGCATGCCTGCTTCTGCTGGAATATGGGAGGGAGGAATATTTTTTTCATAAAGAGCGTGTAAAAAAGGCTGAAGCTTCTGATTAGGATAGAGGATATAATGCGTTCTCCATGCCTTCTTTTTCTTTATCCATGAAGAGAAAAATTGAGGTTGTGTATGTGTAGAAAAAAGATCATGAAAGGTATGCTCGTGAGGAGAAAGCACGACAAGCTGTGCATAACAAATCTGAGATGAAAAAGGAATAAGATGTTCAAGTTTCAACAGTTGATTAGTAGAAGGTGAAAAATAAAGAAGTGTGGGCGTATAATCGGAAAGAGTAAGAAACTGCCACTCTTGAAAAGAAAGTTTATACATGTAAGTGGATAAGCGCTTCATTCTTTTTGCTCCCATAATCCAAAGGGGCATATAATTTCCTTTCTCATAATGAATAGAACGTTTGGTTAGCACTGAGGAAGATAAGGAAGCACATTGAAATTCGATTGCATATTTTTGCGAGGGCGTATTTACAAGAAGATCTGGACGCTGCATAATGTCAGGAAGATAACTTTCTAACTCGACTTCAACATGAGAACTAAACCAGTGAAACAGCTTTCGTTTTCCATCGAGATGATAATCTGTTTCACCTTCATGCTGAGCGACGCACGTTTTTTTCAGGTGAGCAAAATGAGGGATTTTTTTTGTACCTACCTTTAACTGTACAGGGGATTGACAAGAGGGACAGTAGAACTGCTTTTCTTTTTTCCACAGCTTAAGCTGTTCAAGCGAAAAGCGCTGAGCTAGTGAAATGAGACCTTCTTCTGTTTGGGCAACTAACAATCGTACATTTCTCCTTCCTATAGCAGCGAGCTATATCCTTGTATTCGACACCTTTCTACTAAACCCTTTTCTTTCAGAAAAAAACCACATTGCAACATACGCAATGTGGTTTACAGCGATTATAATAGCGGTGAAAGCAAACGAGCCGTTGATTCAAATAGCCGCTGTATAAATGGCCGCTTTTCAAAGTCTTTAAAGTGAAGCTCACTCGTTTCTTCTAAATCTTGCATATATTCATATACGAGTTTTTGGGTACTAGCTGTGCGATATAAAAAAGCATTTACTTCAAAATTCAAATGAAAGCTTCTCATATCCATGTTAGCTGTTCCAATAGAGGCAATTTCTCTATCAACAATCACAATTTTGCTGTGCATAAATCCTTTTTTATACTCGTAAATTTTCACACCTGCTTCTAGCAGCTCAGGAAAATAAGAGCGTGATGCATGAAAAACAATTTTTTTATCGGGCTTCTGAGGTACAAGAAGCCTTACATCTATACCGCTTAGAGCAGCTACTTTGAGAGAAGTAAAAATATCTTCATCAGGTATGAAGTAAGGAGAAGCAATCCAAATGGACTCTTTCGCAGACGTAATCATCGAAAAAAATAAGTGTTTAATAATTTCCCACTCACGGTCTGGTCCGCCGGCAATCATTTGAACACCGCCGCACTTTTCCATATCAATGTCAATTAAATCCGGCGATAGATACGTTTGAGTAAGCATCGTCTGACCTGTCATATAATACCAATCTTGCAAGAAAATAAGCTGCAATGAACGGACTGCCTCACCCCTCACCATCAAATGGGTATCTCTCCAAAAGCCAAAATGCCGACTTTTCCCGAGATATTCATCACCAATGTTCAAACCTCCTACAAATCCAATTGTTCCATCAATGACTACAATTTTACGATGATTACGGAAGTTGATTTTATTATTGAGAAATGGAAGTCTCACCGGCAAGAATGGAATCATTTCTACGCCAGCGTTTCTTAACTCGTGAATATAATGCGGTGAAAGCTGAAAACTGCCCACGGCATCATACAAGAAACGTACATAAACTCCTTCTTGTACTTTCTGAATTAAAATATCTTTAATTTGTTCTCCTAAGTGATCATGTCGTACGATGTAATACTCTAAGTGGATATGATGCCTTGCATGCTTTAATGATTCCATAATTTCGTGAAACGTCTCTTTTCCATTCGTCAATGCGCGTGTATCTGATGAAAAAGAAATTGGACTCTTGCCAAGCCTGACGGCTAGCTTCAGCATTTGCTTTCTACTGGTGCCCAACTGTTCAAAGTGATTTTCTAATATATCGGAATCTCTTTCCATCTTTAAAAGCACCTGTTCATCCAGCTTTGCTTTTTTAGCAAATAAACGCCGTTTTCGCGTATTGCGTCCAAATAACAAATAAAAAAAGAACCCTATTACCGGGAAACCGCCTAATACTACGAGCCACGTTAGCGTTTGAGTTGGATGACGGTTTTCTAATGAAATAACAAGACCGATGAAAACAACACTAATCGTAATTAAGATACTTAGCACGCCAATAAATTTACCGTCCCAATACCCTTTTGTAAAATAAAGCAAAGCAATAATACCAATAACAAAAATTAAAAGCTGTAATCTATTTTTCAACTTGTTTTCACCTATCCTAAAACCAATCTTTCGTCATTAACACCGGATCCATGTACCGTTATTATCCTCAAACTAGGGATTTTAACCCTACACTTTTCTCGTTCAGAAACGAGTTTCCTTCTTTCTCCACTTATGTTCGTTTCATACAAGCAGAGAGCTTTTCCCAAAATGAAGACAAAACAAAGACCGATTTCATATACATGAAATCGGCTGCTATTATCGTAAAGGAAAATACTGTTTTACTTGTTCAAGTGCATTTTCACTGATTAATTCTTTTCCATATTCCATTAAACGATGAACTGTTACATTTGATTCATTTGCATATTCTAAAATGATACTTAAAATGTTATCAATTTCAGCTACAAAATCTTCATCATCTGTAAACTCAACGTATAAATAATATTTCCCTTCAAACACGTACATGCTGTTGATGATATCATCTAACTCTAAATGGTGACTTAAGGAAATTAAATGTTCTAAGTCTTGAAAGCGTGCGACGAACTGTAGCCCTTCGTCTTCTATAATTTCTTCTTCAAAATCAGCTTTTTTATTTTGATTCGCTTGATGATCAAGCAACGCTTCAATTTTTCCATCTACAGGGATATCGATTTTATCATTTTCACCAACAGGTACTTCGAACTTTTGACCGTCTTTTGAAACTTGTGCTCTTGTTACAATAACCTCTAGCCCCTTCTCAAGCGCATGTACTTGAATCCAAAGAGGACCTTCTGCTACAAACTCTTCTTCTTGATGAATTTCGTCCATCATCTCCCAGAATAGCTCTTCACTGCGCTCTCGGCTAAACCAAATTTCATTGCGATCAAATCCACGTTCTTCAATATCTACGTAAGTGACAAAGAATTTTACTGTGTTTTCATTAATGCGTTCGATTTCCATTATCATCTCTCCCTTCGGAAAAATCAGTGAAGGTAATCCGGCCATTTCGAACATTACCCCTAAACGATGAAGGGACTATTTTACCCCCGTGTTAAAGCAATATTACATGTACTTTCTCACTTTGTAAAGCATTCTAACTTGGGATATACAAGCATACACTATTTGAGTGAACCTTGTATATCTATTTTATGACAAAACGCGAAAGAAAGGAAATAAAAAATACTCTGACAACTCATAGCCACCTTACACCTTACTTTGTTATATACATAATCTCTTTACCCTATGAACGCTTTTTGTTAAAAATGAACACAGATAAAGCAATATGAGCTACTTATCCTTACATATTGGGAGGGAAGACTATTGGATTTAGAATTAATAACCTCCATTCTTCTTATTATCGGTATCGATATTGTATTAGGTGGAGACAACGCTATTGTTATTGCCTTAGCAAGCCGCAACTTACCTGAATATCAGCGAAATAAAGCTATTTTTTTAGGGACTGGCTTAGCTGTGATCGTTCGCATTGTACTTACTATTTTAGCTGTTTATTTACTAACTATTCCTTACTTGCAGCTCATCGGCGGTTTTTTATTAGTGATTATTGCCTTTAAGCTTCTTGTATCAGAAGGTGATGATGCATCTTCAATCCGTGCAGGTGTGACATTAGGCGCCGCTGTAAGAACGATTGTATTTGCTGATATTGTAATGGGACTAGATAATGTAATAGCTGTAGCAGGCGCAGCTCATGGAAATATTATGTTGGTTGTTACCGGATTACTCGTATCCGTCCCCATTATTGTTTGGGGAAGCAAGCTCATTTTGTATTTGATGGAGCGATTTCCCCTGCTCGTTTATGGTGGGGCAGCTATTTTAGCTTATACTGCTGGAAATATGATTGGGCATGAAAAGAACTTACATTCATTCTTTGCAGAGCATACATCTCTAGGAACATTTATTCCGTTTATAACAATTGCTGTCGTGCTGATAAGCGGCATGGTTGTTAATAGCTTTCGTTCAACTAAATGATAAAGAAAAGGCCATACTAAACATTTTTATTTAGTATGGCCTTTTCTTTAGTTTAATGAGCACAGCAGTCTTTTATTCATAAAACACTTTGTACACTTAAAAAATAATCTCTGTCAGTAAAAAAAGAATAGATGGTACGAGTAAGCAACCAAGACCTGTATAAAATGTAGCTGTCATGGCTCCGTAAGGTACAAGTTTTACATCTGTCGCGGCTAAACCAGCTGCTACACCGCTCGTCGTCCCCATAACTCCTCCATAGATCATTGCTGTACGAGGGTTGTTTAATTTGATTTTCTTAGCAAATACCGGTGTTAAAATCATAACTGAAATGGATTTAATTAATCCTACAGCTATACTTAACGCGATAATATCAGAAGAGGCTCCAATCGCAGTTCCAGAAACCGGCCCCACAATATAGGTCACGGCTCCTCCTCCGATTGTGGTCAAAGCAACGGGATCTCTATATCCAAAACAAAGAGCAATAATTACACCTATTACAAAGGAATAGAAAACCCCAAAAAACAAGGCCGTAATCCCGCTGATTCCCGTTTTTTTGACTTCGCTAAAATTAGCGCCGAATGCAGTAGCAATAATGGCAAAATCTCGCAGCATCCCTCCGCCCATTAAACCAATTCCTGAAAATAACTGTATATCAGAAATCCCTTTCTCTCCTCCTGTATTCACTCCACCGATATAAGCAAGGATCAATCCAAACATAATAGCAATAGCAGATCCGTGAACTCTTCCTTTTGTTAATTTATCTGATAAAAAATAAGCAATATACATGACAATCCCAATAATAGCAAATGCCGTAATCAGCCCGTTATTTTCTAATCCTTCTTTGATCATATTCATCATTTGACCTGCTCCTTAGGTAAAATAGAAAGCTCTATTTCTTGTTCTTTCACCTTCGCTTTCTCTCCTATTCTGCTGATAAATGGTATGGATAAAAAGCCTACTACGACTACTACCACCCCTGCAAGAAGCGCCATGCCTCCTCCATCAAGAGCAGCTACAACATTTTGCTGTGCAGACATTGCTACCACGATAGGAATATAAATACCTCCCCAAAAAGCAATGCCTTCTTCGGATTTTACTTGGAGCTTATTTTTCTTCTTTAAATAATCCACCGCTAGTACAAGAAGAAGCATGGATACCCCTACTCCTCCAACGTTGGCTTCTACTCCCATCAGCCCTCCTAATGCGTCCCCTACAATTACCCCTATCAACATGCAAATAGACAGCAGCGCTACACCGAAGATTATCATATTACTTCCTCCCCAACCCATTATTGAAAGCGTTTACTTTACGGTTTAAAAATAGTGTAAAGGAAAAAAGTTGAATAACCTATGCATTTTTAGTTATATACTTATATCAAAAATGACATAATACAGTTTTTCTCTACTGTTCACTTTAGATTTATTCGAAAAAGAAATAAAAATCATGACATTTAGTCATGATTCTTATATGTATTCATGAGGTATACCGGAGGGTAAATGTTTAAAATAATCAATCACAAACTGCCTAAAGATTTGTTGTAAATCCGTCACGTAGCCTCCGTTGTTCCAAGCTAAAAAGATTGTACGTTCAAATATTTCCTCTTCAATTTTCAGCAGTTTTACATCTTTCCCTGTAGAACCTCCCCAAGTTACTTCAGGAATAAAACCTATTCCTTGCTTCGCTCTAATCAAACCTCTCACTGTTGCTGGGTCATCGCTTTCAAACGTAATTTGAGGTACAAAATTCTGTTCCTTACAAATTACATCCGTTATTTTCCTTAGCTCTTTTCCTTTCTTTAGCACAATGAATTTCTCATTTTTAAGTTCATTTAACTTTACGCGTGATTGCTTGGCTAAAGGATGATCAAGAGGCACTGCAAGCAAAATCGATTCACGGAGCAAAGGAGTATGTTCGATCTGACGGGTTGTTAATGGAAAAGCTGAAATACATAAATCAAAATCAGGCTGTGAATTAGAATTAGTCAAATGCTGCATCAGTCGAAAACGCACCTGAGGATATTGCTCACGAAATCTGCTTAATAGCTCTGGAAGTAAATGTGAACTAGCTAATACAACAAGGCGAATTTCTTCACATGGATCGTTCGACATATCCTTTAGCTCGTGCTTTGCGTCTTCTAATGTTTTTAAAGCAAGTTCTACTTTGGCACAGAATGCTTTACCATACCGATTTAATTTAATGTATTTACCGTTTCGATCAAACAAACGAATGCCTAGCTCTTTTTCTAACTGTGAAATCGTTTTGCTGAGCGCAGGCTGAGATACGTATAGCTCTTCGGCCGCTTTACTGATATGTTCTAGTCTAGCAACTACTTGGAAATATTTTAGCTGTAAAAGCTCCAATCCGTTCACCACCACTTTTATGTGTTTAGTTACTCTCTTTCTTTACTAATTACATACATACTTCATTTTCCCTGCTATTTCGACAAAAAATAAGCAGCAGGGAGCCAGTGGCTCCCTGCTGCTTATTTTTTTATATACCAACTTCAAGCAAACGTTACTTGGTTGGTTTCTTATTTAAATCTTAAACAGACAAATATAAAAATTAACCATTCACAAGTCTTTGAGCTTCGCGAAGTTGGAAAGTACGCACTTTACGTGGTAAGAAACGACGGATCTCGTCTTCATTGTAACCAACTTGTAGACGTTTTTCATCAATGATAATCGGACGGCGCAATAAGCCAGGATTTTGCTGAATTAATTCATACAAATCTTGCAAAGGCATAGCGTCTACCTGAACGTCTAGTTTTTGGAAAGTTTTCGAACGTGTTGAAATGATTTCATCTGTTCCATCTTCTGTCATACGTAAAATTTCTTTAATCTCGTCGATTGATAACGGCTCTGAAAAGATATTACGCTCTGTATATCCAATATCATTTTCCTCTAACCAAGCTTTCGCTTTACGACAAGATGTACAACTTGGTGATGTATATAATGTAACCATTTACTCCTTCACTCCTTCTATCATAATCGGTCATAACATTTAAAACATGAACTGTAAATCATGTTGTTTTATACAAACTTCAACGAGTGTAAATATTTAATGACTGATAATGAAAATCGATACTACTTTATAATTACTTTTAAAAAATAATATCTATTTGCATTATACTATAAACTTCATCGGAATGATATACTTTTTGAAGTGGACTAGTGCATTAGTTCGTTCCTTCACTGTCATTATTTTCATTGCCGATTTTCTTCATTATTTATTTACCACACTACTATTACGAATAAACCTGTAGATTAGTTTCATTTTTTTATTATTTTTTTCTTTTACAAATTCCTCAAATTTTTCAGTCACTAAAAAAGCCTTGCAGAAGAACTGACTTTTCTGCAAAGCTTTTGAGATAACCTCTTATTTATTTAATAGCTGATGTGCTTCTTTTTCCTCGTCTCATTAAGATAGGATACAGTAACAGCCCGATTACAAATAAGCCAATACCTAAGAAAAATGTTTTTAAATCAGCTGTACCTGTCTTAATCACCCAAAGTGAATAAATAAGTGCTAACGAGGCAATGATTCCGTCTTTTACTCGCGATCCTTTAATCGTGTCGTACGTCTCACCCGTCACAATAAGCTTTAATTGATAAACTGTCGTCACGAAATAAGGAACTAAATAAGCGAGAGTAGCTACAACAATAGCGAAATTATAGGCTTGCGAAACTGTACCTGAAATAGTCGCAAACAAAAACAACTGTGTTAAGCCATTTGTTAATGTTAGTGAGCGGGCTGGACTATTGTTCTGATTTGTTTTAGCAAACCACTGTGGAAACAACCCTGATTTTGCTGCTTGATAAGGAACTTCTGCACTAACAACAATCCATCCAACCGTAGAACCTAATAAAGAAATAAGTGCTAAAATGGCCATTACGTAAGCACCTTTATGTCCAATCACCATTTCTAACGTATCTACCAAAGGTTTTTGAGACTGCTGAAGCTGAGCTGTTGAAAGAATCCCCATAGCTAGAAGCGTAATCCCCACATAGATAACCATTGAGATCAATAATCCAAGCAGTGTTGCTTTCTTCACTACTTTTTGTGATTTTGCACGGTTAGATAACAGTACAGCCGATTCAATTCCGATAAACGCCCACAGCGTAGCAATGGCTGCCCCATTGACCTGACTTCCCAATCCTACATTTATACCCTTTGAATTAACAAATTCTGTACTGACCAGGTTGGATGCGCTAAATAGCGATAGCGCCACGACAATAAATAAACCGAATCCAATAATTTTAGCTGCCGTTGTGATAAAGTTAATATTACCGGCGCTATTGATATCTCGCTGCAAAATAGCTTGAATTCCCCATAGGACAATAGAACATACTAAAAACGTAATGAATTTTCCAGCTTCTAATTGAAAATCTCCAACTGAAAATAAAATATCCTTACTCTCCATTACTGGAAAGAACGTTGTTAAATATCCCGCAAACGATATGATGACAGATGCTGTTGCAGCCCAGTTGGCTGCCCAGTAGCCCCAAGCCATGCTATACCCTGCTACTTTACCTGCTTTAGGCGACGAAAAAAGATTCGCTGCATAACTTTGAGGCCCTCCTTTTAATTCGGGCTTTCTCATGACTAAGTTCCCGAATACAAGAGCAATCATGAATACGCCAAGACCTGTTGCAATCCAAGCAAGTGTTGAACCAACTGGACTTGATACGTTTGCTAAATTAGAAGGAAGCATAAATACTCCGCCGCCTACCATATTACCAACTACAAAGGCTGTTAAAAACCAAAGTCCCCATTTTTTATCTTTCATTTGCTGTGTCTCCTTTTGCTTTCTAAAAGCTTAAACTTTTGAGATAGAAAGCTCGATGCTAATCTATTAACACGTAATAATTATTTGTTTCTTCATTCATCTCTTCATTTGTTTAACAATATAATATATTAGCACACTAAAGCAAAAAGTGAAATAATAAATCCTTCATTTTCTTTTGGAAAAAAATGCGGCTGGAACACAACTACATCAATCTAAAGATGAACAAATGGGATATATGAGTTCGTATGAATCACGCTTGTTACACCGCTGTGGATTTCCGTACAAGACTTCGCTTTCCGCGAGCGGCCGGCGAGCCTCATCGTTGCTTCCGCTCCTGCAGGGTCTCGCTTTTCCTGGGAGGAGTCTTCACCTTGCCCTCCAATTAACAGCTTGAAGCCCTACATACAGTAAACCTACGTTCACCATCACCATAAAAAAATCCGAACGAGTTGGATTCTTAATCAAGAATTCAACTCGTTCGGATCTTCCTTCAACGAAATTACTTTTGTCCGCGCTTTATTTTTTATCTTTTATGAAAACCTTTTGAATAGTAGACAACAACCAATAAAACAAACCATACCGGACCTACAATAAGGGCTATTCTTGTATCAGAGGAAAAACCCATCACCACTACTACTCCCGCTAAGAAAGCAAGAGAGAGATATGACGTATACGGGAAAAACGGAAGCTTATATTTTAAATCACTTACTTGGTGATCGCTTAATCCCTTGCGGAAGCGAATTTGAGAAAGTAAAATAATTCCCCATGTCCAAATTGCTCCAATAGTTGCAATACTCGTCACCCAGGTGAACACCTTATCAGGAACAACATAGTTTAAGCCAACTCCGATTAGCAGTACAACAGCTGAAGCAATAACTGCTGCACCAGGCACGCCGCCTTTTGTTAAGTTGGCATAGCGTTTTGGAGCTTCCCCATGCTGAGCTAAATTAAATAACATACGGCCTGTACTAAAAATTCCACTGTTACAAGAAGATAAAGCCGCTGTTAACACTACAAAGTTTATAATCCCTGCTGCAGCGGGAATTCCAGCTTTATCAAATGTTAAAACAAACGGACTTCCTTGCGTTCCGATCTCTGGCCAAGGATAAATAGACATAATGACAAACAAAGCTCCGATGTAAAAAATCAAAATTCTCCATAGTACATTATCAATTGCTTTTGTTAATGTCTTTTCCGGATTTTTGACCTCTCCTGCTGTTACCCCAATCATTTCAATACCAAGGTAAGCAAACATAACCATTTGAAGTGATAAAAGAACACCTTTCATACCATTCGGGAAAAAGCCCCCGTGACTCCATAAATTACTGATTCCTGTTGCAATACCGCCATTTCCAATTCCAAAGATAATCATGCCTAGTCCAAGCACGATCATAAGGATAATCGTTACTACTTTAATAAGAGAAAACCAAAACTCTAGTTCGCCATATGCTTTTACAGCTAAAAAGTTAACCCCTGTCATGATCACGAGTGCTGCAAGTGCCCATATCCACTGAGGTACACCCGGGAACCAAAACTCCATATATACTCCAACAGCTGTAATTTCAGCCATACATGTAATAATCCACATAAACCAGTAGTTCCAGCCTGTTAAATAACCAGCAAGTGGCCCTAAATAATCGTTAGCATACTTACTAAAAGAACCGGCTACTGGATTTTGCACTGCCATTTCACCTAGCGCTCTCATAATAAAAAACATAACAAGACCACTGATTCCATACATGATAAGAATACCAGGACCCGCTAACCGAATAGCGGATGCAGAACCTAAAAACAATCCAACTCCGATAGCTGCACCTAAAGACATTAAGCTAATATGTCTTTCCTCAAGTCCACGGCTTAATTCTTTTTCTTGCGTGTTCCCTTGCATAATTCTCTCTCCTAACATATCCATTTCATTTAATAGCGATAGCGACTACGTGTATAGTATTAACTTATTTTTCAGCTAAATAATTTCAGACGGTGTATGTATTAAAAATCTAATATTACAAGTTTCACACCTGCACTTTTATCGCTATCACATCTATAAAATACAATATTAAAAAAACTTCACTTTGTTCATTTTATCAAAAATCACAAAAAATGCGATAGTTTTTTGTGATTTTCACAAATAAACTTACGATATAAATATAATAAAAACCATTTTTTCCATTATATGTTCTTATTCTACTATAATTATCTAATTATTAAGAATAATCAATCGATTATTCTTCTATATTTTCAATTATAGATGCTTACTTTTCCCTAAAAAGGGTAAAGATAAGATAACTGTTTAAACACTATTATGAACATCATCGTGAAAAGATCAGTAGGAGGGTGCTATGAATTGGTATGAAAAATTAAGTCAATATTTTCCCATTGAAGAAATGAAATCAAAGAAGCATATCGAAACGCTTTTACAAGAACGCAGCGATATTTATCATAAAAATGAAGGACCTCATCACGTATTAATGTACGTGGAAACAAACCAATTTATCTTTATCGATTACCTCTTTGTTTCAAAAGACGCTCGAGGTCAAGGGCTTGGCGGTAAATTAATTGATGAGTTAAAACAGCACAACAAACCAATTATCTTAGAAGTAGAGCCTGTAGACTATAAAGATTCAGACTCAGCAAAACGACTGCACTTTTATAAACGTGCAGACTTTAAGCATGCTCAAACAATTGGCTATAACCGTCGGTCATTAGCTACAAATGAAATTAACCAAATGGAAATTCTATATTGGTCTCCTACCTCTGAAACAGAGGAAAGCATTTTAAATAAAATGAAAAAAACGTACGAGTTAATTCATACGTACAAAGACAAAGAAATATACGGTGCGTCCTATCAGCCAGCAGATCAAGTGCTAAAAATTGATAAGAATCGTAAAGACGGCGATATCTTAGCAGATTTATAAAAAGAAGGTAGACATGCGTCTACCTTCTTTTTGTACTTTTTGAATTATTATTCAACAAAGAACATTATTAACCACTTATATTCCTTTAGTTATAAGGTTTATACGTAGATATTTTGTCTTAAATATAAAATTCTGAAAATTTTTAATAGTATTTCTCAATCCTTTACTGTATAATACCTGTAAAGCGCTAATGTTACTTGTTCTTACATGTTTTTTGCAACTTGAAGCTTAGTGTTCTTTGATAACTAAATAAAAAACGACCTCGTTGTGAGATCGTTTTTGTTATGTTGTATATGTGGCAAACTCTGCTTGAGAACAAGACACATAGTGACCTGGAGATACTTCTCTAAGCTCCGGTTCTTCACCGTTATAGTCATGGATACTTGGATCATAAATTTTGCGCTGACGTGTTTTTTCACTGTCAGGATCGGGAAGCGGAATAGCTGAAAGCAACGCTTTTGTATATGGATGAACAGGGTTTCGATAAAGTTCATCACTTGGTGCAAGCTCTACAATCTTACCTCTGTACATAACGCCGATGCGGTCACTGATGTATTTTACCATTGACAAATCATGGGCGATAAATAAATATGTTAGTCCACGTTCACGCTGTAACTTTTTCATTAAGTTAACAACTTGAGCTTGTATAGATACGTCCAAAGCTGAGATTGGTTCATCTGCGATGATAAAATCTGGTTCTACTGCCAGTGCTCTTGCGATACCGATACGCTGACGCTGACCGCCACTAAACTCATGTGGATAGCGATTGGCATGTTCTTTGTTAAGCCCGACTGTTTCAAGAAGCTCGTGAACCTTTGCCATACGCTCTTTTTTAGTCTTAGCTAAACCGTGAATGTCAATGCCTTCTGCTATGATATCTGCTACGGTCATACGAGGGTTAAGCGACGCATATGGATCTTGGAAAATCATTTGCATTTTACGATTGAATTTTTTAAGCTCTGAGCGGGATTTGCGACCATGTACATTTTCGCCATTAAATAGCACCTCACCGCTAGTAGCGTCGTATAAACGAATAATCGTTCTGCCTGTCGTTGACTTTCCGCAACCGGATTCACCTACAAGTCCTAATGTTTCTCCGCGGAAGATGTCAAACGTCAGACCATCAACTGCTTTAATTGTTCCTTTACTTGTGAAAAAATGTTGCTTTAAGCCTTTAATCTCTAATAATTTATCTGTCATATTATTCACCATCCTTCGCTACGAGTACAGGGGTGCTGTATACATTATCAACTTTACGCATGCGGCGCTGAACTGAAGCAGGCGGCTCTACTTTTGGTGCATCGGGATGCAACAGCCATGTTTTCGCATAGTGCGTATCAGATATTTTGAACATTGGAGGTTCTTGCTCAAAGTCAATTTTCATTGCGTATGGATTTCGCGCTGCAAATGCATCTCCCTTTGGAGGATTCGTTAAATCTGGCGGCGTTCCAGGAATAGCAGCAAGCTCTTCTTCTGCCTCGTTATCTAAGCTTGGCATAGAAGCTAGCAGTCCCCACGTATACGGATGTTTTGGATCGTAAAACACTTCATCCACTGTGCCGGTTTCAACAATTTGACCAGCGTACATAACGGCTACTCGATCTGCTACATTTGCTACTACACCAAGATCATGGGTAATAAAGATAATAGATGTATCCGTTTTTTTCTGAATGTCTTTCATCAACTCTAAAATTTGAGCTTGAATTGTTACATCAAGCGCTGTTGTTGGTTCATCAGCGATCAAGAGTTTCGGATTAGAAGCAAGAGCCATTGCAATAACAACACGCTGTCTCATCCCGCCGCTGAATTCATGCGGATATTGATTCACACGCTGTTCTGGAAAAGGAATTCCTACAAGCATTAATAACTCGACTGCCCGTTTTTTTGCTTCTGCTTTAGATACTTTGGAATGCTTGATTACGACTTCACCAATTTGAGCCCCAACTTTCATCGTTGGATTCAAGGAAGTCATCGGATCTTGGAAGATCATACCGATATCTTTACCGCGAATAGCTTCCATTTCTTTATCCGTTTTCTTAGCTAAATCAATACCGTCAAACAGCATTTCACCGCTTTTGATTCGGCCAGGAGGCATCGGAATAAGGCGCATGATCGTTTGTGAAGTTACACTTTTACCAGATCCTGACTCACCAACAATTGCTAAAGTTTCACCTTTATTTAAGTGGAAGTTAACGCCGCGAACAGCTTGAACTTCTCCGCCATATGTTTTAAATGATACAGCTAAATTTTTTACTTCTAATAAACGTGACATATGAGTCCACTTCCTTACTTACGTAGTTTTGGATCTAACGCATCTCGTAATCCATCACCAATTACGTTGAACGCTAAGATTGTTAAACAGATAAACAAACCTGGGAAAAATAAGCGCCAAGGATAGTATTCCAAAGCAGGTAAGCCTTCTGAAGCCATTGTTCCCCAGCTTGCAAGCGGTGCCGGAACGCCTAGTCCCAAGTAGCTTAAAAATGCTTCTGTAAAGATTGCTGAAGGAATCGTTAGTGTCATTGTTACTAAAATTGGACCTGTTGCGTTAGGAATAAGATGTTTAAATAAAATACGTTTTGTTGTTGCTCCTAATGTTTGTGAAGCCATTACGTACTCTTGATTTTTCAACTGCAATACTTGTCCACGTACAATACGGGCCATGTTAATCCAGCCGGTAATAGTCATCGCCAAAATCATCGTGCCTAACCCTTGGCCAAGCATAACCATTAAAATAATAACCAGTAAAAGGTAAGGAACACCATATAAGATATCCGCAACACGCATCATTGTTTCATCCGTACGGCCGCCGCGGTATCCAGAGATGCTCCCCCAAACTACGCCGATGAATAAATCAATTAAAGCTGCTGCTAATCCGATAAATAATGAAATACGAGCGCCTTCCCACGTACGAGCAAAAACATCACGCCCTAATTCATCTGTACCGAACCAGTGCTCAGAAGATGGAGCCTGATTAGCATTCAGTAAATCATTGGTTGCATAATCATATTTCACCATCAATGGACCAAATATAGCCATAAAAACAAGGAGAACCATTAGTACTACACCAAACATAGCAAGCTTATTTTTGCGAAAACGAATAAAAACATCTTGCCAGAATGAAAGACTCGGTTTTTCAATCTTTTCTGCCTGAGCGCGGTCAATCCCTGCTGTTTCAAACATTTCTTTAGGAATTTTCGGAAGTTGCTGCATAGTTACTCTCCTTTCTTAGCACCTGTAAGTTTAATTCGAGGGTCAATGAAGCCGTATGCAATATCTACAAGCAAGATACAAAAAAGTAGTAAAATACTGTAGAATACCGTTACGCCCATAATCGTTGTATAATCTCGGTTTGAGATACTGAGTACAAAGTGTGAACCTAATCCCGGGATACCAAATATCTTTTCAATAACAAAGCTACCCGTTAAAATCCCTGCTACTAAAGGTCCCATATAGGATACAACTGGAAGCATCGCATTTCTCATGGCGTGTTTAACTGTAATAACGCCTCTGCTTAAACCTTTTGCTTTCGCTGTACGAATATAATCATTGCTTAATACTTCAAGCATACTCGAACGAGTTAATCGTGCGATAAACGCCATAGGGGTTGAAGCAAGTGCAAGAGCTGGTAACACCGTGTGTGCCCAAGATTCCCAGCGTGCAACCGGAAAAATTTGTAGTTTCATAGCCAAAACGTATTGTAATACCGCTGCCATGATAAAACTCGGAACTGAGATTCCTAGAACTGCAATAACCATCGCCGTGTAATCTTGCCACTTATTATGTTTTAAAGCAGCAATAACACCAAGTACTACACCAATAGCAATCGCTATTAAAATAGCTTCCATCCCTAGCATGAATGAAACAGGGAATCCGCCGTTAATCAAATCATTTACCGTTTGGCCTTTATATTTGAAAGATGGACCAAAATCCCACTTTAAAATTGATGTTAAATAATCAAAGTACTGATGGTACCAAGGCTGGTCTAGACCGTAATACTGATTTAGATTTTTTTGAATTTCAGGGGGAAGCTGCTTTTCTGATGTGAATGGACCTCCTGGAACAGCACGCATTAAGAAAAAGGTCGCTGTTACGATCAGCCATAATGATAGAAACATATAAATAAGTCGTTTTCCTATATATTTGAACACCCTGACACACCTCCATATTTTTACAAAATTCGCGCACAAGAAAGAAAAGTATATGGAGCACCAGGCCCCATATACCCTTTGTCATAATTGATGTTACTTACTCAAAATGAGCCCATTTAATCTGAATGTCTCCAAGTCCAGACATCACAACATCTTTCAGCTGCTTATCTTGTACCCAAGCGTTTGTATAGAAGTAGATTGGTGCCACTGGCATTTCATCCATGAAGATACCTTCTGCTTTTTTCAACATTTCCAGACGTTTTTTAGGATCTGTTTCTTTTTGAGAGTCAATTAATAACTTTTTATATTCTGGGTTTTCCCAGTTTGTATCATTGTTTCCGCCTTTTTTATCACGGAACAATTCTAAGAAGTTGATTGGATCGTTAAAATCTCCTAACCAGCCCATACGTCCAACTTGATAATCTCCTTGGTGTAATTTTTCAATGTAAACAGCCCACTCAGAGTTGTCTAACTGTACTTTAATACCAAGGTTTTTCTTCCACATATCTTGAACAGCTTGTGCAATTTTTGCATGTTTTTCATCCGTGTTGTATGAAACCTTAATTGCTGGTAGTTCTGAAGCGTCTTTAAGGCCCATTTCTTTCAAGCCTTTTTCTAAATATTCTTTTGCTTTTTTCACATCATTGTCTTTGAAGTAACCTTTTTTGTTGTCTTCAAACATTGTTGGTGGTACAGCCGCCATCGCTGGAACTGAACCGTCTTTTGTAATTTGTTCTGTAATACCTTTACGATCAATTGCATAAGCTAATGCTTTACGAATGTTCACGTTATCTAAAGGTTTTTGTTCTGTATTAAACTTGTACCAGTAAGTACCTGCAATCTCTTGAATGTTTAATGAACCGTCTTTCTTTAATTCAGGAAGTGCATCAGCTGGTAATTGACCAGTAGGCATACCCGCCCAGTCTAATTCACCGTTTTTGAACATTGAAAGTTCAGTGTTGTTATCATTGATCATGTACATTTCAACTTTTTTAAGTTTTACAGCATCTTTATCCCAATAGTTTTCATTAGGAACTAACTCGATTTTGTCATTATGTTTCCAAGTTTTAAGCTTGAAAGGACCGTTTGACGTATAGTTTTCGCCTGCATTTGTGTACCATTTTTCATTTGATTCAGCAATTTTCGTATTCACTGGGAAGTACGTATAGAAAGCTGTTAATTCCAAGAAATATGGCGTTGGATTTTCTAATGTTACTTCAAGCGTTTTATCATCTGTTGCTTTAACCGCAACATCATCTAATGAACCTTTTCCTTCATTAGCAGCTTGTGCATTTTTAACATAGTATAATTGATATGCATATTGAGATTCGTTTTTAGGATCTAACGCCCATTTCCATGCATATTCGAAATCTTTTGCTGTGACAGGGTCACCATTTGACCATTTTGCATCGTCGCGAATCGTAAACGTATATTTAGTTTGATCATCGCTGACCTTCACATCTTTCGCCATTGCATTTTCAGGTTTTCCATCTTTACCGATACGAGTTAAACCTTCAAATGTTTGTAATAATACGTTTGATGACGTTGAATCATTAGCTAAGCCTGGGTTTAGTGAAAAAGGCTCAGTTTTAATGTTTACGCGAAGCTCTTGCTCTTTTTTCTTGTCGCCGCCATCACTGCTAGCATTTTCACTGCCACCAGATTCTTTGTTAAATCCACATGCAGCTAAAAACAAGCTCATTACAAGCAGCAAACTGAAAAGAATCGACAACCTTTTCTTCATTGCGTGTTACCCCCTATTAAATTTTGTTTGTGTGGCAACCATATTTTTTTGATATGCACTAATTTCTTAATCCTCTTTCAATACAAAATAATCAGTTATTTTTTCACGTAGTAGAGCATTAAAGACCTCACTGCAAAATTATTCTTCTACTCTATGAAACTGTCATCAATTGTTTACATGCTGTAAATCCAATGTATGCGCTTAATATGTAGAAGACTCATTCATTACAAAATTCGCTAATTGAAACAAAACATTGTCTATTTTGTGTTTTCTGAAAAATTAAGAAATTGTAATACCTTTGTAAAAAATATGTTTGTTACGCCTATTATAAATATTTTAAAAATTTATTGCAATACTATTATTTAATGGTATTTTTTTGTCATGAGGGAAAAAACCTTATCTTATAAGGATTGTGCCTACTTGTCAGACTTCTAAAATCTTTTTTGTAGTATAGGTATTACGATAGTATTACAAAGCTATTAGAAATACTAAATAAAAGATTTTTACCAAATCCTCCACCAAATTTTCATCAAGAAATGCTTTAATTAAAAGGTTCTTGTCTTTTTTTGCCGCTGAAAAATTCCAGTAAATTGTCTTATAAAACTTTTTAGCGATAAGATGTTTAAATTCCTGCTTTTTCGCGTTATAATAACGAATAACTATATAATTAAAGCTGTGAAAAAGAGTAGTATGCAGAATTTTCATTTTTAGAGAGTTTGTGGCTGGTGAGAACAAACATTGAAACCTGCAGAATGGACTTTGGAGCTTTCAAGTGCAAAGCTTGAACGTTGACCTCAACGTTACATGAATAAAGATAGTTCACAATTATGTGTGCTAATTAGGGTGGCAACGCGGTCCATTCGCCCCTAGCTTATGCTAGGAGCGGATGGGCCTTTTTATGTTGTATCCGTAAATTAGCATCATATATGTGCAGATGAAAGGAAGATTTGATGAAAACAATTTTTTCAGGTATTCAACCAAGCGGTACAATCACTTTAGGTAACTACATTGGAGCGATGAAGCAATTTGTTGAACTTCAACATGACTATAACTGTCATTTTTGTATTGTAGATCAGCATGCAATTACAACGCCTCAAGATCGTTTAGCACTTCGTAAAAACATTCGCAGCCTTGCTGCTCTGTATGTAGCGGTAGGAATTGATCCAGCAAAATCGACTTTATTTATTCAATCCGAAGTGCCTGCCCACACAGAAGCGGGATGGATGTTACAGTGCGTAGCGTATATCGGTGAACTTGAACGCATGACTCAGTTTAAAGATAAATCTGCTGGAAAAGAAGCAGTATCAGCAGGATTACTAACTTATCCTCCATTAATGGCAGCTGATATTCTTTTATACAACACCGATTTGGTTCCAGTTGGTGAAGATCAAAAACAGCATTTAGAATTAACGCGTGACCTAGCTGAGCGCTTTAACAAAAAATACAATGATATCTTCACTATTCCTGAAGTACGTATTCCAAAAGTGGGCGCACGCGTCATGTCTCTTCAAGATCCTACGAAAAAAATGAGCAAGTCCGATCCAAACCAAAAAGCTTTCATTACGCTTTTGGATGACGCTAAAACAATTGAAAAGAAAATCAAAAGTGCCGTAACGGATTCAGAAGGTATTGTTCGCTACGATAAAGAAAATAAGCCAGGTATTTCAAACTTATTAAGTATTTATTCAATCCTAGCCAATAAATCGATCGAAGACATTGAAGCGATGTACGAAGGCAAAGGTTATGGTGACTTTAAAGCTGACACAGCCAAAGTGGTAGCTGAAGCACTTGCTCCAATTCAAAAAAGATATTATGAATTAGTTGATTCTAGCGAGCTAGATGATATTTTAGATCAAGGTGCCGATAAAGCAAATGCAACGGCTAATAAAATGCTTCGCAAAATGCGAAACGCAATGGGAATTGGCCGTAAACGTTAAAAAAACGACTGCTATGCAGTCGTTTTTTTTAATTAACTTTTGGCTCTTGTTCAATTTCCCAAAGTTTTTCAAAGAAAGGTTGTCCTTTTACTAAGCGCTCGCATAATAATTTATGCTTCGGTGACCACCCTGACTTCGTTTCATCGTATAGCTGATTCCACACGTCTTGAAACGGCATCTCTTGAATGTCTTCGTACTTCGTTGGATTCCACTCCGTGTACCAGTAGCGGATTTGAGCTGTATTTTTTGTTGTATGTAGCTGATCAAGTGCCATAAATAACAGCTGTTTTAGCTGACGTTCTTTACGTGTTAGTCCTCTCATCGTTTCAGGAGACGGTGAAAGAATATGATGCTCTTTTTTATTCAGCTCGTCTTCACTGAACTTATATTCTAGCTCTTCTTGATCCGCAATCATCTCATAGACTAACTGTTCCTGTCTTGGAATTAAGCGGCTTTTTCGAATTGGAATATGATATCCCATCGTATCAATTGCTAAAATATTCGTTCCATCTGTAACGATAAAACAATATTCAACCTGCGTGCGTTCATGATTTTTCCGAATGTATGCTTTCTGATAGACATCTTGTAGTAGTTGTTGAGGTAGCTCGGAAAGATCATTTTCAATGTAATGAAATAAAAGCGGATTTACTTTTAATAACGGTGCTTGATCGAGCAGTTCTACACAATCGTCTTTTCTCCACTCATGGAAATGACACACATTATAACCGTTTTCTTCGCCTTCAAACCAATTAACCCATACATCATGAAGATATAGCATAATTTACCCCTCACTTACTATCTGTTTGTTATCCATCAGTATAGGCAGAGAAAGGAATTTTTATTCCAAATGATGTTATTTTTCTAAAAATTAATTGTAAAATACCTTCGTTGTTGGCTATTGTTCAAATGCACTTATTTCGAAGCACAGATATAACGCCAGTGCTAATGATTGCTAAAGGCTTCATGAGCTATATCGACCCCTATAAGCAGAAAAAAATCCGAGTTTCTTCTATAATAATAGGTTTGTCAGGAGGTCTGACAAACCTAAAAAAATCTATCACACTTTTGTGATAGATTTTTAACGAAGAGATTTGGGATTCAAAGCATCTTTTAATCCTTCACCAATGAAGTTGATAGCTAGGATTGTAAATGTAATAGCTAAACCTGGCGGAACCCACATCCAAGGCTTATTCTGCAGCACATCTGATTCCCTTGCTTCTGTCAGCATATTCCCCCAGCTTGGCGTATCAGCCGGCACGCCAAAACCGATAAAGCTAATCGCTGACTCAAACACAATAAGGATCGCCATCTGCAAACTGGCTTGAACCACAATCGTTGAAAACACATTTGGCAGCAAATGTTTAAAGATGATTTTAAACGGGCTGCACCCAATGGAAACAGCTGAAAGCACATATTCATTTTCTTTTTCAGCCAAGACTTTGCTTCGAACCAGCCGGGCCGTACTTCCCCAGCTTAGGAAACTAACAACTAGGATGAGCGTCCAAACGCCTGAGATCTTTCCAATTAGGATTGTATTTAACACTACAACGAAAACAATTAGCGGAAAGTTTAATACAAAGTCTGTAAAACGCATTAAGAATTGATCCACCTTGCCCCCGTAATAACCCGCAATCGAACCAATAAAAGTTCCGATTAAAATAACGAGCGTTGTACAAGCAACTCCAATCAGTAACGAAGTTCTTCCTCCATACAATGTACGTGCAAATACGTCTCGCCCATTTGTATCCGTTCCAAACCAATGCTCACTAGAAGGCGCTGCATTCATCGCCATATAGTCGATACGTGTAATATCTGCTTTTGTAAGCAGCGGTGCAAAAATGGCAAGAAGCGTAATCACAATCATAAAAGCTAAACTTATCATGGCCAGTTTATTTTTAACAAACTTCTTTCGCGCAATCGCCCATGGAGAAAGGTTTTTAGGAGCTTTCATATTCACTTCTGGCTGTACATCTTTTTTCGTTACAATTTCCATACTTTCTCCTCCTAATCCAAACGAATACGCGGATCTGCTACGCCGTATAACAAATCAGCAACCAGATTCCCAACCAGTGTTAAAATTGAAAACAACATTGTAAGCGACATCATAACTGAGTAGTCACGAGTTGCTACAGAGTCAACGAACAATTTTCCGATTCCTGGATACGTAAAGATCGTCTCTGTAATGATAGAACCGCTAATGATTGTTACAAGATCAAACCCTAAAAACGTAATAAGCGGAATCATTGAGTTGCGTAAGATATGAACATTATAAATTTTAGATTCTTTTGTCCCTTTTGCTCTAGCAGTGCGCACAAAATCTTTGCGACTGTTTTCAATAATATCATTGCGCAAAAACTGGGTATACTGAGCGGTCGACATCAAGCCAAGAATCAGCGCGGGTAATATAACGTGATGAATTCTACTTTGAATAAATTCCCATGATCCCTCTTTCAATCCTACTTCAA
This sequence comes from Priestia sp. P1_B12_1, assembly GCF_056406695.1. Lineage (NCBI taxonomy): Bacteria > Bacillati > Bacillota > Bacilli > Caryophanales > Bacillaceae > Priestia > Priestia sp. P1_B12_1. The sequence goes on along the minus strand of NZ_JBFTZR010000002.1, from coordinate 81,738 downwards.
CAGAACCGCTAAATGGAAACCAACCTAACTGAAAGGAAAATAAATAAATGCCTACGATCCCTGCGATAAACGATGGAACCGCTAATGCAAAGTAATTATATCCTGCAATAAAGTTATCTGCTAAGGTATACGGTTTTCTTCCTGCATACATACCTAAAATAAATGCAAACACATACGTAATCAAAAGCGAAGTCAAAGCTAAAAAGATAGTATTAGGCATACGCTCTAAAATAATATCTAATGTCGGTAACTTATGAGTTGTTGACTTTCCTAAATCTCCTTGTGCCACTCCTTTTACCCAGTTCCAATATTGAACGTAGATAGGATCGTTATATCCTAGCTTATCACGCATTTCCTCAATGTATTTTGGATCTGTATTACTAGGGTTGATTTCTCCCCCAAAAGGGTCCCCTGGCATCATTTTTGCCAGGGAAAACACAACAAAGGAGATCAGAATCAACATTGGAATCATCCCTAAAATACGTCTTAGTGAGTATTGCAGCATCGTTGACTCTCCTTTACATGTAAAATACTTATTCCGTTACAGACCATTTCTCCGGATCTACAACTACCGTTGATGGATCTGGAGTTACGTTTTTCACACGCTTATTCACAGCATAAATATTGATATTTTCCCATAAAGGAAGTGCTGGCAACTGCTCATTAAAGAATTTTTGCCATTTTACATATACATCTTTACGGTATTTATCATCAAATGATTTTTCGCTCAAACCGTCTTTAAGCATTTCATCAGATTCCTTATTTACCCAACGCCCATAGTTCCATTCAGCATCAGAGCTCCATAATCCTGTAGGATCTGGATCTGAACCAGTGTCCCAAGAACCAAAGAACGCTTCTAACGCCTTATCATCGTTATCTTTCATTTCATTGTACAAGTTAAATTCAACAAGTGAACCCGTTGCTAATTTTGTTTTAATACCAATATCATTCCATGCTTGCATAATAGCCTTCGCACGACCCTCGAAGTTGGCTGGACCAGCATAGTGACCGAATGAGATCGTAAATGGTTTTCCGTTTGGATCTTCTACAAAACCGTCATTATTCTTATCTTTATAACCAGCTTCAGCTAATAATTTTTTAGCTTTTTCTGGACTATACTTGTACTTTGTTAAATCTTTTTGGTCAGCAGCAATCCAGAATACAGACGGAATAACTGTGTTAGAAACAACCGCTTTGTCGTTCATAAATGCTTTTACCATTGCTTTTCTATCTATTGCATAAAGCAATGCTTGACGAAGTTTTAGATCTTTGAACTTTTCGTAATCATCTACGTTTTTACCAGCATTTTGATCACGATGTCCAAATCGTAGACCAATATACGAATAACTAGTTGATTTCCCTTCCAAAAAGTCTAAGTTTTCCGCTTTTTCAACTTGCCCTAAATCAGCTGGACGAACATCCATAATGTCGACATCGCCTTTTTTCAATGCTCCGGCGGAAACAGATGGATCCAGTACTTTTACAACAACACCATCAAGATGGGGTTTACCTTTCCAATAATCATCATTGCGCTCCATTTGGACATATTCACTTGCTACTACTTTTTTCACTTTAAACGGTCCAACACCAATAGGCTCTTTACGAACTTGTTTGGACTCTGCAAGATCTTTTACAGCAATTCCTTCATAGTACTTTTTCGGCATTGGATATGGCCACAGATTGTCTAAGTTATTTACACGAACTTCTTTAAACGTTACTTTAAATGTTTGTGGATCTACTACTTCAACTCCGGAAATAGAATCCGCTTTGCCGTCGTGATATTCTTGAGCGCCTTTAATGTGCTCAACGTTTACATAGCGTGGACCTGTATAGTCTTTATCGGCAATCGTTTCATACGTATATTTAAAATCATCTGCAGTTAATGGATCTCCATTATGCCACTTAATCCCCTTTTTTAATTTAAACGTGTAAGTTAGTTTATCACCACTCACATCCCAAGTAGCTAAGTCAGATTTAATCTTTAATTTCTTATCATAAGTAAAGAGACCTTCATTGATAAATTCTAAGATTTGGCTATCATATGCACTACCATACAATGCGTACTCAAAAAGCCCTTCCGGCGCTCCGTCAATCCCATACGTAATCGTCCCGCCATCTTTTGGCTTGTCTGTTTTTGCACCTTCAGTTTTTGTTTCTCCGCCTTCTTTATTACTAGAAGATGAAGAACTGCTTCCACCGCTGCATGCCGCTAGAAAAAGCGATAGCACAAGCAAAATGGAAACAAGTGATAAAAACGATTTCTTTTTCATCATGACGTTCCCCCTATTTAACTAATAATCTGTTCGTATGTAGCTTTTACGAGTTATATAAATGGCAAGCTACTTGATGGCCAGGTCTCACCTCCTTTAAGGCAGGTTTCGTTTGGCTGCACTCCGCCATTGCATGTATACAGCGAGGATGAAACGCACAGCCTTTTGGCGGATCAATTGGACTTGGCACATCTCCCTGTAAAATAATACGCTGTTTTTTCTTTCGCGGATCTGGTTCAGGTATAGCCGATACAAGCGCTTGCGTATAAGGGTGCAATGGCTCTGCGTACAGACTTTTCTTATCAGCAATTTCCACTAAACCGCCTAGGTACATAACACCGATACGGTCACTCATATGTTTAACAACACTCAAATCATGGGCAATAAATAAAAAGGTTAGGTCGAATTCTTGTTGAAGTTCTTTTAGAAGGTTTAAAACTTGTGATTGGACAGAAACGTCGAGTGCCGATACCGGTTCATCAGCAATAATAAGTTTTGGACGAAGTGCAAGTGCACGTGCAATTCCAATCCGCTGACGCTGTCCACCGGAAAATTCGTGAGGATATTTATAGTATGCATCTTCCGGTAACCCTACTTTTGTAAGTAGATTCATAACTTCTGATTTTAATTGATTGGTTGATTTTCCTGTAAAATTCCGAATTGGTTCAGAAATAACATCTCCAACCATTTGCATTGGATTGAGGGAAGCATAGGGATCTTGAAAAACCATTTGAAAATCTTGTCTAATTTTACGGAGAGAAGTTCCTTTTGCTTCTGTGATATCTTTACCATCGAAAATAATTTTTCCGCTAGTTGGTTCCAACAGTCTTAGAATTGTTCTTCCTGCCGTGGATTTTCCACAGCCAGATTCTCCTACTAGACCGAGCGTTTCTCCTTTTCGAATAGCAAAAGAAATACCGTCAACTGCTTTTACATCACCAATTTTCTTTCGGAAAAATCCGCCGTGAATAGGATAGTAGGTTTTTAAATGCTGAACTTCTAGCAATACATCTTTCACTGCTTTAGTCATTAGCTTGTCTTCACTCCTTTTGACGGATAGCTATTTTTATACAGCAGACATGCGACATCATGCCCCTGTGAATCCTGGCGAAGAACAGGCGTAACGGAACTGCAGTCTTCCATTGCATGAGGACATCGGTTAACGAAACGACAGCCTGTCCGCGGCATGTTTACAAGAGAAGGCACAATTCCTTTGATCGTATTTAATACTTCTACATCATCTTCCATGCGTGGAATTGAGTGAAGAAGCGCTTTCGTGTACGGATGTTTTGGCGCATAAAATAACGTATCAACATCTGTATGCTCCACAATTTTCCCGCCATACATGACAATCACTTCATCACACATCTCAGCAACTACTCCTAAATCATGTGTAATCATAATAATAGACATATCATTGCTTTCTTGAATTTCTTTTAGCAATTCTAAAATTTGAGCTTGAACCGTAACATCTAGTGCCGTTGTCGGCTCATCAGCAATTAAAAGTTTAGGCTGACAAGCTACCGCCATGGCAATCATGACACGCTGCCTCATTCCTCCTGACAGCTGATGCGGATATTCATCGATGAGCTTTTCGGATCTCGAAATACCAACGCTTTTTAAAAGCGCAATGCTTTTTTCACGCGCTTCCGCTTTCGATATATTCATATGGTTAAACAATACTTCCTGCAGCTGATACCCAATGGTTAACACAGGATTAAGGGATGTCATCGGTTCTTGGAAAATCATTGAGATGTCTTTCCCCCGAACATCATTCATCTCATCTTCTGATAAGTGCGTAAGATTCTTTCCGTTAAATAAAACGCTTCCGCTTCTAATTTGACTATTTACTTTAGGTAATAGCCCAATAACGGATAAAGACAATACGCTTTTTCCACAGCCAGATTCTCCTACAACCCCTATAATTCGCTTTCGTCCGACTTGAAACGACACGTCGTCCACAGCATTATGCCAGGAATCATTAATAGAAAAAGCAGTTTGTAAATTTTTCACTTCTAGTAAAGGTGTTGATTCGACGGGCTTTTTATCCATTTATAATGCACACCTCATTTTTCTAAAAATTGTTATATTTGAATAAGATATTATTACAATTTCATTACAAAATCAATATATTTTGAAAATTAATTATATTTTTTATTTTTAAAATAATGATTTCTGAATATCTCTTCGGCACTTTAACGCATAAACCTCCTAATTTTTTGTTGAAAATAGGATAAAATTTACTATTTTTAACTTTAGGTATATAGAACTTGTTTTTTTACAGTTGGAACGCAGATTTTTTTAAGATAGTATTGGTGCTAAGAGGAAGCAGCTCGGTAGTAGTTAAAGTGTGAGGCTTCATACATGAAGTAACAAGGTGATAACCAATATTGTAGCCCATCATTTCTGGATACCAATTTTGGCCGAATAACAGTTGATCATATTTCTTTTCGTCGGCGCGGAGATTGTAATAAGGTTTAACATGCTTTTCCCACATTTTTTTAGCTTCTTCAATGGTATAATAATTTGTCCACGGAGCTAAATATTTTTTACCACAATACTCCTCTACAGCTCTTTCAGCTAACCCTTCCATCATCATAGCGTCTAACAAAGTAATCGTTTCATCAGATTTATTAATGGCTTTTAGCCTGCAAACGTGATGGTATTCATGGGTAAGCACCGCTAACATTTCTTCATCGGATGTATGACTTGTCATAAACACAAATAATTTATCGGTAAAAGCGACACCTGCTCTTCCATTAAATTCACGCTGCATTTTTCGATTTCTAGGATTGCTTGGAAGCACTAGCACCGCTACATCGGGCCCATTCCATGCTTTTTTAAGCTTCTCATAATGTGCTTTAACTTTCTTCCAAACCTGTCTTTTCTTCATTTCTTCTAATTCTTTTATAAACATTAAAGAAGGCGGACACATTCCATAGTTAAAAAGTAATTCCATATATTCTTTTTCTTTTAATTTCTTAAAATAGCGCGCAAGATAACGGCTTATTTCTTTCGGCTCCGTCCAAGTAGAAGTTGAAACAATCGGCATGTTTTCCCCTCACTTTCTTCTTCCTTTTGTTTCATGATATGTTCACAGCTACTCTTTTGGTTATTAAAAATAAAAAAACTCTAGGCATCAGCCTAGAATTTTTCATTATGCTTCGTATTTTTTAAAGATGATTGTTGCATTGTGACCGCCAAATCCAAGTGAGTTGCTTAGCACCGCTTTTACTTCTTGCTTACGCGCTTTGTTTGGAATGTAGTCTAAATCACACTCTTCATCAGGTGTTTGATAGTTAATTGTTGGAGGAAGAATACCGTCTTGAATTGCCTTCACACTAAAAATAGCTTCTACTCCGCCAGCAGCTCCTAACAAGTGTCCAGTCATTGACTTTGTTGAACTAATTGCTACTTTTTGAGCGTGGTCGCCAAATACTTCTTTAATGGCCATTGTTTCAAATTTATCATTGTATCCTGTACTTGTACCGTGAGCATTGATGTAATCAATATCACTTGGCTGTAGGCCTGCATCTTCAATGGCATGACGCATTGCACGAACGCCGCCTTCTCCTCCTGGAGCTGGCGCTGTGATATGGTGAGCATCTCCTGTTGAACCATAACCCACAATTTCAGCATAAATACGTGCACCGCGCGCTAGTGCATGTTCAAGCTCTTCAAGCACAATAACACCCGCACCTTCTCCCATAACGAAGCCGTCGCGGTCTTTATCAAACGGACGAGATGCTGTTGCAGGATCTGGATTTGTAGAAAGTGCTTTATTCGCACAGAAACCAGCAATAGATAAACGCGTGATTGGCGCTTCCGTACCGCCCGTCACCATCACGTCTGCATCTCCGCGTTGAATGACTTTAAACGCATCACCAATAGAGTTTGTACCTGTTGCACATGCCGTTACCGTACAAGAGTTCACGCCTTTGGCCCCTAAAGCAATAGAAACTTGTCCTGTTGCCATATCAGGAATCATCATCGGAATGAAGAATGGACTTACGCGGCGGGCACCTTTTTCTAATAACGTTGAATATTGGTTTTCAAACGTTTCCATACCGCCAATTCCAGAACCAATCCAAACGCCGACGTTTGGAGCAATTTCTTCTGTAATAGTCAAATCCGCATCTTTAACAGCCGCCAATGCAGCTACCATTGCATATTGAGTAAAGCGATCCATCTTACGAGCCTCTTTGCGGTCAATAAAATCTTCCACGTTAAAATCTTTTACTTCAGCCGCTACTTTAGCCGGGAACTCATCTGCATCTAGTCTTGTTAAAGGACCAACGCCAGACACGCCTGCTACTGCGTTTTTCCAAGCTGTTTCTACGTCATTTCCAATTGGTGTAAGCCCACCAAGTCCTGTTACAACTACACGTTTTTTATTCATCGTACATTCATCTCCTTCAGTTGCTTTAAAAATGTAGTGTTATTTTCCCCATCTAATAGCAATAGCTCCCCATGTTAAGCCGCCTCCGAAGCCAACCATTACAATTAAATCATCATCTTGAATTTTCCCTGCTTCAAGCTCATGAACAATTGAAATTGGAATCGATGCTGCTGATGTATTGCCGTAGTACTGGATTGTTTTAGACATTTTTTCTTCAGGCAAGTCTAATCGCTGTCTTGCAGCTTCCATAATACGAATATTCGCTTGATGAGGTACGAGAAAATCAACATCCTCTTTTGTTAAACCTGCTTTTTCAATTACATTAACAGCAGATTCCCCCATTTGTCGAACAGCAAACTTAAATACTTCACGTCCGTTCATGACAATATGATCAAGCTCGTTTTGGTACAAGTGCTTGCCTCCCGTACCGTCGGACCCTAGTTCAAAGGATAAAATACCTCGTCCTTCTGATACAGGTCCCATTACAACTGCACCTGCTCCATCTCCGAATAAAACAGCCGTGTTACGGTCGTCCCAATCTGTAATCTTAGAAAGCTTTTCTACACCGACCACTAATATATGCTTGTAAGCATTGGTTTCAATAAATTGCTTAGCTGTAATCATGCCGTACATAAACCCTGCACATGCGGCACTCACATCGTAAGAAGCTGCTTTTTTTGCTCCCAATTTTTCTTGTAGCATACATGATACTGTAGGAAACGGTTGATCTGGCGTTACCGTAGCAACAATGATCATGTCAATATCTTCTGCCTCGACGTTAGCTTTATGTAAAGCTTCAACTGCTGCTTTATAAGCTAAATCAGATGTGTCCTCGTTATCGGCTGCAATTCGGCGCTCTTGAATACCTGTGCGCGTACGAATCCACTCATCTGATGTATCCATTACTTTTTCAAGATCTAAATTTGTTACAACTTTCTCTGGTACATAACGTCCAATTCCTAGAACACCAGCGTTCATATCAACCTCTCCTTTAAATAAAAGGCTTATATTCCTATAAAACCTATATCCGTCATTTCATTTATCGATTATATAATCAATTATTATGAGTTGGTACTAATTTTACTTCATTTTTTATTTTTTGTCTATATAGGTGTTCGTCCTACTCAGGTATCTATCATGCTACATATAGTAATGATACGGGACCCTCTTACTCTAGTATGGGACATTAGGTAAGAACTTACCCACCATTAAAATAGTGAAAGGAATGAGTATCATGGCAAGAAGACAAAGAAATGAAGGTTTTTCTGATTTTATGTTTGGAGCTGGGCGCAGAAAATCAAAAGAAGAAAGAGAGCGAGAGGAGTGGGAACGATTATTTAAACAAATCGATGAAATTGTACTCGCCGTCGAAGAACTAGCTCCTCTTCTTAAACAGTTTGCCCCTTTAGTCGATTTATTTTCCAAACAAAAATAACAGCTCGGATTCTACCGAGCTGTTTTCTTTAGTTGTTTTCATTTTCAGCTAATGCATCTTGCTTGCCAAGCTCATAGGCATCGTTCATTACTTTTGTTAGTAATGTCAATACCGGCTGTACGTGTTCCATTGATAACTCAACGCCTGTTTCATCTAAGATCTGTTTTGCTTCTGGCAAGTACTTCATTGCAATTTGCATGAATTGCATATTTTGCTCTTCCATAGTGAAATCTCCTTTATTAAAAACATTTATTCCTCCTTATATTAGCGAATCTATTCTATAAGTACAACTTTCTCCTTTTAATGAAGAGGTAAAAAGAATGTTCTCATATGTTTTTTTTGCAGATAAATGCCTTCTTTAGCCGTTACTTTTGAAGAAAAATGCAGCAGTTCTTTCGCTTTCCTGCTGATTTCATATTTTTCTTGAGCCGCTTCTTCCTTCACCTCCATATGAGTAATGTTTGCTCCTGCGCTCCAAGGCTGTAACTTTTCTTCAACTAAATGAACGACTTCATATGAATATACAGCAGTTTTACAGCGTCTAAGTGCACTGACGGCATCTTCAATATAAATAATAAAATCCGTGCCTTCCATAATGTCAAAAGCCTCTTCGTACCCGGCAATATTTTTGGAATAGCACATTGACAAAGGCTGCCAAGGTCCGTAAAGAGTCGGCGTTCTGACAATTATAATGGGCCATCCATCATCTTTATATTTCTCTATCATTCGCTCAAAATGAACGTATAGCCTTCCTTCACTACTGTCCGGTTCTGGAATCGTTGTTTCTTCAATTTTTCGCTGCTGGTCTCCAAATACGCGCATGGTAGAAACAAACACAAACCGAATGTTGAATTGACGGCATTTGTTAAGCGCTTGAATGAGCACTTGCTGTGCTTTTTGCATTTCTTGTCTTAAAAAATCAGGATGATAAAAATCTCCTCCATCGAAATACGTAAAGTAGACAACATCCGTTTCTGAGGTAATCATATCTAATGACTCTCCAACTTCAGTCGATGCATAATTAGCGTTTCGCCCTAAGAAAAATTTCATCTCTTCCTGCAAATCATCTTCTTCTTTATGAGCAGAATGCGTATACCCTTTTACTTCTGTACCTTCGTCTAAAAAAGCCATACATAAATGAAAACCAATAAAGCGGTTTGCCCCTATTACTACTACATTTCCCATATCGCTTCCTCCAATTCTTCATTCATCATTTATTCAACAAAAAGCTTAAATCCCTATAGTTATAGAGGGCACTCATTCCTTATTTCAAAGAGGTTCATCTGTAAAAGCATCATGAACTCTTTTTTCATTTTATCTCTTATACAAAAAGCCCCTATGATATGTATAATCATAGAAGCTTTGCTTATAACACTTTTTCATGCTGTTTATAAAATTGGAGAAGGGACCGTTCAAACAAATAGTTTTTTTCTGGTAAATAAAGTGAAAGCATAATCGGAGAGTGAAGTTCTTCACGATGTAGTTCATATTTTTTACTGTGTGCAATTGGATAATGAGTAGAGGCATTAGGCGCCGTCCATATCTTCACGGGCAGCGCTGATTTTAATTCTGTAACAGAAGGGTACTCCTTAATTAACTTTGATACTTGCTTCCGCTCCACTTTATAAGCTTGAGTCAAGTCCTTCGTGAATTGTTTATAAAAGAATTTATTGTTTTTTTCATGTTCTGCATGCGTATGAAGATCAATACATGGATTTAGTAAACCAGCTGATCGAACGAACGTATTCCCGTCATTTTCCATTAGCTGCAGCGCTAACAGAGCCCCCATTCCTTCAGCTAAAATATGAATTCGTTTATTTAAAATTTCTTGTTTCATTACTAAATGATAAAGTTGTTTTGCAAGGTGATATGCTTCAGGAGACCCCCAATGCCGCCCATATAAATTGGAATAAAATACTGTGTATCCTTCATCTTGTAAACATTGCAACAGCTGTGACCTTCCGCCATGCTGAATCCATAAGCTAGTTGAACTTTCAACAAAATGATCTTTATCACCCAATACTAACACACCGAAACCATTCGGTCGTTCAGGGACATGTACGACATTCCATTGCGTATCTAAGCTAAAAAAGCGTCGATGTATCATAGCTCTTCCTCCGTAACTTACTAGTTGTTCCATACAGTGTATGATAGAACCATCAAAAAGCGCACTAGAATAATGCCTATTTCTGACTTATTGCTCTTTTGTTTCTGCATGGGAACACGCCCCTTATTTATTCATAAAAAATTCAATTTCTTATTTGACTGCTATATGCTAAAATGAAATCAAACTGTACTGTAAACGAGGTGAATAGAATGCGTGTCGTAATGGCTTTTGTTTGGGGCTTTTTACTAATGAATATGGCAGTGTACGTAATCTCTGCAATGACGGGCGGTACTTACAGTTTCGCAACCGCTTCCATCCTTGGAGTAGTTTTCACGCTAGTTGTAATTTTGATTGGAGAACTGGGTGTACCGAATAAACCAGCAAATAATCATCACTAAAAAGTGTTGGCTGTAAAGCCAGCGCTTTTTTTATCTTTTGACATAAGCTCTTCTCAGCAATTTCTTTCGTTAACTCGTATTCAAAACAAATGACTGAAGCTGTTTTTTACATTTATATACATTCATAATCATTGATTATCCCATCCTTTAACTATATAATTTTAGAATAATCAAACTATTAATTTTAGGAGTGAATACTGCTGTGACTAAAGAAAAAATTGGTTTTATCGGAACAGGCGTTATGGGTCAAAGCATGGCCGGGCATTTAATTGACGCAGGATATGAAGTCCTTGTTTATACGCGAACAAAAACTCGTGCTCAAGCACTACTTGAAAAAGGGGCCAACTGGAAAGAAACCGTTCAAGAAGTGGCCGAACAATCTGATGTTATTATCACCATGGTAGGCTATCCTCACGATGTAAAAGAGATTTATTTAGGTAAAGAAGGCATTATACATAATGCAAAGAAAGGCTGCTATACAATTGATATGACGACATCAAGCCCTATACTTGCTCGTGAGATTTATCAAGCAGCAAAAGAGAAGCACATTCATGCGCTTGACGCTCCTGTTTCAGGAGGCGATATTGGAGCTCAAAACGCAACATTAGCGATTATGGTAGGAGGCGATGCTGAAGCGTTCTCTGCCGTTACGCCTATTCTTGAAAAAATGGGAACAAATATCGTTCTTCAAGGCAGCGCTGGAGCTGGTCAACACACAAAAATGTGCAATCAAATTGCTATTGCCTCCAATATGATGGGTGTATGCGAAGCGATACTTTATGCTGAAAAAGCAGGATTAGATCCGAACACCGTTTTAAAAAGTATTGAAACAGGTGCAGCGGGAAGCTGGTCGTTAAGCAATTTAGCCCCTCGCATGATTAAAGGAGACTTCGAACCGGGCTTTTATATTAAACACTTTATTAAAGATATGAAGATTGCCATTGAATCAGCCCAAGAAATGGAGCTGTATACACCAGGATTAAAATTAGCAAAATCGCTTTATGAACAGCTTGAAAAACAAGGCGATGACAATAAAGGAACGCAGGCTCTATATACCCTGTTAAAACAGCATGCCCTAACTGTATAAAAACAGGCAGCTCATAATGAGCTGCCTGTTTTTATTAATAATTTACTCTTCATTTAACGAATTCATAAAGCGACTGAATGCAAGCTGTCCTTCAGCAGTTTGTTTAAACACACCTGCATGTTCTAAAATAGTCGCAAATACTAAACCAAGCTCTTGTTGGAGAATCCCGTGAACATTTTTCTCTTCAATATGCGGATACTTTTTCTTGATGTGCTCAGCCCACTCCACGTGTTTTTTTAAGTGGTCATGCCTGCTGGCTAACTCGCTCAGGTTATTCTGAACTAACCCTTTGGCAACTAGACTCATTTCGTCTTTTAAACGACCAGGTAAAACTGCAAGCCCCATTACTTCAATTAAACCTATATTTTCTTTTTTTATATGATGAACTTCTGCATGCGGATGATAAATGCCATCTGGATGTTTGCTGTTTGTTCGATTGTTTCGCAGTACTAAATCTAATTCGTACAAATCTCCTCTTTTCCTAGCAATAGGTGTGACTGTATTGTGAGGAGTTTGATCTGTAAAAGCTAGAATACCAGCGCTTTGATCACTATATGATTTCCATTTCTTCAAAATAAAATCTGCTGCTTCCACTAATGGTACAAGGTGCGGACTTTGAAGACGAACGACCGACATCGGCCAATGAACAATTCCGGCTTTCACTTCTTCATGCGATTTGAGAGAGAACAATTTATTCATTTTTGCTTTAGCCATAGGGAACTCATGATAGCCGCCTTGAAAGTGGTCATGAGTTAAAATAGATCCTCCTACGATGGGTAGATCTGCATTTGATCCTAAAAAATAATGTGGAAATTGTTCAACGAAGGCAAGCAGCCGCTTAAACGTTTGCTTTGAAATATGCATGGGTGTATGTTCACTCGCAAAAATAATGGCATGTTCATTATAATAAACATAAGGTGAAAACTGCATGTACCACAGCTCTTCTTGCAATTCCACAGGAATAATCCGATGATTTTGACGAGCTGGGTGGTTAATACGACCTGCATAACCAGCATTTTCTTTACAGAGAAGACACAGTGGATAGTTGCTTTCCTTCAATGATTTGCTTGCTGCTATTGCTTTTGGATCTTTTTCCGGCTTAGACAAATTAATCGTAATTTCAAGCTCTCCAAAATCAGTGTTTGTTACCCATCTTTCGTTTTTAGCAATTCGATCTTGGCGAATGTAGTGAATGTCTTTTGACAGCTTATAATAGTAGCTTGTGGCTTTTTGAGGACTTTGTTGATAATAATCATAAAATAGTCGATTAACCTCTGACGGCATGCTTGCAAAGCATCCCATTATTTTGGTATCGAATAAATCTCTATACGTGATAGAATTCTCGGCAATTCGATTGTTTTTAGCAGCCCAATCAAGCATGTTGTCTAAAATAGCAGCTGGATGTTCCAGACGTTCTTGTTTGACTTCTACCATGATGTATTCATCGAGCTTTAACACTTCCAGCAGTTTATTTCTCACCACATCTATATCCCATTTTGTTAATAGATTCTTTTGCAGACCATATTGAATAAGTCGGGTGATTTCTTCATGAATGTTGACTGACATACACTCGTTCCTTTCTCTATCTGTTTTTTCTTATACTGCTTCTAATGTGAGTTCGCGCGCTCCTTCTCCAACGGTAACCACGTAAAATTCAGCTTCTAAACTTGTTTTCTTATAGTAGGCTTCTTTTACTTCCTCAATAAACCTATCAACCTGTGCTTTTTTTACGATGCTGATTGTACAGCCCCCAAAGCCTGCACCTGTCATGCGTGATCCAATCACGCCTTCTTGCAACCAAGCTGCTTCTACAAGAGCATCTAGTTCTTTCCCGCTTACTTCATAGTCATCTCTCAGCGAACGGTGCGACTCATTCATCAATTGACCAAACCCTTTTAAATCACCGTTTTGCAATTTAGCAACCGCTTCTTTTGTGCGTTCATTTTCATATACCGCATGTTTAGCGCGCTTACAATCTACTTCGTTTTGTATCAAAGATTTATGCTTTTCAAATTGTTCTTTGGTTAAATCACCAAGCGAATTAATGGAAAGTGACGTTTGTAAATCTGACAGCGCTCTTTCACACTCCATACGGCGCTCATTATATTTTGAATCTGCCAGCCCTCTTCGCTTATTTGTGTTAGAAATAACGAGCACAGCATCTGTTAACTGCAGCGGGCTATACTGGTATTCAAGAGTTTGACAGTTTAACAATACGGCTTGATTTTCTTTTCCCATTCCAATTGCAAACTGATCCATAATCCCGCAGCTTACGCCGATAAATTCATTTTCAGCTTGCTGCGCCATTTTTACAAGGTCCATCATATCGATATTCAATTCAAGAATTTTATTTAAAAGTACGCATGTGACTAACTCAATTGATGCCGATGATGAAAGCCCTGCTCCATTAGGAATGTTGCCGAAAAACAAGATATCAAAACCAAAAGGAAGGTCATATCCGTGCTTTTTAAAGGTATCCATTACTCCTTTTGGATAATTAGCCCAATCATCTTCGATTTTGTACGTTAATTGCTCTAAAGAGGATTCAATAACGCCTGCTTCAGAGAAGTTTTTAGAGTACATACGTATTTTTCGATCGTGACGTTTTTGTACTACCGCATACGTTCCTATACTCAATGAACAAGGAAAAACATGCCCTCCATTATAATCAGTATGTTCTCCAATTAAATTGACACGTCCTGGCGCAAAAAAGCAGCGAATAGCTTCTGACGAATGAAATATTTGTTTGAACTCTTCGATTAATTTTCCCAGCATTTATTATCACCTATTTTAAGTAGTTTTTTGGAAACGGATTCATATGTACATTGTAAAGTCCAATTTTCCTTGCCTCAATGGTAAAATTACTATCGATAATCGGTACTTTTTTGCTTATCCCTTTAAAAATGATTCTTTTGAATTGACGATGAACTACTCTTGCGCCAAAAAGGGGTTATCTTTATGTGAGCCTTGACTTGCAAATTATAAGAAAATAATAGATTTAGAGACATTCCCTAAAAATAATCACGATATTTTCAAAAAATTATAGAAAAATGAAAGCGATTACGTTAAAGTAAGAATTAAGTACTACTTTATTTCAAAAAGAAGGTGAAAATTTGCTCTCACATTTCCAAGCTCAAGAATATTCAACGTACGCATACAGGTTTTTAGAATCCCGCACAAATGAAGTTGCGCAGCTATGGTCTGTTGGGTGGGATGAAGTTTTCTCTCCCCTTTATAACTGGAGCGGAAATCAGCGAAAAGACGTAGGGAAATATATTTTTCAATATACGGTTTCTGGGTACGGGATGATTGAAATAGATGGACAAGAATATAAAGTGGATGCTGGGAAAGCATTCATCGTCAATATACCTGGAAATTATCGCTATTACTTACCAAAGGAAAGTGAAAACTGGGAGTTTATTTTTCTTACATTATACGGAGATGAAGTACAAAAATGCTGGGATTATATTCAGTCAAACCACTCCCCTGTAATTAGATTTCATCCTGAATCAGCACCTGTTCAGCTGCTTGCTCAAATATATAAACGGGCAAGTGAAAAACATATAGCAGACCCATTTCATGCCTCAAGCTTATCTTACCGCTTTGTAATGGAGCTGTACCAATATATTAAAAGCATGGACAGTTTTACAGAAGATTGGCCTGAAAGTATCATTAGCTCTATTTTATTTGCCCGTAATCATTATCATGAAGAAATCGGTCCGGATGAAATGGCAGATGCAGCTCATTTATCTCGCTATCATTTTAGCAGGTTATTCAAACAAACGACTGGGATTACGCCGATTCAATATTTAACGAAGCTTCGCATTCAAAAAGCGGCCGAGCTATTGCATCAAACCAAGTACTCAATCGAAGAAATTGCTGAAAACGTCGGCTATGCAAATGCCAATTATTTAACAAAAGTATTTCGCAAAACGACCAATATGACACCCGGGCAGTATCGAAAAAGTGATGCATCCATTGATGAGCACTTTGCATTGCCAAAATAAAAACGACTTCCATAAAAGGAAGTCGTTTTTATTTTTTATCGGGAATTTCTACTACCACAGAACCTTTTTCGTAAATAAAAGTCAATTTTTTACCGGGGATAATCATATTTTCTAAAATATCTCGTGCAGCTTGAAGTGCAAACTCTGTCCGTTCTGCCTTTTCCTGCACTTCTTCATTTTCAGCTTGAAGATCATTTTTATCCAGCGCTCTTATTTTAGTTAATGCCTGATCTATAAAATCGTATGCTTCGTCATATATAAGCTCTATACGGTCCTTCATGTGCTCATTCATGCTCCTTTGCCCATTTTGTATTATCATAAATGAATTAGATATATTCTACAACCTAAAACTGAATAAGTTTTTACGCTTAGCTCTCACGTATTTTCTTTTATTTATTTTAAAAGGAGAACTGCTTTTGATAGCAAAAAAAGACCATTCAATTTATCATGAATGGTCTTTTTAGAAAACTTATACGCTGACAACAAACTCATCATCTTTTACATCAACTGTCACCTGACTATAATCTTCAATTTGCCCTGCAATTAATTCTCGGGCAATTTTTGTTTCAATATATTTTTGAATAAACCTTTTTAAAGGGCGAGCTCCGTATACCGGATCAAACCCGGAGGCTGCAATATAATTTTTTGCTTCCTCTGTTAACGTTAACGAAATATGACGATCGGATAAACGCTTTTCAAGCTGAAGCAATAGCTTATCAATAATCCCTTTTACTTCATGAACAGTTAGCGGTTTGAATAAAATCGTGTCGTCTACTCGATTTAAGAATTCTGGACGAAAATGCTGTCTTAATTGAGCCATCACTTGCTCTCTGGCTTTTTCAGTAATCTCGCCTTCACTTGTTAAACCGTCTAATAAAAATTGAGAACCGATATTCGACGTCATAATAATAACTGTATTTTTAAAATCAATGACTTTTCCTTTTGAATCTGTTGCTCTTCCATCATCTAGTATTTGAAGGAGCACATTAAATACTTCGGGATGGGCTTTTTCAATTTCATCTAACAGAACGACTGAGTAAGGCTTGCGTCTTACCGCTTCCGTTAGCTGCCCGCCTTCTTCGTATCCTACGTAGCCAGGAGGCGCTCCTATAAGCCTAGAGACCGCATGCTTTTCCATGTACTCAGACATATCAATACGAACCATTTGTTCTTCACTGTCAAATAAAGAATGTGCCAACGTTTTGGCTAGCTCCGTTTTCCCTACTCCGGTAGGTCCTAGGAAAATAAATGATCCAATCGGACGGTTCGGGTCTTTAATGCCTGCCCGTGCGCGAATCACAGCATCCGTCACTAAGGATACGGCTTCGTCTTGTCCAATCACACGCTGCTGTAAAATTGACTCAAGCTTCAACAGCTTTTCTCTTTCTCCTTCAACTAGTTTTGATACCGGAATTCCCGTCCATCTTCCTACAATTTCAGCAATTTCTTCTTCTGTTACTTCTTCTCTTAACAAACGGTTTTCTTGTGCTTTTTCAGCTGCTGTTTCTTCCAGCTGTTTTAGTTCTTTTTCAAGAGCTGGAATGCGTCCGTGGCGAAGTTCAGCTGCTTTATTTAAATCATATTTCCCTTCAGCTTCTTCTAGGTCTCGCTTCGCTTTTTCAAGCTGCTCCCGGACATCTTGCACCGTTTGAATCGACTGCTTTTCTTTTTCCCACTGCAGCTTCATTGTATCTGCACGCTCTTTTAAATCAGAGACTTCTTTTCGAATTGCCTCTAACCTTGTGATGCTTGCTTGATCTGTTTCTTTACTTAATGCCGCTTCTTCAATTTCAAGCTGCATGACACGTCGTGTTACTTCATCTAATTCTGAGGGCATCGAATCAATTTCTGTTCGAATGGTTGCGCATGCTTCATCAATTAAATCAATTGCTTTATCAGGTAAAAAGCGGTCTGAGATATAACGATCAGACATAACCGCTGCTGAAACAATCGCTCGGTCATGAATGTTTACACCGTGATGAATTTCAAATCGTTCTTTTAAACCACGCAAAATAGAGATTGTATCTTCTACTGAAGGTTCTTCAACCAGCACCTGTTGAAAGCGTCTTTCAAGCGCTGGATCTTTTTCAATATACTGACGGTACTCATCAAGAGTTGTAGCTCCTATACAGTGAAGTTCTCCTCTAGCAAGCATTGGTTTTAAAATATTCCCTGCATCCATCGCTCCATCCGTACGGCCTGCTCCAACGATTGTATGAAGCTCGTCAATGAATAAAAGAATTTGACCGTTGCTTTTCTTAACTTCTTGAAGAACAGCTTTTAAACGCTCTTCAAATTCTCCCCTGAATTTCGCTCCTGCTACTAAAGCTCCCATATCTAATGAAAAGATGGTTTTATCTTTTAATCCTTCAGGCACATCTCGGCGAACAATACGCTGTGCTAGACCTTCAACAATCGCTGTTTTACCAACGCCAGGTTCTCCTATCAAAACTGGATTGTTTTTTGTTTTTCGCGATAAAATGCGGATAACGCGGCGAATTTCTCCGTCTCGTCCAATGACTGGATCAATGTTCCCTGCTCGTACTTCTGCTACTAAGTCTCTTCCATATTTAGCTAACGCTTCATATGTGACTTCCGGATTTTGACTTGTAATTCGCTGATTTCCTCGAAGGCTGGTAAGCACATCTTGCAGAGCTTTTTTTGTTATACCGTGACTTGAAAATAACTTTCCATATTCACTAGAAGACGGTTCCTGTGCTAACGCTAAAAAGATGTGCTCAACTGAAACATAATCATCTTGCAGACGAGATGCTTCTTCTTGAGCTTTAACAAACAGCTGCTGAAGTTTATTTGTAATATAAACCTTCCCTGCTTCAGCACCGCTTCCTGTAACGGCTGGTTTTTTCGCAAGCAATTGATTTACCTGCTGCTGAAAAGATTGATGATCGATATGTAAATGATCTAATATGCGAGGAGCAATACCATCTTGCTGATGGATGAGCGTATAAAGCAAATGAGCAATATCCACTTCCTGCTGATTTCGTTTAATAGCTTCGGACTGCGCTTCCATCACGCCTTCTTGCAATTTTTGAGTCATTTTATTTATATCCATTGAACATCCTCCTTCGATACATTTGACCTTTATTGACCTTTATTTCATTATACCCAGCAATAGGAAAACAAGTAAAGCCATTCAATTTAGAATGGCTTCTTTATTTTTTACTATTTAAGGCTTGCGCATGTACGTCCAGTGGCGATCATCGTTGGCCGTCTCTGGAAAACGCTCTCCTGCTTTTAATTTAACCTTTTGAGGATTATTTACGTTGCTTCCTGTTTCACCAATTTCAATATAAACTCCGTTATTAGGAGCTTTTTGACCCGGTGTGAAATGACGATTTTGTCCCATTGTCCTGCCTCCTCATTCCTGAAATGAAATGTTCTCCTATACTATTCCCTTAAGATTTCTGTTTCATAATGGAGATGTTTTCATATTAGGAAGAGAAAAAGAGCAGACCTTCAGATCCGCCCTTTTGTATTAATGAGTAAATTTGATAGCTTGTTCGATTTCAGTTTCTCCAGCTAGCATTTCAAACGTTTTTCCTATCGTAGCTTCTTCGTTTAGACATTCTAAAAGCACGGTTGCTACATCTGCTCGGGGAATCGTCTGAGATTTATCTTCAATATCATTATTGATGTCAATTTTCCCAGTAGCTTGATCATTCGATAAAGTTCCTGGTCGTACAATTGTATACTGTAGATTAGACTGCTTTAAGTATTCATCCGCTATCGCCTTCGCACGAAGGTAAAGCTGTAAGCCTTCTGGTCCTTGTTCAGGTGCGTCTGTTCCCATTGAACTTAACATAACAAAGCGCTTTACACCTTGATTTTTTGCTTCATCAATGATATTTTTAGCACCGTTTTGATCCACAGCGATTGTTTTTTCGTCTCCCGTATTTCCTCCAGAACCTGCTGCAAATATGACAGCGTCCATACCTCTTAAAGCATCTGAAACATCTTGCTCCAAGTCACCAAGCACAACGTTGGCACCCAGCTTCTTTAACGCGTCTGCTTGTTTTTCGTCGCGAATCATCGCATAAGCTTCGTGCTGCTTGCTGTTTGCAACTTTTTCTACCACTTGTTTTCCCGTTGTTCCGTTTGCTCCAACAACTAATACTTTCATCATAAATCACCTTTCGTTCTGTTTAGTATACAATTGGTGTTCCCTCAATTAATTCCCTTTAAACAAAAAAACCCCTTCTGATATTCTCAGAAAGGGTTTTTCTCTTAAGATAAAATGGCTTGCAGCAAAGCTTTTTGTACATGCATACGATTTCCAGCCTGCTGAAAGACAACAGAATTTGGTCCGTCAATAATGCTTGCTGTTACTTCTTCTTCACGATGCGCAGGCAAACAGTGCAGAAATAAATAGTCTGACTTAGCATAGGCAGCTAGTTCTGCATTTACTTGATAAGGAGCAAATATTTTCAAACGCTGCTGTGCTTCTTCTTCCTGTCCCATACTTGTCCATACGTCTGCATAAATAGCATCGGCATTTTTCACAGCTTCTACAGGATCTTTTGTAATCGTAACTTTAGCGCCCGTTGTAGCAGCTATTTCATGAACATAAGCTGTGACAAAGTCTTTTGGCTCATATCCATCAGGGCATCCAATTGAAATATCTATTCCCATTTTTGCACAGGCAATCATTAACGAATGCGCTACATTATTTCCGTCTCCAACATAAGCTACTTTTAGCCCTTCAAATGATTTCTTGTGCTCGTAAATCGTTAATAAATCAGCTAGAGCCTGACAAGGATGATAATCATCTGTCAAACCATTAATAACGGGAATGGATGCGTAATCTGCAAGCTCTTCGATCTTGCTGTGTTCAAACGTACGAATCATTATAGCATCGATGAATTCAGATAGTACGCGTGCTGTATCAGCAATCGTTTCTCCGCGTCCAATCTGTAAATCCTGGCTGCTTAAAAAGAGGGCGTTTCCTCCAAGCTGCATCATTCCCGCTTCAAATGAGACTCTTGTTCTTGTTGAAGATTTTTCAAAAATGAGCCCCAGCGTTTTTCCTTTTAACGATGTTACGATTTCACCATTTTTATGCTTTTCTTTCAGCTCAATGGCGCTTTCCAAAAGTGACATAATATCGTCTGATGATAAATCTTTAAGTGTAAGCAAATCTTTTCCTTTTAAATTCGTATTTACCGATACTGTACTCATGATACTGTCACTTCCTTTTTAGTTTTTTGAAACCATTCTTGCAGTGATGAAACGTGATATTCATCGACTTGGAACGATTGGAAAAATAGCGAAGCCGTTTCTGCCTCCGTCATAACCATTAAACCGTGTTTTAATGCTGACATACGGCTTTCTTTATCTTCGGGCTGTAAACTTACATATAATAAAGCTTCTTTCGTTTTCACCCATTCACTAACTTCTTTATCTTTAACAAGAGTTAATCCCGCGCTTTGCGCAAGTTCTTCAAGGCCCTGCGCTTCTCCGTTGATATACACTTCTGCAGCACCTTTTTTACTTAACACATACTGATGGAATACTTTCTTTGCTGCTTCTTCAATCGTTGAAGAAATCGCAATTCCTTCACCAGTTGACTTCATTTCCGGTCCAACAAGTGGATCAACTCCTGATAATTTACTTGTCGAAAACACTGGAAACTTGATAGTTGTATAAGCCGGATCCGGCAATAAACCTAGCTTTTCACTAATTTCCGACAATGATTTCCCAAGCAATATTTGAGTTGATAGCGAAACAAGCGGCGTGTTGCACACTTTGCTTACTACAGGAACTGTACGGCTGGCACGCGGATTAACTTCCAGCATGTAGACTTCACCGTTGTAAATAACATATTGGATATTCATAATCCCTTTATATTGAAGTTTGTTTACAATTTTTTGAGCGTAGCTTACCATTTTTTCTTTATGTGCTGCTTCTACTGTTTTTGCTGGTAAAAGCGCATAGCTGTCTCCTGAATGAACGCCAGCTTTTTCAATATGTTCAACGATTGTCGGAATCAACACATCTTTTCCGTCTGCTACCACATCAACTTCTGTTTCTTTTCCAGGGAAGTAAGCATCAATAAGCATTGGGAAATGAGACGCTTTAATAGCCGGTAAACAAGCCTGAAGCTCCGTTTCGTTTTGAATTGTCAGCATTCCTTTTCCGCCAATCACGTAAGAAGGACGAATGAGTAATGGGAATCCCATATCTTTTGCTTTTTGTACAAGTTCTTTCGCGTCTTTCGCCATTTCACCTGGAATATGAGGAATATCGCAGTCGTCTAAGAGCTTATAAAACAGGTCACGATCTTCAAGTGCATCAATGACATCATTTGTAATACCTAATAAATTAACGCCAGCTTCTTCTAGACCTTTAACGAGCGAAATAGCCGTTTGACCTCCGTATTGAACAATTACATCCGTCACATTTTCAGCATCAAGAACATTTGATACGTCTTCTACTGTTACAGGTTCGAAATATAAGCGATCTGCTACTTCAAAATCCGTACTTACCGTTTCTGGATTATTGTTAATTAAAATCGTTTCGTATCCTTCTTTTTCAAGAGCTAGCACACCGTGTACAGAGCTATAGTCGAACTCTACTCCTTGCCCGATACGAATAGGTCCAGAACCGATAATCGCAACTTTTTTATTCGTTGATGGTTCAATCTCACTTTCCCCGTAGTAACTAGAGTAGAAATAAGCCGTTGAAGATTCAAATTCCGCTGCACATGTATCCACCATTTTATAGCTTGGCGTAATATGTAGTGCTTTACGTTTCGCTCTTACGTCAAGTTCTGGCACATTCCATACGTTTGCTAGATACGCATCTGTAAAACCATGCTCCTTCACTTGTTTAAAGTGTTCAGCTGTAATCGAATCAAAACGTACTTCTTTTAAAGAGGCTTCCATTTTAATCAGCTGTGCAAAGTGTGTTAAATAGAAATAATCAATTTGTGTTACTTCATGGATATACTGAGGCGTTGTGCCGCGGCGTAAAAGCTCAAGGATAACAAAAATACGCTCATCGCTTTGTTCGCCCAGCTTGCTTTTTAATTCATCTGTTGAAAGTTCTTGCAGTTCTTCTACTTCTAATCCTTGTAAGTCAATTTCTAAAGAAGATAATGCCTTTTGGAAGCTACGTGTAAAGTTACGGTCAATAGCCATTACTTCTCCAGTTGCTTTCATTTGGGTGCCAAGCGTTCTTTCAGCGTAGAAAAACTTGTCAAACGGCCACCTTGGAAATTTCACTACTACATAGTCAAGAGCAGGTTCAAAGCTTGCATATGTGTCTCCTGTCACAGGATTTAATAACTCATGAAGCGTGTAGCCTACCGATAGCTTTGCAGCAATTTTAGCAATCGGATAGCCAGTTGCTTTTGATGCAAGAGCAGACGAACGGCTCACACGCGGATTTACTTCAATTAAATAGTACTGCTTGCTTTTTGGATCAAGCGCAAACTGAATGTTGCACCCCCCAATAATGCCAAGCGATGAAATAATTTTAACTGAAGCAGAGCGAAGCATTTGATATTCCACGTCTGTTAGTGTCTGAGAAGGAGCAACGACCACCGAATCTCCAGTATGGACGCCTACGGGATCGATGTTCTCCATATTACAAATTGTGATGCACGTATTGTTTACGTCACGCATAACCTCATACTCAACTTCTTTAAATCCAGCAATGCTTTTTTCAATTAAGCACTGAGTAATAGCACTTTCACGCAAACCTGACGCTGAAAGCTTTTCAAGCTCTTCCATAGAATGAGCAATTCCTCCGCCCGTTCCGCCTAACGTATAAGCAGGACGTACAATAACAGGAAAACCAATTTTCTTGGCAAAAGCTAACGCTTCTTCTACTTTTGTGACAACTTCACTTTCCGGCACCGGTTCATTCAGTTCATTCATCAATGCACGGAACTCTTCACGGCTTTCACCTTTTTTGATTGATTCAATCGGTGTTCCTAAAAGTTTCACATCGTATTTTGGCAAAATGTTTTGTTCATGAAGCTCAAGGGCTAAGTTTAAACCCGTCTGTCCGCCTAATGTGGCTAACAAACCATCGGGCTTTTCTTTTGCAATAATTTTCTCTACGCAGTCTACTGTTAATGGTTCAAAATAGATTCGATCTGCTACGTGAGTGTCCGTCATAATTGTAGCTGGATTATTATTGATTAAGATAACTTCATAACCTTCTTCTTTTAATGACAAGCACGCCTGAGTTCCTGAATAATCAAATTCTGCTGCTTGCCCAATTACGATTGGTCCTGATCCGATTACTAAAATCTTTTTTAACGTTTGGTCTTTAGGCATATACTTTTCCGCTCCCTACTTGCTGTACTTTCGTCATAAATTCATCAAAGATATACGTGCTGTCACTTGGTCCAGGGTGTGCTTCTGGATGATATTGAACCGACATAACAGGAAGGTCTTTATGCATTAAACCTTCAACCGATCCGTCATTCACATTTTTAAATCGAACGTTTAATGGCGTAGACGTAATCGTCTGTTCGTCTACGACATAGCTGTGATTTTGAGAAGTCATACACACTTTGTTAGTCGTTAAATCAATTACAGGCTGATTAGCTCCTCGGTGACCGAACGCCAGCTTTTTGGTTTGCGCCCCAAAAGCGAGCCCAATTAACTGATGTCCAAAGCAAATTCCCAAAGTTGGATACGATGAAATAATTTCTTTTAATTCATCCAGCTGACTGCTCACTTGAGTTGGATCTCCAGGTCCGTTTGATAAGACAATGCCATCCGGCTGCAGTTCTTTTACTTTTGAAGAGCTTGTAGAATAAGGAACAACTGTTACTTTGCACTCTCGATTTAACAGCTCTTGTAAAATTGATTTTTTATACCCAAAGTCCATTAATACAACGTGTTTTTCACCATTTCCGTAAGTAACAGGCTCTTTTGTTGATACTTCTTTTACTACATATCCATCGCATTCAGCAGTAAATGCTGGCGATTCAGCAGATGTCGAAAAGGCAGATTGCATCGTACCTTCTTTTCGAATTCGTTTTACGACCGCTCTCGTATCCACATGTGTAATAAGCGGAATGTTCCATTTCTTTAAATATTGTTTAAAGCTGTACATCGCTTCGTAATGGAACCCTTCATCTGAACATTCGTATACGACAACGCCTGCTACGTGAGGCTTTTTGCTTTCATAATCTTTTTCATTGATACCATAGTTCCCAATCAAAGGATACGTAAAGACGATAATTTGATCTTTGTAAGATGGATCAGTCACAACTTCTTGATAACCAGTCATTCCAGTAAAGAAAACAATTTCTCCTTCTGCCTGGTGCGTTGCTGTATGTTCAATGTGTCCGGCGAACGAATCGCCGTTTGCTAAGTGTAAATATCCGTTCATTGTGCATCCCTCTTCGAATAATTATTTATAAAACAGAATTTTTATACAAACATATTCAAAAAAATTTGTATTATGAAGTAATTTTTGTTTGGCTAAACGCTTCTTCAATGATATGAATCGCTTGGTCCAACTCTTTTTTTGTTACAGTTAAAGGCGGCAGCAATCGTACCACATGCGGTCCCGCTCCCAGTGCTAGCAATCCTTTTTCACGCATAGCTGCAAGCAATGCTGACTGATGTTCTCCGCATTCAATTCCAATCATAAAACCTTTTCCACGAACATCGGTTACAAATGAATAATCTGCTAAGCTATTTTTCAAAGCATTGGTAAAATAAAGGCTTTTTTCTGTAACCTCTGCCAAAAATGCTTCATTAAAAATAATGTTTAAGGTTGCTTTGGCTGAAGCTAGTGCAATTGGGTTTCCTCCAAAGGTTGTTCCGTGAGTACCAGGTCCAAATGCTTCTTTGAGATATCCTTTTCCAATCATCGCACCAACCGGCATTCCGCTTCCTAATCCTTTAGCTGCTGTAATAATATCTGGTGAAACGTTAAAATGCTGATAAGCAAATGGTTTTCCTGTTCTGCCGATTCCAGTCTGCACTTCATCGACTATAAACAGTGCTTCGTGCTTTTTACACAGCTCTTGAATGGTTAATAAAAATGCTTCGGTTCCTGGAACCACTCCGCCTTCTCCTTGAATGACTTCAACCATAATTGCTGCTACGCTGTCGTCCATTTCTTGTTTTAATGCTTCTTCATCATTGTATGGCACGTAAACAAACTCATTAACAAGAGGACCGAAGCCATCATGAATTTTTGCCTGCCCTGTAGCTGTCATTGTAGCAAATGTACGTCCATGAAATGATTTTGTAAACGTAATAATTTTGTGTTTTTGTGTGTACTTACGCGCTAATTTAATCGCCGCTTCGTTGGCTTCTGCACCGCTGTTACAGAAAAATACTGCATCACCGTTTGAGTGTTCCACAAGCTTACCTGCTACGTCTTCTTGAATCGATTGATGAAATAAATTTGACACATGCCACACTTTATTTAACTGCTCTTCGACCGCTTTTTGAACATCAGGATGACGATGACCTACGTTACAAACAGCGATACCTGAAATAAAATCTAAATACTCATTTCCTTTGTTATCTATTAATTTTGTTCCTTGCGCCTCTTCCACATGGATATCAAACCGTTGATATGTTGGAAACAATGAACTCATCGCTATCTTCTCCACCTTTTCCACTATATTTAATTGCTGTACCAATCAGCTTCCCTTCCTTATCTAAAAATCCATCAGTTCCGCTAATAATATGAACTTCTTCAAGCAAAGGAGATAACGCATTTACCGCTGATGTTACTTTCGGAATCATTCCGCCGTAAATTACTTTTTCTTCAATAAGTGCATCAATCTCTGACTTTGTAAGCTCAGGAAGCAATGCTCCATCCTTTAACACACCTTTTACATCCGTTACAAACATCAGCTTTTCAGCATTTACTGCTTGTGCAACGGCTCCGGCTGCCACGTCAGCATTAATATTATAGCTATTACCTTCTTCATCTGCTCCAATGGAAGAAACAACTGGAATATACTGACTGTCAGTTAGTTGTTTTAATAATGTATCGTTTACGCCTTTTACTTCTCCAACGTAACCTAGACGTTCCACATCAATTGCCTCTGCTTTAAGCAATAATCCATCAATTCCTGATAGTCCTACCGCTTTTAAGTTCGCTTTTTGTAGATCTTTTACAAGCTGCTTATTAACCTTGCCTGCTAATACCATCGTCACAACTTCTAATGCTTCTTTGGACGTTTTTCGAAGCCCATCTACAAATTCCGTTTCAATGTGAAGTTTGGTAAGCGTATCTTGAATATCAGGTCCGCCTCCGTGCACAACAATGATCTGATATCCACTCGCTTTTAACTGCTGAATACTTTCAAAAAAAGCGCTTGTTAACTGATTGACAATGCTGCCTCCGCATTTTACAACGACGATTTTTTCATTGCTCATTTCACTCTCTCCTTACGTTCGATAACTGGCGTTGATTTTGACGTAATCGTAAGTCAAATCGCAGCCCCACGCTTTGCCAATTCCATTTCCCTGCTGCAAGTCAACATAGACTTCGACCGTATCATTTTCTAAATAAGCCTTTGCTTCTTCTTCACTAAATGAAACAGGCTGACTGTTTTCTAACATCTGGATATTGCCTAACGAAACATTCACTGTTTCTGGATTAAGCGTTACTCCGCTGTACCCAACTGAACAAATAATTCGTCCCCAATTGGCATCGGCTCCATACATGGCCGTTTTCACTAGGTTCGAGCCCACAATTTGTTTAGCAATCACATTTGCTTCTTCGTTTGTATGAGCCCCAGATACGTTTACTTCAATTAGTTTTGTTGCTCCTTCACCGTCGCGTGCAATTTGTTTGGCTAAATCTTCACACGTCAAGCGCAGTGCTTCATAAAACGAATTCCATTCAGGATGATCTGGTGTAAGCGACTGGTGATCAGCTTTTCCATTTGCTAAAACAACAACCATATCATTCGTCGATGTGTCACCATCCACTGTAATTTGATTAAAGCTTTTATTTGTAATAGAACCTAGCGCATCTTGTAACACTGAAGCTTCAACCTTAGCATCCGTTGTGATAAAGCTAAGCATCGTAGCCATATTTGGGTGAATCATGCCTGATCCTTTCGCTGTGCCTCCAATGGTAACTACTTTGCCGTCAATTTTTGTTTCATAGCAAGCTGACTTCATCACTGTATCTGTTGTTAAAATAGCCGTTTGAAATTCTTCTGCTTTTTCTTTGTTCGACGAAGGACTTAACAACCCAATGCCTTTCACGATTTTTTCCATATCTAGAAGCTCTCCAATTACGCCTGTAGAAGCTACCGCTACATGATGAGGTAGGATATTAAGCTCTTTTGCACACGTATTTCGCATTTGGTATGCATCTTTTAATCCTTGTTCTCCCGTACATGCATTTGCACATGCGCTGTTCACAACGATCGCTTGCAGCTTCTGCTCCACTGCTACACTTTCTTTTGTAACAGCTAAAGGCGCTGCTTGAAAGGCATTAAGCGTGTAAACAGCTGCGCAATTAGCTGGCACATCGCTTACAATAACTCCTAAATCTTTTTTAGCATAACGTAAACCAGCATGAACACCGTCTGCTGAAAAGCCTAGCGGCGTTACAATTGTACCGTTCTCTATTTTCTTTATCTTTTCTTTCGTTTGTTTAACCGTAATCACTATACGTTCCCTCCTGCTTTTATCGTGATTAGTGATGCTGTTGACTTTATGGGAAGACAGGCAGTAGTCCGATACCCGCTTGCTGTTCAAATCCCATCATGATATTGGCATTTTGAATGGCCTGACCGGCTGCCCCTTTTACTAAGTTATCAATGACAGAAACGATCGTGACACGCTTTGTTCGTTCGTCAAATGTAATACCGATATCGCAATAATTTGATGCACTTACTTCTTTAGTAGAAGGAAATTCACCAGCTTTTCGAACGCGAACGAACGGGGAGTTTTGATATGTATCTACATATAGCTGATGGAGCTCTTGTACTGAGCTCTCTTCAGAAAGTTCAGCGTATATTGTACTCATAATCCCTCGCGTCATTGGAACTAAGTGCGTACTGAACGTAACATGGCCAATTTCCTCATCCCACTTTTCTAAAATAGATTCGATTTCTGGGATATGCTGATGTTGATTAACTTTGTATATTTTCATATTTTCATTGATTTCAGCATAATGAGCCATTTGCGAAAGACCGCGCCCTGCTCCTGAGATTCCGGACTTTGCATCAATGATAATAGAGTTTGGTTTCACCATTTGTTTACTAACGAGGGGAGCTAGCCCAAGCAGTGTAGCTGTTGGATAACAACCCGGGTTCGCAACGAACGTACTGCTTTCGACTTCGTCTGCAAACCATTCTGATAATCCATACACAGACTGTTGTAAAAATGCTTCGGCTGCAGCAGGCTTTTTGTACCATTTTTCATAAAGTGCTTCTGTTTTTAATCTAAAATCTCCAGATAGATCTACCACTTTTATTCCTTCTTCTATTAATTGAGGTACAAGTTTGCTAGAAACACCGGAAGGAGTTGCTGTAAACACTAAATCTAATTCTTCAGCCATCTTCTTAGGGTTTATATCTTGCAGCATATATACAGTATTAGAAAGGTGAGGATAAACCTCTGCTAGTTCCATCCCATCCTGAGAGGATGAATAAACTGCATAAACATGAAAATGTGGGTGATTCGCTAACAAACGAATCAGTTCTACTCCTCCATACCCTGTTGCTCCAACAATTCCTACCTTGTATTCTTTCATTTTAAAACTCCTTTTTCCACGTATCTATTTGAATTATTTATCATTATAATACCGTATAAAAATAAAATCAAATGAATATTTAAAAAATCCAACACTTTATTCTATATTTTTAAACATTTTTATTTATTCATAAGTTTTTATTTTTATAACTATCTTTCTATTTTTGTTTAGAAATTGTTCACAGATAGTTTTGGAAAACACTGGTTGTTTTTGTGTATAATAAGAATATCGATAAAATCATCCGTATGAGATTTTTTCATACGGCTAGTGGACGTACAGCATATACAGACTGTTCTAACTTAATAGATTAATAAGTAACAGTCGCAAAAATTTTAATTAAAAGGTGATAACATGATGAACATCACAACGGATTCTTTTTCAAATGAGCTGCAGCAATTTTTTATGAACTTTAATCATAAAATTTCGTTTAAAAAAGGTGACTTTCTCTTTCAAGAAGGTTCACCTTCAACTCATTTATTTTTTATTACGTCAGGGGCCGTGCAAGTAGGTAAAGTGACGCCGGAAGGACGCGAACTGACGCTTCAGCTGGCGAGTTCAGGAGACTTAATCGGGGAAGTCATGCTGTTTTGCGGATCTACTCCCCATATGCTCCAAGCAAAAGCCATTGAACCTTGTACGGCAATCAGTATTCAAAAACGGTTGTTAGAAAACGAACTAGCACAATACCCTGCTCTTTCTATGGAGTACATGAAGTGGATGGGACTCCAAATCAAGCGAATGCAGACAAAGTTTAGAGACTTAATTCTAAATGGAAAAAAAGGTGCTCTCTACTCTACTCTGATCCGCATGTCTAATAGTTTTGGAGTAATGAAGCCAAATGGTATTTTATTAAACGTAACGTTGACAAATCAAGAAATCGCCAATCTATGCGGGACATCTCGAGAAGTGGTCAATCGCATGCTCGCTGAGTTGCGAAAAAATGAAGTGATTTCGATGGCAGATGGAAAAATCATCATTCATAAGCTCTCTTTTTTAAAGAAAGAAATAGACTGTGAGGACTGCCCTTTGGAATTGTGCAGAATTGAATAAGAAAAAAAGCCATCGTTGATGGCTTTTTTCTTATTGAACACCTAATGCAATTTTAGCGTAGCGCGTCATTCGATCTTTATCCCATGGAGGATTAAATGTGATATTCACGTCTACATTTTCTACTTCTTCAAGAGAAATTAATTGTTTTTTCACTTGTTCGCCAATCACGCCAGCCAGCGGGCAGCCAATAGAAGTTAACGTCATCGTCACGATAACCGTGTTGTTTTCTTCCATTTCTACACCATACACTAAGCCTAAATTTACGATATCAACGCCAAGCTCTGGATCAATTACTTCTTCTAGTGATTCCATGATTTTATCTTCTAACTGTTTATCCATATTCATTCTCCTTTCTCTTACTTCCGTAATTATCTTCACGTATTAAATATACCCTTAAACAATTTATCGTAAGCAATCAATAACTATGTCTTACACCGTAACAAGACAGCTTTTGCATGTCAATCGTTCTGCTTTGCTCCTAAGGAAAAGTTGTGTAAAATATGGGAATACAAGCATGAATATTAGTAGAATTCAATATAATCGTATAACTACTTCAATTTAAAAGGAGCCCTATATGAGAAACGATCAACACTTAATCGCCTTAGATCTGGATGGAACATTGTTAACGAATGAAAAAACCATTTCACCTACAACAAAACGGGTATTAGAAAAAGCCAAACAAGAAGGACATATTGTAATGATTGCAACTGGTAGACCTTATCGTTCCAGTGCTATGTATTACAGCGAATTAGATTTATCCACGCCTATTGTAAACTTTAACGGAGCGCTTGTTCATCACCCCCTTCAGCCTGATTTCGGCACGCATCACGAACCTTTAAACCGCCGCACTGTCCATGACATTGTGACAGCTATGCAAGACTATCGCATCAACAATATCATGGCAGAAGTACAAGATGACGTGTATCTTCATTTTGAAGATCGAAAATTAATGGATGTACTTAGCCTAGGGGATCCTAAATTACAAACGGGTGATTTGCGTCATACACTGCAGCACGACCCAACGTCTATTTTAATTCACGCAGATGAAGAACATGTACAAGATATACGCTCTCACCTTTCAGATGTTCATGCAGAAGTACTAGAACATAGACGCTGGGGAGCACCTTGGCATGTCGTTGAAATTGTAAAAAAAGGACTTAATAAAGCTGTAGGTCTTGAGCGCGTAGCTAATCATTATCAAATTCCACGCGAACGAATTATTGCGTTTGGAGATGAAGACAATGATTTTGAAATGATTAAATTTGCAGGACACGGTATTGCCATGGAAAATGGTATTAACGAATTAAAACAGCTAGCGCGTGAAGTAACAAAATCGAATGAAAATGATGGTATTGCTTATTATTTGGAAAAAACGTTAAATTTATAACTTAGCTTTTTTTGAAAAGCAAGGTAAATTTTTATCGCTATCATTTTTTTTATTTAGCACACACTATAACCGACACTTCTTAAGGTGTCGGTTTTATTTATATTACGAGGAGGAATTTATGATGGGCAGAGGCAATCGATCAAAACGTTTTGTGAAACAAGGTGCAGACGCAGTTCAAAAACATGATGAACGAATTCCTTATCATATGACTATGGCAGAGGCAGAAGCATTTCAAGCTCAGCAGCGCCAAACTCCTCATGGAGGACAGTAACTTATGAAAAATTCACTTTTTGGTCAAGTAAAAGATGCGATTCGAAATGCAGTATCCGGCCATTCAGAAGATCAGCTTCATCGTCAAAAGCACGGCAACGGTGAACTTGATATTTCAGAAGGCGTATTAAATAGTATTGCTTCTAACGCTTCTCCTGAGGAGCAAGAGCAGCTGAAGCAATTCCAAAACTCATTGCATCAAGCGTATGATACAGATGGAGAATCACATTCACAAGAGAAAAGCGCAGACATTACGTCTGATACGCTGTCTCATATCGTTCAGAATGCTTCTTCCGAAGAGAAGGCACAGCTTGAACAGCTTCAAAGCACTTTAGAAGGCGGTCAGTCTCACGCTCACGGTAAAGCTCATGCGTCCAGTGAAAGCGTAGCAGCTGATATATTATCTCATGCACAGCAAAATGCTTCTCCTGAAGAACAAGCTCAGCTTGAACAGCTTCAAAGCACTTTAGAAGGCGGTCAGTCTCACGCTCACCGTGAATCTCACACGTCTAGTGAAAACGTAGCAGCTGATATGCTGTCTCATGCACAGCAAAGCGCTTCTCCTGAAGAACAAGCTCAGCTTCAGCAGCTTCAGAATACATTAGGAGCTGCTGGTCAAAATCATCAAACGTCTCAGGCTCATACGTCTGCAGCTTCTGATGAAAACATTGCAGCTGATATGCTGTCTCATGCGCAGCAAAATGCTTCTCCTGAAGAACAAGCTCAGCTTCAAGAACTTTCTAATGACTTAAAAGGCACACATTAATAAAAAAGAGTCCAGGTAATGAATACCTGGACCTTTTTTAATCCTTGCGAAACAAACCAAAGATTCCCGTTGTCTGAACGATATTGGTAAACGCTTTAGGATCTACCTCTTTAATCACTCGCTCCAAGTCAAATAATTCATATCTGGTCAAAACAATCATTAGCATTTCTTTATCTTCGTTTGTAAAGCCGCCTTTAGCCGGTACCGCCGTAATCCCTCGCACAAGTTTGGCGTGAATCGCCTTTCTTAGCTCCACTCCTTTTTTCGTTACGATCATTGCTGTGAGTTTGACATGACGCGTATGAATAACATCAATGACGCGAGTAGTTGTATAAAGCGTCACAAGCGTATAAAGTGACTTCTCAGCACCATATAAAAGACCTGCTAGCACGATAATAATTGCGTTTAATATGAACATATAAGTGCCAATTGGTCGGTCCTTTACTCGAGACAAAATCAGGGCAATAATATCGAGCCCACCAGTTGAAGCTCCAAATTTCAACGTAATTCCTACCCCTACCGCTAAAATAACGCCTCCAAAAACTGCGTTAAGGATGATGTCTTTAGAAAGTGCTTGAATAGGAATAATTCCAAGAAACAAAGTTGTTGCAGCAACGCTGATAAAGCTGTAAACAGTAAATGACTTCCCAACTTTTTTCCACCCTAAAATAGTTACAGGAATGTTTAACAACAACAGCAGCACTCCAGTGGAAATAGTAAAAGGGGTGTAATCTGTCACGATACTCGAAACAAGCTGCGCTACTCCTGTAAAGCCGCTCGAATATACATTAGCAGGTATCAAAAACAAGTTGAGCGCAAGCGCATTCAATAATGCTCCTACTAAGACGACTATCGCTTTTTTTGTTTCAAGCCACATATTCAAATGACCGACCTCCGCTTTTTTAAAACTTCTTACTCTCCTATACCCATTTATAAAATGAATAAAGTCAGCATCTTTAAAATAGTTAGTACATATAGTATGTACGATTTGGCAGAATTAAAAAAACTTATTCAAAAATTGTATTTTCCTCAAAGTGCTTATACACTAATACTATGTCGTATATAACGCTTCTCAATGTTTATACATCAAATTCATTTAATATTTTATAAATGCAATTAGGAAGGTGACATTTATGTCAATTAAACTTTTAACCGATAGTGCAAGCGATTTGCCTTTATCCTTTTTTCAAGAAAATAACGTTGGCTTTTTACCACTTCGCGTAAGCCTGGATAATCAAGAATTTTTAGATCTACAAACGATTGAGCCAGCTTCTGTCTACGAAGCCATCCGTAAAGGCAAAATGCCAAAAACATCTCAAGCGGCTCCAACTACTACGTATGAAGTCTTTGAGAACATAGCTAAATCAGGTGATTCGTGCATTTATTTAGCTTTTTCTTCAGAATTATCCGGTACATACCAAACAGCAATGATGATTCGAGAAGAACTCCTAGAAAAGTATCCCGATTTCCAATTAGAGATAATCGATACGAAATGTGCATCTCTTGGCCAGGGAGTAGTTACTTATTATGCAGCACAATTACTACAACAAAACCTCTCACTAGTCGAGATGACAGAAAAAATAAAACAATACGCGCTGCATATGGAACATATTTTTACGGTCGATGACTTAGATTTTCTTGCTCAAGGAGGACGCGTGAGCAAAGCTTCTGCTTTTGTAGGAGGTCTGCTTAATATTAAGCCGCTGCTTCATGTGGAAGATGGAAAACTGATTCCAATCGAAAAAATCCGCGGCCGTAAAAAAGTATTTAAGCGCATGCTTGATGTAATGGAAGAACGAGGAAAAAGCCTCTCTTCTCAAACCATTGGAATTAGCCATGGAGATGATTTAGAAACAGCTCTTCAGCTGAAAGAGATGATTCAAGAACGTTTTGGAACCAAACATTTTATTATTAATATTATTGGTGCAGCCATAGGTTCTCACTCTGGCCCAGGGACGATTGCAGTCTTCTTTTTGAACGAAACCATCGAATAATTTAAAGAGGTCAGGGCATTCTAAAGGTACGATCAAAAAGGGGTGTATCACAATGCCAAAAACGAGCGATAACGATAAAAAAGCAAAAGATAATAACGCAAAGCTTCACGAAAAGAATCTGCAAGCTAAGCATAACCGTGAGCTTGGAAAACATTCATTTTCTAAAAAAACTGATCACTTATAAAAAGAAGCCGCTGAATTTTCAGCGGCTTCTCCTTTTAGTTTTCTTCTTTTTTAAAATATGTCCATCCTTCTTCTTGATAAACTTTTCCTTCTTTCATCAGTTTACCAAGGGCACGTTTGAACGCAGCTTTACTCATATTAAAGCGCTCGCGAATATCTTCCGGATAGCTTTTATCCCAAAATGGCATAACGCCACCACGGCTTTCCATGTAATCGTATAGTACTTGTGCATCTTCATCCATGCTTTCTTGCTTGCGCGGAAGAAGCGATACGTTTAGCGTTCCGTCTTCTTTTACATTAATTACGCGGCCTGTTACATACGTCCCAAGCTTTGGTTCTTTGCGTCTCTCGCTTTCATGAATAAATCCAACATATCCTTCATCTGTCATAATAAATGAACCTACGCGCAGTACGCGATAGATGTATCCGCGCACTTCACGATTAAAAAGTTCGGGCGGGGCATCTAATGCCATTGCTTTCATCACATCGTCTGTAGCAATTTTCCCGTACATCTTACCGCGCTTTGAAATCTTCATTGTACAGTAAACCTTGTTTCCGACTTCTGGCCACAGATCTTCTAGGGCAGGTAAGTCTGTTGAACCAATTAACATATCTTTGTTCATGCCGATATTTACAAACACGCCCAAACCTGGATTAACATCTACGACCTCGACCCACTCATAGACACCTTCTTCAACAAGAGGTAAGTGCATCGTTGCCGTTAAACGGTCATGCTGATCAAGGTATAGAAAAACTTCTACTTCTTCTCCTTCAGCAAGTTCTCTTGTTGTTTCATTTTTATGTAGCAAAATTTCTTCTTCACCTTCTGCTAACATATAACCAATCGGCGTTTCCCGGTTTACTGTTAAATACGCTTTCATCCCAGCTTCTACATTCATCGTTCTATCCATCCTTTATATAAATTAGTAGTGACTATTCCGTCACCACATACCTTCTCACTTTGCATCGAACAGCATTTTAAATTTCAAATCAACTTAAATGCATGCATTGTTTAAAAAAGCTGCTTCTATAGCTTACAACAAAAAGCATAACTTGTATTGTATCAATTACCGGCTCTCTATTCAATATCAGTTGTATACAGTTTGTGTTTTATTTATAATAAAAGAACAAACTCTTTACATATGGAGGTTATTATGGCTAAAGATAGTTCATTTGACATTGTGTCACAAGTCGATTTATCAGAAGTAACAAACGGCATTACCATGGCAACAAAAGAAATTAAAACCCGCTACGATTTTAAAGGCAGTAAAAGCGAAATCTCGCTTGAAAACGAAGAGCTTGTTCTTATTTCTGATGATGAATTTAAGCTTGAACAGTTAAAAGACGTACTGATCTCCAAGCTTATTAAACGCGGCGTACCTACACGCAATATCTCATATGGAAAAATTGAGAACGCCTCTGGAGGAACGGTTAGACAACGTGCCAAGCTAATTCAAGGTATCGACAAAGACAACGCTAAAAAGCTAAATACGATTATTAAGAATACCGGTTTAAAAGTAAAAAGCCAGATTCAAGATGATCAGCTTCGCGTAAGCGGTAAAAATCGTGATGACCTGCAGCAAATCATTTCAGCTATTCGCAGCGCTGATTTACCTATTGACGTACAATTTATTAATTACCGCTAAAAAAATGGATGCTCCGGCATTCATTTTTTCTTTTAAAGCCTTTTTTTATTCGTTCAGGCTTATTCCTATGCATAGATACACTTTCTTAACAAATACTAGTATACGCTTTACATACTCATATTAATTAAGGAGTGTATACCAATGAATCAAAATCAAAAACAAAACTTCCCTCCTCAGCATCAGCAAACTCAGCCAGGTATTGAGAAAGATATGCACCCAATCCCTACCTCTATCGCTCCAGATTATAAGGCAAGCGGAAAATTACAGAACAAAGTAGCTGTTATCACCGGAGGAGACAGCGGTATCGGACGTTCTGTCGCTTATCATTACGCTAAAGAAGGCGCAAATGTTGTCATAACCTACCTTAATGAACACGATGATGCAAATGAAACCAAAAAACAAGTTGAACGAATGGAAGCTTCTTGTTTGTTGCTTGCTGGTGACATAGGAGATGAGCATTTTTGTCAAGAAGTCGTCTCAAAGGCCATTCAGACTTTCGGAAAAATAGACATCTTAGTCAATAATGCTGCTGAACAGCATCCTCAAAAAAGTATTACGGATATCACGACTGAACAGCTTACTCGTACGTTTCAAACGAATATTTTTTCAATTTTTCATTTGACCAAAGCTGCATTGCCTCATTTAAAACAAGGAAGCGCTATTATTAATACGACGTCTGTGACAGCTTACCATGGGCATGATCAGCTGATTGATTACTCTTCAACCAAAGGTGCTATCGTTGCTTTTACACGTTCTTTATCAGCTTCGCTCGCAACAAAAGGCATTCGCGTAAACGGCGTAGCTCCGGGACCCATTTGGACACCTCTTATTCCGTCTACGTTCGACGAACAGCAAGTTGCGACATTTGGGTCTAATACACCTATGAAACGGGCAGGACAGCCTTCTGAGCTAGGACCAGCCTATGTATACTTGGCAAGCTCTGATTCTTCTTATATGTCCGGGCAAGTTCTGCACATTAATGGGGGATCCATTGTAAACGGATAACATTTCTCTTCGGTCATTCATTTATTTTTATGTGGAAACACTATCAGAATTCAGCTATTTTTGTTTAAATAGAGATATGAACACCGCTAAAGGAGAGTATTTGAATGACCGATACATTAAGCACTCTTAAACATATATACGAAACCATTTTAAATAAAGTCGATGCCGGTATCCATGCGGTCGATGAAACAGGAAAAACTATTATTTATAATGAAAAGATGACAAAGATGGAGCTGATGGATGAACAAGACGTTTTACATAAAAACTTGTTAGATGTATTTATGTTCAAAGAAAATCAGCAAAGCACGCTTGTACAGGCGCTGCAAAAAGGAAAAGAAACGGTTAACGTCAAGCAAACGTATTTCAACAATCAAGGACAAGAAATCACGACGATTAATAATACCTTCCCTATTTTAAAAGACGGGGTCATTCAAGGAGCGGTTGAAATTGCTCAGGACGTGACAAAACTAGAGCGTCTAATCCGGCAAAACATTAGGCAAAAAGGAAACACACGCTTTACGTTTGACAGCATCATCGGAAACAGTCAGGCGGTTCATGATGTGATTGAAGACGCCAAGCGTGCTACTAGAACTCCTTCTTATGTCTTAATCATTGGAGAAACAGGCACGGGAAAAGAATTGTTTGCTCAAAGCATACATAATGGCAGCAGCCGCTCTTCTGCTCCTTTTATTTCACAAAACTGTGCTGCGCTACCGGATAATTTAATTGAAAGCCTTTTGTTCGGTACGAAGCGCGGAGCTTTTACAGGTGCAATGGATAATCCTGGCCTTTTCGAACAAGCGCAAGGAGGCACATTACTGCTAGATGAAATCAACTCGTTAAACCCAAATCTTCAGGCTAAGCTTCTTCGAGTGCTGCAGGAAAAAACCGTACGAAGAATTGGGGATACAGTGGACAAACCGGTTAACGTTCGAGTGATCGCGAACATGAATGAAGATCCAATCGATGCAATTGCAGAAAACCGATTACGCAAAGACTTATATTATCGACTTGGCGTCGTGACGCTTTTTATTCCTCCTCTTCGTGAACGAAAAGAAGATATTATTGAATTAACAAAGTTTTTCATCAAAAAATACAATGATTTGTTTCAGATGAATGTAAAAACCGTAGATCACCAAGTCATGTCTTCTTTTCTCTCTTATGACTGGCCAGGGAACGTACGGGAATTAGAACACATTATTGAAGGCGCAATGAACTTGGTAATGGACGAAGATGTTATTCACTATTCTCACCTTCCTTTCCAATACAGAACGAAGTTCCAGCTAAAGCAGCATGAACATTTTGAAAATAAAGCAAGCAGTGACGCACCTTCTTATCCAAGCGCTTTTCACCCTTCTCTTCCTTTAAAGGAACAGCTGTTAGCATTCGAAGCAGAATGTATTAAACAAACGCTTGAACAACACAGCCACAACATCTCAAAAAGTGCTAAGATACTAGGGCTGACCAGACAAAGCTTGCAGTATCGTATGAAACGATTGAACATCCGCTCTAAATAAAAAAGAAGTGCACAGTGCACTTCTTTTTTATTTTGCTTTATAAACCGGTGAATCCGATTGTTTTTGATCAATATTTTTCTTGATTCCTACGTGATAATACACGTAGAGTACAATGATTAAAGGGACACCGCAGTAAAGACCAATTCGTTGATCCGGAATAAAAATTAAACTGATTAATACCAGTCCATACAAACAAAAACCTAGAATAGGAACGAACGGATAAAGCGGCGTTTTAAATTTCAATTCCTTTATGTCTCCTCCTTCCGCTAAAAAACGACGGCGGAACATAAATTGAGAGGCACAAATGGACATCCAAACAATAATGGTCACCATTCCTGAAATCGAAATAAACCAAAGATATACGGTTTCAGCAGCCACGACGCTTGTAATCAACGAGCACCCT
The DNA here is from genome assembly GCF_056406695.1 of Priestia sp. P1_B12_1. Taxonomy (NCBI): domain Bacteria; kingdom Bacillati; phylum Bacillota; class Bacilli; order Caryophanales; family Bacillaceae; genus Priestia; species Priestia sp. P1_B12_1. The sequence goes on along the minus strand of NZ_JBFTZR010000002.1, from coordinate 42,092 downwards.
GAAATAATCATTGTCACAATTAATGCGTTAATTGGAACACCTTTTGAAGATAATTTCTTCAAAGGTTTTGGCCCCATATTGCTGTTTGACAGTGACCAAAGCATACGAGAAGCAGCATAAACGCCGGAGTTCGCCACTGATAGAACGGCTGTTAAAATGACAAAGTTCATGATATCCGCTGCGTATGGAATGCCAATTTGATCTAATACGGCAACAAACGGACTTTCAATGACGCCTGCTGTTTTGTATGGCAGAATAGAGACTAAAACAAACATAGCTAACACAAAGAAAAACAGCGTTCTCCAAATGACGTTTCGAATAGATCTCGGCAACGTTTTCTCAGGACTTTCACTTTCTCCTGCTGCAATGCCGACAAGCTCCGTTCCTTGAAACGAAAAGTTAACCGTTACTAAAGTCAATAAAACTGCCAGTATTCCATTTGGAAAAAGACCTGCGCCTTGGGTGAAATGTGAAAGAAACGGTGCGGATTCTCCTCCCTTGAAATCGATAAAACCAAAAACAGCAGCTCCTCCAATTAAAATAAATAGAATAATAGCCGTAACTTTAATACTCGAAAACCAAAACTCAGTTTCAGCATAGCTTCGAGCAGAAAGAGCGTTAATTAAAAATGTAATGACGCCAAAAATCAAGCACCATGACCATATAGGTACATCAGGAAACCACCTCTGCATTAAAATTCCTGCTGACGTAAATTCAAGTCCTGTCGTATTTGCCCAGCTGAACCAGTACAGCCATCCAATCATAAAGCCTGTAGAAGGCCCTAAAAACCTTGTAGCGTATTCTTGAAAGGAACCTGAAACCGGCATTGCTACCGCTAGCTCTCCTAAACAAAGCATAACTAAATACATGAGGAAGCCGCCTATTATATATGCAAGAATGGCTCCTCCCGGCCCTGCCTGGCTAATAGTAAAACCCGAACCTAAAAATAGGCCTGTTCCAATCACGCCTCCTAACGCAATCATAAATAAATGTCTGCTTTTCATTGTTCTCTGTAATTGGTTTTGTTCTGTATGTCTATTCATCGGTACCTCCGTTCTTCATTTTCTTATATGTGGTTTGTACAAGCATACCTACTTTTTAACATCTGAACAGTTGTTTCTTGAATCAACTTAGGAAGGACGCCGAACGAATAAGGCTTGTACACTCGCTCTGTCCACTTATGTCCGTCTTTCCCATATACCCCCATATTGATGGACGGAATATTTAATTCTCGAATTTCACGGAAAGGAATCGCCCCTGCAATCCCCCATCCCGGAAAGTTACGTGTAAAAGCATCGATTTCCTCATCTGTCTCATGAAGAGATAAAAAGCTGCCATCCGCTAGGTAGGGGAAAAATTTTTTAAACTGAAACGTCTCTCCCGTCTGTTTTCCAACCTTCTCCACAGCCGCTTGCAAGGGATAAAGAAGCTGCTGATCTCTGCTTTCTTCTTTCTTCAAGTGATTATGAGGCAGGTAAGGCGGTGCAAAAAAGACAATTACGCGCGGACTTTGATGCGGATCTAACCTTTGAAGTTCTTCAATTACTTTAAAGCACCTTGTTCTAAGTTCTAAATGCGCATACTGTTCGAAAGCTCGTTCAATACAAGCCTGAGCATTTACCCCTTTTTGATCCAATTCTTCCAAATAATCTTCCAAACTCACAACATCTACTTTCCAAGACAAGTTTCGCTTTGGTAAATTCGTTCTCCGAACAAAAAGTTCGTAATAATCAGAAAGTTTTTTCTCCACTTTTTCACATGCTTCGATTGATAATCCAATTAATTGACTCATCACTTCTTTTGCCGTTCGTTCATAGATGAAATAGTTAAAATACAAATGACTACTTACAGCAGTTTGCACATTATAAGCCTCTTTATTATCTCGTTGATACAGACAGGAAGGTGGCAGTACCAGCTCTCCTTCAATATTTTCAGCTAGATTAATATTGTTATGGATGCTTCCTGTAATCTCAGATGCAATCAAATTAGGGTCTATACCAGCAAGCGTATCTCCTACGTGTACCTCCCTTCCGTAAATATAAAAACATGGAAGCAGTTTCCCAGCGGCTCCTGTATAAATATAGCGCGTGGAATCTCCATCGTAAAGAGGTGTAATAAAGTCGGTATTAATCGCTGCTACATATGAAAGATTTTTTTCTTTTTTCAAACGGTTCAGTTCAGAAACAGCAGAAATAATTCCAGCATGCTGACTTTCCTCATCTGGGTTGACCATAAAAAGGACGTTTCCTTCTAATTTATTTGGATGCTTAGTAAAATGCAGCACATTGGCTAAATGTACAGCAATTCCACTTTGCATATCAACGGCTCCTCTTCCAAACATCCATTCACCTGAGCGAGCATCTCGCTGTACATCTTCATTAATGTTATGCATAGAGAAATAGCGCTGAAGTTCTTCTGGATCTAATGCTATGTCTTTTAATGGACCAAAATCTTCAATGCCAACCGTATCTAAATGAGCGTGATAAATCATTGTTTGAGCATTTTTTTTGCTGCCTTGAATAAAAGCAAATACATTTTTTCTACCTAGCGTATCGCCATTAATTTTCTGTTCCCAAACGTGAAGGGGATTTTCTTTGAAATAAGGAAAACTTTGAAGCGTGTTTTTAATGAAATCAGCAATCTTTACTTCGCCGCTTGTCCCATTGATACTTTTGATTTTCACTAACGCTTTTGTTAAACATTCAACTTGCTCTTCCATGCTTAGCTGTGAGAGTTGGATATACACTTCTATTCCTCCTGCCTATCAAATAAAAACGTTATTTAGCTGCATATGAATAAAAATAGTACGATATATACATATCGTACTATTTTTATTTATTTTAAACCGATTACTCAGCAAATACTTTTTCAATTCGTTCAATTGCCCAGTCTAACTCTTCTTTTGAAATCATTAGCGGCGGAGCAAAACGAATAACCGTACTGTGCGTTTCTTTACAAAGCAAACCTTGGTCTTTTAATTTTTCACAATAAGGACGAGCTTCTTCGTGTAATTCTACCCCGATGAATAGACCTCGGCCGCGCACTTCTCTAATAACTGGATTGCTTAAGCTTTGGAGCTTCTGCTTGAAATAAGAACCTAATTCTAATGAACGCGCTGGAAGTTCTTCATCTTCAATTACTTCCAAAGCAGCTAATGATACGGCACAAGCAAGCGGGTTTCCTCCAAATGTTGAACCATGAGAGCCAGGGTTAAAGACACTTAAAATGTCTTCGTTAGCGACTACGCAAGAAATAGGGAAAACTCCTCCTCCAAGCGCTTTACCTAAAATCAGCATATCTGGTTCTACGTCTTCCCAATCACAAGCAAACATTTTGCCTGTACGCGCTAAGCCAACTTGGATTTCATCAGCAATAAATAGCACATTATGTTCTTTACATAAATCAGCTGCAGCTTTTAAGAAGCCTTCTGGAGGTAAAACGATACCTGCTTCACCTTGAATTGGCTCAATTAAAAATGCGGCTGTATTTGGTGTAATAGCAGCTTTTAACGCTTCTAAATCACCATAAGGAATGGTTTGAAGCCCTGGAAGCATCGGTCCAAAACCACGTTGATATTCTGCTTCAGACGATAAGGAAACAGCTGTCATTGTACGACCGTGGAAGTTGCCCACACATGCGATGATTTGTGCTTGATTTTCAGCAACGCCTTTCACATCGTAAGCCCAGCGGCGTGCAGCTTTAATGGCTGTTTCTACCGCTTCTGCTCCCGTATTCATTGGAAGAGCCATATTTTTATTTGTTAATTTACAAATCTTTTCATACCATGGACCAAGCTGATCATTATGAAACGCTCGTGACGTTAACGTTACTTTATCAGCTTGACGTTTTAATGCTTCAATAATTTTTGGATGACGATGTCCTTGGTTAACAGCGGAATAAGCACTTAGCATATCCATATATTTATTATTTTCTGGATCGTGTACCCATACGCCTTCTGCCTTTTCAATTACAATCGGCAGCGGATGATAGTTGTGTGCCCCAAATTTTTCTGTTTGCTCAATGATTTTCACCGTTTTTTGTGTTTCAGTTGTCATATTTACTCCTCCTTATTTTCTAATTAGAATGTTTCAGATGTTGTTTTTGCTTGCATGTGAAGAACAAGATAATCCGGTCCGCCTGCTTTTGAATCCGTTCCTGACATATTAAATCCGCCAAAAGGCTGGTAACCAACAATCGCTCCTGTACATCCTCTGTTAAAATACAGATTTCCAACATGGAACTCTTCACGGGCGCGCTCAATATGCTCGCGGTTGTTTGATAATAAAGCGCCTGTTAATGCATATTCTGTATTGTTTGCAATCTCCATCATATGATCAAAATCTCGCGCTTTAGAGAATGCTACTACCGGACCAAAAATTTCTTCTTGCATGAGACGAGCTTTTTCATCTACATCCGCAAAAATAGTTGGCTGAATAAAGTATCCAGTTGAATTGTCTGCTTCTCCTCCCGCAACAAGCCGTCCTTCTTCTTTTCCAATTTCAATATACGATAATACTTTGTTATACGACGCCTCATGAATAACAGGTCCCATATAAGTTGAAACTTCTTCTGGGTTTCCAACGGTTAATGTTTTTGTTAGCGCAACTGCTTTTTCAAGCACTTCATCATACACATCTTGATGCACAACAGCACGAGAACCAGCGGAGCACTTTTGCCCTGCAAAACCAAATGCAGAGTATACAATTGAAGAAGCAGCTAAATCCAGATCCGCATCTTTGTCTACAACCATCGTATCTTTTCCGCCCATTTCAGCAATAACGCGTTTTAGCCATTTTTGGCCCGGCTGTACTTTTGCTGCTCTTTCATAAATGCGGCAACCTACTGCTCGCGAGCCGGTAAATGAAACAAAACGTGTTTTTGGATGTTCAACTAAATAGTCACCGATTTCAGGTGTAGCACCAGGAATAAAGTTTAATACGCCTTTCGGTAAACCTGCTTCTTCCATTACTTCTACAAATTTCGCTGCTACTACAGGAGTGGCATCAGCTGGCTTTAATAAAATCGTGTTGCCTGTTACGATAGCTGCTACTGCTGTTCCAGCCATGATAGCTAACGGGAAGTTAAAGGGTGAAATAATAATACCTACGCCAAGTGGAATATAATTGTACTGATTATACTCACCGTCTCGACTCTGTACTGGAGAACCATCTTTTAACGTCAGGACTTGACGTGCATAGTACTCTAAAAAATCAATTGCTTCTGCTGTATCAGCATCTGCTTCGTTCCAAGGCTTTCCTGCTTCTTTTACAAGATAACTAGAAAATTCATGCTTTCTGCGACGGATGATGGCCGCTGCACGAAAAAGAATATCTGCTCGATGTTCTACTTTCCATTTTTTCCACGTTTCAAAAGCTTTTAAAGCTGACTGCATCGCTTGCTCTGCTAAGTCTTTATTTACTGTAGAGACATATCCAATCACTTCTTTTATATTCGCTGGGTTAACAGACGTAATTTTCTCTTCAGTTTCCACTTTTTCACCATCGATCACAAGCGGGTACGTTTTGCCAAGCTGTGTATTTACATATGTTAATGCTTCTTGAAATGCCTTTTTATTGTTTTCGTCCTTAAAATTTGTAAATGGTTCATGAGAATAAGAAACTACCATGATATATACCTCCTAGTATGCAAATCTTTGTTTACTTTATAGTTATGCAAATAGCGTGCCAACTTTTAATAAAACTTTACAGCCTATTTGCCATCAAGGTTTTCACCACTTATATTATTCTTTCTTTTTAATACAGGAAAAAATAATTGGCACGAGTGTATTTTTTTTGCACTTTAAACGCCAATATCTTTGGCACAGAAAATATATTGAGACATACCTAAATCAATCCAATCTAAAAACGAAAAAATCCGAACAAGTTTGATTCTCCATCAAGAATCAAACTCGTTCGGATCTTCCTTCAACTACAATACTTTTGTCCCAGCCTCTTTCTATTTGTTTATAAAGTTATCTCTTCGTCATTTGAATGGTTTTACAGGATTGTCTTTCAATCATTTTGTGAGGAACGCGCACTTGTTCTGCAACAGCATATGGCGTTTCAATCTGCTTAATCAAACAGCGTACAGCCTGATAACCAAGTTCAAAAATATTAATATCAATAGATGTGAGAGCAGGCCTAGCCATTTCGGCGATCAAAACATTATTAAAACTGACAATCGAAATGTCTTCAGGAACCGAAATTCCCAGTTCATCCAATGTATTTAAAACGCCTAATGCCATTAGATCGTCCGCTACTACCAGAGCCGTTGGACGTTCTTTTAGAGATAAAAGTTCGCAAACAGCTTCTTTTCCTCCCTTCTGTAGAAATTCTTCATGAATTACATACTCGTCCCGGTAAGGAATGTTTGCTTTTTGAATCGCTTTATCATAGCCTGTTAAACGGTCAATGGTAACGACTAATTCAAGACTTCCGCCAATAAACGCAATACGCTCATGTCCAGATTCAATTAAATATTCCGTCGCTTCTTTTCCAGCTTTAAAATTATCATTATCAACAAACGTGATGCTTTCACTATGTTTAAACGGCTTTCCAATAACTACAAACGGCACGCTCTGTTCTTGCAAATAAGAAAGTACTTGATCATCAACTTTGGAGTACAGCAAAATTAATCCATCCACTCGTCTTCCCTGTACCATTTGAACAACTTCTGCAAAAATCTCTTCTTCCGTTTCTCCAGTGGACATATAAATCGCTCTTTTGTTTTCGTGAGCTCCGGTGCTGATTCCTCTTAGCACTTCGGGAAAGAATGGATTTTGAAACACCTTGTCTGCTGAGCTCGGCATCACTAGGCCGACTGCCTCTGTCGTTTGATTTGCTAGACTTCGCGCAATAATATTTGGGTGATAACCAAGTTCTTTCATAGCCGATCGCACGCGCTGTTTTGTTTTTTCACTAATTCTTGAGCTGTCTGCAATGACGCGAGATACCGTCGAAGGGGCTACATTTGCTAAATTTGCCACATCTTTTATTGTTACACCCATAATTCCACCTCTTAATTATGTTTTCTTCATTAATACTTATCCAATTATAATTTGACAACTACGACGCGCTGTCCTTTTTACGTGATTGAGAAATTTTCTTTTCTTTTCTTCTTTTTGAAGATGCTTTGTACAAAAAGATGCCAAATCCCGTATAAACAGCAGCAACCGCTGCGATATATCCAATATTAAACCCTGACTTTTTCACTACTTTATATACATTTGTGGTCTCAGGCTCCAATGAAATGTTGTATACATCGTCAACGGGTCGTATAATTCCTTCCGTTATTAACCCTCTTAGTTCATTTTCTTTTCCAACTTTTTTGAGCGGGACATTAATGTCCGACGTTTCCTTTGTATTATTAATCACAACAAACGTCGTTTCGTCCTTATACCTTCTCTTGTATACAGCCACACCTTTTTGCTCAGACACAAGGGTAAAGCTTCCTTTTCGAAGAGAAGGCGACTTTGCTCTAAGTTCAGCCAGTTTTTTTAAATGATCTATAATATCGGGATTAGCTAAAAAATTCATCATCCCATAATTTTCTGCTCCCTTTCCCCCATTCAGCGCAATTTCCGTTCCATAAAAAACGATTGGTACACTCGGCGAAGTATAAAGATACGAAAGCCCTTGCTTTGTTCGGGCTCCAGGATGATTTTCACTCTTCAATGCTTGTGCTGTAAAACGTGTGCTATGAACATCATCTAAAAAATTGGCTAAAGGCTGATTACTTCCTTTCCTCCACTTGTCATACAACATTTTCTGCGGACGATTAGTACCGCTAAATGTAGCAGCAGTGGCTTCGGCTAGCGTTCTATCTACAAGCAAATCTACTCCTAACGAATCAGCCTGCTCATTTTTTTTAAATGGTTGCCCGTTTATTTCTCCTATTAATAGAAAAGAAGGATTCATACTTTTTAGCGTCTTAGAAAAGGATGAAATAAATGCAGAAGGAGCTTGATCGATATCTTTAACGTAATATCCGTCAATATCTGCTTGTTTGCTCCACCAAGCAGCATTTTTAATAAGGTATTTCTGCACAGCGCTTTCTTTTAAATTAAGGTGAGGCAATGCTTTAATTACTTCGTTATCTGTACCGGATTCATTACTTATCCATGTTTGTTTTTCTTTATCTGCTACCCAAGAATGATTGTTACTGATTGTCAAAGGAAATTCGACCATAATTTTTATATTGCGCTCATGTGCTTTCTTCACAAGATTTTGTAAGTCTTTTAACGTTCCAAAATGATCGTCTATTTTATAATGGTTGGTCACCGCATATCCATGATAGCCTGTCTCATCATTTTCCATAAAAGGAGTTAATAAAACAGCGGTAAACCCCATCTCTTGAATATAGTCTAACTTTTGTGCTGTTCCCTGTAAATCGCCTCCATAATAGGCATCTGAACGTTCATAGTTAACATTTCGATCATTCTGTTCACTTCCGTTATAAAAACGGTTGATCATCAATGAGTATATTACCTCATCACGTATATCTTTATGATCTTGCGCTGAGGCACTGCTTCCAAAAAGCAATAATAGTATAAGCAGCATACTTATCCTTTTCCATTTCATCTATTCCCCTCCTATAGACGAACTGTTTCAAACTCACTTTTGTTTCCATTATAACGTTAACGCTTACATTATTGTTAAATAAGTTGATAAAAACAAAAAAAGTGATTAAAAGTTTTTACTTTTAATCACTTTTTTCATCTATATACTGCTATACCGTCTCATTTACGTTCGAGATATGAGGCTTATCCGATACTTTACCAACTTTATTTAATCGATCAATCAATCCAACACCAAATTCTGGATGAAGGTTACCATCTCCTGTCGCTACGAAACTTTCACGAAATTCGTATGCGGATGAACCGTGTTCAGCAAAATCTAAACCAGCAATTTCTTCTTCGCTTGATACTCGAATAGAAGAAAAACGCGTGAGAACAAATAAGAATAACCCAACCGTTCCAATTGTCCAGCCCATCACAGCTATGATTCCAAGAGCTTGAATACCTAATAGCTGTACGCCTCCGCCATAAAATAAACCATTAGCCGTATCAAACAGCCCCACTGCTAACGTCCCCCAAATACCGCAAATTCCATGAACAGTAATAGCACCAACTGGATCATCTAACTTCATTTTGCTATCGATAAAATGCACAGCTTCTACTAGAATAATTCCTGCAATTAGCCCAATGACGATTGCACCTGGAATCGATACGTTTGCTGTTCCAGCTGTAATTCCTACAAGTCCAGCTAAAGCACCGTTTAATGTTAAGCTAGCGTCAATACGCTTGTAGCGAAACTTTGTATATAAAGCAGAAGACAGGACTCCGCATGACCCAGACATTAATGTAGTTGCGATGATTCCTGGTACAAGGGCAGGATCCGCTGCTAATGTACTTCCTCCATTAAATCCAAACCAGCCAAACCAGAGGATAAATACACCTAATGCGCCAAGTGGAATATTATGTCCTTGAATAGCATTGACTTTTCCATCGCTTCCATACTTTCCAAGACGTGCTCCTAGAAAAGTAACTGCTACAGCCGCACCAAGAGCTCCAGTCAAATGAACAACTGTCGACCCTGCAAAATCTACGAAGCCTAGTTTAGACAACCATCCTCCTCCCCACACCCAGTGACCTACAACTGGATAAATAACAGCTACCATAGCAATTGTTAGCATCATATAGCTCGATAATTTCATACGTTCTGCTACCGCTCCTGAAATAATCGTAGCGCATGTTGCTGCGAAAACAATTTGAAAGACAAAAAAGCTCATTTGATCGCTTTCTCCATTTAAAAAGAAACCGCTCGAACCGATAAATCCTCCTTTAGAATTTCCAAACATGAGCGCAAAACCAACCACAAAATACAAGACGGAAGACACAGCTACCGTTAGCATATTTTTCATTAAGATATTAAGCGAATTTTTCGAACGAGTGAAGCCTGTTTCAACCATCGCAAACCCTGCGTGCATTAAAAACACAAGTACTGCCCCAAACATTACCCACATCATGTCAATTGATGCGCTGACTGATTCAACAGTTGGGTCAGCCGCATTAACGCGTGTTGCCGCCAACAAACTAACAAACAAAGCCGCACTAATTTTCTTTTTCAACGCTTAACTCCCCCTCTATTAAAATAACACTCTCTTTTTATAAAATAGCCTCTACACCTGCTTCTCCTGTTCTAATTCGTACAGCATCCTCTACCGGATATACAAAAACCTTTCCGTCGCCTATTTGATTAGTGGAACAAATTGATTGAATGATCTTAATGACTTCATCAACTTGTTCTGTTTCTAAAATCATTTCTACCTTCACTTTAGGTACTAGTTTGATTTCAAAACTTTGTCCCCTGAACAGTCCCTGCTCTCCTTTTTGCTGACCGCATCCTGCTACTTCTGAGACCGTTAATCCGTTTATTCCTACTTCCTCTAATTTTACGCGCAGTGCTTGAAATTTTTCTGGACGAATGATGGCTTCTACTTTTTTCATCGTAACCCCTCTTCCATGTTAGTTTTATTAACATTTAATGTTATGTATATTATCATATAGATAATTTTCTGAATATTCAATTTAATATGTGATAAAAATGAGACTTTTTTCTTATTTACATAATAGTTAACGCTTTCATATCTTTTCAAAAAAAAGTAACGCAAAGGAAAAGTAATTCCTTTGCGTTACCCCGTAGAAATAGATGTCATAATTTTCTTTTTTACTTGACTTGTGACAAAGTGCTTTTCTGTAAATACGTCATAATTTTCTTTTCGAATTTTATCAAGAATCGCTCGGTATAAATGCGCCGCTCCTGTAAGAGGCAAACGAGAAGCGACCGGATATTTATGAATCGACTGAAGTCCTTTTATATAATACATCTCCGCTTCTTTGGCCAGGTGCTCCCACATCTCTATAAATTCAGAAGTGACCCACCGGTTCTCTAATAGCATGCGCGTGTATCCGTAAGAATTCATAAGGTCTTTCGGTAAATAAATGCGCCCTCGCTCTAAGTCTTCCCCAACGTCTCTTAAAATGTTGGTCAGCTGCATTGCAATACCTAATGCAACTGCTTCTTCTTCTAATTCTTTATGAGTAGTTGGAGCTAAAATCGGTAAAAGCATTAACCCTACCGTACTCGCTACATGATAAGAGTATGTTTTCACTTCATCAAGCGTATCGTATTCTTTTTTTACTAAATCCATTCTCTGGCCGGTAATCATATCATCAAACGCTTGAACATTCATCTCATATTGTTCAAATACATTGCGCAGAGCTACCCACATGGCGCTTTCGTTCAATAGTTCTCCATTTTTAAATCGGACAAATTCTGATTCAAATTGCTGCAGCTCTATTTCAGGGTTGCATCCTTCATCTACAATATCATCGACTTGACGGCAAAATGCATATACTGCCCATACTGCCTTTCTTTGTTTTGACGGCAGCATGGAAAAAGCTTTGTAAAACGTTTTTGAGTTTTCTTTAATAATTTCTTCACACTGATTGTACGCTTTGTCTAACGAAATGTTCATCATATAGGACCCCTTTCTCTATTAAAGGACAAACCATCTTTTCCTTATGGCTTACAAGATCTTAAGAAAGCTTTGCAACCGTTTGAACAGATGATTGTTCAATAAGATGATCAGCTAACATTTTTGCTCCTTGCATAACAATTGGCACGCCTCCGCCTGGATGAATAGATGCTCCGACCGCAAAAACATTTTTATATTCGTACGGCTGGTACTGGGGTCTGAATACGCCCGATTGAAACAGCTCAGGAGCAATACCAAAGCTTCCTCCTTCGTAAAGTCCAAATGCTTGAGCATCATTTGGCGTGCGTACTTTTACCCACTCTATTTCTTTACGAAGCTCTTCAAACCCTTTTTCTTCTAAAGTTCGAATGATTCCATCAACAAAATCTTGCTGATTGCTCCAATCAATGTGGCCGCCTGATGGAACCGGTATAAGTGCATATAGCACACTTTTCCCTTCAGGGGCTAACGATGGATCAATAACAGAGGGATTAAATGTATAAACAGCGGGATCTTCAGGAATCGTTTTATGCTTAAACACTGCTTCCATATGTTTAGCTAAATCATTGCCCATAAAGTATTGATGCACATTGTGATGATCATATTTTCTCTTCAAACCAAGATAAAGGAGGAGACAGCTGGACGAAGGCACATACTTCTTTTCTTTTTTTCGAGCAATTTTCGCCATATTAGGAAAGTCGCCATTTAAAACAACTTGATCAAATGGATAAAGTTTTTCGTCAACAATAACCCCTTCCGTTTTGTCTCCTGATATAGAAAGCTCTTGAACCGCCTTATTCAAATGAATGTTTACACCTTGCTCTATCAGCGCCTTTTCAAGAAGTGGCACAAGACTTGCGTATCCGCCTTTTACGTAATAGATGCCATGAGCATGCTCACTGTAAGGAACAAGGGAATAAATAGCTGGCGCCGAATAAGGATTTCCCCCAATATAGAGAGATTGCAGGGAATAGGCATCTACTAGACGTTCATCATGGAAATACGTTGAAACAAATTTTCTCATTGATTTATTTGCATTCATTTTTTTTAATGCCTTGATGTTTTGCCATGTCCAAAAATCTCGTTTATTTACAAATGTTTTTTCCAAAAATGCCTTACTTCCTAATTCAAATCGCTTTTTTAATTCAGTCATAAAACGCCGGTAGTTTTGCTCTTCACCTGGAAACAAACGGCTAATTTCCTCTAACTGATCTTTTTCAGTCGCTTTTTTTGTATAGGTCGTACCGTCTGGAAAATGAATATCATAAAGTGGATCACAGCGTATTAGTTCATATTGAGAAGCAGAAATGCCTGCTTCATCTAAAATACGTTCAAGCATTAAAGGCAGTAAGACAATCGTGGGACCTTCATCAATTTTATAACCGTCTTTTTCTACAAACGCCAGCCGGCCGCCCAGCTTGTTTTCTTTTTCGAAAATATCAACAGAAAATCCTCGTTTGCTTAATAACAAAGCGGTAATCAAACCGCCTATGCCGCCTCCAACAATTGCTGTTCTCATAATGCACTCTCCATTTCCTTCATGGTTTTAAACGGCTCATTCAGTAATTGTCCGTCTCTTTTTAAGATGAGCTTTGTCGTAATGCGAGATGATTCCAGAATAGTTGGTAGACCGCTTCCTGGATGAGTTCCTCCTCCAACTAGCCAGCAGTTTTCTAATTCTTCAAATTTATTATGCGGACGCAGCACCATCATTTGAGTGAGCTGATGTCCAAGGTTAAATGTCGCTCCTTTATAGACCAGCACGTCTTCTTCCCACTGCTTTGGTGAAATGATTTTTTCAACTTCAATATGACTCTCTAAATCTTTGAAACCCGTTTTCTGTTCTACAATTTTTAATACTGCATTCCGGAAATCTTTTTGTTTTTCATCCCAGTTTACACCACTGAAATTATTTGGAACCGGCGCTAAAATATAAAGAGCAGACTTTCCTTCCGGTGCTAAAGTTGGGTCCGTTACCACAGGGTTTTGAATGTAGATAGAAGGGTCTTCTGAAAGAGCTAGCGTTTTCGTAATTTCTTCTACATTTTTTTTATAATCTTCAGCGAACACAATCGTGTGATGAGGCAGGTCTTTGTACTGTTTGTCTATGCCTAGATAAATCATGAAAGTAGAACAAGAGTATTTTTTCTTTTCAAGTTTTTTAACTGCATATTTTTTAAGGGTACCTTCATCTATTAAATTCGTCATGGCATGAGCAAAATCTCCATTGATAATGACGTCGTCTGCCCCTATTCGCTCTCCATTTTCTAGAATAATTCCTTTTACTCTCTTATTTTCAATCCATAGTTTTTGGACACCTTGGTTTAAGTGGATGTGCCCTTGATGTTCTTCCACTACTTTTGCCATTGCTTGAGATAGTTGGTTTACTCCTCCTATTGGATGGAAGATACCGTAAGCGTGTTCCATAAACGATAAAATAGAAAAGGCTCCTGGACATTCCCAAGGGGACATTCCCAAGTACTTCGATTGAAAAGTAAAAGCTAATTTCAATTTCTCATCAGTGAAATACTTGCCAAGTACATCATAGAGCGTTTTACCTAAGGATAAATGCGGCAGTGCTCGAATTGCTTCAGGCTTTAAATAGTGATGAAAACGATCCATCTCGCCCTGCAATAAAGGCAGCAAAGCCGCCATCTTCGCTTCGGTGTCTTTCATAAAGCGTTCATAGCCTTCTCCGTTTCCTGGGTATAAACGTTCGATTTCTTCTTTCATCTTTTTATGATTATCCGTCATCTGAATCTGCGCATCATCGAAAATAAGCTCATACATGAGATTTAGACGTTTTAAGTCCATATAATCATGCGCATTGCGATTAGCAGCTTGAAATAATTCTTCAAAAATCTGTGGCATGCTCAAAAATGTAGGACCCATATCAAACGTATAACCCGACATTTTAATCGCTGAATTTCGCCCGCCCACGTATCCTTGCTTTTCATATACATCTACTTTATAGCCATGACTTGCTAACAGCATCGCTGCCGCTAGTCCTCCTGGACCTGCTCCAATCACGATTACGTTTTTTTGCATACATACACTCCTAATCCTATACAATAGTTATACAAACATTATACAAAGCTTTATTATTAAACACAACGATAAACTGCTTGTCTTTATTCGAATCATAAAATTACCAATAACTAAACCATTAAAATATGACGTTTGTACCATTTTTCCAGGGTTTCAGTACACTTTCCCTTTATTCGGTGCTTTCAAGCTTTTATTTTATATCTATGTAAAGTTATACAAAAATAGACTGCGGTCTTCTTCTCTAGTTAAACGTACAAAAAAGAGAAACAGATGACTTATTTCATAAAAAAAACCCTCTGTACTGAGAGGGTCCTGTCATTCCACAATTTGAATATTATTGTGAGTAAACCAGACGTGAATTTGAGCTAGATGAGCTAGCAGCTGGGGTCCTGTCATTAATTGACCAAACCACGGTGCTTTAAATCCTTCTCCGCCTGTATCAATAATATGCTTTAACTGCTGCTTATCAAAAAATTCATGAAGAGGTGACTGTTTATCTTGTAAAAGAGATTGAAGCCATACAGTTACAGCTTTTGTATAAGCTGGGTTATGCGTTTTAGGATAAGGGCTTTTCTTGCGATAAAGAACGTCATGAGGCAAAATTCCTTCAAGCGCTTTTCGTAAAATCCCCTTCTCTTTATTGCCCGTCATTTTCATCTCCCACGGAATATTCCATGCATATTCCACAAGGCGATGATCTGCAAAAGGTACGCGTACTTCTAAGCTCGCGCCCATGCTCATACGATCTTTACGATCTAATAAAGTTGTCATAAACCAAATCTGATTTAAATAAAACAGCTTTCTCCGCTGCGCATCTTCTAACGATTCACCCTCTAATTCAGGCACTTCCTTTAATGTTTCTTCATATCTTGCACGCACATAATCTTCTAACTGTAATTTCTTTCTCCATGAGCTTTGCAGCAAATCAATTCGAGCATCTAATGAACGCATCCACGGGAAGGTATCCGAAGACAAATCATGTTTTCGGTGAAACCACGGATATCCGCCAAAAATTTCATCCGCACATTCTCCTGATAAGCTCACGACAAAATCTTGTTTGATTTCACGGCAAAACCAAAGCAGCGATGAATCTACATCAGCCATTCCAGGAAGGTCTCTCACCTCTACAGCCTCTGTTAAATGCTGCACAAGGTCCTCCGTTGAAATAATGCAGCGGTGATGATTTGTTTGAAACGTATCCGACATGAGCTTGATATAAGTTCCATCAGAATTTGGCTGAAACTCATTTGCTTTAAAAAATTTATCATTGTCTTCATAATCGATAGAATACGTATGAAGAGAGCCCTTGCCGCTTTCTTTGAACGCATTTGCAGCAATTGCTGTAATAGCGCTTGAATCTACTCCACCTGATAAAAATGTACAAACCGGGACATCCGACACTAGCTGTCTTACAATCGCGTCTTGCACTAAAAATTTAACTTTTTCTGTAGTTTCACCTAAATCATCTGTATGCTGCTCACTTTTCACGTTCCAGTATCGCCAAATTTTCAACCCGTTACGAGTAAGCGTGAGCGCGTGAGCCGGGCGCAATTCATTTATTTCTTTAAATACCCCGTGGCCGGGAGAACGAGAAGGTCCTAAGCCAAACACTTCTGCTAATCCATCTAATCCTACTTCCGCTTTCACCTCAGGATGAGCTAATATCGCTTTTAACTCCGATGCAAATTGAATTCCACCTTCATAAGATCGATAGAATAAGGGCTTCACTCCCATTCTGTCGCGTGCTATAAATAACTTTTCATTGGCTTCATCCCAGATTGAAAAAGCAAAGATACCGTTAAAATGATCTACGCATGATTCTTTCCATTCTATATAAGATGTTAGAAGTACTTCCGTATCTGAATGTCCCTGAAATTGATAACCTCTTTTTAGTAATTCTTTCCGAATATCTTCCGTGTTGTAAAGCTCTCCATTATAGCAAAGCGTATAGAGCTGTTCATTTTTTTCTCTTGTCATGGGCTGTCTTCCGCCTTGAGGATCTACTACAACTAAGCGTTTGTGCCCAAAAGCAACATGCTGCTGTGTCCATACGTTGGTGTCATCAGGACCTCTTTTCGATAAAGTGTCAGCCATTTTTGTTATTGTTGCTGTTTCATTTAAAAGCGATCGCTTTAAGTCGACCCAACCCGTTATACCACACATCGTTTATCATCCTTTCTTTCACGCTCTTGTTTATGAATGAAATAATGCCATTGTATGCACGCAATAGTTACAGTTGAATTGTCCTTATATTTTATTTTCACTTTCGAGTTATAAAGAGAGCTTTTTTAGGCAATAAAAAAATATGGATAAATTTCACACGGAGGTTTGATTATGACTCATTATTCTAAACAACAAGCTCTGAACAATCAGCCGCGTTCCTTCGTGATTGGTACGGTTGAATGTGTTGATTCACAGTGGATTTTCTTTGAAGATGAAAGTGACGAAGCTTCCATGCTCCATGAAGTAATGGATGATACATTAGAACTTCTTATTGATACACGCTGGGAAAAAGCCATTATGGTTGATGACCGTCAAATAAAGCTTCACGATGGAACGTATTTATTGCGAAATGGGGATAAGCTAAGACTGACTAAAAAGCTACCTTATGCATACGAACAGCTTCTTCAATCGCTACCGAAAGAGACCTTTTTATCATTCACTCAGCACTTAAATTCATTAAAATTCTCTCTTTATGATTGTATTTACTGTCACAACACATTATGTTTTTTACCGACAGACGGTGATACAAAAGGTGCTAATTTTATCATTTATGACAATGAGGAGAAAATTTGTGCCGTTCAGCATTTATTCGAACGAGGCACGCATCACCTAGATCGATTTGAATATACCGTTAATGATGGAGAACGTTCAATGAATCTTTTTTTAGATTAAAGCAAAAGAAAAAAGCTATCTTATCCAAGATAGCTTTTTTCTTATCCTAGTACGACATATCCGTAATAGAATACTAAGATAAGCGCAATTACAAGAACTGCCCAAGCAACGCCTGTACGCTTTCTTTTTTCAGTACGAACAAGTACCATTTCCATTCCCACAAGCACTAACACTCCGGCAATTCCTTTAATGAGCGCTGCGCCTTGAAAATGGTACCAAGCTGCTAACATATGCAGACCTGATACTAATACTAATAAGTATAGGAGTCTCGCCACCATATGTAGGATTTTTTGACCTTTAGCTTTACCTGCTCGATGTAAAATCAACGAAACCACAAACGAAATAATTAATAATGTCCAAAGCGTTACATGAATATGTAGTGGAGCCATTCATCTCACGTCCTTTCTGAAAATATCATATCATGAAAACCTTTCCTTCACCAATAATAGAAGGAAAGAAAAGGATTTTTAGCGGCTGCTTCCATAAGTAGCATACCGAATGAGTTTTTCAAGGGGTCCATCTGAAAATAGGCTCATCCATATCCGGCTTCCCAGCAGTTGAATAAAAATGATAATCCCCGCAATAGCCAAACCTTCTACAATTGAAATATGTCCGTAGTATCCTAACCCATATGAGTAAAAAAGAAATGTGCATACAATGGACTGGACAATATAATTAGTTAAAATCATTCTCCCCAAAAGGGCAAATGGCTGCATGACTTTTTGAACCGATACACTTCGCATAGCTAATGTGACCAACGTTACAATAAAAATTGCTCCTGCCGTTCCTCCGATTGTATCGTGAATATACGATGTCGCTACATTGTGATCTAAAACATACGGCAATACGGATGATGCTGCATACACGATGAATGAAATAAGACAAAGCCACTTTGTCTCCACTATATATTCTTCTATTTCTTCGAACCACTCGCTTTTTGCCATAAAACCGCCTAATAAAAACAGTGGAAATAGCGATAAAAACAGAAAAGGAACCGTATTTAAATTATACGCGTAGTACCAATCAAGCAAGCGCTGATGAAAGATTGACGCAAAACTTCCGTGTCCATATACTTGAAGCGCTTGGTCAATAATAGGCTGGTGAATTCCCGCTGCTGTCTCTCCTTCGTTAACAAAAGCCGCTACTGTTAAAATAACAATCATAATCACAGCATAAATGCTAAATATTCCGGTTCCCCACGCTAATAACACTTCTTTCTTTGCTTCTTGAAAAAATAGCATGATCAAAGCAAAGAAGCTGTACATCACAATCATATCACCGTGCCAAATAAATAAAGCATGAATAGCACCAACAAGAAGCAAAGCTGTGATTCTTCGTACATAAAAAGGAGTAAAGCTTACTTGCCTTTCGTATGTACGCTGGAACATTTTCATAAAACCAAATCCAAACAAAATAGCGAGCAGCGCGTACCCTGTCTGCCCTACTATTATATCAACTAATCCATTAGCAACATAATTCATTCTTGAACCGTCCAACAAATTATGGTCGTAATAGGAAGCAGGTGAATAAAAATCCGGCATGTTTATGAGCAAAATACCAATAAGCGCGATTCCTTTTAATACATCTGCTGCCTCAATGCGCTGTTCTTTATCAGCTGCGTTCATTTTGAAACGTTTCATTCTTTCACACCTTACATTATTTCATTATTGCTTTCACATTATATCGAACGCAAAAGTTTTTCTTCAATGTTTACTATTTCCATTCCTCTCTTTAATGTTTTGCTTCCTACCTGCATATAGATAAAGAAAAAGCATTAATCACCTTTTTGTCTAGGCTTCATATGCTGTTACTAGACTAAATTAAAAGGGTGTTTGCCTATGCCTGCCATTGTTGGTGTTGTTAATCTTAACAGTGTTGGTTCAGCCAGCGTCTTTCATATTGGAGATGTTTATACAATAGCCCCTATTTCCACTGCTAAAACATTTGCTGGCGCAGGTTCGTTTAATACAGGCGACGGATTATATGTTGTGAATCAGCAGAGCTCAACCAATACGTCAGACAATGATGTAAATGACCAAAATGTTGCTGGAAATCTATAATAGAAATGAAGCTCATACAGGAGGATGCTTATGAACTTTTACGTGAATCAAAGTATCTGTATTCAAAGTATGAAAATCAGTGCCGTAAGTAACTCTTCAGTACTTCAAATTGGAAGCGTAGGTGTTATTAAACCAAACTCAAATCTTTTTAATACAGGAGGGTTTACAGGCGCTGCACCTACTGAAACAAAAAAAGGCATTCTTGGATCTGTTTCTCCTTCTACCTTTACTCCCGGAACCGGTGCGGGCACTGCCCCAGCTCCTTTCTCACAGTCGTTAACTCCCCCAGTTCGAGACAACGACTGACATGTTACAACCTTCATCGCCATATGTATATATATAACTATTTTCTTTATCAGAAGATAAGGGAATTGAGGTGATTGAAGGTGGATAACATGGACTATATTCAGCAGGTACATCAGTATGTTCAGCAAATGTCTTCGTATATTCAGCAGCAAGAAGAACGCATTGCTCAACTTGAAAAAAACGTACAAGAACTTCAGAAAAAAATAAAAGAGTTAGGTGAACAGCCACCTATTAAAATTGATAAAATTGAATATAAATTTGAACAGTTAAAAATCGATTCTTTAGATGGAACATTAAATATTGGATTAAACCCTCTTACACCTGATAATTTAGAAGATATCATTATCAATGAGAAACCAGAAGTAACGTTTTCGCAAGGAGCTCAGCCACAGGGGCAGCCGCCTCAAGGTGAGCAGCCGGGACAACCCGGAGGTCCTGGACCACAAAATCCTAGCTTAAAACCGTTGAACCGCCAGCTAGAAAAACAGTGGGTCTCTGATATCCACGAAACGATTTTAGCTGAACTTAATCAATATGGATTTTCTATGGTTCAACATGTGCTTGATGAGCGCTCGATGATGATTGATGAATCGTACTACGAGTTTATTTTAGAAGATATTAAAAAGCAGCTGCAGCAGCGGATTACTTTTTATATACAGCAAGTTCAGCCGGAAGAAATGGAACGAAATTTTGAACAAATTAAACCTCAAATTATCGGTAAACTTTATGAAGATATGAAAAAAGGAATTGACGCATTTTTAACGTATTTACCTGAATCTTTAAAGAAAGGTGGACCCCCTTCATGAACTTTAACGTTGTAAACCGCGAATTGCTTGTTGGAGACGTTAGTATTACAGGCGTATCTTCTTCTTCTCTTTTTTTAATTGGTGATGCCAATTACATCTCTCTATCCTCAACATTTGATACGCCGGCTGAATCGTTGATTATCGGACCTTATGTTCCACTATCGTTATCATAAAGGAGCTTACGTATGCTTTCACGCACATCTTCTGTTAATTATATAGAAATTAATTCCTTGTCGGCGAGCTCCTTTTGCCAAATTGGTGATTCAACAGAAATTCATCTACTTAATAAAGCTTTAGCCGATCGGAGACAGTATCCGTTTTTCTACGGTCGAGAAGGAAACTTTGATGATTACGCTATCTTTAATGAGCCTATTCCTCATGGCGATTATGAACCTATTCCCGTTCAAACATGGAATGAAATACCTTTGATCCGCGTTAACAGAATTGATATAAAAGGGTGCTCATTCTCATCAGTTATTCATATTGGATCAACGTGCAATGTTTATGCAGAAGCCCGCATTAAGCATATTCGGGAACTGATCAACGATGAACCTTCAAAGGAAGCTGAAGCCGGAACATCGAAAAAAGCTGCCTCAGCACCTAGCGGCAGTGAGTGAACCTTTTAAGAAACGGCTCATATACTAAACTAATATCATGAAAAAAAGGGTGTGAACCTCATGCCAGCAATAATCGGACCCGTTAGTATCACGAGCGTCGGAGGCGGTGTCGTAACGTTTGGAGATACGTTCTACGTCTCTCCAAAAAGCGCTGCTAAAACAGCCTCAGGCTCTGGTTCCTTAAATACAGGTAACTTTGTTAATACAAATAACGGCATTTCAGGAACAAATACGTTAGATCCAGATTTATTCGATCAAAATATAGCAGCAAATGCTTAAAAAAACCCCTTATCTTTGCTATTAAAGCGGATAAGGGGTTTTTTATTCACCTGGATTTTCGGCTGTTTGATTTCTTGGTTTTAGGTAATTTAGAAGAAGGCTGTTTACGAATCCATTTAATAAAAGAGCTAATTTTAGAATCAGCTTGTAATAAAGAAATCGTATTAAGACGAATGGCTAATTCATCATTTGTGTATAACGCATGAATTTGTTTATGACACGGAATACATAAGTTTGCTGTTGGTTCAAACGCTCCGCCCATTTCCTTTGGCGTTAAATGATGTACGGTCGTCAAGATATCCTGCCTTCCGCATAATTCGCATGTTCCTATCCGCCTGTCTTTTTTCTTCATATAGATTTCCTTCCCTATAAAGTTTCTACTCTTACACTAGTTCCTTTGCCAGAAGGCTCGGACGGCTCAACAATCAAACGTTTTGGCAGGCGAGCACGAAGTTCTTGCACGTGACTGATGACTCCAATTGATAAATTATTGGACTGAAGTTTTTCAAGCGCTGTTACCACGGTATCAAGAAGCTCTCCATCAAGCGTTCCAAATCCTTCATCTAAAAAGAAAAACTGCAGCGGATATTCTCCTCTTAGCTGAATTTGTGCAGATAATGAAAGGGCCAAAGCCAGCGAAGTTAAAAACGTCTCTCCACCGGATAAAGTTGAAACCGGACGTTTTACGCCTCCATTTGCATCATCTCTCATAATAAAGCCGCCTTGGGAATCCACTTCAATCGCATAGCGCTGACGTGTTAATATACCCAGACGCTCTGAAGCATCTCGGCTAACGGATATTAGCTGTTCTTCAGCAATATATTCCACGAAAGCATTTCCTTTAAATACTGTTTGAAGCTTTTGATACTGTTCAAATAACGCTTGTTTTTCTTCACGGTCCTGTTCAAGCACTAAAAATCGCTCATGCCGTTCTTTGACGCTTTTTAACGTTTGCTCAGCTGCTCCCTTGAGCTGAACCGCTTCTTTCACAGCCGCTTTTATATCATGAAGCAGCTGCTGAGTTTCTTCAAATTGGTGCTCTTCTATGGACTGGTGATTCAGCTGAATATTTAACTGTTCAATTGATGACTTCATCTGTTTTATGTTGTCCCAATAAGCCTGAACAGTTTCATCCAACAATTTCATCTCATCATGTGATAACAAAGCTTGCTGAACTTCTTTTCCTTCGCTGAATAAAGAATTCCCTACAGCTTCTTCCCATTTTTCAGCTACTTTTTTATACTGCATATAAGCTGTTTCTAGAGATTCGCTCGCTGCTTTTTCATCCATTTGCAGCGTTTGATACGCTTTTTGAACAGTCTGCCAATGTTGATATGCCTGCTGTTCATTCGTCTCTAACTCCGCAAGTAAAAGAACTGTTTTTTGCAGCGCCTGTTCAATATCTTCTTGATCTGTAAGCGTACGCAAGCGTTCAATTTGCGAGTGAACAAGAGATTGTTTATGAGACAGCATTGCTTTTAATTCTGTAAATTCTTTTTCGCCCGCATATTTCTCTTCTTTTAGACGTTCGATTTTCTTTTGCTGATTTTCAAAAAATACGCTGCTTTTTTCAATTCGAGCCTTTATTGTCTGCTCTTCTTTTTCTCTTTCAATCAGCCTTTCATTAATTTTTTCCATCTCTTCAAATACAAAGGAAGGATAATCTTGTTGAAAAGCTTCTTTTCCTGCTTGTAGCGCCTGTTTTTGCCGATTTACTTTTCCTTCTAATTCAGCTTGCTCTTTTTGATAATGAGCAAGCTCTAATTCAATCTTTTCAAGGCTTTGCTGGACCTTTTGTATCTGCCCGAGAATTGCCTGCTGTTTTTCACTTACCTGCAAATAATCCTGCTCAAGAGATTTGATTTCAACTTCTATTTTCTTAGCATAATGCCCAAAGGCATCTGTATTCATTTCTCCTAAAGCAGGAACTTCGCCAGCTTCGTTCATAAACTCAGCTAACTCAGGTATTTTTTCAACAAGAGGTTTAGCTAGCTGTTCAAGCTGCATTTTGAGCGACGAATAGCTAAATCGCTGTTCACGCAACTGATTAACTTGATCTTCGAACTGATTCGCTGATTCAGTTGTGATGTCATCTTCTTGTTGGTGTAATACGGGGTTAGGGTGATGCTCAGAGCCACAAACTGGACAAGGCTCACCTTGGGTCAGCTGCTCAGCTAATTGATGAGCCAGACGGCGTGACCATTCTTTTTCTTTGCGTCTTTTTAGATCGCTCATTAAACGATCTGCTTGTTGAAAAAGCTGCTGAAACTCTTTTTCCCGCTCGCATACAGTGTGATACAAGCCTTGAATATCTGAAAATAACCCTTTACTTTGTTCTATTGTTTGCTGCTCTCTCTCTTGATGTGTTTGTTTTTGTGTGTGCAAATGCTTAAGCTGTTCGGCTTTTTCTTTATACGTTTTTTGACCTTCATCTAGATTTTTTTTATCGTTATTCCATACTTGATAACGATAAAATGCTTGCTGAACAGCCTGGCGATAATCAGGTTGAATTTCCACTTTTGTTAATGCTTCTTTTAACTCTTTTTGAAGAGTCAAGCCTTGCTGATACCGCTTATCTGCTTCCATTAATTCATCATTTTTCGCTTGAAGTGCCTGCTGCTTTTGCTGAAGAGAAACTTCCGCTTCTTTTATTTCTTGCTGTCCTTCTTTAATTTGTTTTTGAAGATCAGAAGCTTGTTGAAGCTGTTCTTTTTGAATAACTAATTTGGGCTGCTGTTCATTTTTTTGTAAGCGAGCCTGCTCATATAAACTATTCGATCGCTTATATTCCTCACTTTTTTGAACAATTTGTGCTTTTAATTTTTCTACTTTATCTTCGTAAAGCTTCTGCTGCTTTTCAGCTTGTTCAAATGTTTCTAAATAGGGAAAAAGACGTTCTGCCTGCTGAGCTTTCGTCACCACATCTTGCTTTTGTCTAATCTCCTCTTCCTGCTTAGAAGCATGCACTAGTTTTTCTTCTATCAGTGCTTTTTCCTGCTGCGCTTTCCAAAGAGACGCCTGCTGATCGTATCTTTCCTGCAAATCAGACGCTTCTTTTTCTCGTTTTTCCAAAAGTATAATGCTATCACTTACAAGCTGCTCCGCTTCCGTTACTTTCTCTGTTGAAGCTTCACCTAATCCCGTTTGTTCTGCGGTGATTTTATCTAGGTCTGTCTTTAGCTGCTGAACTTGATAGCGTATTTTCTTACTAAGCTGATCTCCGTACTGCTCGAGATTAAAAAGACGCTGAAGCATTTGACGACGCTCCGTTCCTTTTAACGATAAAAACTCCGCAAATTTTCCTTGCGGTAATACAACAGCTCTTGTAAAATCATCAATTGTTAAACCAAGAAGCTCCTGTACCTGCTGGTTTACATCATTTGTTTTATCTGCTAATACGTACGTTTCATCTTCGATTTCAATCAATCGACTTGAAGTTGATTTTACACGAAGCTCATCCGTCCGTTTAAAGCTTCTTTCAACAGTATAGCGTTTTTTATGACTAGCGTTTTCCAGCTCGAACGTAAACGATACTTTCAGTTCATTTTCCCCGTGATTTAAAATTCCTTGTGTATTATTGGCTGCACGCTCTACTTTTCCGTATAAAGCTAGTGTAATGGCATCCAAAATGGAGGATTTCCCGCTTCCTGTAGGACCAAATATTCCAAACACACCGCCTGAACACAGCACTTCAAAGTCGACAGTTTGTTTTTCTCTAAAACTGTGAAGCCCCGAAACGGTCAAGTTAATAGGTTTCATTTTTCATCCTCCTTTCCCGATACTTCTTCATCGTTAATCAAGGTTAAAAACAGTTTGACTAATTCATCATCAGGTGCCCCTCCGCCGGTTTGCCTGCTGTAGAACTTTGTAAACAGTTCTTCGATCGGCACTTCGCGCTGTGAACGTGTTTCGAGTGCTAGTTCTTCTGCTTTGAATACCGGACGGATATGAATAAAACCTGGATGAAGCTTGCGAAGACGATGGATTTCTTCTAGTGAAAGTGCATCTTCTACGTGAACTTCTAAATCAACCCATGCCTGCGTATCTTTTTGCTCATCAAGCCACGTATATACTTCTGCCAATCCGTTTTTCACTTTCCAACGTGTCAAAGGCTTTCCGCTGGATAATGGAATTTCAGTCATCTCAATCTCTTTTCCTGGCTTAGCGTCTAAAATGGTAACGGACTTTGCATAGCCTGACTCTGAAAAACTATAAGCAAGAGGTGAACCGGAATATCTTGCAAGGGTGCTGGCGCGATTGATCATTTGCGGGCGATGCAAATGTCCTAATGCTACATATTGAGCATTAGCAGGTAAACTAGTTGCCGCCACCGTATAAGCTCCTCCTACTTCAATTGGACGTTCTGAGTCCGTTGAACTTCCGCCTGCTACGTAAATATGACTCATGGCAATATTAACGGTATCTATTGTGAACTGCTCACTCATTTTATCAAAAATACCTTTTACTCTGGCATCATATGAGTTTCGAAGAGCCAGCTCATCATTTTCTTCTGCTAAAAGTTCCTTTAACCTTGATTCAGATGGGTAAGGAAGAGCCGCAACCTTTAACACTTCATCTGATGTAGGAATGTGAATGCTTTCTACATCGGTAGTAGGCAAGCCAAGAAGCGTAATATTTTGATGAACAGCTAATGGAGAAGCCGCCGACAGCCGATCTGGGTTGTCATGATTACCTGCAATAACAATAATCGGACGTTTTCCATTGTTGCTCAACCTAGACATACTTTCGTAAAAAAGCTGCTCTGCCGCTGCTGGAGGGTTAACCGTATCAAAGGCATCTCCCGCCATGAGAATAGCATCTATCTTTTCTTCTTCCACAATGTCTGCCAGTTCATCTAAAAACTGTGCTTGCTCAGCTAGACGGCTTCGACCTTCTAACGTTCGGCCCAAATGCCAATCCGCTGTATGTAATAAACGCATGTTACTCTCTCCTTATTGGTGAAAAAGAAGAAGACTATCGCCTTCTTCTTTTTTTATATTTCAACAGCATGTCCACCATCTAAAAAGTACAGATAGCGATGCTGCACAGGTTGTTTTACAATCCGTTCAATGGCCTTTGCGTAAAGCTCTAACTGAATGCGGTATCTGTCAATTAGAAATGGTTTTGCTCGTTCAAAATCCCCTTGAAAACGATCCGAAATGTTATCGGTTTTAAAATCAAGTAAAACGAGACCTTCTTCCGTTTCATACAAACAATCAATAATACCTTGCACTAAAATTGTTTCGTCTTCCTGCTCCCAATGATCATAGATTTCTTTAGCGGAGACACCTAAACTAAAAGGCATCTCTCTATAAACCGTGCGAGCCGTTCGAATACCTTGTGCAATGTCACTGTCTAAAAAGTCTGCTACATCATTTGCATCAACAGCATCCGCTTGTTCTTGCGTCAATAATTCTTTGGTAACCATTGATTGAATAAAGTCTTGAACCATTTCAAGGGTATAAGCTTTATTTAATGGAAGCTGCTGCATAACGGCATGTGTAGCTGTTCCTCTTTCAGCTCCTGTGAGAGATTTCTCTTGAAGAAACAGCGGACGATTTTCAAGAGGTGCTTTAGATCCCCGAACGAGATCGTCGCTTCCACCTGCATCCGTCAGCTGCTGCTGCCTTTTTAGTTCAGAAACAGATTGCTTCGAACGATGAACGGAAGCTACACGATAATCATAAGACCAATTTAAGCGTCTATACACTTCGTCTTTATAATCGCTCGATTCTGAAACTGGCTCATGCTTTTGAAGAGCGTTTAAAAGCTCTTCATGATGCTGCTGCTCTTCAAGAGGCTGTTCGGCTAAATCACCTGCTAATAACGTTGAAAGTTTCCAGCTTGAAGCATGCTGATGAATCATCTTGGCCGGCTGGACCGCTCCTTCAACCATGTGACTAACATGTTGGTGACGAATTAAAGAAGGTCCAATCCAGTCTAAATAACATTTTGCATCTCTTCTCACGTGAGCTGGAAGTGTCCAATCTTCATGTGCCATAACGGAGCTCCATTGTCTGAGCTTTTCTGGTGCGTCTTTTACTGTTCCAACTAAAATAAGTTTTTCTTTCGCACGCGTCAAAGCTACGTATAATACCCGCATTTCCTCTGCCATGCTTTCTTTTTTCATTTTTTTCTTCATGGTCTGCTGAAGAAGAGTAGGGTACGTAATACGCAGTTTTGGATCAATATATTTAGATCCAAAACCTAGTTCTTTATCGAGTAAATATGCTTTATTCAAGTCCATTAAGTTAAACTGACGAGCAAGACCAGCTACAAAAACAACAGGAAACTCAAGACCTTTACTGCTGTGGATCGTCATCAAACGCACCACATCTTCTTGTTCTCCCAGTGCTCGAGCAGCTCCTAAATCGTTCCCTCGGTCCTGCATGCGTTCAATAAAGCGTAAAAATCGAAACAGACCTCTAAATGAGGTTGCCTCGTACTGGCGAGCGCGATCGTAAAGAGCACGTAAATTGGCTTGACGCTGTTTCCCGCCAGGAAGTCCGCCAACAAATTCAAAGAAACCCGTATCGCGGTAAATTTGCCATACCAGTTCTGACAAAGAGCTTTGTCTAGCTTGTGTTCTCCATGCTTTTAACTGCTCATAGAAATACTTTACTTTATCGCGAAGTTCTTCATCATCTGAAACCGCTAAGTACGTTTTTAACGCATCGTAATACGTTCCTTTCTTTTGCTCTGCTCTCAGTGTAGCTAACTCTTCATCTGAAAGCCCTACTACCGGTGAGCGAAGAACAGAAGCTAACGGAATGTCTTGATGCGGGTTATCTACTACTTTTAATAAAGACATCATAATCATCACTTCAGTAGCATCAAAATAACCTGTTGATAAATCGGCATAAATCGGCACGCCTTCTTGCTTAAATTCATCCATAATCTGCGCAGCCCAAGGCATGGAACGAAGCAAAATAACAAAGTCACGATACGTCACGTTTCTCATAATATCGAGCTTGCGATCATATATTTGAAAACGGTTTTGAACGAGTTCTTTGATTTTGCGCGCCATTGCTCTTGCCTCTAACTGAGCCGTTTCAAGCTCTGCTTCTGAAAAAGCGACGAGAGAAGAATCCGATTCTTCTTCCGCTCCTTCTTCTGCATTTTCTTTTGCAATGAGCAGAAGCTCCGTGTCCATTCCTTCCGCTTTTGGATACGATGCTCCTAATTTTAAAGAAGCATCATCGTCATATGCAATTTCTCCGACTTCTTCATCCATCAGCTGATTGAAAATAAAGTTTGTAGCATCAAGCACTTGGGAACGACTGCGGAAGTTTTTATTCAAATCGATACGTTTTCCGAACTGGCGACCATCTTGCGTAAAGCGCTTGTACTTTGTTAAAAACAAAAATGGCTCCGCTAAACGAAAGCGGTAAATGGATTGTTTTACATCTCCAACCATAAATAAATTCCCTTGTTCTTCACTATCTCTCGTCACTAGTTTAATCAGTGTTTCTTGAACCATATTTGTATCTTGATATTCGTCAACAAGCACTTCTTCAAACTGAGTGCGATATTTTTGGGCAATGGACGAAGGCTTAAGCACTCCATCTTCTTTTACACTCAAGATTTGCAGGCAATAATGCTCTAAATCAGAAAAGTCCACTAACCCTTTCTCTTTTTTCATATGTTCATATCGTTCACCGAAGCGCTGAACTAAAAAGATTAGCGTTTCAATAACGGGCTTCATTTTCTCAAAATCAGCCATGTAGCCGTGCAAAGGCCTAGAAAACAAATCAGCATGAAGTTTTTCAAGACTTGTTTTAGCTTTTTTGCGAAGCTCTCCGAAATCATCTAAAAGCTGCGAGTCGTATGCTTCTCCTTTACATGGCTTTAAACGAGTAAAATTCAAATTCTGCATTTCCTCATGCAAATCAGCAAAAGAATGCTTAGAAGCGCTGATCAGCCGATGAATTTGAGCCAGGTCTTCCTCTGCATTAACGGCGCGAGGAGCAGGCCCTCCTGGCAGCTTTGTTAACTCTAAGCCCTGTTTTAAAATCGACTCAATGCCCATCAGCTGCGTTGTTACTTCTTGTAAAAGAAAAGATAGAAACGGAAGTGAATCAATAGAAGAGTCTTCTGTCACATCATATTGACTCACGATCATTTCAAGCCAGCCGTTTGGATCAGGGTTAGATCTTGCAAAGTCATACAGCTTTCTTACCATAAGCTGAATATCTAAGTCATTTCTGTCACTTGTATAACAATCAATTAAATCAAAGAATCGTTCGTTCTGTTCAATACTGTACTGTTCTTCAAACAATTCTTCTAATACTTCTTCACGCAGAAGATCCGCTTCCGTATCATCTGCAATCCGAAAACCAGGGTCTACATCGATCAAATAATAATACGTTCGAATGACTTCTAAACAAAAAGAATGGAGCGTAGAAATCGACGCACGGTTTAATAAATTAAGCTGTCTGCGTAAGTGCAAAGAAGATGGATTCTTTTTTAACTCTTTTTCCAATGCTTCTCCAATTCGATTTCTCATTTCGGCTGCAGAAGCATTTGTGAACGTAGCAACGAGTAATCTATCAACATCGATTGGCTCATCACCCATCGTAATCTTTTTAATAATACGTTCAACTAAAACCGCTGTTTTTCCTGAGCCAGCCGCCGCGGCTACTAATATATCTTGACCGGATGAAACAATGGCTTTCCACTGATCATCCGTCCACTGGGAGTCGGCCGGTTTTATGTGTATATCTTCACTCATCTCGTTTGGCCTCCTCTCGAATTTTATCTAAAATAACACTTTGACTCTCTGTACTAAGCTGACGATATTCGTTGTTTTCCATTGATTCATCGAACTGACAAATTGAGCGGTATTCACAAAACGCACATGGTGTTTTATCTTTTAGTTTATAAGGCGAAATATCAATTTTCCCATTTGTAATCTCTGTACCTGCCTCCACAAATTTACCTCGCACATACTGACGGAGATGTGTAAAATCTTCTTCGCTCGCAACCGAAGAATTGGAATAAAAGCCCCCTGTCTTTTTAATGCCCGCTGATATAACCTGTGAGTGCCCTGATTCTAACGTTTCGTCCATTAACCTTACTGCTTCCTCGTCTCCTACAAGCAGTCCTTTCATTTTAAACTTCTTGAAGATTTCAGCTTCAATTTGATCAGGCTGTAATGCTTTAGTACTGTTGATCATCGGATTATGAACGTGGAAATAAAGAACGCCAGCAGGCAATGCTCCTCTATTATCATGAAGAAGCTGTTCAGCATACGTCACGACTATGTCTAAATAAGCTAAAATTTGAAGAGATAAACCGTAGTACACTTCCACTAAGTTTAATGCTTTATCGCTTGATTTATAGTCGACAATACGCAGTAAAAGTCCTTTTGAGCTTTCCGCTTTATCTACCCTGTCAATTCTGCCAACGAGTTCCATCGTATGGCCATTTGGCAGTGTGAACTGCATAGAAGGCAGCTCTGCGCTAGGTCCAAATCCAAGCTCCAATCCAACGGGAACAAAGCCGCTCATCTTAGCGTGCTCACTTAACACAAGCGACGCACGTTCAATAATTTGCTGCAGCTTATGTGTTAAATAGTGGTGGCGATTCGAGCTCAATAAAATCTCATTTTGCAAGCGCGGAGCAAGCTCATGCACTGCAGCCGTAGAAAGCTGCTGACAGTCTTTTCTCGTTAAGTTCTTCCATTCTTTTTGACCGCCGCGAAGTTCGTCTGAAATCATTTTCAACGCCGCGTGAAATAACTCGCCTATGTCAGGAGCCGCCAATTTGAAAACTTTTCGTTCTTTAAGCTTGAGCCCGTGAGAAGCAAAATGCGCATATGGACAGGCTTCAAATTTTTCCATTCTCGATACGCTTGCTTGAATATGCTTTCCATACAGACGCTGACTCGTTTTCTTTGTTAACCGTTTTGCTTCATTTTGATAAAATAAGCTGCTTAGTACTTTCCCACTGTATGAGTTCCAATCTAGATTTTCTACATAAAAATTATACACATCCCACCAAGCGGAACTCATCGGATAATGGCGTTTCCATCCTTGCAGCTGGCTGGCTAAATGCGCGATGCTCGTTAAAGGATTTGTGATATATTCAACCTGCTTTTCTTCTTCTAAATCTGTAGGTTCCGTCATTAACAGCTTCTCCTGCAGGAGCGGAAATAGCTCTTTTACTCGATTAATAACGAGTGAAGGCAGCAGGGTCTTCCCTTCCTCATTGGCAAGAGGATACGAAACATAAAGTTTTTCCGAAGAGCTGGAAAGTGCTAAATAAATGAGAAATTGTTCGTCAAACAGCTTTTGTCTTCCGGTTGGCGCAAGTAATAAACCTGATTCAAGCAGCTGCTCTCTCTCCTTCTCAGATAACAGGCCATCGCTTTTTGGTTTAGCTGGAATCACACCGTCATTTACACCTAACACAAAGCTTGCTTTGATATCAGATAAACGCGAACGCTCAAAACTTGCCACAACCACTTGATCCAGTGCAGGCGGAACAAGTGCAAACTGCATGCTGTCAAGCCCTGTCTCAAATAGATCTGCAAACAAAGAAATCGATACTTTCTCTTCTCCCATCATTTCAACAAACTGATCAAATAAGTGAAGAATTGCTTTCCATACCTGCTCGTGCTCTCTTGCTTCTTGAAGCTTTCCTTCTTCTTCACATCGATTGCGCAGCGCTTCTATCTTTTGTGGAATATCTAAATTCGTTAAAAAACGATAGAGCGCTTCTGCTTTTTCTTTTCCTATTTTCCCTTGTTTTAATTTTTGCTGAAGCGAATAAATAGGAGGAACAATCATATTTTTTAATTCATTTATTTTTTGCTCAAAAGCAAGCTCTTCGTCCGTTTTCCCAAGGTTCATGTCTTCAAGTGAACGATATTTTCTGTAGGTAAATGGTTCCTTGCTCGTCCACTTAGATCCTTGAATACCGTAAGCAAGTACATAATTTTCTAATTCATCCATCTCTTCGCGAAGCTGGTGCACATCAGATGACAAAGGAAATAAAAGATCTGTTTTCACTGCTCGAAAGATGGTTTCATACCGCCATGACCCGCTTACCACCTCTAAGACTGAGCGAACAAATTCAACGAGTGGATGGTGAAACATCGCTCGCTTTTGGTCAATAAAGTACGGAATTTCATAATCTTGAAAAATGGTTTGAAGCAAGTCATGGTAGTCTTCTGCATTTCTAACAATCAAGGCAATATCACGGTAGCGATAGCCGCGATCGCGCACAAGTGAAAGCACTTCTCTTGCAATCCCTTCAACTTCTGCTCTTCGGCTAACAGCCGGCAGCAGCTGAATGTGCTCGGGCTCTGACTGAAATTCCGGCGTTGGCCGTTCATCATAATATCGTTCTAAATAGGCAAGCTCTGGACTGTTTTGATGCCTTTTTTGTTCGTTAAATACGATTGGCTCTTGAATCTCTATACCGTTTTCAGCCGCCAGGCCCATTATTTCTTGGTACGTTTCGCTCGTTAATCGAAACAAGTGCAAGTCATTTGGAATAAAATCTTGATATGAATAATCAGAAGTCACCGCTATTTTTACTTCTCTACAAACTTTCATCAGCTCTACTAATACGGTTAATTCTTGAGGAGTATAGTGATGAAATCCATCTACATAAATCGTTGCTTGAGCAAGATAGCCAGAACACGCTACTTTTTCACCCAGCAGCTTCAAATAGTCTTCTCCATCTACATATTTCGTCATCAGCTGTTTTTCTAATTCTCCGTAAATGAGATGTAAATCATGTAATTTATCAGCAAGGACTTTCTCATCTTCTGCTTGAAGCTTTTTCTTCATCTCTTCGAGAGACGGGGCATCTACTGTGTACTGTTTAAATTCTTTAACCATTTTTTCCAGTTCTTCAATAAACCCTGCTTGTTCTGAAGAATTCGCAAACAGTCGAAGCTCTTCTTTTTGATGTTCGATAATTTTTTTAAGCATCATATGAATACCTGTTTGATCCACATGATAGCGGCTGATACCTCCAACTTCTTGCAGGATACGCCATGCAAGACGTGTAAAACTATAAACTTGAGCACGCATCATGCCTTCTAACCCAGGTGTTTGAACAAGCGCATACTCCGACTGAAATGTCATCTGTTCAGGTACAATATAAATAAGTGGATGCCCAAGCGGTGCATTTAACAGCTCTTGGCGCATGCTATTTAAAAGATATTCCGTTTTCCCGCTTCCTGAACGTCCTAATAAAAACTGTAGCCCCACGTTTTCACCCCTTGATTTTTTTCTCTATGTTTTCATTTGTTTAAGTACAAAATGGATAAACGCCACGTAAACACGTGACGCAGTCGTCAAAATTTTATAGTGATAATCATCTAAATCTCTCTATCTCTCTCCTTATTATTTTACTGAACTTGCAGACAAAATTCCACTTTGCCGATATGTGAAATGCTGGATGCAACAAAAAAACTTTTCAGTAGTCAAAAGACCATTGAAAAGTTTTAGAAAAGCGAATTATTTTCTACTTTTACATCATGATTCCACCATCTACATGAAGTGTTGTACCGTTAATATAGTTGGACTCATCAGATGCTAAATACAGATAAGCATAACCAATGTCAGAAGGCTGACCTAATCTTTGTAAAGGAATCGTGGATTTCATTTGATCAATGATTTTGTCTGGCATCGCCTTCACCATATCCGTCTCAATAAACCCGGGAGCTACAGCGTTTACATTAATTCCTTTTCGTCCCAGCTCTTTAGCCCATGTTTTTGTCATTCCTACTACGCCTGCCTTTGTCGCCGCATAGTTTGTTTGACCAACATTTCCATATACGCCAGATACCGAAGATGTGCTAATAATTTTCCCTTTACCTTGAGCAATCATATGCGGTACCACTGCTTGTGTACAGTGAAAAACGCCTGTAAGGTTTACGTTGATTACTGCTTGAAAATTTTCAACTGATAATTTGGTTAGCATTCCATCTCTGGTGATACCTGCATTGTTAATTAAAATATCTATTTTAGAGTAGCGTTTCACTACTTCTTCTACCATTGCATCTACACTGTCTCGATCCGCTACGTTCACTTGAAAAAATGCTACATCTCCGCCTTCTTCTTTTAGCTGAGCTGCTCGTTCTTCTCCCGTTTTTGCATCGTAGTCAACCATAGCGACCTTTGCACCCTCTTGTGCGAATATTCGAGAAGCTTCGAATCCTAATCCATTTGCTGCACCCGTAATAATTGCCACTTTATCTTTTAATCTCATGTCACCCGCGCTATAAGACGCTTACTAACAACGATTAATCAGCAAGTCGCTTGAATCTTAATAGCGCATTCCCCTCCTCAAAACGACGCCAAGCACGTCTTAATGATCATTCGGTGCTTTTCTAGTAATGATCCCTCTACTTACATCTTAGTAGTCAAGCTCAAAAATCATTCATATAATTTTTAAGAAAACGTTTTGAAATACATGAGGTGATAATACATGTTGAGAAAAAACATGTATATCTCTAGAAAACAAAGGGTTCATTACTTAGGTGCAACTAGGAATAGACGTCTAATTTATTCCCAGTTTTTTCTTTTATTTTAGCATATTTTTCATAATTGATAAACAAAAAACTTGTTCATTGCTGGACAGATACTCTGTATATGCATTGTTCTGCCAACCGAATAAACAGACAAATAACTTCTTTAAGAAAAATTTTAAGGTCCTTTCAAAAATGCTGTTGTATCCTTATAAGAAAAGGCTTTTCTATAGTTTACAATACCCCTTTTGGCTGTATGTATAACAAAAGACTGCCTATTAAAAAGCAGTCTTTCATCACTATTTGTTATATATAAACAAACTATTTGTCATACTGTTTCACTTTAGATTTTTCATTTAACCTTCGTTCAATTTGTTTTCCAACAAGCCATAGAACAAAAATGATGACTAAAACAAGTACTGCTTTCAGAGGCTGTTTCACAAATGAAACAAAATCGGCCCCAATAAAGCTCATCATAAATATCATCACCATTTTACCGGCTAATACAGCCAGCATAAACTGAGCCATACTAACACGTGATAGCCCTGCTACTACATTAATTGCCGAAGACGGGGTAAAAGGGAAACAAAGCATAATAAACAGCGGTCCGAACCCGTGTCTTTCTACCCAAATCATAATCTTTCGAATTTGCGCATGCCGGCTGATGAAATGTAAAAACCTCGCCTGTCCATATTTTCTAAAAATCAAAAAGACAAGCAGTGATCCAACGCAGCTGCCAACCCATGAAATTAAAAAACCTAACCATAAGCCAAAAGCAGCAGCATTGGCCATTACAAACGCAAAAAGCGGCAAGATAGGGATAAACGCTTCTAAAATAGGCAACAGCAGCCCTGGAATGATTCCAAATGATTGATATTGTTTTAATAACTCGAGGACGCCGTCTAACGTCAAATAATGCTTTAATGTTTCAAAATCCATCGAATGTTCTCCTTATTTAAACAACTGTGCTACTTTTCACTTATTGTACTACTTTCCTTTACCAAACAAAAGTTTTACAGCGTTTTACCTTTCCTGCCCTTTTACGCTTGCCATACAGCCTTTATTTACACACACATATTTGGTTGAACAGCCATGCACTTTTTACTGAGACTGTTTTAAATACCGTTTAAACCAGCTTGTTAAATATTTTAGTCTCGCCGTTCGTAAATTAGGCTTACCGCTTCTAGAAAGTTCATGATTAGACTGAGGAAAACGAATAAATTCTACTTCTTTATCTTTTCTTTTCAGGGCCACATAAAGCTGTTCAGCTTGTTCAATTGGACATCTGTAATCCTGTTCGCTATGCAAGATTAACAGCGGTGTTTTAACATTCTCCGCTAAACGAAGCGGCGAGTGGTTCCAAAGTTTTTCCGGATTTTCATAAATATCAGCTTTTAATTCCCATTCGGTAAAATAATAGCCAATATCACTAACGCCGTAAAAACTTGTCCAATTTGAAATAGACCGTTGCGTCACCGCTGCTTTAAACCGATTTGTACTTCCTACAATCCAGTTTGTCATAAACCCTCCGTAGCTTCCTCCTGTTACGCCAAGCTTATCTTCATTAATATAAGAGTAGCGCTTAACTGCTTCGTCGGTCACTGCCATCAAATCCGTATAATCAATGCCTCCGTAATCCCCTCGAACCGCATCTGTAAATGCTTGACCATATCCTCTGCCGCCTCTTGGATTAGAAAAGAGGATATTGAATCCTTTTGATGCAAGTACTTGGAATTCAAGCATAAATGTATGGCCATACATAAGATGCGGACCTCCATGGATTTCTAAAATGGTTGGAGATACATCATTAGTAGCAGCAGCTTTTACTACCCAACTGTGGATATCTATACCGTCCGTAGAAGTGGCATAAAAAGATTCTGCTTGTGTGAGCTGCACATGCTTTAAAAATGAGTCATTAACGTTTGTCAGCTTCACTAATTCCTCTGTTTTTAAATTTAGAGAATAAAGATCTCCGGGATGTGTAAATGTACTGATTGCCACGATAGCTTCCTCACAATTGGGAAGAACAGATACCTCATATACGTGAGCATTATCCATAAGTACAGAGTCTAGCTTTCCATTCACAGTTCCTTTATATATGCCTACAGAACCCTTTTCACTTACGACAAAATAAAATTCTTCATTACTGCCCCACATAATTCCCGCTGCGGTTCTACCAAAGTGAAAATCTCCTGCTACCATATCTCCTATTTCTAAGTCTATACCAGCAGTGATACAAACTGTTTTTTGGTTAGAGATCTGATAAATATATATGTCATTCATTGAAGCCGATCCGTATGTACGTTCATTTCCAATGTATGCTATGTATGACCCATCCGGTGACCACGAAACTTGATGAAAATATCCTGTTTCCGCTGTAATAGATGTTAATTTTTTAGTATCACGATGCAAAATAAACACATCCATCGTTAGCGATAAATCCGGATTCTCTCCTCGGCTGCTGCAAAATACAATTGAGCTTGCATCAGGGGCCCAGCACCCTACAGAGTGATGATAAGGTCCATCCGTTACAAACGTCACTTCTTTATTTTTAAGTTTAACGAGAGCAACTTGAGTATATTCACCTTTTAAATAACCGCTAACATCGGATTTGTACAGTAAACGTTCCACTTCATACGGCTGGGGATGTTCATGATTTTGTTCAACTCTTACAGCTTTTTCTTCTACTTTTGTGGAAAACATAATTTCATCACTATAAGGAGACCATACCGGATTACTAACGCCTTTTTCAAGATCTGTGAGTGCTTCTGCTTCTCCGCCTGTCGCTGCTAATAGGTAGAGCTGAACGGCTTGACTGCGATCGGATAAAAAAGCAATCCACTTGCCGTCCGGGGACCAGGCGGGAGAATGATTATTTCCTTTGTAGTACGTTAATTGCTTAGTTTCTTTCGTTTCAAGATCTAACATAAACAGCTGCGTTTCATACGCATTTTCTATTTTCTTCGTTTTTCGAACCGTATAAACTACACTTTTTCCATCTGGAGAAATCTGAGGATTATAAACAGACTTCAATTCATACAAATCCTCTATCATTACCGTACGCTTTTTTAAATCATTCAATTTCTTCGCCCCCAAGGATTCATTTTTAAATCAAATAGTCAATCGATAAAAACGAAAATAGCGTTTCCCTCTTACTTTATCATTTCTAAAAATAAAAATCTAAAAATTTAGAAAATTAGTTGTTTTTTCTTCTTTTAATCTATATAATAATAAAAAGGGTGCAGAGGTGATGAGGTATGAACAATGAAAAATCGTACACGGAAATGATGAAGTCCCTCGCTCGCAAGAAAAAAGTAATTGATACTGTGAGTATGTTGGATGTTTATATCGAAATGGTAATTGATGAATCGCTTTTTAAGCGTCAAAAAGAACTGTTAGAAACAAACATTAACACGGCATTAGATCAACGTGATGAAATTGCTTTTTATGAGTTATCAGCACAGTACCAATCCCTGCTTCAAACATCTACTTAATATTTTAATAACTTAATTCATGTTAATGATTTATATGTACGTTTAACAGGCAGATCCTTTCTTCTCAGGAAGAACAGCTGTCTGTTAAATCGTGTTTATTACATAAAAAAAGATTCTTACATCTGTAAGAATCTTTTTTGTTAGGGTTTTTCCTATGAGTGGAAGTAACCGACCGTTCCACTCATAGATTTTTTTGTTATTTATGCGTCTGAAACTGCTCTTCTTCTGTGGAACCTTTTAAAGCTGTTGTAGAAGAAGTCCCACCAGAAACTACTTGTGCCACTTCATCAAAATAGCCCGTTCCTACTTCACGCTGATGTCTTGTAGCTGTATATCCATTTACTTCACTAGCAAACTCTCTTTCTTGTAACTCTGAATAAGCTGCCATTCCTCTTGTTTTATATCCTCGTGCCAGCTCAAACATGCTGTGGTTTAAAGCGTGGAAGCCAGCAAGCGTAACGAATTGGAACTTGTAGCCCATTTTTGCGATTTCTCTTTGGAATTTTTCAATCGTTTTCTTATCTAATTTTTTCTTCCAGTTGAAAGATGGTGAACAGTTATAAGCAAGCATTTTACCTGGGAATTTTTCATGAATAGCATCTGCAAATTTTTGTGCTTGTTCCAAGTTTGGTTCAGACGTCTCACACCATACTAAATCAGCATACGGAGCATATGCTAAGCCACGAGCAATAGCTTGATCGATTCCCGCTCTCGTACGATAAAAACCTTCAGCGGTGCGTTCACCTGTAATAAACTGGCGATCTACAGGATCAACATCACTTGTAATTAAATCAGCGGCATCAGCATCGGTACGAGCAATCACAAGTGTTGGAACACCCATTACATCAGCAGCTAAACGAGCAGCAATCAAATTTTTCACAGCGGTTTGAGTTGGAAGCAATACCTTGCCGCCGAGATGACCACACTTTTTCTCAGAGGATAATTGATCTTCAAAGTGTACGGCAGATGCTCCCGACTCAATCATTCCTTTCATGAGTTCAAATACATTTAACTGTCCTCCAAACCCTGCTTCTGCATCTGCTACAATTGGAGCAAAGTAATCGATATCCCCTTCTCCTTCTAAATGCTGAATTTGATCGGCACGCTGGAGCGCTTGATTGATTCGTTTAACAACATGCGGCACGCTGTTTGCCGGGTATAAACTTTGATCAGGATACATGTTTCCTGAAAGATTTGCATCTGCAGCTACTTGCCATCCGCTTAAGTAAATTGCTTTTAATCCTGCTTTTACCTGTTGTACTGCTTGATTCCCTGTTAAAGCTCCTAATGCATGAACGTATGGCTCTGTTTTTAATAAGTTCCAGAACTTTTCGGCTCCTCTTCTAGCAAGCGTGTGTTCAATATCAATGGACCCTCTTAGCCCAATGACTTTTTCTGCAGAATATGGACGTTCAATTCCTTTCCAACGCTCATCGCTTTTCCAGTTCTCTTCAAGGTTTTTTACACGAATGTCTTTCATTCTTTATACCCCCTAATGAATTTAAAATTCTATATTCATAAAAATATAAAACGCAGCAGTTAGAATATGTCTGTTTCATGATGAAGTAAATTAGCAGTTTGCCATAATATTAGCAAGAACGTAGATGAAATAAGTAAGTAGTTGAAGGACATGTAGTAAGACTTAGCTGAGGTGAATATACGCTGAAAATTTAGACTGCTACCTTTTCAATCACAAATAACTATTCCTCCCTATTGTTATAAAACAGTTTTTATTTTACATACGTTATTATATAACAGTACTTTCGAAAATGAAACCTCCTTTTAGAATTTTTTTCCTACTCGCAAGGAGGCTTTTCTATTAATACCTACGTATAAAAGGCTTCATATATCCTTTACTTTTTCTTATATCACTTATTCATTTCTTTCATACTTCTCAACAAATGAAATTCTTTCCAGTATTGTTGGGTGACCATATCGGAAAATCTTCACTAAATACGGCGGATTTACCTGAGATAGTCCTGATTTCGTTAAGTCCTGAAACGTTTTAATAGCAGCTTGCTTATCTCCTGTTAGGTTCATAGCGTACGTGTCAGATTGAAGTTCATGATGACGCGACTGCATATTTGTTAACGGACTCACAGCAAATGTAAGAATAGAAAAAATAAGTAGAATAAGCGGTAAAGAATTTAAATCACTAAGAGAAGTAATTTTTAATGCTTTCCCCCATCTCTTAATCACAAAGCCGGCTAAATGTTTCGTTAGCCATAGGCCTACGATCGATAAAACTAATGCTGAAGCAATCCCTACATAAATATGTTTCTTTACATAATGACCCATTTCATGCGCCATGATAAACAAAATTTCACGTTCCGTTAATTTATTAAGAGTAGTATCCCATAACACAATTCTTGAATTAGAACCTATTCCCGTCACATATGCATTAAGGGAGTTCGTTTTTTCAGACATGTTTACTTCATATACATGCTTAGCAGGTATATGAGCTTCGTCTGCTAAATGTAAAATTTTCGTCTCCAGCTCTTTATTCTTTAATGGATAAAAATCGTTATATAACGGATCGATAACCACTGGTTGAATAAACGTCAAAAATAGTGTAAATGGAATAGATACTAGCCACGCATACAGCCACCATCTTTTTGAAAACTTACGAATGAATGCATATAACACAGCAATCACTAAAAACATGGTGGCATAGTTCACCCAAAAATCTGTAAAAAGATCTTTCATCCATCCTTGGAAAGGTTGCGTCGTAATATGATAAGCCTTTGAAAGCTTATAGCTAATCCAGTCCATAGGAAAAGAATAAATCAGCAGCAGAACGGATAACCAAAATACATAAATAGCAGTTTGGAGAAGACTGAAACGACTGACATCTTTAGACCACTTATTAACTTTCTTAGACACGCCTAACACTAAAATTAAAATAAACCCTAGCCACTCATATGGAATTCGGATAAAAAAGAGCGCATCTCTAATTTTTGAATATTTTTCGGTTAACATAAGTTCTCGTCCATTCATAAACGTAGCCGGGTCTACGCTGGTGCCTTTTAATGATTGTGGAATAGAGGTATCGCTTATATAGAATAAATACACCCAAATACACGCTCCATACACAAGAAAAACTCCGATGGACCACCAAACAATTTTTTTCACGCATTCCCCTCCTTTTGTACAAACAGTATGCCGCTATTACTATTGTAGGTTTTTTTTCGAAATTTAGAACAAGCGTTTATAGATGTGCTATAAGAAATGTAATTTGAGACGAGGAAATCATAGAAAAACGAAAAATAGAGTTTAGACAAAAGAATAAACTCTGTTTACAAACAAAAAAAGCAGTTTGCATATGCAAACTGCTTTTAAGATGACCCGTACGGGATTCGAACCCGTGTTACCGCCGTGAAAGGGCGGTGTCTTAACCGCTTGACCAACGGGCCAGTATGGCTCCACAGGTAGGACTCGAACCTACGACCGATCGGTTAACAGCCGATAGCTCTACCACTGAGCTACTGTGGAATATGGTGGGCCTAAGTGGACTCGAACCACCGACCTCACGCTTATCAGGCGTGCGCTCTAACCAGCTGAGC